>JAZNZE010000001.1:0-160693 GCA_045594785.1 Eubacteriales bacterium
AGGAAAGAGCTGACATGGCTCCTTACATCGTAGGTTCTATCTAATATTTATTAAAATAGCAAAAAAACTGAGTGCCGTTTAGGTACTCAGTTTTTTGCTTTTCTGTATTTTGACGGACTTATTCCAAACTCTTTGCGAAATACCCTGCTAAAATAATGAAGTGACGAAAATCCGCATTGTAAAGCACATTCATTAAGTGTTAAAAACGGATAATACTTCATAATTTGTTTAGCTTTTTTAAGACGGACGGAAATTATATATTGTGACGGTGAAACGCCGGCTTCGGCTTTAAAAAGCTTCCTAAAATACACCTCACTCATACCAACAAGCTCCGCAAGTGCCGGAATACCCAGAGATACATCAGAATAATGTGCATTAATATAATCCCTCACGTCAATCATTTTATCCTTATTTGTCTTTCTGATATACGTTTCGCTTTTTGTTGCTATTATAGCAGAATATATCGCGTATATAAGGGATAATGATTCTGTAAAATAGGTTTTGCTTTGAGCGTTGTACAAATTTAACAGCTTTAAAAAAAGTTTTTCTGCAGAGTGGTCGTGCTTTGGTGTGAAAAACGCGCTTTTTTTAGGTATATCATCGCTAAATTCAAAATCACAAAATATAAACCTGTAATCTTCGTTTATACACAGGGTATACCTCTCGCCGCGCGAAAGATACATTATATCCCCTGCCTTAACCGTAAAGCTCGTTCCATCTTCACAATCGTAATTGCAGCTGCCCGAAAGAATATAAACAAAAACGTCTGAGGGTCTGCCGTCAATAAAAAAACGCTTATGACAGTTTTTATTTTCAGCATTAATAACTCTAAGTACATTTTTTATTAAAAAATTGTTTTGCAAAATATCTGATTTTTCCACAAAAATCACCTCTCTGTTTTTAATTATACAAGTTTCTAAGGCTAATTTCAAGCAGTTAAGCTGTTTTTGTTTCGAAAAATGTAAAAATACTGTTTTTTACCATTTACAATTATAATACCGAGGTATATAATTAAAACGGAGGTAACGATTATGAATAACCAAACCGATATTATTGATAAGATAAGGAGCTTTATTCCTATCGATGGAAAAGATGCTATATATACCGATTCAAAGCTAACAGAATATATTTTTGACCATTGTGATATTTTCTTTACGGACAGCTCTCGCTTTTTCTGTCAAACGAGAGTTGGCGGTCAAATGTACGCTACTTACACCGAGGTTCTGCTTAAAAGATTTGATATCGAATATAAGCCTTATAATGACGAGACGATAAAAAGACTTCTTGAAACTAATGCACTTGAGTGGCGCTTTGATTTCGGTCACACAAGCCCTAACTGGAAAGAAATTATCTCTCTGGGATTTGTTGGACTTAAAAAAAGAGCCGAGGAATATGAAAAGCATTGTTCTGATCCGGAAAAACTCCGTTTTTATTCCGCGCTTGTAAGAGTTTACAATGCAGCTGAGCGTTTTATTTACAGAATCATATCCAAAGCAACTGCCGAAGGCAGAACCGAAATAGCAAACGGACTTAAAAATCTGCTCGTTTCCGCTCCAAAGAATTTATTTGAAGCTTTCCAAATGTTGCTTTTATATCATAATATGCAGCATTTTGCCGAGCACACCTGGATAAGAACCTTTGGAAGAGTCGATTCCCTTCTCTACCCCTTTTATTCTCTTGAAAATACCGATGTGGCAAGAGAGATGGTAAGCGACTTTATAAACGAAATTAACGGTCACGGAATGTCTGAAAATCAACCGTTTGCACTTGGCGGAACAGACGACAACGGAAACGACCTTATTAACGAGCTGTCATACGTATTTATTAATGAATACAGAAAGCTTAACCCGCCTTATGTTAAAATTCACGTTATATGCACCGATAAAACGCCTAAGGATTTCTTACTTCTCGCTCTTGATTCCATAAGAAACGGAGCTAACAGCATATGCTTTTTCGGTGATAATGCTCTAAAAAAGGCACTTTTAAAGCTTGGCGCTGAGGAAAAGGACGTATCAGACTATCACATAGACGGCTGTTATGAGGCAGGAGCATATGGAGAGCTTACCTCCCCCGCTACCGCAAGAATGTCGATAGGAAAAGCTTTTGAATATACCTTACATAACGGAACTGACGTATTTACGGGCTACGATTTAGGGCTTCCAATTACCGAAAAGCTTGATACCTTTGAAAAATTCTATAATGAATTTTTGCGTCAGCTAAAGAATTTATCCGAGCTTGTAAAAAAATACGTAGGTCTTATGGAAAAGCTGTATCCAAGGCTGCACGCAGGTCTTTTGTTCACATCAACGTTTAAGGAATATATGGAAAACGGCAGAGACGTTTTTGCCGGATTCGGTGCGAAATATAATAACACCTCTATTTGCGGCATAGGTCTTGCTACGGTTGTCGATTCGTTGATGGCGGTCAAAAAGCTGGTTTACGATGATAAAACAATGTCTCTTGGAGAGCTATCCGAGCTTATGAAAAACAACTGGCGCGGTAACGAAAAGCTAAGACTTATGGCTAAAAATAGGTTTCCCAAATACGGAATGGCGAACAAAGCGGTAGATTTCTATGCGGCAGACCTTGCTAACCGGCTCGCTGATATGATAAACAAGGTACCAAATGAAAAAGGCGGATATTACCGCCTCGGACTTCATTCGATAACTGTTCGTTGGCTTATGGGCTCTACCCTTGCCGCAACTCCTGACGGAAGACTTGCAGGAGAAAGCACCTCGCTTAACACAGGCGCTTCGTTTGGTGCGGACAGAGAAGGCATAACCGCACACATTCTCTCTGTTACCGAAATTGATTCCTCAAATTCTCCAAACTCGGTTACGCTAGACCTTGATATGCACTCCTCTATGGTTATGGGCGAAAACGGACTAAACGCTATGTACGCAACCTTAAAAACCTACCTCGAAAGAGGCGGATTTTCTATTCACTACAACGTTCTTAATGCCGATGTTTTACGTGCGGCACAGAAAAAGCCTGAGGACTACCCTAATCTTCAGGTTCGCCTATGCGGTTGGAATGCTCTTTTCAACAATCTTCCAAAAAATCAACAAGACGAGTATATAGCTCGTTTCAACGGTATATAAACTATGAAAGGTATTATAAGCGGATTTAAACGCCTTGCGGTTCATGACGGTGACGGTCTTAGAACTACGGTATTCTTTAAGGGGTGTCCTCTTCATTGTATCTGGTGCCATAACCCCGAAACCTTTTCCTTTCAGAAGGAGATAGCTTTATTTAAGCATAAGTGCATAGATTGCGGCTCTTGCGTAGAGGAATGTAAGCTCGGAGCTCTTACCAAAGAGGGATTTGATAAAAGCAAGTGCATCGGGTGCGGAAAATGCACCGAGGCTTGTCCTACAGAGGCTCGAATTCTTTACGGTACAGAATACGAGGCAGCCGAGCTTGTAGAAAAGCTGCTGCTTGACAGGGAGTTTTTCGAAAACGGAAACGGAGGCGTTACTTTTTCAGGCGGTGAATGTCTTATGCAAATCGATTTTGCTATCGAAGCCGCAAAACTACTCACAGAAAAAGGTATTAGTGTAAATATTGATACCTGCGGATACGTCACACCGCAAAACCTGGAAAAAATTATCCCCTATACCGACACTTTTCTCTACGATTTGAAGGCGATTGACAAGGACGTGCATATAAAATGCACAGGAAAAGACAACGAAATTATTCTGCACAATTTACAGCTTTTATCCGAAAAAAACTGCAAAATCGAAATACGATACCCACTGGTTAAAGGATATAACGATAGCGAATGTGAAAAAATAGGAAGTTTCCTTCAGGGATTTAAAAACATTTCAAAAATTAAGGTGCTTAAATATCACGCTTTTGCAAAATCAAAATATGACGCTCTGAATTTTGAAAATACCCTTCCCGATACGGTTACTACAGACGAGGATATGGAAAAGGCTGTAAAAATACTTCGCTCCTTTGGACTCAACGCATTAAACGGTGATAAAGAGGACTAATAAAAATGCTATTTAAAGCGATAATTTTTCAAATCGCGATAAATAGCATTTTCTTTTTATTTCACGTAGTAAGCCTTGATATCCTTGATTTTATGCTCACCGTCAGACGAATTAATTACAATCTCAAATTTCGATGCTCTGATAGCGGCAAACTTGCAGAATATCTTATGACCTACGGTTTTACCTTCAAACACCTGAATTTTGACTTTTCTATAATTAGGAAGATATGCAAATACAGAGAAGGAAGTAATCTTTTGTCCTTCGGTAATGTCTTCGCTTATCACAAGAGTATTTGAAAGCTTTTCTGCACTTGGATGCTGCCAGTCGGAATTTTCTACCTCATTATGCGTTACTGTATACGTATTTCCCTCTTTGACGGGCTTTGAATAACCAAGAGGCTTTCCGTAAGCCGCGCGGATTTTTTCACCGAGCTCAAGTACTCTTTTTGTATCCGCCTCCGGAAGAAGACCTCTGTTGTCTGGTCCTATGTTAAGAAGAAAATTAGAGCCTCTGCCAACCGAGGATTCATACATTCCAAAAAGCTCATCAACGGTTTTCAGACTATCCTCGTTATTATCCCAGAACCAGAGGCTTCTTATCTTACAGTCACACTCTGCAGGTAGAAACATAGCCTCGGAAAGTATTTGTTCTTCCTTAGCAAGCTCGGAAAAATGAGTTCTGTATACTACGAGAGGATTATTAAGCGAAGCATAACCGTCCTCGTTTCCTACCCAGTGCACGCCTTGTGTCCACTCTGGATTGCAGAAAGTCAGGATATCGGGCTGAATTTCGCCTATAGCTTTGACAATACGTGGCTTATCGAATTCGTGCTCCTCAGAGCCGCAACCATCAAACCAAAGATAATCTATCTTGCCATATCCGGTCAGAAGCTCTCCTATCTGATTAATAAAATAGTCGTCATAAGCCTTTGCGTTTTCAAAGCTTATAGCGTATTTGCCCCACTGCGCAGGCGAGTAATAAAGACCTACCTTAAGTCCTACCTTGCGGCAAGCATCGGTAAACTCACGCACAACGTCTCCCTTTCCGTTTTTCCAAGGAGTACCTGCAACACTATACTCGGAATATTTAGTAGGCCACAGAGCAAAGCCGTCATGATGCTTACAGGTCAAAATTGCGTAAGTAGCGCCTGCCTCCTTTATGGTGCGAAGCCAGCTCTCGCAATTAAGCTCTCTGGGATTAAATGCCTCCATAGACATTTCCTTGCCGTCCCAGTCATCATGACCGGGATAAAAGGAGCGAATTCCAAAATGAAAAAATGCGCCAAATTCCCAATCCAAAAATTCAAGTTTCTTCTCAAAGCTATTCATTTCGTTCTCCTTACTCACTCTTAGGTATTATTGGATAAAGCTGTATAGTGTTTCCGCCGTCTATAACAAGCTCAGCGCCCGTGGTGTTTCTCGAAGCGGTAGCAAAATACCAAACAGCATCAGCAACGTCACTTCCTACCGCAACGTCACCAAGGGGTGTAAATCTTGAAGGAACGTCCTTATAAAAATCGGGATTTTTCTCCCATCGGTCTGTTTTTATCATACCCGGAAGAACCGCATTTACTCTTATGTTATACTTTCCCAAGTCAAGCGCCATTGCTCGCATCATTCCGAGCTGACCTCCCTTTGATGCGGAATAAGCTATTCTATTTGGAATTGCTCTGTAAGCGGTATTTGAATTTATAAATATAATATTTCCGCCGCCCATTTTAATCATTCTTTTTGCCGCATACTCGGAAAGACAGTAATTCCATACCATATTTGTATTTATTACCTTCATAAAATCGGTGAGAGGATTTTTAAAAATCTCTATACCAAGCCCCTGATCAGCAGCGTTAAGAACGAGCGTATCAACAAAAATGCCCTTCGCGTCAAGGTCGGAAAACATAGCGTTAACCGCATCTTCATCAACTGTTCTTTCGTCAATCAGAGAGTCAATAGCATATCCGATTATCTTTACGGCAGGAAATTTTTTGGTATATTCTGCCTGGGATTTTTCTACGGTTTCGAGTTTTCTCCCCGTAAACACAACGTCCCACCCCTCCGAAGCAAACTTCTCGACTATGGCAACTCCCGTATTAATACACGCGCCCGTTATCAAAACCGTTTTCTTCATATCGCGTCTTCCTCTCTATCAAAAACTCGCACATAGTCAACAACGAACTCATCTCCGACTTTTGCAGCAATTTTTGCTTCTTCAGTAGGAGCGTGCTCTGCCGTTCTGTATCCGTTTACTTCCGTAGAGATAAGGATAAACTGGGGAATATGTGATACGGGACTTTCTGCTTTTTCTCCGTCCTGAACCCCGTCCACAAAAAACGTATATCCGTCAGACTCCCATAGAACACCAAACCTATGGTATTCATCAAGCGACATTCCGCTTTTTTGTTCCCCTATGATCCGCCTCTTATGATCTTCTCCGTATCCGTCATAATGCAAAACGTGAACGCTGACCTCTCCGGGACTAAAGCTTTCCATAATGTCGACTTCTATTCCCGAAAGTCCAGGATCAAGGCTTGAACCAATAATTTGAGACTGAAGCCAAAAAGCCGACCACCATCCCGCATGCTTCTGCAGCTTACAACGGCATTCGTAGTATCCGTAACGATGTGTAAATTTGGATTCTGTAAGCTTACCGATAGGCCATTGCAGACCCGAATTATCTTCGTGCTTCACTTTATTGGCTACCTCGTCATTTGTGCGAGGTGAATCTACCCAATTTGCGCCGGTCTGAAGATGCGGAGAGCATATTTCCCCGTCTTTTTCAAATATTTTAAAAACTGCGTTTGAATTACCTTCAAGTATAACTCCATCATCAGAAAAGCAAAGGTGTCTTTTTCCCCAAATATGAGTTCTGTATTCCCATTTTGTAGTATCAAGCTCTTTTCCGTCAAATTCGTCAGACCATGCAAGCTTCCAGTTGCCCTCAGGCAAAAGACTCGGCTCGTGTCCATCTATTTCAAATATTTTCATACCGTTTATCCTCAAAAATAAAACTCAGTTTTAGCAGGTCTTATATCTGTAAGCGCCCCCGTGTAGTGCCTTAACGTATGCACCTGATAAGGATGCTTTAAGCATTCTTGCTCGTTAATTTCAATACCAAGTCCCGCCTTGTCGGGAATTTTGATATATCCATCGTTATATTCGAGCGCTTCATTTGTAACGCCCCCTCGCCACTCAACGTCAGAATACATAATCTCAAGTATTTCAAAATTCGGGCAGGTTGCGGCAAGCTGAAGCGTTGCAGCGTTAGCTATCGGGCCCGAGGGATTGTGCGGGGCAAAAGGAATATATCTGCTTTCTGCCTCGGCGGCAATTTTCTTAAGCTCCATAATTCCGCCTGCGTGAGAAATATCAGGCTGTATGTAATCTGCCGCCATTTTATCAAACATAGGACGGTAGTCCCATCTTGTATAAAGTCTTTCTCCTGCCGAAATAGCAACCGGAGACTTGTCCTTAACTGCTTTGAGAGCATCGAGATTATCAGGCGGTACAGGCTCCTCAAAGAACATAGGCTTAAACTGTTCCAGCTCCTTTGCGATTTTTATAGAAGTAGGAATATTGAATCTTCCGTGGCCTTCGATAAGAAGGTCTACTTTATCGCCAACCGCTTCGCGAACGGCTGCAACGCACCTGAGTGCTTTATCGAGCTCTGCGTTTGAAATATTCAGATAATTCTTTCCGAAAGGATCCCATTTCATAGCCGTTACGCCACGCTTTACGGCAATTTTAGCCTTCTCTCCAAACTCCTCCGGCTCCTTTGCACCGGCGAACCAACCGTTTACGTATATTCTCACCTTATCGTTTACCTTTCCGCCGAGAAGCTGATAAACCGGAACACCAAGACTTTTACCAAGAATATCCCAGAGCGCCATTTCAATCGCAGAAAGTGCAGACATAAGCACAGCTCCGCCTCTCCAATAAGCATCTCTGTATATATCGTGCCAATGCTTTTCTATCTCAAATGGATTTTTACCAACGAGATATTCCTTTATATGCTCAATAGCACCAAAAAGAGCCTTTTCTTTATATTCAAGAGTTGCCTCTCCTACACCTGATATTCCTTCATCGGTATAAACCTTAACGAACACCCAATTTGTGCGGAAGCAATCTACGGCGAACGTTTTTATATCGGTAACCTTCATACAAATTTTATCTCCTTATAAATTTCGGGTACGATTTTATTTTTATACTCAAATAAACTTGCATCTAACTCATCAAACATACCAAAATGAATCGGAACTGCAATTTCGGGATTAATTCTTTCGCAAAAACGATTTGCATCAACAGTATTCATATTGTTTCCAACTCCGTTTATTGGGAGAAACAAGGCATAAATATCGTTTGGAATATGTTCGAAGTTTTTTTCGTTATAAAGAGTATCACCCGTGACGTAATACTTTTTATTTCCGTCATCAATTATAACGCCAATCGGAGTTGGGTCACTATGCTCTGCCCTGACCGCAGTAACCCTTATTCCCTTTTCTGTCCAAGAAGTCCCATCATTAAAGAGAACGAAATTATTATTTCCACCAAGGCTTCGCACCACGGCAAAAACAGATGCGGGAGATAGCACCGTAATAGCAGAATCCTCGTTAATAAATCTCTCTGCCGTTTCAGGATCGTAATGATCCAGGTGATTATGGGTAAAAATCATTATATCCGGCTTTATATCAAAAATCTCTTCGCAAACAGGCTGACGCCTGTAATTCTTCGGATTGACCTTTTCCACGCTATCCGATAGATACGGATCTATCATAATTTTTACTTTTTCATTTTCAAAAAGAAGTCCTGCCTGACCAAGCCACGTAATCTTCATTTTTTCTCTCCGGTATTGACTTTTTTCTTTTTTTAGTATATTATATTTTCTATGATAATTATATAGTAATCTTATCTGTTTTGTTAGAAATCTTATTAACTTAGAGGTTAAAATGAAATTTAAACTTCCCGAAATACTGTCAATAGGAATTTACGACTCAAATATTGCGCTCAGAAGCGAAACCATTACCCAAAACAGAAGAACTACAAGGTTCGAAATAGAACTTCCGATTGAAAAAGGCGGTACTTCTTATATTAACGGTGAAGAAATGCAGATTGAAGAAAATATGGTTATATGCGCAAAGCCATCGCAAATCCGCCATACAAGGCTTCCATATAAATGCTACTTTCTGTATTTGATATTGGAAGACGGATATCTTTACGATAATCTTATTAAATTACCTGCTTTTATAAAAACCGAAAAATACGAAATTTATCAAAGGATATTTGAGAGCCTATACAGTCACTTTACTTACGGTATAGAAAATGACGAGATAATTCTTCAAAGTCTTGTTTTGGAGCTTATACATAACCTAAATAAAGACTCAAAAACCTCTGCCGCGCGTGAGAATATAAATGAAAACAACTACAAGGCAGTCTCAAAAGCCATAAGTTATATAAAAAACAATCTAAGTGCTGACCTTTCCCTTGAGGCTATCTCAAGATTGGTTGGCTTCAGCCCGATACATTTTCATAACGTATTCAAGGCATCAACCGAAAGAACTTTACGCGAATACGTTGAGGAAAAAAGAATAAGAAAAGCCGAGAACATGCTTTTGACCACAGATTTCACCTTAGCCGAAATTGCATACGAATGCGGCTTTTCCTCGCAAAGCTATTTTAATTACGCATTCAAAAGAAAAAACGGTAAAACGCCACGCGCATACGCAAAAGAAGCGTTTGAGCGCTACGAGCAGCCGATATAAAGTAAGATTAACGCAAAAAACGGCATAGGACAAGTAAGCCTATACCGTTTTTTTATTATCTCACGCCGAGCTTTTTTAGAATTTCATCACATTTATAAATATCGTTAGAGGTAAACATTTTACAGCCGTATTCTATTGCCTTTTTATAATTTTCGAAATCATCTGCAATACAGATACACGGCAAAATTCCCTTTGAAAAACAAAAATCAAAGTTTTCTTTATTGTCAATAGCAAGTCCGCCCGCTTTTTCGGGATAAAGACAGCACCAATCAAAGAAATCCTCCTCCGGCATTTTGGGTTTGTCTTTTGATCGGCGGCAATTATATATTCCTTGTCCGTGCAAAATGAATTTTTTTCCATACCTTTTGCGGATATATTCAAGCAGACGCGAGCTGAATGAATTTATCATAGAACGCTCTGAAAGTCGGTTTTCCAAAATAAGCTCAATAAGCTTATCCGCCACGCAAAAGGCGATATCGTCTCCAAAATCAGAGGGATAAACCTTAAGCTCCCAGTTTACAAGTACCTTTTCGTTCTTTATCAGTGCGATAAACTCTTTTAGCGTAGGAATTTTTTCGATACCATATCCAGAAGAAAAGGGTTCTCCGATGTCCAATTTCTTTATCTCGCTAATACTCATTTCATCTATATTTTTATCTACACCTGAAGTTCTTAAGGCACTACGATCGTGAATTAAGACAAGTTCTCCATCACGAGAAGCTCTTATATCGGTTTCTATCATATCAACGCCGAAATCAATGGCGGATTTAAATGCTGAGATGCTATTTTCGGGATGATTTACCCTATCTCCTCTGTGTGCTGCTAAAATTACCCTGCTTCCGTTCATATTATTCTTAAAGCGAAACAACGCATCCTTCCTTAACAAGCTCACCTCTGAGCTCTTTTGTATCAACTTTCGAAAGAGGAATATTTTTGTCAATAGACATACAAGCCGCAATTCCTGCAGCTTGGCTCACCGCCATACAGGTTGCCATAACGCGCGTCATAGCAAAGACAGTTTGGTCTACGGAAATTGTTCTTCCGCTCGCAATAAATCCTTCCATTTTCTCCGGTATCATACAACCGTAAGGGATACCTATAGCATGAGAAATCGGAACGTAAGTCATACTTCCGCTGTCCTGACCGTGAATATCAACGTTATATCCCGCAAGTGCTATGGTATCATCGGGAATATCAAGTGTTTCAAGCGATTTTTCGGTTAAGGTCTTTATGCATACAGTCCGCCTGCTTTCTCGAGTTCCGAGAAACGGTATTATTGATTCAAGTCTGCAGTTCTCAAATCCGGGAGCGTACTTTTTAAGAAAATCTATAAGCTCGACAATTTGCATCTCACAATCAAATATAGCCTTAATAAGACTTTCGGGAACGGTTACGTCTGCATTTATTGCCCTTGTAACGTTGAGAAAGGCCCTATCGGAGTTTGGAATACGGCAAAAATCAATCATATTTCTGGGAATGGTAAAATCACCGTTTTTGCGTGCCTCAAAAATCAGCTCGGGAAATCCCATAAATGAGAAAACTTTATCGTCATTGTACATTTCCTCGCATTGCGATACGTCACTAAATGTTTCGGGAAGCTTATAAGATTCGGGGTGGCTTTTAATATAAGAGTAAAACTCTTCCATATTAATGCAGCTTACCTCAAAGGTTAAAGTAGGCGGCTGAAGCTTCTCACCCTTTTCAAAAGGTATTCCCGCCATTGCCGCAGCCCATCCGTCACCTGTAGCGTCAATTAGCACTCTTGTGGCAAATTCAAACACTTCATTACGGCATCTAACCTTAACTCCCTTGATTTTTCCGTCACTATGCATAACCTCGCAAAGCTCCGAGCAAAGCATACACTCAACTCCTGCTTCAAGGCACATTTGAGTTATGATAAGACGCGTCCAGGGAGCGTGGATCATTGTCAGAGAATTATGTACCGGCACTCTCGCGTGACCGGGTGTTCCGCCTCTCTCTGCAAGTCTATCAATTAATTCTTGAGCTATTCCCTTTACAACGTGATTTCCCTGTCTGTCAAGAAATCCTATAATCGGTACACCCGAAACGAGCATACCGCCGAGAAAGTTTTCTCTTTCAACCAAAAGAACCTTTTTACCTCGTCTTGCCGCACTGATTGCCGCTGGTATTCCTCCCGGACCGGCACCGACTACTATTATATCGTATTCTTTCATTTTGTCTCCTTGTTTCATTTAATGAATTGCTCTTCTTAATCTCATAAGAGTTAAACGGTTGCGGACTAAAGGGGAATATTCCAAAATCAAATCAAGCTTTTCATTAGGTACACCGATATCTGAAAGCCTCTCTTTTAAGCCGAGCTTTTTATAGGTTCTTAAAAGCTCTTCCCCTGTTGGAATTTCTTCTAGCAAAGCCTGAATTTCGGGAAATTTTGCCTCCAGCAGCTCAGAGCTTACCTTTTCTGCTGCATCGTTTTTGTTTTCTTCAATTATAGAAGCCGAGAGCCTTTTGCCGAAAGCTCCTTCCACGTAGAAATCTTCTATTTTGGGATAGTCCTTAAACAAGACGTCTGATTCCGCAATTCTGTGATATTCCTCTGCAGCAATAAGCGTTCCGACACCAACCTTCTCTCCGTGAAGAGCATCGGATTTAATTCCAAGCGGCTCAGGCTGCATTTCTATAAGATGCGAGATATGATGCTCCGCACCGGAAGCGCACCTTGAATTTCCGAGAAGCTGCATGGCAAGTCCGGATATCAGAAGTCCGTATATCAGCTTTTCATAAGCATCCGAACTTTCTTCTTTTAAGCCGTCAGCACAGCTAAGCACCGCTTTCGTTGCATCAAGGGTCATTTCATATATTTTTTCGCAAAAATATTCACCGCATAAAAGCTTTCCCAGTCTCCATTCAAAAAGTGAAATAAATTTACCTATCATATCCCCAACACCTGAACGGGTAAGATAGGCGGGCGCTTTTGAAATAACGTCAATATCAGCTATTACAAGCCTTGGAGACACCGCTGTAAAAGTCTTCTTACATCCCCGCCAAGTCATAGCTGCAACAGAAGAGCAAAATCCGTCTACACTTGCCGCAGTAGGACAGGAAACAAACGGAATTTTCCTTTCGTACGCACAGTATCTCGTAATATCGTGCACCGTACCGGAGCCTATTGCTATCATATAATCGCAGCATTCGGGTAGCCTTTCAAGCAAAAGCGCTACTCCTTTTTCATTTGCGTGAAGATTTTCGCTCGGAAGAATAATTTCCATATCACAAACCGGACGAACAAGTCCCTCCGCATTATAGGTGTTTTCGTCATATACGGCAACGCTATAACCGAAAAGACCGCACTTTTTCAGATACTTTTCAATTTTTGGCATACAGCCCTTTTCGATTACACATAGCTCGGTGGTCATAAAATGTTCCCTACCGCAGACACATTTTCCATTATAAATCCGACTGTCAATAATCATTTTATTGCTCCTTTTGACCGTAATAAGCATTTTCACCGTGTTTTCTGAGATAATGCTTATCAAGAAGCTCTTTTTGAATTCTTATATCGGGATTCATTTTTATTGTATGCCAAGCCATCATAGCTACCTCTTCGAGAATTATAGCGTTCTCGACAGATTTAGAAGAATCCTTGCCCCAGGTGAACGGACCGTGTGAATAGACTAATGCTGCCGGCATCTCTATTATGCTTTTTTCGTCAAAAAGCTCAGCTATAACCTTTCCTGTTTCAAGTTCGTATTCTCCGAAAATTTCCTTTTCGGTCATCTTGCGGGTACAAGGTACGTCTCCGTAAAAAGCGTCGGCATGTGTTGTTCCGAGTGCGGGAATAGGAGCGCCGCATTGTGAAAAAATGGTTGCCCACCGAGAATGAGTATGAGCTATTCCTCCTATAGAAGAAAATCTTCTGTAAAGCTCAAGATGCGTAGGAGTATCTGAGGAAGGATTGAGTTTCCCTTCAATCTTATTACCGAAAAGATCAACGACAACCATATCGGAGGGCTGCATTTCCTCATATCTTACCCCCGAAGGCTTTATAACGACCAGTCCGTTTTCTCTGTCAATTTCCGAAACGTTGCCCCAGGTTAACGTTATAAGTCCGTTTTCCTTCAGAGCAAGATTTGCACGGTAGACCTTTTCCTTTAATTTTTCAAGCATAAAAACCTCTCTTGACATATATTGATCATTTATGTATAATTATATCAGATGATTAATTCAAGAGCAATATGTGGCGATATATTAGGCAAATGAGCAAATTTGTAGTATAAAATACGCAAAAAGAGGCAATTTATGAGCATAACAAAAAGACAAGAAAGAATACTTGAGCTTCTTCGTTCGGAAGGCTTTTTATCCGTACTTTCCATTTCGGAAATTACTTATACCTCACCCTCGAGCATAAGACGCGACCTTGCAAGACTTGAGAATATGAATCTCATAAAGCGAACGCACGGTGGGGCAAGCGTGCTTAACGAAATAAACCAAAGCGTTCCGCTTAATAGGAGAATGACTAAAAACACCGTTGGAAAAAGAAAGATTGCCAAAAAAGCCGAACTGCTTCTCAAAGACGGACAAACAATAATGCTTGACGGGTCAAGCACAGCCTCGTTTCTTATTCCGTACATCGCAAAATTCAAAAACACGGTTCTTTTTACAAACAATATGATGACAGCAATAAACGCTATAAATTACGGTATAAAAACCCATTGTATAGGCGGGGCTTCGGTAAATGGCTCTGCCGTGCTTTCCGGAACGGAAAGCTATGAAGCCGTGGCAAAAATACATCCTGACCTTCTATTCTTTTCTTCCAAAGCTCTCAGCGATGACGGAGTTATTTCAGACCCAACCTCTGAGGAAAATTATCTTAGAAGCCTTATGATAAAAAACGCAAAAATCAAGGTGTTTTTGTGTGATAGCGAAAAGTTTTCCGACACCTCAATATATACCCTAACAACCCTTGATGAAATTGACTATGCTATATTTGACGAGCCGTACGATAATTTAAAAACAAGCTGTAAAATTATATAAAAATCAGGCACTCCCAGCAAAATCAGGAGTGCCTTTAGTTGTTTTAAAATGTAATTCTGCTCTGTTTTATATTGCCATTAATCAAGTTCTTTTAATCCTGTGTAGAGCTCGTAATATCGTCCTTTCATTTTGAGAAGATCGTCATGGTCACCTCGCTCGATTATCTCGCCCTTTTCAAGAACCATAATCGCATTAGCGTTTCTTACCGTGGAAAGTCTGTGAGCTATAACGAAGGTTGTGCGATTTTTCATAAGTCTGTCCATTCCGTGCTCTATGTGTCTTTCGGTTCTGGTATCAACCGAAGAGGTAGCCTCGTCTAGAACAAGAATAGGAGCTTTGGAAAGTGCTGCTCTGGCAATATTCAGAAGCTGACGCTGACCTTGCGAAAGATTTGCCCCGTCACCCGTAAGAACCGTATCATAACCGTTTTCAAGTCGCATTATAAAGCTATGTGCGCTGGCGGTTTTGGCTGCGGCAACAACCTCTTCATCGGTTGCGTCAAGTCTGCCGTAACGGATATTTTCCATTACACTTCCGGTAAACAAATGCGTATCCTGCAAAACCATAGCAATATTTTTTCTTAAATGCTCTCTGGAATATGACTTAAGCGGCTTACCGTCAATTAATATTTCGCCCGCTTCTATGTCGTAAAATCTATTAAGAAGATTGGTTATAGTCGTTTTTCCTGCGCCGGTAGAACCTACGAAAGCAATCTTCTGTCCGGGATGTGCATAAAGAGAAATGTTTTTAAGAACAGTACGCCCCGGAAGATATCCAAACGTTACGTCTTTAAGAACTACGTCACCCACTATCTCATCATATATAGCATCAATAGCGTCAGGCTCTTCAGGATCGGCATCCATTACCTTAAATACCCTCTCTGCACCCGCAAGCGCCGCGAAAATCGTAGATACCTGCATAGATATCTGATTTATCGGCATCGAAAAATGCCTAGAATATCCGGCAAAAACAGTCAGCGCACCCGGTGTGAATCCGCTGGTACACATAAGAACGCCGCCAATACCTACTGTAAGTGCATAGCTTATTTGTCCTGTATTACCCATTATAGGACCCATAATTCCGCCCCAGAATTGAGCGTTCATCTGCTTATTTCTGAGGTCTTCGTTTATGAGATTAAACTCCTCAACGCATTCGTCCTCGTGGTTAAATACTTTTATAACCTTCTGACCGCTTATCGTTTCCTCAATATATCCGTTAACGGCACCAAGTGCACTCTGCTGCGCACCGTAGAATTTAGAAGAACGCTTACCGATAATTTTTCCGCCGAAAATAAAGACAGGAACAAATACTACGGTGATTAGCGTAAGCCAGATATTTGTTGTAAGCATAAAAATAAACGTGCCTACAATACTTATCATACCGCTTACTATAGACGTAAGTGAATTGTTAAGCATAACGTCTATGTTATCAACGTCATTTGTAAATCGGCTCATTATTTCACCGGTTGGATTAGAATCAAAATATCTGACGGGAAGCTTTTGAAGCTTTTCAAAGAGGTCGTTTCTGATATTTTGAACCGAGCTTTGCGAAATTCCCACCATTATCCTTGCTTGGAGATAAGAAGACGCTGCCGAAACAAAATATATAAGAGCAAGAATTATCAAAGCACAAGCGATATATACGGTTATCGCGCCCACACCGCCCATAAGCTTCTGTATTAATGACGTTTCGGTAAAGGCTTCTATTATACCGTTTGCAAATCTCTCTATAGGACTGTATTCAAGATTTGCACTAGGATTAATTTCCAAAGTTATCTTATTTATTATAGGCGCAATAAGATATCCGCCGCAAAGAGAGAAAACCGTAGAAAAAATCATACACAAAAATACGAAAACCAGCCTTAACTTATATTTGCCTACGTAAGTCAAAAGTCTTTTAATCGTGTTTTTGAGATTTTTGGGCTTTCCGCCCAATCTTGCACCTCTGGGCCCACCCGGGCCGCCACCTCTCAGCGAATGATGACCGGAGGCTTTGTTATACTGCTTCTGAAGCTGTTCCAGGGTTCTAGCCATTTTTTGCCTCCTTATCCATTTGAGAGTAATAAATTTCGCTGTATTCGGTGTTGCTTTCAAGGAGCTCCTCGTGAGTTCCTATACCCGTTATCACACCGTCATTCATAACTATAATTTTTTCAGCATCCTTGACCGAGCTTATACGCTGAGCAATTATAATCTTTGTGGTATCGGAAAGCGCCGTTCTAAGAGCCTCTCTGATCTGGCGCTCGGTTGCCGTATCAACCGCACTTGTAGAATCATCAAGAATAAGTATTTTAGGTTTTTTGACCATAGCTCTTGCTATACACAGTCTTTGCTTCTGACCGCCGGAAACGTTTGCACCGCCCTTATCAAGCAGCTTTTCATATCCTTCCGCAAATGAAGATACAAATTTATCGGCAGCAGCATACTTTGAAGCCGCGATAATCTCATCTTCGGTTGCATTCTGATCTCCCCAGCGCAAATTTTCGGCAATCGTACCCGAGAACAAAAGATTTTTTTGTAGCACCATACCTACACCGTCACGCAAATTCTTAAGCGAGTAGTCCTTTACGTTAACGCCGTCTATAAGAACCTCGCCCTCGTCTACGTCATATAGCCTTGGTATCATCGAAACAAGTGTTGTTTTTCCGCATCCCGTAGAACCGATTATTCCTACCGTGCTACCCGGTTCTATAGTAAGGTTAACAGTATCAAGCACCTTTTCCTGACTGTTTTTAAAATATCGGAAGCTTACGTTTTTAAACTCTATTCTTCCCTCGCTTACCTTTTTTTCGGTACATGCCGCATCGCTATCATCTAAATCCAGCTCTTCATCAAGAAGCTCGCAAATTCTTCGGCCTGATGCGAGAGCTCTCGACGTAGTCATAAGCAGCATCGTAATCATCATAAGCGATGAAAGTATCTGAGTTACGTAGGTTATAAATGCGGAAAGGTCACCGACCTTCATATCACCGCTTATAACTATTCCATGTCCGAACCAAATTACCGCAATAGTAGTTGCATACATAAAGACGTTCATTACAGGCATCATAAAAATCATAATTTTTATAGCCTTCATTCCCGACTCTTTAAGATCGCTGTTCGACTTCTCGAACTTTTTGATTTCTTCTTTTTCTCTTACGAATGATTTTACAACGCGAACGTTAGTTACATTTTCTCTTACCGTAGAATTGAGCGCGTCTATCTTTTTCTGCATTTTACTGAATCTCGGAAAGCTCATAAAAATAAGCGCAAATATAGTAATTAGCATAAGAGGGATAGTCACGGCAAAAACGATTGATAGCTTAGGCTTAAGCGTTATAGCCATTATAAGTCCGCCAATCATCATTCCGGGCGAACGAAGAGCCATACGCAAAAGCATGTTGACGAAATTCTGAAGCTGAGTTACGTCATTTGTAACTCTGGTAACTATCGAACCGGTAGAAAATTTGTCAATATTGGAAAAAGAATACTGCTGCACCTTAGAATAAATGTCTTTTCGAAGGTCGGTAGCAAAATTAACCGAAGCTTTAGCACCAAAATAAGCACCGCCAACACCTCCGAGCATCATAAGCAATGCAGTTAAAATCATAAGTCCCGCAATACCTATACTTCCCCATACCGTGAGAGGCGTCCCTTCATATGGCAGCCCTGCATCTGCGTTTATTCTCGCTTGACCGCCGTTGATTACCACCGAAAGAAGCTTTGGCATTAAAACTTCCCCGATAACCTCGATTATCATGCAAAGCGGACCAAGGATAAAAAACGGGAGGTAAGGCTTGATATATTTATACCATCTTTTCACTTAAAATCTGCCTCCTTAAATCCAAAATCAGAATTTTTCTTTATGTTTTGTTGTATTTTCTCGAGATAACTTATATATCCGTCCAGCTCTGAATCCGAAAAACCTTCAAAAAGTGAGGTATCAAGCTTTGTAAATATTTTGAAAGAATCTTCAACAATATTTTTTCCCAGCTCCGTAACCTGAACCTCGTTATAACGGTTGTCGTCCCCTTGAACTCTTTCGATATAGCCGTCCTTTTCGAGCTTTTTCAAAACCCCCGTAATAGCTGCGGGAGTAATTCCTATGTGTTCGGCAAGAGATTTCTGCGAAAGCAGCTTTCCGTGCCTTGCTATATGCATAAGAACTCTATGCTGCGTTCTGTGCAGTCCAATCTTTGAAACGTTAGTATCCAAAAGATGCTTATGCATTCTATCGGTCTGAATCATTATATTTACAGCACTCGAAATTTTTTCTTCGTTCATTTTTTCTCCTTTCAAACAAAAAATTAAGAGGTTAATAATTAACTACTTAACTATTATAATCGTAAGAGTATACTTTGTCAATAGAAAACGCAGAGAATATATTGATTTTTTGTAAATATTATGCTATTATTTAACTATCAATAAACGAGGATTTTAAAATGAAAAACACAACTCTTTGTTATATAGAAAACAACGGTTGCTATTTAATGCTTCACAGAACCAAAAAGGAAAATGATGAAAACAAAGACAAGTGGGTTGGAATAGGCGGAAAGCTGGAAGCCGGTGAGAGCCCTTTCGACTGTGTCAGACGCGAAATTAAGGAAGAAACCTCCCTGACTGCAGAAAAACTATCATACAGAGGAATCATTACATTTGTCTCGGATATTTACGGAACAGAATATATGCATCTTTTCACCTGCTCAAAATTTTCAGGAACACTTTCGGAAAAGTGTGACGAAGGATATCCGGAATGGATAAAAATAGAGGACGTTCAAAGACTTCCGATATGGGAAGGCGATAAAATATTTTTCGAGCTTTTAAAAAAGCCTACATCCTTCTTTTCACTGAAGCTTGTTTACAGCGGTGACCGTTTGATTTCCCACAAACTTGAATTTTAAACAATCAGAAAAAACGGCGGTTTAACCGCCGTTTTTCAATAGTCTTCTTCGCTCCTTATAGTCGGGAAGATATCTTTCTATTATAGCATAAAATCGTTTTGAATGATTCATTTCAACAAGATGTGCCAGCTCATGAACAACAACGTATTCGCGAGCAGCCTCGGGATATAGCATCAACCTATACGAAAATGATATATTGCGCTTTGATGAGCAAGAGCCGAATCTGGTCTTAGCACCCGTTATTGTAATTCTGCCGTATTTTAAATTCATAATTTTAGAAAAATATTCAGCTTTATCTTTAAAATACTTCTTTGCTTGTACTCTTAGCTCCGCTATTTGTTCATCGCTCAAATTCTCATCAACAGCTTTTCTGTTTTTGTGTTTTTCAAGCTTTTCAAGTATCCACTTTTCGTGTGAAAGTATTATCTTTTCGGCATCCTTATCACTAAGCCTCATAGGTCCGCGTAAAATTACCCGCCCCTCTTTTATACTTATAGTTACAGTACGTCTGTCACTTCTTATTATTTCATATTTCATAGGGTCTTCCTCCAAAGATATTCTACCACCAAAGAAAGCTTTTGTAAATAGCATTAATAAAGAATTTTTCTGTTCTTTCCTTGCTTTTCTCTATACGCATATTTTTCATCAGATACAGCAATTTCCTTTGGAAAAATTCTTTCTTCGATTTTTACAAGAGCTATTTTAGATAAAAACGGAAACAGATTTTCGTAAAATATTACGTGCCTATCACACTCTCGGCTCGGTTCAGTCCCTCTTATAAAGTAGCCATAACCAAGTCTGTTTCCCCTGGGGTCATAGCTGCAGTTTTTAGAAAAAAGCTCTCCGGAATCCTTGCAAAAGGATTCATATACAAGATTTTCCGTAGAAAAAAACCTTTCCTGCTCCTCGTATCCTATAGTTTTCTCGTGAATTATTCTCATAACGTCATTCCAAACGCTAAAATGATTTTTAGCGTGGTTTCCGACAGAATTTGACTTATCAGGATATCCGCACCATATTCCTGCAATATAGTACGGCGTATATCCTATAAAAATTCTATCTCGGTCGCTTCCCGATGTTCCTGTCTTTCCTGCTGTATCGTAAATATTTTTCAAATCGATTTTCGAAGCTGTTCCGCTCTCAACCACTTCTTTAAGCAGTTGTGTCATTACTCTCGCGGATTCAGCGCTTGAAACTTGTCTTTCTTCTCTTTTATTCTCAATTATAATTTTGCCTTCGGAATCGAAAACCGCTATATAACTTCTGCCGATATTAAGCTTCCCTTCGTTGGAAAATACGTTGTATGCTTCCGTAAGCTTTCTTAACGAAATCCCCTTTGATAGCTGCCCGAGAGCCAGAGGTGAGGGCGCTAAATCGGTTACTCTTCCATTTATGCCTTTTTCCGAATAAACTAAGCTTTGGAATTCAAAATTATCGCTCAGATACTTATATATTTTTTCCGCTCCGAGCATATTGTAAAGTCTCACCGCAACCGTGTTTTTTGAAACACGTAAAGCCTCTGATGCCGTAATAAGACCGTCATATTTTGCAGGATAGTTTTTTGGATATTCAACCGTTTTTCCGTTTGCATCCTTATAAAAGCTGACAGGTACGTCATCAAAAACCGTTGACCATCTTATTTTTTCTTCGTCTATTAACGGAAGGTAAAGCGCCAAAGGCTTCAGTGCCGATCCCGGTGTATTCAACGTCAAAGCATAATTACATTCCCCGTTGCTCCTTTTTTTCCCAACCGCTCCAACAATGCCTCTTAGTAGATTTTTTTCAGCATCGCTTATTACCATTGAATATTCTAAGCCGTTACTGCATTCGTCAGGAAAATTATCCGTATTTTCAAAATATTTTTCAAGCTCACCCTGAATAGTAGGGTCAACGGTGGTATAAATATCTGCCCCTCTTTTATATAGCAAAAATCTGGCAGCCTCGTAAGAATAGCCATACCTTTTCATAAGGTCGCGTGTAACGTCCTCGGTTACGGTTTCTATAAACCAGGATTTTACGCTATCGTCATTACGTTCTCCGTCAAGAACAGATATTGGCTTTGCGCGAGCGCTATTGTAAAGCTCGTAATCTATCACGCCCTCTTGGTACATAACGTAAAGAACCTTGTCTCTTTTTTCTTTACATTCTGCATTGTGGCGATAAGGATTATATCTTGTAGGAGCATTAGCAATAGCGATAAGAGTTGCAGCCTCATCGGCGCTTAAATCCGAAGGAGCTTTCCCGAAAAAGCTTTTTGAAGCAAGTCCTATACCTGTAATATTATTACTCATAGGAATAACGTTCAGATAAAGCTCAAAAATCTCCTCTTTTGAATGGCTATATTCAATATGATATGCCCTGATTATTTCGTCAAGCTTTCTCTTTACGGTTTTCTCACTGTTTCCTGATATGTTTTTAATTACCTGCTGAGTAATCGTAGAGCCGCCAAAGTCTTTTCCTCTGTTAAAAACGAAATTTGCGGTAGCTGCAAGAGTTCTCTTTACGTCAATACCGTGATGTGAAAAGAACCCCCTGTCCTCCATAGCGATAAAGCCGTTTATAAGATATGGAGAAAAGTCCTCGTACGGATACCACTCCCGCTTTTCATTCGAACATTTTATTTCTTTAAAGAGCACGGGGCTGTAGCTATCAAGGCTGTCGCTTTTATTTTCATCATAATAAAATCGAATACTTTCATCAGCCTGCGCACTTCTGAAAAGTGCTTCGTCAGCCTCAAAATCAACTCCTGCATTAACATAAACAGCAAGCGCTCCGACTGCAAGAAGAATGCATAAAACCAATGCACAAATAATTATAAAAAATACCTTTACTACTCTTGATTTCATAAAAAAGCTCCCGTGAGTTTTTTAAATCTTTCCTCACGAGAGCTTTTTTATTTTGAAAAATTATACTAGTTTTGGAAAATCAATAACTTACGCGGTTTAGATATAGTCCCGCGGCAGGCGCGGTCATACCGGCATTTTTACGATTTCCCGATTTTATTATCTCTTCCAGCTCTTCCGGCAAAATTCTTCCGAAAGCAACCTCTGTAAGAGTTCCCACGATTATCCTAACCATATTATAGAGAAAACCGTCCGCGCAGATTCTGATTTCAATATAATCCCCGCATCTTTCTATTTTAAGATAAAAAACCTCTCTCACGGTATCCGTAACGTCCGAGCCCTCTGCCATAAATGCCGAAAAGTCCTTTTTACCGACAATGTATTCGGCTGCTGCTTTCATTTTTTGAAGAGCCAAGTCCGAAATAGGCGGATTGAGAAGCCAAACTCTTCCGTAATCAAAAGGATCGCTTATCCGTGTATTTCTTATTCTGTAAAGATATTCCTTGGATTTTACCGAATACCTCGGATGAAACGAAGCATCAGCTTCCTCTGCATAGTAAAGAGACAAATCGGGCGGCAAAAACCTCGCTACCGCAAGCGGCAGCTTTTCAGGCGGTACTGTAGCGTTTTCATTTTCCACGGTTATACAGAAGGTATTTGCGTGAACACCAGCATCGGTTCTGCTGCATCCGGTTATTTTACACTCCGAGCCTATAGCTTGTTCTAAAGCAGAAGAAAGCTCGCCTTGAACAGTTCTGCATCCGGGCTGAACCTGAAAGCCGTGAAAATCCGTTCCGATATATTTTATTTTTGCAAAATATTTCATAATACTCACTTAATCACCGCGCACGCATTATATAACGTAGAACAGTATTTTCAGAATATCAATCTCCGTCTGAACGTGAGACGGAATAATCCGAAGCGTTATTATAGCTCCAAGAAATACGACAGTTCCCAAAAACCAAGCTAAATCTCTCAGCTTATAAGAAAGCTTCACAAGCTTAGTTCTGTTCTTATCTCCGCGATAGCAACGGCATTCCATAGCAGTAGCAAGCTCTTCCGCTCTCTTGAACGAAGAAACGAACAGGGGTATTATTATCGGTATAAGAGCTTTTGCTCTCTTTATAAGCCCTCCGCTTGAAAAATCTGCTCCTCTTGATTTTTGCGCATTCATTATCTTCTCGGTTTCTTCAACTAAGGTGGGAATAAAACGCAAAGCTATCGTCATCATCATTGCAAAGAGATGAACGGGAACTTTAATCTTTTTCAGTGGTGAAAGAAGTGATTCGATTCCGTCAGTCAAAGCAATCGGAGAGGTTGTATAGGTAAGAAGCGTGCTAGTGCCGATAATAAGGATTATAACGCGAAGCGCCATAAATACAGCTCTTATTATTCCCTCTTTATAAATCTCTATAATCCAAAAGGATACTAGAGGCTCAGAGCTTCCTTTTGTAAGAAAAACGTTAATTACAGCAGTAAAAATAAGAACTATAATTATCGGCTTTATTCCCTTTAGAATAATTTTGAAAGAAATCCCGCTTGCAAGAGTCATAAGAACAGTAAACAGAATCAGCGCGATAAAAGCCATCAGTGTAGAGGCAAGAAATACCGCTACTATAAAAATTATTGCAAGAATAATTTTCGTTCTTGGGTCAAGACGGTGAATTACCGACTCGCCCGGAAAAAATTGACCTAACGTTATATCGGAAATCATTTCGTATCCCTCCCAATATAACTTAATATAGCATCTTTGACACCGTCAACGGTATACAGCTTTCCCGTAAGCGCTATGCCCTCTTTGCGAAGTCTTGCTGCTATTTTTGAAACCACGGGAACGTCAAGTCCGATATCTACAAGGGCTTCGGAATCAGAGAATATTTCATCCACCGTTCCTGTCTTATAAACCTTTGCATCGCTCATTACCACAACGTCATCACAATAGTAAGCCATATCCTCCATAGAATGACTTACGAGAATAACGGTAGCGTCATACCTTTTTACGTATTCCGCAAGTCCGCCGAGAATTTCCCGTCTGCCTCTGGGGTCAAGCCCTGCTGCAGGCTCATCGAGCACCAGAACCTCCGGGCGCATAGCTATAATTCCTGCTATTGCAACTCTTCTCTTCTGTCCGCCTGAGAGCTCAAAGGGAGATTTATCCAAAATATCCTGCGGTACTCCTACGAATTCAGCGGCTTCGATTACTCTTTCCTCGATTTCAGCCGCAGAAAGACCTTGGTTTTTAGGACCAAATCCGATATCAGCTCTTACAGTTTCTTCAAAAAGCTGATATTCGGGGTACTGCATTACAAGACCGACACGATATCTTATCTTTGATATAGCCTTAGGCTTTTCCCAGATATCAACACCGTCAAGCAGAACCTTGCCCGCTGTAGGTCTATATAAACCGTTGAGAAGATTAACAAGTGTCGATTTTCCCGATCCCGTATGCCCTATCAAACCGGTTATTTTTCCTTTTTCAAATTTTACGCTGACGTTATCAAGGGCAACCATTTCAAACGGAGTTCCCTTGCTATAAAGAAATGATACGTCAACAAGTTCGATTTTGCTCATTTTCAAACCGTTTCTCTTTTTTCTTTTAAATAATTTATAAGCGTATCAGCGCATTCCTGCTCGCTGAGCGCTTTTTGATCAAGCTCAATACCCATTTCGGCAAGGGCAAAAATCAGCTCTTTTCCTTGGGGGGCTTCAAGTCCTATTTCGTGAAGCGTATTTACGTTTGCAAACACTTCCTTTGCCGTTCCGTCAAGCAAAAGCCTTCCGTCATTTATAACTACAACTCTGTCCGCTCTTGCGGCTTCGTCCATATAATGCGTAATGTTAATCACGGTTATTTTTTCTTCGCGATTAAGCTTTTCCATAATCCGGACTACCTCTTGCCTGCCCAGAGGATCAAGCATAGCTGTTGATTCGTCAAAAATTATTACCTTCGGCTTCATTGCGATAATTCCTGCAATTGCAACCCTCTGCTTCTGACCGCCGGAAAGCTTATGAGGCGCGTGACGCTTATATGCAGTCATATCTACAAGCTCAAGCGCTTCATCTACTCTTTTGCGGATTTCTTCACGAGGAAGACCTAGGTTTTCCGGACCGAACGCAACGTCCTCCTCCACAACCGTAGCTACAAGCTGGTTATCGGGGTTTTGAAAAACCATACCAATGTTTCGGCGCACGTCAAAAACGTCATCCTCCGTAAAATCCGGAGAGGTTATTTCAACACCGTCTATAAAAACCTTACCTACGGTAGGCACTAAAATCATATTTAAAAGCTTTGCAAGTGTAGATTTACCCGAGCCGTTATGCCCGAGTACCGCCACGTATTCGCCCTCATAAACCTCAAGGTTTACGTCCGATAACGCCGGTATTTCTTTTTCCTCGGAAACAAGCGGAAGCTCTTCTTCATAATCCTCGTATGTGAATCCGAGATTTTCTGTTTTTATAATTACCCTTTTTTCTGTCATTTGTAAATTCCTTATTTAAATACAACGCGAACACTTGAACCGCACGGTAAAGCGAGACCGCTGTCCTTAACCGGAAGACCAAGCTCGTCAGCTTCGGATACACCGTTTCGGCTTTTTAAAAGTCGTGTGTCGGTTATGTATTTCATTGTGGATGCGGAAAGACCTGTAGTATATGAATTAAGCAAGAAGAACAATGGGGTTTCTGACAAAACACCGTTGCAAAGATCAACGAATGAATCTATGCTTTCCTCGATTTTCCATACCTCACCCGTAGGTCCTCTTCCGTACGATGGCGGGTCCATAATAATAGCATCATACTTTCTGCCGCGCCTTATCTCACGTTCTATGAACTTTTTGCAATCATCTACAATATATCTGATAGGCGCATCCGAAAGTCCTGAAAGCTCTGCGTTTTCTTTTGCCGATGCAACCATTCCGCGAGAAGCATCGACGTGACAGACCGAAGCACCGGCCTTTGCGGCGGCAACGGTAGCTCCTCCGGTGTAGGCAAAAAGATTCAGAACGCTTATGCTTCTTCCTGCGTTTTTAATAAGCTCACGCATCCAGTCCCAGTTTGCAGCCTGCTCAGGAAAAAGCCCGGTGTGCTTAAATCCCATAGGCTTAATTCTGAATTTTAAATCACCGTAGCCTATAATCCAGCTCTCAGGAAGTCTGTTTTCACTCCAAGCGCCTCCACCTGATTTGCTTCTTTTATAGCTGGCGTCTGCCTTCTTCCACAATGGATTTTTCTTTTCGGTTTTCCATATTACCTGAGGGTCGGGACGGATAAGACTGTATTTTCCCCAGTATTCAAGCTTTTCTCCGTCTGACGTATCTATAACCGTATAATCCTTCCAATTTTCAGCTATCCACATATCATTACCTTCTCTGATTGAAATAAGTTCCAAGCGCTGAGCCACTGCAATTTGCGTGACAGATGGCTATCGCGATTGCATCAGCGGTATCATCCGGCTTCGGAGGCTTTGGGAGCTTGAGAAGAGAGGTTACCATGCTTATCACCTGATGCTTTTCCGCTTTTCCGTATCCGACAACAGCCTGCTTTACCTGAAGAGGTGTGTACTCGCTTATTCTCACACCGAGCTTGTGAGCAGTACAAAGAATTACGCCTCTTGCCTCCGCAACCACGATTCCTGTTGTCGTATTGGTATTAAAAAACAGCTCTTCTATTGCCATTTCATCGGGCTTATACTTATTTATTAAAGCTTCTATATCCTCAGATATCATAAGGAGACGCTTTTCAACATCGGTATGCGCGGGCGTAGTTATAGCGCCGTAAGCAATAGGTCGCATTTGTCCTCTGACAGACTCAATTATGCCCCAGCCCACAATGGCAAGCCCCGGATCTATTCCAAGAATTATCATAATTCACCTAAATAACAATATTTTTCCTATTATACCGATATTATAACACAATAAACCGACATAGTCAATCAAAGTTTTTTAAAAATATTATAATTCTTTTACTTTACAAATCTCGGTTGATATGGTATACTGTAATAGTAAAACATTTTTGAGGAGTTTTTATGCAAGTAATTCCTTTAAAAGTCGGTGACAAGCTGCTTCTTAAAAAAAAGCACCCCTGCTCTTCGGACGTATTCAAGGTTCTGAGGGTTGGCAGCGATATAAAAATCCTTTGTGACGGCTGCGGCAGGGATCTGATGCTTCCGCGCGAGAAGCTCGAAAAAATGATAAAGAGGGTTATCGAGCAATAACCAATCAACGAAACGGAGAAAATATGTATTACTATCTTTACGGTACTCTTGTAATAAACGAAGCCGGCACTGCGGTTATAGATTGCAACGGTGTTGCCTATAAGCTCACGACAAGTCTCATAACTTCCGAGCTGCTTGGCGATAAAAAAGGCGAAAAAGTTAAATTATACACCCATCTAGCAGTCAGAGAGGACGGAATTGAGCTTTTTGGCTTTGAGAGCAACGAAGAGCGCGAATGCTTCAATAAGCTTATAACGGTAAGCGGAGTAGGTCCTAAAGCCGCTATGAGCATTCTTTCTATTATGACACCTGACAATTTTGCGTTTTCGGTATGCACGGAGGATATAAAAGCTATATCCAAGGCTTCCGGAATCGGTGCAAAAACAGCGGCAAGAATAGTTCTCGAATTAAAGGACAAGCTATCTGCCGAGCTCTCGGCTTACAGCGGAAAACCAACAGCTTCAAAGAAAACAGCCTCTCCTATAATGATTTCCGGAAATCTTGCCGAGGCAACCGAAGCTCTTATGGTGCTTGGATACGATAAAAATGCGGTTTCCAATGCCATCACAGGTCTTGACCCCAAGGCAGACACCGGAGAAATAATAAGACTTGCCCTTAAAAAGCTTGCAAAATAAACGAGAGGACAAAAAGACGTTATGATGGAAGAAATCAACGAATTCGATTACGAAAATCGAATCGTTTCAAACGAATATGATGCCAACGAGGACGCTGAGGTAGAAAATTCACTCAGACCTAAAACATTAACCGAATACGTTGGACAGGTAAAGGCCAAGGAAAATCTTAAGGTTTACATAGAAAGCGCAAAGCTTCGCTCAGAATCACTTGACCACGTGCTGCTTTACGGTCCTCCCGGCCTCGGAAAAACAACCCTTTCCACAATTATAGCAAACGAAATGGGTGTGAAAATACGCACCACCTCAGGCCCTGCAATAGAAAAACAGGGTGACCTTGCCGCTATACTTACAAACCTTAATGACGGAGACGTGCTTTTTATAGATGAAATACACCGTCTTTCAAGAGCGGTAGAAGAAATTCTTTATCCTGCAATGGAGGATTATTCCATTGATATAATTATCGGAAAAGGCCCGAGCGCGCGTTCAATAAGGCTTCCCCTTCCGAAATTTACTCTTATAGGTGCAACAACTCGTGCGGGACAGCTCACAACGCCCCTCAGAGACCGCTTCGGCGTTCTTTTAAAGCTTGAACTTTACACGCCTGAGGAGCTTGCAACTATAGTTAAGCGCTCTGCTAATATCCTTGAAATTCCAATTACTGATGACGGTGCACTGAGTATAGCATCGCGCTCAAGAGGAACTCCGCGTATAGCAAACAGACTTCTTAAGCGTGTAAGAGATTTCGCGCTCGTTAAGGGAGACGGTACTATAACCACGGAAATTGCAAAGTTTTCACTTGATGCGCTTGAAATTGACGAGCTTGGACTTGATAATATCGACAGGCGTATGCTTGAAGCAATAATCAAGTTTTACGGCGGCGGACCTGTAGGTCTTGAAACGCTCGCCGCAACGATAGGAGAGGAAGCTATAACAATTGAGGACGTATATGAGCCGTATCTTATGCAGATAGGCTTTTTAGCAAGAACCCCGAGAGGAAGATGCGCTACAAGGCTTGCCTACAATCACTTAAACATTGCGTTTACCGAAGGCGAGTCGAAAAATCAGCTCCCCGGACAAACAACCATCAATATTGACACTTAATTTTAAAAAGCTCAATAAAGAAAGAGTGGAGATGCCATTTTTAGCATCTCCACTTTTTTCACTTGTTCTGTAACTTTACTTTTTATCTGAGTGCATCTATAGCTGCTTTTCTGTCCTCGTAATTAAATACAGCGCTGCCGGCAACAAGTACGTTCGCGCCCGCTTTTACGGCATCTGCTGCGGTTTTTCCGTTAATTCCGCCGTCCACCTGGATATCAACGTCAAGTCCGCGTTTGGTAATTTCCTCACGCAAGGTCTTCACTTTATCAAGACAGAACGGAATGAGAGACTGTCCTCCGTATCCGGGTTCAACGGTCATAACGAGAATCATATCGCATCTGTCAAGGTAAGGATACACCTCTTCAATCGGAGTGTTTGGCTTAACCGATACGGCTACCTTTATACCTCTCTTTTTTATCATCTCAATGCAACCGTCAACGTCATCTGTAGCTTCAAGATGGAAGGTTATAAGATCAGCTCCGCTGTCAATAAAACGGTCTATGTACCTTTCGGGTTTTTCAATCATAAGATGAACGTCAAGAAAAATATCCGTTACCTTTTTTAGAGAAGCAATAATAGGAAACGCAAAAGACATATTCGGAACGAACATTCCGTCCATAACGTCAATATGTGCCATTTCTGCACCGGCATTTTTTATATCCTCGACCTCTTTGCCGAGAATCGCAAAATCTGCCGAAAGTATAGAAGGTGAAATTTTTACCATAATAAAGCCTTTCTTTATATAAAAATTTTAGTGACGATATAAATTATTAAGCATAGAATTATATAGAGGCAAAACCGATTATTGCCTACAATAATATGGCAAAGCTTCGGTGTAGACATCAAAGAAAAGGACGTGTGAAAGAAAACCGCCGTAGCACCTGCCGTTTGATTGGCGCCTGTAAAACGGCGCCTTATTTCTTTTCTATAAGCGCAACCGCATGCGCGCTTACGCCCTCTTCTCTTCCGGTAAATCCTAGCTTTTCTTCCGTGGTAGCCTTAACGTTAACAGAGGATACGTCAACGTTAAGCGCAAAAGCAATATTTTCTCTCATTTTGTCGATATACGGCAAAAGCTTAGGCTTTTGCAAAACTACCGTAGCATCAACGTTAACTACCGAGTAACCGTTTTCATTAAGCAACTGATAGACCTGCGAAAGAAGCGCCATGCTTGAGATACCCTTGTACTTTTCATCGGAATCGGGAAAATGCCTTCCGATATCACCAAGTGCCATCGCGCCTATTAATGCATCCATCACAGCGTGTAAAAGAACGTCTGCATCAGAATGCCCAAGAAGTCCGAATTCGTATTCTATTTCCACACCGCCTATTATTAAGCGGCGCTCACGCACCAGTCTATGTACGTCATAGCCGTGGCCTATTCTGAAATTAACCATTTATTTTCTCCAAAAGATACCCTGCCAAATCTAAATCCTCCGCATGAGTAATCTTTATATTTCCCTTGCCTATATCCGTCATATATACCCGAACGCCTATTTTTTCCACGAGCATATTATCATCGGTTACGGACAAGTCGTCAATATCCGCCTCCGAAATTGCTTTACGGTAAATGTCATATCTGAATATTTGAGGCGTACCCGCAAGTCTTAATTCTTCACGGTTTTCGGTAGATACGGAAAAGCCGTCAAAGCTTATACGCTTAACCGTATCAACAACAAGCGAAGAAGCGCTGGCAGCGCCGTATAAAAACGCATCTTCGACAACTTTTGTTATCATATCAGGACGTATAAGGCATCTTGCCGCATCATGAACGGCAACGTATTCTACAGGAAAATCTATAGCAGAAAAACCGTTTTTAGCAGATATTACCCTGCTGCTTCCGCCCTCAACGATTTTTCTGAGTTTTGAAATGCCTTTGGCTTCAGATGCAGCAAAGCTCAGCTCGTCTCGCCTTACAACCAAAATGATATCGGTTATATCTTCGCAGGATTCAAATGCTTCAAGAGAACGCAAAAGTATGCTTTTGCCTTTAAGAATCAGCTTTTGCTTAGTAACGTCAACATTCATTCTGCTACCGCTTCCTGCAGCAAGCAAAATTGCACAAACACGATTCCGATTCACTCTATCACCGCCTATTTTCTGTAATAAACAAAATGAACGGTTATAACTCTCAGCCTTCCGTTTTCAAGAGAATTCGGTCCTTTAATAACCACGCCGTCACCGCTCATGAGATTACTCGCCTCAAGGTCTTTGACCTTGCAGGAAAAAAGTCGGTCTCCCGATGAATCCACAATAAAGTCATCACCGTGTAAAGCAAGAGCACCGCCTTTGCCTATTACGTCTTCGTTTCCGTCTATATGCTCGGTTACATATTTTATAGCCTGTCCGTGAAGCGATTTAGCTCGTTCAAGACGGAAAGCATAACTGTTTGGATTTTTGTTTTTACCGAAAATTTTGGAAAATATGCCCACTTTGCTCCACCTCTTCGTTTTTTCAATGATATTTTACCATATTTTTTTCGAAAATGGAATACTTTTTTCCCAATTTTATATTGATTTTACTAATTAAATAAAAAAATAGAAATTTTTTCAACTTTTTTTCAAAAACCTATTGATTTTTTATAAAAAGTGTATTATAATAGTAGCAAAGTGGAGCGAAGTGGAGCATTTTTCCATTAAAAGCCACAGAAGATTAAGAAAAAAGGAGGTAGCAAAAATGTCGTTTGTAGGATCTTATACACACTCAATGGATACAAAAAAGAGAGTCTTCATTCCCTCTAAGTTTCGTGAAGAGCTCGGCGAAGAATTTTACATAACGAGAAAGTTCGCTGCCTACCTCTCGATATATACTGCTGAAGAATGGGAAATATTTGTTGACAAAATTTCAAAGCTTCCCGAAGCAGACGCAGAAGACATTCAGGATTTCTTCCTCGGTGCAGCTCAGAAATGCACCCCGGATGCTAACGGAAGAATAATTCTTGACGAAGGTCTTCTGAAATATGCCGGCATAAATAAGAACATAGTCTTCGTTGGTGCCGGAAGACAAATAAGAATATGGTCCGAAGAAAAATGGATCGAGCGCGAGCAGAACAGAAACTACGAAGAAATGCGCAATAAGATGCGTAGCTACGGACTGTAAACCGAAAGGAACAAAAAATGGATATCCCCTTCTCTCACACCTCTGTGCTTCTTTACGAATGCATTGAGGCATTGAATATCAGAGACGGATACACATATATAGATTGCACTGCGGGCGGAGGCGGCCATTCTCTTGAAATTGCAAAGAGGCTCGGCAAGAACTCAAGGCTTATTTGCTTTGACAGAGACAAGGCGGCAATCGCAGCGGCTACAGAAAGACTAAAGGATTATCTTGATAAGGTTACCTTTATAAACGAAAACTTCTCTTCTCTATCTGAAGTAATAAAGGAATTAAAAATAGAAAATCTTGGCGGAGTGCTTGCCGATCTCGGCTGCAGCTCTCACCAATTCGATAATGCGGAGCGCGGTTTCAGCTATATGCATAATGCAAGGCTTGATATGCGAATGGATACCGATTCCCCGCTATCAGCTTACAATGTTGTAAACGAATATTCCGAAGAACTTCTGAGAAAGATATTTTTCGAATACGGAGAAGAAAGATTTTCTTCACGGATAGCCGCATCTATTATAAAGCGCAGAGCCACCGGACCGATAGAAACCACCGGTGAGCTTGCAGAAATAATCAAATCGGCAATCCCGGCTCACAACCGAGCAGACGGACCGCACCCGGCAAAAAGAACCTTCCAAGCAATAAGAATTGAGGTAAACGGTGAGCTGGATGCGATAAAGCCGCTAATAAATGCAGCTGCAAATGCGCTTGTACCCACGGGAAGAATAGCAATTATCTCTTTCCACTCACTAGAAGACAGAATTGTAAAACAGGAATATAAATCACTTTCAAGCGGCTGTACTTGCCCCAGGGACTTCCCTGTTTGCGTATGCGGCAAGAAGCCAACCATTAAAGAGACTACAAAAAAGCCTATTTTACCATCAGAGGACGAGCTTACGAACAATCCGCGTTCGCGAAGCGCAAAATTAAGGATAGCGGAAAGAATTTAAAGGAGAACAACAAAAATGACTGCGAACGTATACGAAACCTTATATAATAATATGAAAAACAAATTCACTGTAGTAAGTGAAAACAGCGAATATACCCTTGGCGAATATATGTCAATGAAGGCTAATGCAAAAACAGAAAAATCAAATCTCCCCATTGCCAGAACCGCTAATCAAAATCACTCTATCGCAGCCATTTTCACATACGTTAACGATAAGCTTGCGGTAAAGAATCCTCCCGTACGCGAAAAGGTAATGAGGAAGTTCCCTTTCCGCACCTCAGCTGCGGCATTTCTCTCCGCAATAGTTGCTTGCGCTCTTATGTTCTCATACGGTATTTTCTCTCTCAATTCAAGCTATACCGTTCCCACTGCTGAAACCGAAGACAGCGTGGTTGAGGAAATAGAGGAAACAAACGAAATTCCGGAATCATAAAAATCATTTTCTTTAAATATAATATAGCGATAGCTTTACTGCTGTCGCTATATTTTTTATTTTGGAGCAAAAATGAAAAAAACACTTCTTCCGGGACGGAATACTATAGTCAAAACAAGAAAGCGAATGATAATTATTTTTACCGGTTTTCTTCTCTTTCTCGTTTTTCTTATTACAAACCTTGTAAAGCTTCAAATTATTTCTCATTCTTATTATATAGACAAGGTAAACGACCAAATAACGACAACTTCAAGGCTCAAGGCGGAACGCGGAAAAATATACGACAGTAATATGAACGTTTTAGCTACTGCAAAAACCGTGTGGCGCGTTTTTATATCTACTCGCGACATCAAAAAAGCAGAAAAAGAACAAAAGATTAACTTTACCGAAAAAATATCATACGGACTGGCAGAAATACTCGCAATCTCTTCCGAGAATTTGCGAGAAAAAATCAAGAATACCAACGTTCTTGACGTAACCGTAAAAAAAGAAATAGACGCCGAGGAATATGAGAAGGTCTGCAGCTTTATACACGAAAACGCTCTTGAAGAGCTTGTATTTTTAGAAGCTCAATCTTCGCGCTACTATCCGGAAGGCACTCTTCTCGCACACGTGCTTGGCTTTACGGGAAGCGATAATCAGGGTCTTTACGGACTTGAATATTATTATGATAGTTATCTTTCGGGCACAGACGGATATTATCTTTACGCGAAGGATGCAAACGGAAACGCTCTTGACACCGAATACGCAACCTACGTTGAGCCTGTTGCAGGCTCAAGCATTGTAACGACTATAGATTCTTACGTACAGAAGCTTCTTGAAAATCAGCTGAATGCGGCCGTAAAAAATCATTCGGTTCAGAACAGAGCTACCGGTATAGTAATGGATATAGAAAGCGGAGCAATTCTTGCTATGGCAACCTCTTCTCCGTTTGACCCGAACAATCCCTACGTTCTTGATGAAATTTCTTATAAAAAGCTATCCGATTCAGGCTATCCTGCCGATAGTGACGAATACAAGGCTTATAAAAAAGAGCTTATGGAAACAATGTGGTCAAACAAGGCGGTAAGCGAAACATATGAGCCGGGCTCTACCTTTAAAATAATAACGGTTTCAAGTGCCTTGGATATTGGCTGCGCAAAGGAGAGCGACCTATTTACCTGCGTGGGATACCACAATGTAGGCGGATACCGAATACGCTGCCATAAAGCCACAGGTCACGGCTCAGGATTTACACTCGCATACGGACTTCAGATGTCCTGCAATCCAACTATGATGCAGGTTGCCGAGCGTATAGGAAGCGAACGCTTTTACGATTATATAGAGAGCTTTGGATATTTTGAAAAAAGCGGAATAGATTTGCCAAGCGAGGCGTCCACAATTTTCCACAAACCCGAAAATATAGGCTCTACCGAGCTTGCAACGATATCGTTCGGGCAGCGCTTCAAGGTGTCAATAATAAACCATCTGACAGCGATAGCAACAGTAGCTAACGGCGGAAAGGCTATTACTCCGTACCTGGTAGAAAAGATTATAAACAATAGCGGTGATGTTATTTATGAGCACGAAAAGGAAGAAGAACGGCAGATAATCTCCGAGGAAATTGCAAAAACCGTAAACAGAATTCTTGAAGAAGGCGTTTCGGGTGACGGGGGTGCAAAAAATGCAGGAGTGAACGGATACAAAATAGCTGCAAAAACAGGAACCTCTCAGAAATTTGACATACTTGATGAAAACGGCAACTCTTACCTGAGAATCGGCTCGACAGTTGGCTACAACATTTCGGAAAACGGAGGAATAGCCGTAATTATTGTAGTGGACGAACCAATGTCTGCCGTGAAATACGGAAGCGTCGTTGCCGCGCCTTACGTTTCTGCATTTTTCGAAGAAGCTCTTCCCTACCTCGGCTATCGTTCAGAGCTTTACAATGAAGAAATTAAAGTTCCCTCACTTACAGGAATGGCTCTGGCAGATGCAAAGAAAAATCTCGATACTCTCGGAATTGCATATGAAATTATCGGCAACGGCGATACCGTAATATCTCAAACTCCAAGCAAAGAGGACTTTCTTTATCCTTCACTTACAAAAATTATTCTTTATACCGATGAAAAAAGTGAGTACGTAACTGTTCCTATTTTGGTAGGTAAAGAATTATCCGCTGCCGTCAAAGAAGCAACAGACTGCGGACTTAACATAAAAATAAGCGGTGTCGCAGGCGGAAACGTGGTTTATCAATCCTTGCCGAACGGAGCAAACGTAAAAAAAGGCACGGTTATAGAGCTTCAAGCCCTTGTTATAGATTATGAAGACTGACGGAGGTAAATTATGCTGCTTAAAGAAGTGCTTCGCGGTATAGAATATAAAGGAAACGAGATTCCTTCCATAGATATTAAAAACGTAACCGCAAACCTAAATCTAATTAATGAAAACACATTATTCGTTTTTATAGAAGGGATAAACTTTGATACCAAAAGGATATTAAAGGATATCGTATCAAAAAAGCCCGGGATAATTATTTCCGAAACCCCGCTATATGAAACTAAAAGCATTCCTATTATATACGTAAATAACATACGAAAAGCATATTCATATTCTTTATATAATTTAAACGGCATAGATAAAAACAGACTGAAATTTTACGCGGTAACGGGAACAAACGGAAAAACTACTACGGCAACGATGCTGTACGATATTTTTTCTGCCGCAGATATAAAATGCGGATTTATCGGAACGGGAAAAATTCTGATTGGAAAAGAGTCCGTTTCGGATAGCTTTTATTCTATGACTACACCTGACCCGGAGCTTCTATATCCGACAATAAAAAGAATGGAATCCGAGGGCTGTGAAAAAATAGTTATGGAGGTATCCAGCCACGCGCTGTCTTTGTTTAAGGTTGCTCCTCTGGAATTCGAATGCTCAATATTTACAAATCTATCGGAGGAGCATATAGATTTTCACAAAGATATCGAAGAATATTATCACGCTAAACTATCTCTGTTTATGCAAAGCAAATGCGGAATTTTTAATCTCGATGACGAGTATTCAAAAAGAGCGTTTCACTATTTGAGCCCTACTATGAATACGCATTGCATATCAGTCAAAAGCGATGCTGATGCCGTTGCCAAGGATATAATCTTCAACGGATTAGAAAGTACTGAGTACATATACAGAGAGTCTAGGCGCATATTTAAAATTCGCCTTAACACCGTAGGAGAGTATAACGTTTCAAACTCGCTTCTTGCAATAAAATGCGCTTTAAATTCAGGAGTAGATACAGAAGCTATAAAAATCGGTTTGGGAAGGAAAAAATCTATTGAAGGAAGATTTGAAATCGTATCCCGCTCTCCTATGGTAATAATCGATTATGCTCATACGCATTCTGCATTAAAAAACGTATTCAAATTCGTAAAAACAGCAAAAAATACAGAGCAGAATATAATTACAGTTTTCGGTTGCGGCGGAGAGCGCGATACTCTGAAGCGTCCGAAAATGGCGGCAATTTCCGAAGAATTTTCAGATTTTTCAGTAGTTACATCAGACAATTCGAGAAGCGAAAACACAAGCAAAATAATAGCCGATATTGTTAAAGGATTTACAACCAAAGAAAAATATACGGTAATTGAAAATCGGGCAAATGCAATAAAATACGCACTCAGTAAAGCAAGAGCTAACGACATTGTTCTTATTATAGGAAAAGGACACGAGCGATACAATATAGATGCCGAGGGCTATCACCGCTTTGACGAAAGAGAAATTATCTTCGAAGCACTAAAGGAGAGAAAAGCACGCGAAAATGAGAATAAAAACCGAACTTCCGTTAACACTTTCTATGATAGCAAGGATACTGGAAATTCCATCTGAGCTTCAAGGAGAAATAAGCGCCATTACAACGCATTCCGCTATGTGCGAAAAAGGTGATTTATTCGTAGCTCTTCCGGGTGAAAACTTTAATGGAGCTTCGTTTATAAAAGAAGCAAGAGAAAAAGGTGCTTTTATACTTTCTGAAGCGGACGGCGCTGATTTTCGGGTAAAATGCGCCTACGAGGCTCTGCTTAAGATTGCCTGCTCTTATAAAGAAATCATAAACCCAAAACATACCATTGCAGTTACTGGAAGCATAGGCAAAACAACCGTAAAGGATTTTATTTATACCCTTCTCTCTCCCGCTATGCATACTCACAAAACCGAAGAAAATTATAATAACATACTCGGTGTTTCCTACACCCTGCTTTCGATGCCCAAAAATACCGAAGCTCTGGTTATAGAAATAGGAATGAACCATAAAGGCGAAATAGATACTATTTCCCGCGCTCTAAAGCCAACGCTTTCAGTTATAACAAATGTAGGAAGCGCGCATATAGGAAACCTGGGTTCAAGAGATGCAATAGCAGAAGCAAAGCTGGAAATACAAAACGGAATGACGGGCGGAAAAACGGTAATCTTTAAAGAAGAGGCTTTGCTATCAAAAGCAAAGAACATATATTCAATTTCATATACGGACGTAAATGCCGATTTATTCGCTGACATTATTTCAAGGGACAGAAAAGAAAGCAGAATTTATATAAAAACAAAAGAATATGCTGCCACTTTTAATACTACGCTATATTCGAAGCACTCTATAAACTCTTTGCTTATGGCAATCGCGGTATGTGATGTTATCGGGATTCGCTATCAAACAATCGCCGATGCAATAAATAATATAACACCCGATACGATGAGACAAAAATTCATTTACGCTAACGGGTATACCTTTTATGATGACAGCTATAATTCCTCGCCCGAGGCAGTCGTTGCCGATTTGAGCATGCTCTCCGAGCTTGGAGGTGAGAGGAGCGCGCTTATAGGAGATATGCTGGAGCTTGGAGAAAGTAGCAGTAATCTGCACCGATATATAGGAATTGAGTGCGCAAGGCATTCCTTAAAAAAGCTATATGCCCTAGGACAATATGCAGGCGACATAGCCTGCGGAGCTATTCTTGGCGGAATGAAGGAAAGCGATATTTTTATAAACACGGATATTAACAATCCGGGACTTACAGCAAAGCAAATATCAGAAAACTACGCAGGAGAGGTATTGCTTGTAAAAGCATCTCATTCAGTAAACGCAAAAAGAATTATCGAAATATTAAGCGGACAAAAGGAGGATTTATAGTGCTTGATGATTTTTTTCCTCTTTACGTAATAATTTTTCTTCTTTCTTTTTCGGTCACCGTCTTTATGGAAAAACAACTTATTCCGGCACTGAAAAAGAGGGCGCGCCAACCGATATACAGCGAAGGTCCTAAATGGCACGAAAAGAAAAGCGGTACTCCTACGCTTGGCGGAGTAGGCTTTTTGAGCGGTATACTTCTTGCGATTGCCGTGTCAATACCTTTGCTTATAAAAATCAAAGGGATAAAATCCTTTTACTCATTGCTTATAACTTTGATTTATGCATTCGGAAATGCTTTGGTAGGAATATTTGACGACCTTAAAAAATTGCATAGAAAGAAAAATCAGGGGCTTTCCCCAATAGAAAAGCTGATACTGCAATTTATACTCGCTGCTCTGTTTCTTTACTTCAGGCGCATTGTCGTAGGCGACAGCAGCAAAATATCCTTTGCGTTTGGCGAAATAGAGCTCGGATTTTGGTACTATTTATTATCGCTGATAGTTCTTGTGGGAATCGTGAATTGCGCCAATCTTACTGACGGAATAGACGGGCTCGCAACCTCGGTTGCCTTTTCTATCGGCGTAAGCCTGCTATATATTGCCGCTTCTCTGTTTGAAGACGTGGCAATTACAGCTTCGGCTCTGGTAGGCGCAACGGTGGGATTCTTGATTTTCAATCTTCACCCCGCAAAAATTTTTATGGGAGATACCGGTTCTCTCTTTTTCGGTGCGCTTGTAGCTGCCTCTGCAGTTGCTCTGGGAAATCCGCTCATAGCTATTCTTGTCGGCGGTGTCTACGTAATCGAAGGTGTTTCTGTAATACTGCAAGTTTTATTCTTTAAGATAACCCACGGAAAACGCTTATTTAAGATGGCACCTATACACCACCACCTTGAACAATGCGGTTGGAGTGAAAATAAAATCTGCATCGTTGCTATTCTGATAACCTTTATTTTCTCAATACCGGCATATATATTCTATTTACCGTAAAATGAAAAAGCTTATAAAAACAGGTAACGAACAAAAACCGGACCTCTCCCTATTCATACTTACAACGGTTTTGGCTATTTGGGGAACTGTAATGATTTTCAGCGCAGGAAGCGCCTACGCTTACGCGCGGTACGGTGACGGTGCATATTTCATAAAGAAACAGATTGTTTGGCTTATTATTGGATTTACCGTACTGCTCGCAGCATCGAAAATTCCGGTAAAAATTTATAAAAAAGCAACGCCACTTCTTTATTTGATAACGCTTCTTCTGTTAGTCCTGGTATTAGTCGTAGGATTTGTAGGAAACGGTGCCAAACGCTGGATTTCAATCGGACCTATTACAATTCAGCCGTCAGAAATAGCAAAAATAACCATTATTATGATGCTGGCATATTACTTTTCGAAATACGAGCACCTCGCTCTATCCGAAAAGAAAAAGAAGGAAATATTCAAATACGGAACGCTTTTCCCCGCACTTATATTTTTGATTCCAATAATTCTCGTTATGCTTCAGAAGCATCTATCGTGCATAATAATTCTCGGACTTATAGGACTGTGTATGACCGTCTGTGCAGGGGTAAATTTAAAATACATATCGTTTTTTTGCGGTATTGGTGGCTGCGGTGTAGCAGCACTTGCTCTATTCACCGATTACACGAAAGAAAGAATTATGGTTTGGAGAAATCCGGAAGCGTATAAGCTCACAGGAGGCTGGCAAACGCTCCAAGGCCTTATGGCAATCGGCTCGGGCGGTGTATTTGGTGTGGGGCTCGGAAAAAGTGTTATGAAGCATTGCTACGTTTCCGAGCCGGCAAATGATATGATTTTCGCCATTCTATGCGAGGAAACGGGCTTAATCGGCGCTGTATGCACGCTACTACTCTTCTTTTTACTGATTTTTCGGGGAATTATAATCTCACTTAAAGCCGAATCGGTATACGAAAGGCTGGTTGCATTCGGAATAAGTGCAAAGATGGCAATTCAAGTCCTTCTGAACGTAGCGGTAGTAACGAACAGCATTCCAAACACGGGTATTTCCCTGCCTTTTTTCAGCTATGGAGGTTCTTCTCTGCTTATGATTTTTTTTGAAATGGGGCTTCTTCTCTCGATTTCAAGAAACGCAAAAATTGTAAAGTAAAAATTTGTAAAAGCCGTTATAGGCAGAATGGAGAAAAATGAAAGTAATAATTTGCGGCGGCGGTACGGTAGGTCATCTAACACCGGGTATTTCGATTGCGGAAATAATTACAAGAAAAGAAAAGGACAGCAAAATTCTTTTTATAGGAAGAGAAAACGGAGAGGAAAACGAAGTTATAACAAAAAAAGGCTTCAATCTCAAAACGTTAAGAATTGCTTATTTTCAAAGACGGATTACCGGCAAAAACTTAAGGACAATAGCTATCTTATCAAAAGCCGTCAGAGAAGCAAAGGCTATCATAAAATCCGAATCTCCGGACGCCGTAATAGGAACGGGCGGATACGTATGCTGGCCGGTTATAAAGGCTGCGCAAAGACTTAAAATTCCAACGATTCTGCACGAATCGAATTTTTCTCCCGGACTTGCCACAAAAATGCTTGCTTCACGCTGCGATAAGGTAATGCTTCATTTTTCACAAAGCGAAGTCAATTTCAAGCGTAAAGACAATCTCGTGACAGTGGGAAATCCCTTGCCGGAATCCTTTTCCAAAATTACAAGGGAGGAAGCGCGAAAAAAGCTGAAGCTTTTAAAAAACGATTTCTTTATCCTTTCTTTCGGAGGCAGCGGAGGAGCGGAAAAAATAAACGAAAACGTAATATCGCTTATGAAAAGCTACTCTACAAAAAAAGCCGAAGTAAAACACCTTCATGCCTGCGGAAAAAAATATTTAGCAAAAATAAAAAATGAAAACGAACAGCTGGTAAGAGGAGTAAACGGTTGTAAGATAGTTCCGTTTATAGATGAAATGCCGCTATATATGAAGGCGGCGGATGCCGTTATATCAAGATGCGGTGCGATGACGCTATCTGAAATAGTAGAATGCGGAAGTATATCTATTCTTATCCCATCGCCAAACGTTACGAACAACCATCAGTATAAGAATGCAAAAATTTTTACAGACAGCGGTGCTGCACTTATGATAGAAGAAAGCGAGCTTAACGAAAGAACTCTTTTGGACGCTGTAAGATATCTAAAAAACAACAGGGGTATACGCGAAAATATGAAAAAACAGCTCTCATCTTTCAAAGCGCCGGATACTAAAGAAATAATTTACGATGTAATAAAAAACGCGGCAAAATCTTAACAAAAAAACGGTTTCTGCCACAATATATCTAAAAATATCTAAAAAAATATTTTTATTGCATTTTCTGCCTGCAAATAAAGTCGAAATCGGCGAAAAAATGTGAACATTGGTTCATAATTTAAAAATATCTTGAAAATATTTATATTTCCCTTTATAATATATACTAGAATAAGTATAATATTTTAAAATATTTGGAGGTATAATAATGGAATTCGATTTCGAACCCACATATGATAGCGGTGTAAATATAAAAGTTATTGGCGTAGGCGGAGGCGGAAACAATGCGGTAAACCGTATGATTTCCACAAACATAAGAGGCGTTGAGTTTATTTCTATAAATACCGACAGCCAGGTTCTTAATTCCTCTTGCGCGGCAAAAAAGCTCATAATCGGTGATAAAATAACGAGAGGAAAAGGCGCAGGCTCTAATCCCGAGGTAGGTAAGCGCAGCGCAGAAGAATCAATCGAAGAAGTAAAAGCACTCCTCGAAGGCGCTGATATGGTGTTTATTACTGCCGGAATGGGAGGCGGAACAGGCACCGGAGCAGCTCCCGTAATCGCAAAAGCGGCACGTGAGCTTGGAATACTCACGGTAGGCATTGTAACCAAGCCCTTTGCATTTGAAGGTCAGAGACGAGCAAAGCAAGCCGAGCTTGGTATAGCTGAGCTTTCAAAGTTTGTTGACTCTCTTATCGTTATCCCTAACGAGAGACTGAAGCAGGTGGAAGACAGACATATCACTCTTGCGAACGCGTTTGAAATAGCGGACGATGTTCTCCGCCGCGGAGTATACTCTGTATCAACCCTTATAAACGTGCCCGGTTTTATTAACCTTGACTTTGCGGACGTTACCACGATCATGAAGAACGCAGGCTACGCGCACATGGGCGTAGGTTCTGCTAAAGGTGAGGACAAGGCTCAGCTTGCGGCAATGGCAGCAATCTCCTCTCCCCTTCTCGAGACCAGCATAACCGGTGCAATGGGTGTGCTTGTAAGCATTACCGCATCCGAAAATATTCAGCTTGATGAAATCGAAGCAGCGTCTCAGATGATATATGACGAAGCTCATCCCGATGCAAACATCATATGGGGAGCTGCATTCGACCCCAACCTCGATGACGAGATGAGAGTTACCATAATAGCTACGGGATTTGACCAGGTCAGAACTACCGAAGCTACAGAAAACAAGGTTGTGACAACAATGGCTAAGCCTGAAGCTGTATCCCCTGCAGCAGAAAATCTTACCAATGAAAAAAATGAAGAAGAAATCGCTGTAGCCGAAGAAAAAACTACGGAGACCCCTGCACCCGCAGTTGTTAATAAAGCATACGAAGAGCCCTCATACCAGGAGCCTGTTTATACGGCACCCGCTACTCCCACGATCGTCAACACTATTCCTTCAAGAGATTCTGCAGAAGAAGATATTAAGGGATATGAAGAAATAATTTTCAATTGCATTAAGAAAACCAAGAAATAATTTTTAACCGCTATACGTGAAAAGTATGTATAGCGGTTTTCTATTCTTTCAAAAATACATTTTTCCGTTCTATCTTTTCAACGTCCATTTTTACGCATTATATTTTTCCGCTTATTCATTTTTCACGCAAAACAGAGCTTTTTGGGCACTTTTAAGGCTTTTTTTAGCAAAACAACGGAATTATGTAGATTTTTCAAAAAAGTTTTCCATATGCTTTTTTTCGTTTTCCACACATTTTCCACATCTATCAACATTGAAATTGGAAGTTTTCCACCGATTTCAATACGAAATATATTGCCTCTCGGAAAAATATATTTTGTAAAAACCAATAAAAAAGGATTGCATCATTCGGAGATTTCCACATCGGTCATCTGCCATAATGCAATCCTTTTAATTCGTCTTAGTTTACTGAAGATAAGCCATTACCATAAAAACAACACTCGCAATCATCAGAAGTGCAAGCAGTAATGCCATACCCTTCGCAAACATACCGTTCTTCTTCATAAAATATCCTTTCCGCCTGAATTGTTGCTTTTCAAAGCTATCTTTTTATTTCTGACTTTTTTTAGTTTCGTAAAACTTAGCTAATTGTGACGTTATATTCTTACTCGCGGATTTTTTCTTAACCGGCAAAAAGGTATGTATCCTTGAAAGCCCCTTAGCCACCGAATCTATCGCGCCGTTCGGCTTAGTGACCGTAATTCCAAGCACCTTTTCAATCATCGTATCAAATCCGTAAAGCTCTGAAGCACCGCCGGTTAAAACTATACCGTTATCAAAAATATCATTGACGTATTCCATCGGGATACGCTTTATAGCATTCGCAAGAGCTACGAGAAATTGCTGCAACGGTTTTTCAAATACGCCTACCACGTCTTCCGTTGATATCGACATTTTAACCTTGCTTCCCGTAAGTGAAAGCGTTCCTTCGATATCTATGCTTTCTGATTCCCTTCCCTGCCATACAGCGCCAAGACGCTCCTTTATGGTTCTTGCAACAAGAAGCGAGATATTCATATCACCCTGTTCAAGAATATACTGCTTTATGGCTTTATCAAAATCCTCGCCGCCAACCTGAGCGCGTTCCGCTATGATAATATCACCCTTGTGGATAACCGCAATCTCAGTTGAAGCCGCACCTATATTAACCGATATGGCGCTTATAGTCGGCGCGTATCCTGCGCCTATAAGAGCCGCTATCGAACGGTTTACGGAAAAGGATTCGTTTACGCCCGCAGCCTCCAGCATAGCAAAGATTTCCGATTCCTGCCTTGCAAGCATGTCCGAGGGTAATCCGATAATGCATCTTAATTTTTCAGCAGGCTTTACTGCGCTGACAACGTTTTCGATAATTTCTCTTGTAAGCTCTGAAGAATAAAGTAAACCGTTTTTAAATGGTCTTACAAGTATTCCAAGGTCTCGAGCTTCGCCTTCATCACCCAAAGCTGCTTTTGCACCGACAGCGAGAACGCGACGTGTACTCTTATCCACCAAAACCACGGATGGCTCGCGGTATATATCAGCTATTGCGTTTGATAATGTTATATTTGCGTAACCAAGGTCAATTCCGATTTTTGTAACCATACGCCGCTCCTTTCTGTCATATTATCTAATTGTATCATATTTTTACAGGAAATTCAAGTATATTTTTAAAATGCAATAATATTTTACATAATTTTTCAGCTGCATAAATCAATTATTCGATAGGAAAGTGTTGTGTATCTCATTATCTCTCGGTTATTTTGAACCATTTTATGAGGGATATCGGTTCTTCCTACGAGAATTACCATTTTTTTAGCTCTCGTCACCGCCGTATAAAATAGATTTCTGGTCATAAGCATCGGCGCGCAATAATACATAGGAATGATAACAACGGGATATTCACTTCCCTGACTTTTATGTACGGTAATTGCGTACGCGAGATCAAGCTCATCGCAAAGCTCGAACGAATACCTGGCAATACGGTCGTCAAACCTTATGCGCATTTCTTCCTTGGATAAATCGATTTCCTCGATAAAGCCAATATCACCGTTAAAAATCCCCATTCCAACGGCTCCGTTTTTTTCCCATTCTATCTCATAATTATTTGACGTCTGCATAACCTTGTCCCCCTCTCGGAAAACAAGATCACCTTTTTTGATTTCCTTTTTAAACTTTTGTGGAGGATTTATACGGAGCTGAAGCTCTGCGTTAAGCACAGCTACCCCTCCGTAACCTTTTTTGGAAGGTGTTATTATCTGAATTTCGTCACGAATATTTTTGCCGTAGGTTTTTGGAAGACGCTCCATTATGAGATCCGCAACGGTTTTTGCTATTTCGGTTTCCATCTCTCGCCGCACAAAAAAGAAATCGTTTTTGGTGTCGTTGAGTATCGGATCGTCACCTGCATTTATCTTGTGAGCGTTTGTAACTATAAGGCTTTCTCTTGACTGACGGAAAATTTCGGTCAAAGCAACCGTTTTAATGCTTTTTGAGGCTATTAAATCCGCGAGCACGTTTCCTGCTCCAACGCTTGGCAGCTGGTCGGCGTCTCCTATTATAATCAGCCGCGCTCCCCGCTTAATTGCTCTGAAAAGAGCTGCCATAAGCGCAAGATCTATCATAGAAGCCTCGTCAACTATTATCACAGCTTCGTCAATCGGATTTCTTACATTTCTGCCGAACTTCATTTCCCCATCCATTCCACGCTCCATTTCGAGCATACGGTGAATGGTTTTTGCTTCCTTACCGGTCGCCTCGCTAAGTCGCTTTGCCGCTCTGCCGGTAGGTGCTGAAAGCACGCACTTAAGCCCCAGGCTTGCATAAACCGAAAGAAGCCCTTTTACGACTGTTGTTTTACCGGTACCGGGGCCACCGGTAAGTATAAGTAAGCTTCCGCTTATTGCCTCAAAAAGCGCTTCCCTCTGAAGCGCTGCGTATCTTACTCCGAATTTAGCCTCAACTCCGGCTATAAGCGAATATACGTCATCGGTTCCTATATAGCTCATCGAAGACTGCATTTCAAATATTCTTTTAGCTATATATTTCTCATCATCAGATACCGAGTTTTTCATTACGTATAGCTCTGAATCCCTGAGAAAAGAGGAAAACTCATCCCTCTCCAAAAACAGCGTAAGAAAATCACCTGCAACGCTCTCGGCTATTCCCAAAATTTGAGAAGCAGCTCCTATCAGCTTGTCCATTGGCAAGCAGGTATGGCCGTTCGCTTGCGCATTATAAGAAAGAGCGTATTCTATACCTGCACGTACCCTATTCTCATTTTCAGGCTCAATATCAAGCGACTTGGCAATTTCATCAGCAATTTCAAAAGAAATCGCAAGCTCCTCCGAGCAAAGCACGTACGGATTTTCTTTAATAATTCCGATTGCTCCCGCACCGAACCTTTTATATACCTTCGTAACGTCACCTTTACCCATATAGTCTTTGCAGAACATCATAACTCCGCGAATTTCGGACTGCTCCCTGAACGATTCGGAAATAGCGGCTGCTTTTTTCATTGTGATGCCGGGAATATCCGCAAGCCATTCCGGATGGTTTTCCATAACGTCAAAGGTTTCACTGCCAAATCTGTTTACTATCTTCAAGGCAGTTACAGGCCCTACACCCTTTACTGTTTTCGAAGATAAATACTGCAATATGCCGTCCACGTCATCAGGCATCGTTTTTTCAAAGGTTTCAAAGGCGAACTGCCTGCCGAATTCCTTGTGAAACGTGTAGCTTCCGACAAGAGTTACCTTCTCACCTTCAAAAGCCATTGGCATAATTCCGACAGCGGTAATGAGCGTACTGTCGTCTACTACAATCTCAAGAACGGTATAATCATTATTATCGTTATGATAGACTACGTTTTCTATAACGCCGTTTACTTTAATACTTTCGTTACTACCGTTCATAAGACCTCTCCTTTATTTTTTCGCTTATATTATAACAAATTTTATTTTCTTTGGCAATAGAAAAATCCGTCTAATTTATTGAATTATCGAATTTTTATATTCCGTTGGCGTCATATTGGTTATGTTTTTAAAGAATTTTGAAAAATACTGCGGATTATCAAATCCAAGCTTATCTGCAATTTGCGAAAAGCTGTATTCTCCCTTTCGGATAAGCTTTTTCGCCTCTTCCGCCTTTCTCTTATTGTAGTAATTTATTATACCGCCGCTATAGTAAATCGAAAATTCCTTTTTCAGAAGACTTTCGCTTATACCGAAACGAAGCGATATATCCGATATCGTTATTTTCCCGTATATATTCTCGTTAAGATAATCGACTACCGATTTTATTCTTATGGGGATATTAACTCCGTCAACAGTGAACTGCCTTCGGCTCTCTTTAGAGAAAATGTCGGTATTTCTGCGAAGCTTTATAAGAAATATTTCAAGCAAATTCTTTATCATCTGCTCATATCCAAACGGAGCTGAAGGCTTTACCTTCATGCTCTGCACGAGAGGGTCTGTTTCGTTTTCTTTTGCAAGTGAGACAAGACCCTCGGAAAAAAGCATAGATAAAAGCCCCTTCTCTTCCGCATTTAAACGAAATATTTTTCCTTCAAAGTAATCCATCTCGTCTCCAAAGCAATCAAACGTAAGGACGCTTATATTAGAGCTGTTTCTTCCGTTTCCGGAAAGATTATGATATTCGTCAGGCTTATGAAAGGTCAGCTCACCGCTTTTTAATATGAACTGCTTTTTTCCGGCAGTACATATCATTTCCCCTTTATCAATATAAACCATTTCCCAAAAATTATGGCTTTCTCCCCCGTAAGAAAAATCCTTGGGAATCTCCATATAAAAAAGCGTTATAAGGTCTTTAGCCGAAAAGGAATTGTGAAATTCAATTCTTGTAAATTTATCACTCATAGAAATTACCTCGTGACCGATTTTATAAATATTATATCCGATTTTACACTCCAATGCAAGAATTATATGATAAAATATTTTTAGAAATATTTTTATGGAGGTTTTTTATGTATACCGTTCTTTGTATTTCCTGCCATCCTGACGATATGGAAATCGCCTGTGCAGGAACCTTGCTTAAATGTAAAAAAAGAGGCGACAGAGTTGTCGTTTGCCATCTTTCAAGCGGAAATCTCGGCCATGAGATTATTCCTCCGGATGAGCTTATAGAAATTCGCAAAAAGGAAGCCGAAACCAGTGCCGAAATGGCAGGATTTGAGGTAATGTGGGGAGGATTCCATGACCTCGATATATACGATGGAAACAAAGAGGCTCGCGATAAGGTTGTAGAGGTTATAAAGGAGGTTAATCCCGACTTTATAATAACTCATTCGCCTGACGACTATATGCCGGACCACACCGCAACAGCAAAGCTCGTATTCGATGCCTGCTTTGCAGCAACTCTTCCTAACTATAAGTCTAAGAGCCTTGGCAGAGCGCGTCTTGTTCCCGTTTACTATATGGATACCCTTTGCGGCGTAAACTTCAATCCTACCGAATACGTTGACGTTACGGAAGAGATTGACAAGAAGCTTGAAATGCTCAATTGCCACGCCTCTCAGATCGTATGGATGCGTGACCACGACCACATAGATTTTCCCGATATGGTAAAGACCTGCTCCAGATACCGCGGTTTCCAATGCGGTGCTGATTTTGCAGAGGGCTACAGACAGTGCCAGGTTTATCTTAAGGGCACCACGAAGAGACTTCTTCCCTGATAAAGTTAAAACTACGGAATTTTATTGATTTCACTAAACTAAATTTCAAAGGAGATATTACAATGGATTTTAATTCAACAGTAAAAGGCAGCGCACTTGAAGGCTTCTATCCTGCAGGATGGGATTTTGACAAAATTGACGCTTGCATAGATTCACCTGAAAAAATAACCGAAAGACAGGCTTTCTGGAACAAGGATTTCACTCCCGTTCTCTGCACCGGTCTTGCCGAGTTTGAAACTTATATGGGACACGAGATTGCTATGCAGATAAAGCTCGCTAAGGAAAGAGGAGAAAAGATTGCGTTCATTCTCCCTGTAGGTCCTATGGGTATGTACAAATGGGTGGTTTACTTTATCCGCGAGTGGAAGGTAGATTGCAGCCACGTTTACACCTTTAATATGGATGAGTGGGCAGATTCTGAGGGTAATACTCTCGCTTCCGACAACACCGGTTCATTCCAGTACGCTATGGAAAACGCGCTCTTTAATCCTCTCGGTGAATACACCGTTCCTAAGAATCAGAGAAACTTCGCGACCAAGGAAAATCTCCCCACGTACCCCGAAAAGATTGCAGCGCTTAAGGCAGAGGGCGCAAAGCTTATCCTCGTTTACGGTATAGGCAGAATGTGCCACATCGCATTCTGGGAGCCCACCTTCGCAGCTGATTACGATAATGTTGCCGACTGGGAAAAGGCACCTTACAGAATCGCGGCTAAAATTCATCCCCTTACCGTTGAGCAGAATGCTCTTACCAGCTTCAAATCAAGAACCACGCTCGTTCCTTGCCGCGCCAACACTATAGGCCCCGGCCTCTTCCTTCAGGCAGATTACGCTATAGGCGGAGCTGACGGAACTCTCGGAAGAGGAATGCAGTGGCAGGGCATGTCGCTTTGGATGACCCTCAGACACGGAAAATCCACCTGGATAACCTCTTCTTATATCCCCACGCTTCCCGGAAGGCTCTTCTTCCTTTCCGAGCTTGCAGGTCCTCTCACCGCAGAGTGCAACTGATATGAACAAAAGAAACGGAATTTCGGTAGCAGGTACCGTCCTCATTGATAAAATCAACGAAATTTCCGCATACCCCGAAAGCGGAGAGCTTACCAAAATAAGTTCAATCAAGCTCGGGGTTGGCGGATGCGTTCCAAACGTTGCCTGCGATCTTAAAAAAATCCGTCCCTCTCTTTCCGTTTACGCTATCGGTAAAATAGGTAATGATGCAGACGGAAAATACATAGCTGACTATCTTGGCTCCGCCGGTGTTGACACCTCAAAAATAATAACCGACTGCAGCGATAATACCAGTATGACCCAGGTAATGAGCGTTATGGGAGGTCAACGAACCTTCTTTACCTATCCCGGAACAAGCTCTGACTTCGGTTATTCGGATATTGATTTTGAAAGTCTGGAAACCAAAATACTTCACCTCGGATATTTCCTGCTGCTTGATAAGGTAGATAACGGTGACGGATTGAAAATACTCAAGGAAGCGAAGGCTCGCGGTATTGAAACTTCAATAGACCTTGTCAGCGAAAACTCGGACAGATACTCTGTGGTTCTGCCCTGTCTCCCTTACACCGATTACCTCATAATCAACGAGCTAGAGGCATCAAAGCTAACCGGAATAGAGCCTACTGACGAAAATCTTGAAAAAATTTCAAAAAAACTTATGGAGCTCGGTGTAAAGAAGAAGGTTATTATACATAAGCCGGACCTTGCAACAGCTCTTTCCGAGGAGGGCTTTACCGCCGTTCCCTCATATGAGATTTCAAGTGACGAAATAGCAGGAACTACTGGCGCGGGAGACGCCTTCTGCGCAGGCGCGCTTATAGGAATTTATGACGGACGCTCGGATAAGGAAATTCTTGAATTTGCTTCTTCCGTTGCCCTTGTTTCGCTTTTTGCTCCCGATGCGACAAGCGGCATAGTTACAGAAGAAAAAATCAAAAAAATTTGCGAAAATAAGGATAGAAAAAAGATATGCTTGTAAACTTAAATGAAGTGCTTAAAAAGGCTCAGGAGGGTCACTTTGGAGTAGGACTTTTCAACACAACCGACTCTGATATGCTTGAAGCAGTTATTGCCGCTGCCGAAGAGCTTAATTCACCTGTAGTTATCGGTACTGCCGAGATACTTCTTCCCTACGGAGAGCTTCAGCTTATAGGCCCGGGAATGATAGCTGCTGCAAAAAGAGCAAAGGTTCCGGTTGTAGTTCATTACGACCACGGTCTCACCTTTGACAGATGTATGGAGGCTCTTAAGCTCGGATTCTCTTCTCTTATGTTTGACGGCTCTACCAAAAGCTATGAGGAAAATATTAAGGAAACCCAGGAAATCGTAAAAATCGCACATTCCTTTGGAGCTACCGTTGAAGGAGAAATCGGTCACGTAGGAAACGCTGACAATGAAGCCGACCTTGGAACAGATATGTACACTACCCCCGAGGAAGCAAAGGCTTATATAGATGCAACCGGAGTTGACGCTCTCGCAATAGCTATAGGAACTGCTCACGGCGTTTATAAGAGCAAGCCCCAGCTCAATATCGATAGACTTAAGGAAATACGAAACACGGTTGATACTCCCCTTGTCCTTCACGGCGGAAGCGGCCTTTCCGATGATGACTTTAAAAACACGGTTAAGGAAGGCATCGCCAAGGTAAATATCTTTACCGACCTCTGCCTTGCAGGTGCAGAAGGATTTAAGGCAGGTCTTGAACAAGGTATGGGATATCTCGAAGCAAGAAACCTTAAGGTTCAGTACATAAAGGAAGCCGTTAAGAAAAAGATGATTCTTTTCGGCTCGGTTAACAAAGCGTAAATTAAAAAAACGTTGTCCGATACCGATTAGGTAAAGGGCAACGTTTTTTATTTTACGGTTGGCAAATTCAAATTCTGCTCTATATTTTGCTCAGAATAATCATTTTTTGTGCAATCGCTCAATGCTTTTTAATTGGCAACAGCATTCGGGTTTGTTTCTTGTATTCTGAAAATCCCTCTTTACGAGATTGCCTTCCGTCTGCCATAGGAATGCTTACGGCAAAAAACAAAACGGTATTCAAGATTGCGCCCAAAATAAGGTACCAGGCACTCGGAGCTGCACAAACCAGACTTAACCCGACTCCCCACCACATAAAAATTTCACAGAGATAATTAGGATGTCTTGAGTACTTCCAAAGTCCTATGCGGATAAAAGGAGAGGTTCTGTTTTTACGGAACTTATGCATCTGAATATCGGCAATTCCCTGCATTACGGCAGCAAGAAGCGACAGACACAGAAAAACAACGCTTGCCGCATTCAGGCTAACCTCGTTTACTATTGCGTATACTGCGGGAAGCGTGCAAAAATAAACGACAAGAGTTGGCACCATATGTATTCCGATAAAATTTATTATAGGATAAAACACTCCCGTTTTTTCGCGGAGCATAGTATATCGCCAGTCCTGATGAGTGAGGTTAGTGAAGGTATACGCCCAGTTTGCAGTTAATCTTATTGCCCAAAATCCAACACATATAAGCAAAAGAAGCGCAAAAGGCGTCATCTGCCCACCTATAAGAAATGCAACAAGAATAACGGGTGGTTGAACGCTCCAATACGGGTCGTAAACCGATGCATTTCCAAAAATCGCGCTGAATATAAAGACTATAACCGTTGCAGCGACATCAGCAAGCAGCAGAGAAAGCCAATACGAAAGATTAATCTCGCGAAAAATTATAACACCGATAAAAGCAGCAATCGCATAAATCATAAAAATAAGCAAGAAGCTTATTGTTCGATTTTCTTTTAGTTTATTCACTTTTTTCTCCTTTTCCTCTAATGAAAAAAGATAGAATTAAAGGGTACTTAAGCCGAGTAAGGCAGCAGTACCCTTTTCTTTAGTTTTTATGCATTACAAAGCTTTTTAAGCTCGTCCGCAATATCACAGATTTCCCACTTTACACCGAGCTCTTCTCTTCCCATATGTCCGTAAGCTGCAAGCTCCTTGTAAATAGGCTTTCTGAGGTCGAATTTTTCAATTATAGCTGCGGGGCGAAGGTCAACGAGTGAATTAACTGCCTCGGAAATCTTCTCCTCCGAAACGGTTGCCGTGCCAAAGGTATCAATCATTACCGAAACAGGCTTTGCAATTCCGATAGCATACGCAATCTGAACCTCACATTTCTTTGCAAGTCCTGCCTTTACGATGTTCTTAGCAACGTATCTTGCCGCATAAGAAGCACTTCTGTCAACCTTCGTAGGATCCTTTCCGGAAAAAGCACCGCCACCGTGACGCGCGTATCCACCGTATGTATCCACGATAATCTTTCTTCCCGTAAGACCCGTATCTCCCTGAGGACCGCCGATAACAAATCTGCCGGTGGGATTAACGTAAATATTTACTTTCCCGTCAAGAAGCTCCTTGGGAATTATCGGGAAAATAACGTTCTCGATTATATCCTTACGAATCGTCTTGTTATCTATTTCAGCACTGTGCTGAGAAGAAATAACTATAGTATCAACCCTCTTCGGAACACCGTCAACGTATTCAACGGTAACCTGAGTTTTTCCGTCAGGACGGAGATAGGAGAGCTTGCCCGACTTTCTCACCTCTGTAAGACGCTTTGCAAGCTTATGAGCAAGAGAAATAGGAAGCGGCATAAGCTCTTCCGTTTCATCGCAGGCATATCCGAACATAAGTCCCTGGTCACCCGCTCCGGTATCAAGCGTATCGGAAAGCTCACCGTCCTTTGCTTCAAGGCATTTATCAACTCCGAGCGCAATATCCTCGCTCTGCTCGTGAATCGAGCTGATAACCGCGCAGGTGTTGGCATCAAAGCCGAACTTTGCTCTGTTATATCCGATTTCATTAACGGTATCTCTTACAATTTTCTGAACGTCAATCTTAGCCTTTGTGGTTATTTCACCCATAACGGTTATTATACCCGTTGTAGCAAAGGTTTCACAAGCAACGCGGCTCATAGGGTCTTCCTTCAGTATTGCATCAAGAATAGCGTCTGAAACCTTATCGCAAATTTTGTCAGGATGTCCCTCTGTAACGGATTCAGAGGTAAAAAGCATTTTTTTCATTATAATCCCTTTCCGCTTATCAAATAAAAAATCGAAAATTGCCTAAGCAATTCCCGACCGCTGATTTAACTCATCTGTCAGGATTTAGCACCTTACGCTATATGCATAGGTTGCCGGGCTTCACAGGGCCAGTCCCTCCGCCACTCTTGATAAGCATTTTATTTAGTTTTCTATATTCTAACATAAAAAGACAAAAAAATCAAGTAGGTAACACAAAAAATAAGTGTCGGCTCAGAGTTTTTTCCGAGCCGACCTAAAACTTAAAAATTAAAGCACGATATGCTTGGGAAGACCGCCCTCATACTCAACTGCAACCTCACCGATAATAAGCGGTGCGAGGTAGTTGATACCCGCTTCGGTAATGCCGTCACAGGTCTCGTTTATGTATTCATCGGGAACGCCCCTTACCGCGTTTGCAATAGAAGATATTTCAGCGCAATCAATGTAGGAGGAATACTCTTCTCCGCTATTGCGGTTAATGGTCATCATAACACCGGTTCTGCCCTCTGCGGCAACCTTAACGGCAGTTTTACCAACCGCAACCGATTCCGAAATGTCCGTAGCGGAAAGAAGATGACCTGCGCAGCGCTGAGGAAGGTTAAGCTCTATAGAACGAACCTTACAGCCTATTCTGTCCTTAACGATATATTCGAGCGCCTTTCCCGCGCCGGAAAGCTTTGCGTGACCGAAAGCATCAAGCGCACCCGGAGCGGTAGATGCTCCTACGTAGCTGCCGTCAGCAAGGCGGATACCCTCGGAAACGGCAACGAGCACCGCAGGCTTGGTTTCCTGAATCTTTTTGACGGATTCTACGAACTTATCGATGTCAAACGGCTTTTCGGGAAGATAAATAAGGTCGGGCGCAAGACCGCCGCTCACCTTAGGAAGAACGGCAGATGCGGTAAGCCAGCCGGCATCTCTGCCCATTACCTCAACTATCGTAACCGCCTTAAGCGTATAAACCGAAACGTCACGGAGAACTTCCTTCATAGTGGTTGCAACAAACTTAGCAGCCGAACCGAATCCGGGAGTATGGTCCGTAGCCATAAGGTCGTTATCTATGGTTTTCGGCACTCCTACAACGCGAATTTCATAATCGTTTTCCTTCGCGTAAGCGGAGAGCTTTGAAACGGTATCCATAGAATCGTTACCGCCTATATAGAAAAAGTACCTGATATTATACTTTGCGAATATTTCGAAAAGCTTTTTATAGGTATCGGGGTCAGCCTCGGGAGACTTCATTTTTTTACGGCAGGAGCCAAGCGCTGCCGCAGGAGTAGCCTCAAGAGTTTTGAGATTCTTCTCGTCTTCGAATATATCGAAAAGATTTACCATCTTCTCATCGAGAAAGCCCTCTATTCCGTATCTCATTCCGTAAAGATTTTCTATTATTCCCTCTCCTCTCGCAGTAAAAGCACCTCTGATAACGCCTGCAAGAGTTGCATTTATCGCCGCAGTAGGACCGCCTGACTGACCTACAACAGCATTTCCTTTAAGAATATTCATGTCTAATACTCCTTTATTTTCTTTTACGCTCTATAGTATAACACAGAAACAAAATATTTTCAACACTAATTGTGACTTTTTTCTATCTTGGAAAAATCAAAATGAGAAATTGCGTTAATCACGTAATCCTCCTTTTTGAATCCATAGTCGTAAAAGTATGCGTGCTCACATAAATCAAGCGCCAATACCACGTTTTTAGAGCTGAGTATTTTTTCGTAGTCTCTGCCGCAATATGCAAAAATTCTTCCCCGGTCATCGTAAATAAGTAAAAATCCCCCGTCACACTCTCTGCACTTTTCTTTTATGACGTATAAAAATCCCGCAACCGAACCGTATTCCCGTTTTATGCGCTCACAAGGAGAGTTATGCTCGGTAAAGGAAGAAAAATAGATTTTGTGTGCCAAAATTTCAGAATAAAGCTTTGCTGCCGCCGCTCGCTCGCTTCTTTGTATTCTTGATTTGTAAATTCCGTTAATATCGGAATTCTTAAGCTCCGGATAGCTTTTTTCAAATATTCTGTACTTAAGAATTAAATCATTCTGATATTCCTTGTGCATCTCTAAGCTTCTATCCGATAAAAAATTCATATTTCCTCCTAAATGAAATCCTCACTTTACTTTATGCAAAGTGAGGATTTTGGGTTTCAATTATCATTTAGAAAAGAAATCACTTTCCACAAACGTATATTCGCTGTTACAGAATCTGCACACCGCCGTAAGCTCTCTGGGCTTGCCCTCGGCCTCCTGCTCGTTATACATATTCATTATTTCTTCTTTTCCGAGTGAAAGTATTTTTTCTCTCATACGCTTACGCGAGCAGTCGCATTTGTATCCGACCTCAAGCGTATCGAAGGTATCGTAAGGAATATCGCGCATAGCAATATCCATAATAGCCTTATTATCAAGTCCCTCGGCAAATTTAGCGGAAATATTAAAAAGGTCCTGTGCGTTGCGCTCAATCAAATCAACGGTTTTATCATCCGGAAAAGGAAGGAGCTGAATGAGAATTCCGCCCGCCGCAAGACAGGTATAGTCCTTATCAACCAGAACACCAAGAGAAAGAACCGTAGGAATCTGCTCGCTTTTTGCAAAATAAGTTGCAATATCCTCGGCAATTTCACCGCTTACTATCTCGCTCATACCGGTTTGAGGCTCTCCCTCTCCTATCTGCTTAATAAAGCTCAGCGTTCCTTTACCTACGGCGCGGCCAACGTCAAGCTTTCCGTTTGCTTTTTTAGGCGGATTTACCAGAGGATTCTGTATATATCCCTTTACGTTTCCGAAATAATCCGCAACCGCAAGAATTTTACCTGCTTCACCGTCACCGAAAAAGCCTATCGTCAGCGAATCCTTATCCTCGGGAAGCATCGTTCCTATCATAGAAGCAGCGGTAATCGTTCTTCCCAGCGCTGCGGTTGCCGTAGGCGAGGTTTTATGTGCAGCCGCCATATCGTTTACCATTTTACGTGAATTGATTACCAAAACGCGCGCAGAACCGTCCCTCGTCATAGCTCGCAGTATTGTAGACCCATTTGTTTTCTTTTCCATTTCATTATTCCTTTACACATTTTGCAACTATATAAATTCTGTCGTTTTCGTCAGAAGCTTTTGAAAAATCAAAATCAGAGTAAGCTCCTATAAACTCAAATCCCGTCTCTGAAAGCATATTTTTCAGGCTTCTTAAAGTATACATCTTTTCCTTCTGGAGTTCATCGTATCTGTCATAGCTTCCGTCACTGTTCTGCGAAAAAAGAGTTATGTAGAAATTGCATATGCCGCTTTTATCGTTATAATAATTCTGCCAGATACACATAGAAGATTCGTTTTCCATAACGTAGCTGTTATCCGCATATACCGTTCGAAACTTTTTTCTGCCGTTTATATCAAAAATGAAAAGTCCGCTGGGTGTGAGATAGTTATGAACGAGAGAAAGGCACTTTTTAAAATCCGAGGCACTGATAAGATGATTCATACAGTCAAGGCAGGAGACCGTTACGCCAACCGTACCGTATAGCTCAAAGCTGCGCATATCCTGCTTTAGCCAGAGTATATTATCAAGCCCCTCACGCTCTGCTCCGTCCCTTGCGATATCAAGCATTTCCGCTGAGCTGTCAACTCCTGTCATATCGTATCCTCTTCTCGCAAGCTCAAGCGTCATTTTTCCTGTTCCGCAGCCTAAATCAAGCACTAAATTCTTTTCTTCAAAGCCGGGATTGTGTTCAATTATCTTCTCGATAAAGTCAGCCCAACTCGAATAATCAACGTCTTTATTTATTTCATCGTATATTGGCGCTAAAAGATCGTACATCATACTATATCTCCGATTTTTCAATCCTTTCCTCAATTTCCTCAGAAAGCAGTCTATCCTTTGCGTAAGCGATGCGCAAAAGCTCGGGCGGTACAAAGTCGTCATATTTATCAAAAATAGGACATTCTCCCTCTTCGATAAGAGCCTCTGTATCTATTCCGTCACGTGCTATTATCGATGTAAGGTTCTTTATAAAAAGCTTGCCTGCACCGTCCTTCGCCTTAAAGGTTATATAACAGCACCCCTCGCTTTGTATATCGGATATTCCAAGCTCGCCTGCGTATTTTCGCATTATACGGCGCATAGTGCGGAAGGAGCGCGTTCCTAACCACGGAAAGAATACATAGCTCTGCCCGCCGATAAAAATAACGTTGTTTTTATCCATTCCCGCATTTTTTGCAACTACTCTTGCGTTTTTCAGTCTTTCTCTTGCATTGTCTCCAAGATAAGCATATTCCTTATCACCGAGAAGAACCGCACGCATAGCAAGAAGAAGCTTGGTGTGTATTTCACCGCTGTCACCCGGCCAGGATATCTCCATTTTCCCGTCAACACGCTTTACGAAAATAAGTCTTCTCGGAATATCTACGTCAATAACCTCCCATACTCTGCCGGCAAGCGCAAATCTGTCTCCCTTGGGTATCGGATTCGTAATAGTTCCTATTTCCTCGCTGTCACATCTGACGGTATAGTCCTCGCTATCCTTAAATACTGCGTAAAATTTAAATGAATTAACTATTCTCTCGCCAGCAAGTCCGACTATAAGACCGCGAGATTCGGTCATTTCAAGATAATCCGAATTTATCATAGAAACAAGAAGCTCTCTGTAATGCTCCTTAGAAAGACTTGAAAGAGGAGGAAGAGTGAGAACTCTTTGTGCAAGAGCCTTGGGCGTAAGCTCACCCGAGGACATCAAGGTGCTGAGTGTCTGGTGAAAAGCAAGGCTCAGGGGCATTTTTCGGATTTTGGGCGGCTCTATGAAGCGCTCGGTTGAATAAAGGTCAATAATCGCTATTCCGCGGAGCAGCTCCCACGGAATTATTTCGGGAAGCGGTGCATTCGGCAAGGGATTTTCCTCCCTGTAAACCATTATCATTTCCGGCGGCGCGCCCCGTCTTCCCGAGCGGCCAAGTCTTTGCAAAAATCCGGAAACGGTCGTGGGAGAACCGACCTGACAAACTCTTTCAAGCTTTCCTATGTCAATTCCAAGCTCCATAGTAACCGTTGCGCAGGTCACAGCAGGTCCGCTTGTGTCCTCTTTCATTTTCAACTCCGCATCCTCTCTGAGAGATGCGGAAAGATTACCATGATGAATCAAAAATATATCCTCATCAGCCCGTTTTTTTGCTATCTGACGAAGCGTTGCGGTTACGTATTCGGTTTCTTCTCTTGAATTCGAGAAAACGAGAGCCTTTTTTCCGTATACCGCGTCATAAAGAAATTCATATCCCGCATCAAGAGACGCCCCGGAGCCTGTCTCCGCGCTGCCTTCCGCACTATTTTGCGTTTCATTTGGATTCTGAACGTAAAAATGCTCAAGTCCAAGCCTCCATTTTAACGGTGTTTTCGGTGGAATTGGAGCAGAGGTATCTCTTCCGCTTCCTGCCCCAAGCCACTCAGATGCCATGTTAAGGTCGCCAAGGGTTGCGCTGAGCCCCACACGCCTCGGATTGTGTCCTATCAGGCGAGCAAGTCTTGTGAGCTGACAAAGAACCTGATTGCCTCTGTCCTGCCCGATAAGCGCGTGTATTTCATCTATTACAACGTATCTGAGCCCTCCAAAAAGCCTTGGAATGTCATTAGAGCGGTTTATTAGCATCGATTCAAGGGATTCGGGGGTTATTTGAAGAATACCCTCGGGAGACTTGAGAAGCCTGCTCTTGTGAGATGCCCCAACGTCTCCGTGCCAATGAGTAAGCGGTATTCCGGTGCTCAAAAGCAAATCGTCAAGCCTGTAAAACTGGTCATTAATAAGCGATTTTAAGGGGGCTACGTAAAGAACCGAAACCGACTTTTTTTCAGGCGGATTTTCAACTATATCCGAAATTATGGGAAAGAATGCCGCCTCTGTTTTTCCCGAGGCTGTCGAGGAAGAAAGAAGAAGATTATTTTCCGTATTAAAGATAACGTCTGCCGCAACAAGCTGTATTTCTCTAAGCTCAGTCCAGCCCTGCGAATATATATATTCCTTTATGAAATCAGGAAATCTCGCGTATATCCTATCTGCATCAGTCACGGCAATTCTCCTTTCTGCCCTATTTTATATATCGATATCAAACAAGCTAACCTTGTTTTTGATTTTTTCTTGCTCTAGCGGCGCGCCATCGTACGCAGCTCTTTGCGGCTCTGCTTCAAATCCGGTATTCTTGATAAGCTCATCAAATGTCGCCCCCTTGTTATCTCTGAGAATATTGAGAAGCGTAAGAAAATCGCGTATTATCTCTCTGGGGGTTATAAGCTCCTCTGCTCCTGCCTTTGCGGTAGCGTGTCGAATAAAGGCTTCTATCTCGGAATCACTGACAAGCGGAGCGTCACTCTCCTCCTTTTGCATATGGAGCTTCGCAAGTCTTTTGGCAAGAGCCAACAGCTCGTTATCCGAAAGTCTTCTGAGCCTTATTACAGGAGAGGAGAGGTTTTGATATCCCAGCTCGGAATATCTCGAATCGGTAAGACGGCTTTTAAGCGCATCGTATGAAAACAGACCTCTTCTCGTATCTTCAAGGAACTGAGGCGTTCCTCCGAAAATCACACCGAGACTTTTAGCCTTTCCCTGCAAGGTATCGTTAAATATCGCAAGAAGCTTTTCGTAGTTAGCCTCTCTTGATATTCTGTTGGAAATCTTGTATAGATTAACGCATTCGTCCACGAAAAGCACAAGCCCCTTGTAGCCGAGCTTAACCGAAAGAAGCGCGAAAAGCTTTATAAAGTTATACCAGTTATCATCGTCTATTATGACGCTTACCTGAAAGCCAAGAGCCGATTTTGCCTCTGTTTTGGTTGAGAATTCGCCTCTGAGCCAACGAAGGCAGGCGCTTTTTTTATCCGAATTATCAACAATAGATGCGCTGTAATACTCGCCGAGAACTCTTGCGAAATCAAAGCCACCAACGTCACCTTCAAGCTCGGAGAGCGAAAGATAAACCTTCTTTTTAAGCTCTGATTCAAAAAGCTCGCTTTCGGGCAGCACTCCTTCGCTTACAAGTTCGGTTTTAAGCTTTGTAAAATGCCTTGAAAGCACGCTTGAAAGCGCATTTCCGTCAGGTGAAGCCTTCGTTGCAATATTAGTCATCAGCTCGCGGTAGGTGGCTAGACCTGCTCCGCTGCCGCCCGTAAGTCTGCGCTCCGGCGAAAGGTCGGCATCCGCGGTTATGAAGCCGCGGTCAAGCGCGTGACCTCTTATCAGCTGAATAAGAAAGCTTTTTCCGCTTCCGTATCTGCCTATAAGGAATCTCGAAAACGAGCCGCCCTCGGCAACGGTATCGAGATTATCAAGAAGACTGCCTATCTCTTCTTTTCTTCCTATTGCAACGTAAGGCGCTCCGCTGCGCGGAACAACGCCTGCACTCAAAGACGAAAGAAGATTTGCAAGTATTCTCTTCGGAACTTTTATTTCATTATTTTCGTAAGCCACTTTTCAACATCCTCTCTGTAATCTGAAATCACAGCGTAGCCTTCGCCAACGTCTTCAAGTATAACGTCACCGAAATTATCGCTGAACACCTCGTTAATTTTATCTGCAATAGCATCAGGAAAGCTTCCCTGCGAGGAAGAAAGCTCACGCATTTTTTCAAAATTTTCACCGTATGCGAGAGAAATAAAGAGTATCTCTTCTCTCGAAAGCCCGTACGCGTCTGAATCGGTATTTTCAGCCTCAGCTTTCGGTTCTTGCGGTATCGGAAGCTCTTCCTCGCACTCTTCTTCTACTATAAGTCTCGCCGTTGTTTGCCACGAAGCGCGCTCTATTTCATCAGCACCGTCAATAGAAAGCTCCTCGCTTTCCGCTTCGTAAAGCTTTTCGTATTCAGGTCGGCTTGCTTTGATTCTCTCTCTGTTAACCTTTTCAAAAAGCTCCTCAAAATAACTGTCGATTATGTGCGTATATTCACTTGAAAGCGCCTTTACGGCGAGTCTGCTTTTCACTCCGAGAAGCGCGCGCAGCTTATTTTCCGTATATTTAAGCGCTGAGGTAACCGTTTCACGAATAAAAGGCTCTTCTGCGATTTTACGGTACTCAACGGTGATATGATATTTCACACACGAGGTAGTGAGCGCCATTCTGAACGCGCTGTCCTTTCGTTCCATAACCGATTCGCCCTCTATGCCGTATACGCCTGCTATAAGGAAGCTCTTCATAAAGAGCCCCATAGCACCCATAAGATGCTTTGTATAAGCCTCTTTACTGTCTCCGCCCGCATATTTTCCCTTCCTCCAGTCGTAATCTGAAAGATATGCAATCAACGCACCAACCCCGGCAGAGCCGTAATCCTCGTATGAAGAAAAATAAAATTCCTTAAACCTCGCAACCGACATTATATCAAAAATAAAATCGGAAATTTCAGCCATAGGTGCTTTTAGATTATAAACAAGACAAAAGTCCTGAACCCAAAGCGCCATATTTGAATCAATACCAGGCAAATCCTTGCGATAGTTTTTCCAAAGGTTAACAAGAAGCCGAAGTCCTTCTTCAGCAGGGATACGCTCAGGAAGATTCAGTATTTCGTAAACGTAAAGGTAGAGATAAGAATAGTCGGTTTTAATATATTTGCCGCTTCTGAGCATAGTGCGCCAGTAAAAGTAATAATTCTTCTGCGGCTGTGTCAGCTGAGTATATTGCGGCATAAAGGAATAAAACGGTACAAACTGACATTCATAACCTTGAAAATCAAAGTAAAGCTCTGCTGCCTTTTTGAAGTTTGCGTGAAAATCAAATTTATCGGGACAGTGAGTGACCTTTACCTTCTTTATGAGCGCTCCGCTTGGATAATATACGACATCGGGTTTAGCGTTTTCCGCAGCTATTTGATTCAGAGTAAGCTTTCTTCGTTCTTTATCCGAAAAATCCTCACCGCTTATGCTTACGGTTACTGTTTTTTCCTTGGTCGAAAAGGAGGAGAGCGTTGACTTTTTTTTGCTCGGAACAAGCTTTTCTATATCCCAAAACGCGTCATAATCTTTTTTATCAGACATATTTCTCTCTCCTTTCGTGATTTAAAATCTCTTAATATGATATTTTACCATATCAATCGTAAAATGTCAATAAAAAAGGCCGGCTAATTTTCAGCCGACCAAAAATTTATACAGAGCCTGCATAATATGCTCTGAATTTCATTTGCCTCAGCGCATAGCAAGCAGCTTTAGCTTCCTCGATATTGTCAAAAACCCCAAAAACAGAAGGTCCGCTTCCGCTCATCAGAGCTCCCTTTGCTCCAAGCCTTATAAGCTCTCCCTTTATTTTCGCAGCTCCCTCACAATGCGGAAGAACGGCTTTTTCAAAAACGTTAAAAAGTCCGTTCGGGTCTATTTTTCCTTCTTTAATCGAATCTATTAACAGATTGTATCTCTCTTCCACTGCGGATTTGTCAACGCTTGAAAAATCAGAATAAACGGAATCCAGCTCCTTATAAGCGGCAGGCGTAGAAACTCGCTCGTTGGCTATAGCTATAACGAAAGCCGAGCTTACAGTCACGGGTAATCTGGTGATTTTCTCTCCTCTGCCCTCACATAGCGCGGTTTTTCCATAAAGGCAGTACGCAACGTCACTTCCAAGCTCAGCAGCAAGCGCTGAAAGTGCCGGTATCGAAAAAAGCTTTGAATGAATTTTATTCATAGCTCTCAGGACAGCCGCAGCGTCAGAAGAACCGCCGGCAAGCCCTGCCGCTATGGGAATACGCTTTAAGAGCGTAATGGTTACCTCGGCATTCAGCTTAGCCTTCTCAAGAAAGAGATGCGCCGCCTTTACCGCAATATTTCTGTTATCCGTGGGCAAAAACCGAGCGCCTATAACGTTAAGCTTAACGCAAGTTTTCTCGGCAGGAACTGACGTAACGGTTATTTCATCGCAAAATCTGAGCGAGTGCATTACCGTTTTTATCTCATGGAAGCCGTCCTCTCTTTTTGAAAGCACGTCAAGATATAAATTTATCTTGGCATTTGCCCTTTCTTTTATAGTCGTCATTACAGACACCTCAAAATCATATTACAGTAATTTTATCATTAAATAAAAATATTGTCAACCCTCTTGACAAATAAGTTTTTTTATGATAGAATACTATATCGGTTCGGACGTTTGGTTCGACCCCCCTTGCTGCCGGGCGGCAGCCTAATGACCATAAGGAGGTGCATTTCAATGGAAAAGAAGATTTGTTCTTACGAAACTCTCTTCGCTGTAAGCGGCAATCTTGCTGAGGAAGAAACCAAGGCACTTGTTGAGAAGTTCGTAAATCTCGTTAAGGAAAACGCTACCGACGTTACCGTTAACGAGTGGGGTAAGAGAAGACTCGCATATCCTATCAACTACATTACCGAAGGATATTACGTTCTCGTTACCTTTAAGAGCGAACCCAGCTTCCCTCTTGAGCTTGAGCGTGTATTCGGAATCACCGAGGGTGTTCTCCGCTATATGACCACGACCAAGGTTGAGAAGGCCTGCAAGGCCGAGGCTCCCGTTGCAGAAGCAGCAGAAGCAAGCGAAGCTACCGATGAAGCTACAGAAGCTTAATTATCATTTATTTTAACAACACGGAGGCGGAATCATGGCAAGTTTCAATAAAGTTATCCTTATCGGAAATATGACGGCAGACCCAGAATTGAAGCAGACTACCGGAGGTATCTCGGTTTGCTCCTTCTCTATCGCAGTTAACCGCCGTTTTGCAAGAGCCGAGCAGGGACAGCAAAATGTTGACTTCATTAACATAGTTACTTGGAGACAGCAGGCTGAATTTGTCAGCCGCTACTTCAAAAAGGGTAATCCCATTCTTATCTGCGGTCAGCTTCAGACGAGAAGCTGGAACGATAACCAGGGACAGAAGAGATACGCAACCGAGGTAGTTGCTGACGAGGTTTCCTTCGTTGCATCTGCTGCTCAGACTGCGGCAGGCGGTCCTGCTCCTGCTCAGGCAGGCTCTTCGTACACACCCGAGGCATACGGCGCGCCTACTTTCAACAGCGCCGGAGCTAATTTCGAAGAAATTCCCAATGACGGCGACCTTCCCTTCTAATTAAAGGAGCTCGCCCTTGTTCGCTAGGCTCACAACGGACAAGTAATACAGAAAACGTGAGTCGGAAAGGTTATGGACTATTCAAATGGATAGAAACGATACTCAGCGTCCCTTCCGTCCTATGCACAGAAGAAAGAAGGTTTGCATCTTCTGTCAGGATAAGGTAGACGGAATCGACTACAAAGACGTAGCAAAGCTCAGAAAGTTTATCTCTGAGAGAGCTAAGATACTTCCCAGACGTGTATCCGGAACCTGCGCTCTTCACCAGAGACAGCTTACCGTAGCAATTAAGAGAGCACGTCAGATGGCTCTTCTTCCCTACGTTTCCAACTGATTTAAAAGCTTGTTATAAGACAATATCATTTTAAACGAAAACGACAAAAAGTTTTTTTCTGATACATTGTCTTAAAGCAAACAAAAATTAAAAATGATAAAAGCATTCTGTGAGAAATTCAGAATGCTTTTTTATTGTATAACGAAAACACCGACTTAAGCACAATGATAAATCTGTACTTAAGCCGGTTTTATGTTTTATTTATGTATATCACAATATAGCTGTAGATGCGTTCTGAATATAGTTGTTAAAGCATATGTCCGAAAGCGGAGGCTGAGGAACACTTGCAACTGGCTCAATTATCTCTGCTTCAAGCTCATAAATTCGTGATACCTTGCCATTTGCATAATCAAGAAGAGTCTCGCGGCAATCCTCAAGTCTTCTTACGAGTCCTCCGATTCGTATTGCCTGAATTTCAAATCCATATCCTTTATTTTCAATATACCACTGTTTTTTCAGAGCCTTATAAAAAACATCAATGCTCTTTATCGCATTCTTATAATCGCCGTTTGCAAGTTTTTTCAGCTCTTCTTTATTTCCTTCTTTATAATACTTTCTTGTTTTTAAACCAAGAGCTGACTTATACACTAACGCCCTTGCTAACGCCTCAAGCGTTTCGAATATATACGAAAGAGTGCCTGCTTCGGCTTTTGCGGCGGCTATTTTCTCTGCAACCGCATTATATCTTTCACCGTCGCCTTCATCCATATATCCGTCAAAAAGTCCAAGGAATACATCATTGTATAGCGCAACCTTACTGATATTATTAGGGCTCGGTTTGCCGTTTCTTATACCGTTTACATCTTCCAGCGTGAGATAAGCCTCCTTTGACATGCCTGAAAGCGCTTTAAAGCTACGCTCGTGATCCTCTACCCCATATGCATAATCAGATGCAAAAGATAGAGAGGAAAGCACTGCAAACGGCGAGCACTCCGCACCATCGTCTCCCCACATCGTAATGAAAGCGTTCTTTATCCCCTTAACCTTGCAAGCATTCAATGCATGCATCGTTGTCAAATCAGAATACTTGTTAGCCGGAGCAAAGCCGGTCCACGTCCAAGCTCCGCCCGCAAAGACCACCTCGTTCTTAAACTCGTTGCAACGATCCATCATATTCTCATATACTTCCTGATTATCGTGATAATAATCCCAGTATACAAGACGAAGTCCTTCGGGAACAAGATTTATTACCTCCTCACTTATGGAAGGAGCGTCCTTATTTACGAAATAGTTTCCGTTGTTTGCAAGCCTGAAAAACATATCCGCCCACATCATAGGCTCAAAGCCGTATTTCTTCGCTATCTCCACTACCCTATTTATGTGCTCGCACATAACCACAGAGGCTTTTTTATGACCGTTTTTATCAAGATACTTTCCGCGACCGACATTGTGAGCTTCGTCGAGTCCTATATGTAGCTTTCGAGAGGAAAAGGTATTTGCAACAGAAGAAAGCATTCTGTCAATAAACTCATATGTTTTCTCGTCGCCAATAAGAAGGATATTATCTATATCGTTTATTGCCTTGAACCTTCTCCACCTGAATATTTGATTGAGGTGCGCAAGAGTTTGAATACAAGGAACAAGCTCTATGCCGTACCACTTCGCATATTCGTCTATTTCCTTTATTTCGTCCTTTGTATATCTGCCTCTCTGATATCCGAAATACTCTTCTCCGTCAATTTCATAAATATCCTCGGTATAAAGCTGAAGCTGATTATAGCCCATAAGCGCAAGATCATCAATAAAACGTTTTACACATTCCACCGTTCTTACCGCATTTCTCGAACAGTCGAGCATAACACCGAACTCGGTAAACGAGGATTTAATATCAATTCTTTCACGCTCAGGCGCAGAAAGATAAGTCTTTACACCGTAGAAAAACTCATACGGCGCACTATAATAAACTACGAGTGATTCTCCTTCTTTTATTACTGCCGTTCTGTCCGATTTTTCCGCCTTAACGATCATGCCATCCTCTGCCTCGACAAGTCCCAAGCGTGATGCTGAGTGAAAAAGTCTTTCTCTGAAAAGAGGATCGAGTGAAGATAAGTTAACTCTCATACAACTTCTCCAAACATACATAATTTATTGTATAAATTGCTTAAATCTCTCACAAAATAAGAAACCACATTCATTCTAACATAAAATTTTTGATTAATCAAGCTTTTTTATTTTTGGGGATTGACTTTACAAAAAGGAAATGCTACAATAAGGCAAACTGCTATTGTGTTTGCTATTTCCCTAAATTTATTTGGTTTTTTATGCTATAATAATATTATAGAAAGGAATAAAATGAAATGACAAAGTATCTTCTGACAGACAAAAAGAATTATTACAAAGCAAACCTTCATTGTCACACAACCGATTCCGACGGACAGAATACTCCCGCAGAAATGAAAGAGGCTCACAAAGCGCACGGTTATTCGATTCTCGCTTATTCGGATCACGATATGGTTGTCCCCCATCCCGACCTTAAGGACGATGAATTTCTTCCTCTTACCGCGGGCGAATACGGTGTTTCCAAAAAACGCGACGATGGACCTTTTACATATCATACTTGTCATTTTAACATTATATCTTCGGTAGAGAACGTGAAGGAAAAGCCCACATGGATAAATCGCGAATATTCATCAGAATCCATTTCCGGTATGATGAAGAAAGCCAGAGATGAGGGATATTTCGTTATATATAACCATCCCGTTTGGTCATGTGAAAATTCCGATATATACCTGAACTACGATGGAATGCATGCATTTGAAATTATGAACTACGGCTCAATGTCATCCGGCTGGAACGAGTATAATGATTCTATTTATGATGATATGCTCAGACACGGCAAAAGAATTTTTGCCGTAGCAGGAGACGATAATCATAACCACTTTGGATACGAAACTAAAAGGGCTCTTCCCGACTGGGCGGGTACATACACCGTTATAAATGCCGAAAAGCTTGAATACGACTGTGTGATGGATGCTCTTTTTAAAGGTAATTTTTATGCTTCCGAAGGACCTTCCATATATGAATTAAAGGTTGAAGATAATAAGGTATACGTTCGCACCTCGGAATGCCGCAGCATATTCTGTTGTAACGTTGGCAGAAAAAGAGGAATAGCGCACATGGGTCCTGAAAAAGAACCTGTTACCGAGGCTGTATTCGAGCTGCTCGAAAATCAGGTCTATTTCAGACTTACCCTGATCGGTATAGACGGAAAGAAAGCTTACACAAACGCATATTTCCTCGACGAGCTTAACAAATAAAACAATTAAAAACATTAAAGCACTCTGCCTAAACAGCAAAGTGCTTTTTTCTATTGCTATTATATAACTTCCCCCTGCCCTATGAAATACTTTAATATACGTTCGCCCAACTCTTTCTCCATTTGCCTCCTCTCCCTAACACAGAGGTAAAAAAGATTTGTCGTTTTGAGGAAGATTGATGCTGTCATACAACATACGTTGACGTTATGGCGGAACTTGAAAGTATAGATAGTATTTGATGGCAAGACGTTTGTGCAATAAACGAGTACAATATTACAATTGAAATTTAAATAAATTCCTTATATAATATAATTGAATTAACAAAACACATTTAAAGGAGTTTGAAATGTCTAAAAGAAGAAACGTTGTATTGATACTTGTTGACCAGCTTCGCCCCGACTTTATAGGTCCGTACGGAGCGGACTTTGTTCGCACACCTAATCTTGACGAGCTTGCTTCTAACGGTGTAACCTATGACAATGCGATTGCGGGCTCGACCGTTTGCGCTCCCTCGAGAGCTTCTGTTCTTACAGGTCAGTTTGTTTCGGGCCACGACTGCTGGACGAACCTTGAGCCTACCGAATTCAGACCCGGCACCGAGTTTTTGGCAGAGCGCCTTACAGATGCAGGATATATGACTGCGGCTGTCGGTATTTCCGACCACGTAAGACCAGGACGAGAGGTCGGCTACCAATATCACGAAATAACTAACCTTCACGAAAATTATATGGAAATGCTTAGGGAAAAATTCCCCGATGCAAAGAGATGCTTCGATGACGACGGAACGTTGCATTCCAAATATCCCGAAGAATACTTCTACGATAGATGGAGCTGCGACCACGCAACCGATTTTATAGAATCCTATGCGAAAACGGGACTTGCGCCTGACGGAACCGCACCCAAAAATGCTGATGCCCCCTTCTTCCTCTACTGCGGATTCCTCGCCCCTCACGGTCCCCTCGTTCCCCCTCACGGAAATGAGGATAAGGTTGATGCCGACCGTATACCCACCCTTATAAATTCTACTCGCCAGGATGTTGCCGCTGTAGAAAAATACAGAAGAGCATACCTTAACAGCCACGAGGAGCTTGTAAATCCCGACGGTGCTGTAGAGCTCAGAATGAAGAAAAGATTTGCATATTGCGAGCTCATCGCAGAGGTAGACACTCTCGTAGGACGTATCGTAAAATCTCTTAAGGATAACGGACTCTATGAGAATACCACTATAATATTCTCCTCCGACCACGGCAGCGTGGATAACGACTATAATGTTGTTACCAAGGGGCCCTGGCCCTACAGAGCGCAGCTCTTCATTCCTATGATAGTTTCGAACTCTCCTGCGCTTGAAAAGGGTACTCGCAGCGACTGTCTTTGCGGAAATATTGATATCGGAGCAACCGCTCTCGGTATCGCAGGCGACGAAAAGCGCTTTGGAGTTTCCCGCTCTCTTATTGATATGGCAACGGGAAAGATACCAGAAAGAGAAGTACATATGAGCGAATTTTCGGATGCTTGCAAGACTGTTGTAAATAAGCAGTATACCTTCACCTACTATCCCTTTACCGCAGAGACCTGCCTTTACGACCGAGTAAACGACCCAACCGAAATGACCAACCTTGCTGGCAGACCCGAATATGCAGACCTTGAGAGAAATATGCTTATGCACGTAATCGACTTTATTTGTCTTTCCAAGGGCGTTCGCCTCGAGGCACACGATGTCGTTCCCGAAATAAGAGCGGGAATCGAGAAAAAGGACCCCAAATTCCTTGATACCTTTGATATTGCCTTTCCGCTTTCGAGTATGACGCAGGTAGACAGAGTTAGAGAAGCGGGTCTTGATGCCGATTATAACGAAATTTTCCGCGGAAGAAAGCTGAAAGCGCATTACGGTGCTTACTTCCTTGAGGAAGAGAATAAAAAATAAAAAAGAACCCCCTTATGATATTTGATGGTGCGCACAACCCCGAATGAATAATCGTGGCAACAGAAAGCATATAGCATTATTTCGGCAGTGAAAGGGTTATCGTTATCACAGGAGTTCTTAAGGATAATGACTATAATTTTATCGCAAAGAACAATTAAAAAGTATAAAAGCACTCTGCCTGAACGGCAAAGTGCTTTTTTATTTTTGATAATGTAGATAAAAACGCCGCAAAGATCGATTATACCAGATAAAAATCATCCCCGTCGTATTGGTATAACACCACGTCTGTTCCATACGGTATTTCTCTTCCGTTTCCAAAGGGCTGAGAAAAGTAGAAATGTCCGTCACCAAGCGAAATCATTCCGGTTGAACCGTAAGGAAAAGACATTCCCCATACACCGCTTTGCTCATCTTTTTGACCGATTTCCGCAAGTGTGAGAGTAATGATATCTTCATTCAAAGCGCAGTGCTTTTCATTTAGAGCGCTCTTTTTCATATCCACGGCATACATTGGAAAATTAGGAAACTTTTCTTTTTTTCCGCAGTAAACCGCCATAAACATATATCCCGTAGAGGAATCATATTCCAAATTCTGCACTCCCCACGCAGTATTGCCTGTATAAACAAAATACTTGCTATCCGGGGATAAAGGACCGTTTCTATGCATCTTTTGTTGATTGAGCGGTGCTTCAAATTTATTCCAGTTGCAGATGTCGTATCTGAGGATTATCTGATAATCATTATCGTCACGGTTTACGTCATCATAGATTCCATAAGCAGCATAAAGATATTTTTTACCGCTCAAATCTCCCGGCATTGGAGCAAAGGTCATACCGTCAAGACCTGCGCAACCGTATTTTCCGCCGCCTTCGGCATAATCCTTTATGACTTCGCGAAGATAGACCGCGCTCATAATTCCGTCCTTTTCCGCATCCATATCCATACGGTCAATTTTATCAACGTCAAATATGGCAACGTACCAGCCGTCTTCAACGTCAGTACCGTCACCTATCCTTTCAAGGATTCCTTTGCCTATGATATCGTGTTTATACTCAAGAGAGCCGTACACTCTTCCGTCATCTTCATTGTAAGCAATACATCCCAGATGTCCCGCAAGGCCCTTTACGCTGCCGATTATATTTCCATTCATATCCGTTTTCACAAAGGCAGTTGTGAAGGAATAATACATATATTTACGGTTATTATCGGTGGCAATTCCCTGAACGTGACCGGTCAGCATTCCGTCTATATGCAGCTTTTTGGTATACATAGCATAGCTCCTTTAAAATCAGAAATTTTCAAGCAGATATTCTTCTGCCTCACGGCACCAAAGCCCGTTGTTTTTTCCGACTATCTCAGCGAGGTTTTTGAAACGAATATCAGTTTTTCCGAGTTTTTGAAAATCTTCTATAGCAACCAGCGGAAGCGATATATGAGTATATATAAGTTTTTTTCCGCCGGGAATGCTCGTAAGATTCTTTGTTGTATCAATCGCTGCATCAATTCCGCCTATGTGAGTAAGCATGCATGCGGGATTTAATCTTTCTTCTCCTATCAGAGAAATGATATCCTTCATATCCTGAACCGTGCTGCCGCTTGTACCCGCAACGTGATGCTGCTCGTAATGCACGTTATAAAAATTGAAGCTTGCGCTGAATTTTTTATCTAAGGGACCCGCGAAGAAATTAAGACAGCCGTCAAATGCGAGAATAGAATCGCCAAGCTCAACGAGAGATGTTACAGGTGCGTAAACAAACACGTCATCAAAACCGCCTCCCGAAATTTCGCAAAGATATTCCCTGTCGGAGCTGGTTGAATATATAAGCTCTATACCTATTTTTTTAGCATCTTCGGGAGAAAAAATAGCCTTAGCACGAGAAAGTCTGTCCTCGTTTATGTCGGTTACCACAACGAGAGAGGGCTTAACCAAGCCGTGAAGCGCGCAATCTATTGCCGCAAGCCCCATAGGACCGCAGCCCGCAAGAATTGCAACCCTTCCCCCTGCCTTTATATTCATAGTCGGAACGCCTTCGCTATCAAGGTGATAGCTAGCCTTATATCCCCTGAGTACGCAGGAATTGGGCTCTATAAGCGAGCCCTTGAAAAACGCATCGCTTTCTATCTTTATCAGAAATCCGTGGCTTATCATATGCTCCGAAACTATCGAATAGGTAGAAACACCGCCGATATTTGTAAAGCTGTAGCCAATAGTTTCAAAGCCTCCGAGATAGCTTAACACCGGCGGCATTATTACCTTGTCTCCAACAGAGTATTTATCCTGCCATTTTTCACCAACCTCGACAACCTCAGCGCAAAATTCATGTCCTATAATTACCGGATTTTCAGCTATGTCATCAGGAACTCTCAGGTGTCTTTTTCCCTGCTTTACCGTCTTGTACGTGGACATGCAAACACTATCGCAAATTACTTTTATAAGTATATCGCCAGAGCTTATCCGGGGCAGCTCAAATTCCTCAAGTCTGATATCGTTTTCTCCGTAAAGTCTTACAGCTTTAGTCTTCATAATCTGTACCTCAAATCCTATTATTGCTTCCGAATACTCTTATCTTTTCGCGAACTGCTTCTCTCATTCTCACACGAGCTTCTTCGAATACGAATGCGGGCCAGGTCGCAGGATTGGTTATTGAACAAAGCTTTTCCTTAAGTCCGGAATTCATAGCCTTTATTACATCGGAATATATATTGATTTTGGTTACTCCGTGCGCTATTGCCTCTCTTATCTGTTCGTCCGGAGTTCCGCTGCCGCCGTGAAGCACTAACGGACGGTCGCATACTGCGGTTATTTCATCAAGTCTGTCTATTCTAAGCGTGGGAGTGCTTTTATAAACCCCGTGGCTTGTACCTATCGCTACAGCCAAGGCATCTACATCGGTTTCCTTAACAAAACGTATTACCTCGTCAGGAACAGTTAGCGTATCTTCAGCGTTTTCGTTGAAAACGGTTGCTTTTTCGTTTCCTACCATTGCGTTACCCACGTGTCCGAGCTCAGCTTCAACCGTTATACCAAGAGCGTGAGCGTATTTTACAACCTCCGCAGTCTTTGTTGCGTTTTCTTCAAACGGAAGCTCAGAGCCATCAAACATAACCGAGCTGAATCCTGCGCGGATGGCAGCTTTTATAGAATCAAGATTTGTTGCGTGGTCAAGATGGAAACAAACGGGTACTTTATAAAAATCGGACGATGCGTTAATCATAGCCGCAAGCAGCTCGCGTCCCTTCCCCCAAAAATCCACCTCAAGTCCCATAAGTAAAGCAGGTGACCTTTCTTCCTCGCAAACGTCAAGTACGGCACGCATCATTTCATAATTACTTACGTCAAATGCGGGAATAGCATAATGCTCCTTCTTAGCATTTTCGAGCATTTCCTTTATAGAAACTAACATAAATATCTTCCTTTCACTATATTGACATAGGTTTTCTTTGGTGTTATAATCATATCATACAAACATTTCAAAGTCAATTATTGTTCGCAATGTTTGAAAACAAAAATATTTTCGAACAAAGGAGTAAAAAATGATTGCAGGAAGACAAAAGGATATTCTGGATATACTTTACAGAAGCGGCAGGGTTTCCGTAAGCGAGCTTGCTCACGTTTTATACGTTTCGGAAATGACGATACGCCGTGACCTCACGGAAATGGAAAAGAGCGGATACTTAAAACGTTACAGAGGCGGTGCCGTGCTTAAGGTAGATACTCGCGAGATGCCGATAAGCGAGCGTTTTTACGTAGATGAAGAAGAAAAAAAGCAGCTCTGCTCACTCTGCACAGCCTACCTCAGAAATAATATAACGGTTTACATAGATAGCTCCTCTACCTGTCTTTATATCATTCCTCACCTTGCAAAATATGAAAAAATTCAAGTGGTTACGAATTCGGTAAAGGCACTTCAAGCAGCCTCAGAGCTTCATATTCCGTGCATTCTTTTGGGCGGTGAATACTACGAACAGGATATGTGCCTGGTAGGTCCTATGACCGAGGAATTTGTCGAAGAAATGAATTTTGACGTTGCGTTTATGACAACAGCGGCATATTCTCAAGATGGGGTTATATCAGATTTTGACATAAGGCAGACCGCCGTACGTAAACGGGTAATAAAAAACACGAAGGAAACGGTATTTTTGTTTGAAAGGAGTAAGCTCGATAAAAAGCTAACATATACGCTCTGTACTAAGGATGACGTTTCAAAAATTATTATTCTTGACAAATGACGTATGCAAAAAACAGCCCGATTTAGCAAGTTTTCCGTTAAGGTTAACACGCTAAATCAGACTGTTTTTTTAATTCAAATCTTCAAAATATCCGTGGTATTTTATGTGAATGTTGCTGTTCGGGAAAAGGTATTCGTAAAGCTCGGTGCAGTAGTCGTCAGTCATTGATGCCATATAGTCAACAACTATCTGGTTAGGCTCGGTTTCGATATAAGGAGTTTTTGCCGCATAATGATTTCCCTGAACAAAGTCTATGTGATGCTTAAAGATAGGCGAAGACTTGTTCCCTTCCTTAAGGTCGGAAAGCAGCTTTTTATACATATTCTGCATCATAGGCTTTACGGTGTTATCAAGAACGTGCGTTACCTTCTCTATTCGGTAAATCTGCTCGTAATTCGTCTTTTTAGCCTCTTTAAGTCCGAGGTAATGCTCCTTATCAAGCATTATATACGGCTTGCCATAGCTATTCTCTATTATATTGACCTCAAGATTATTAATTATCTCTGCGTTAATCGTTCCTATTCCGGCATCGCCGAGAGAATAATCGGAGGTGGTGAGCTTTGCTCTCGTTGCATCCTGTCTGTCCTTGCCGAGATAAGCGATAATATCGCAAACGCGCACAACGCAGCCTTCAAGGGTTGACGGAATGATTTTCTCAATATTCTTCTCGTCAACGTAGCAGCTCTCAACCATCTTATCAAATGCATCGAAATCGGTCATAACCGAAGGATAATACTCGTGCATTTCAAATTCACCGTTGTGAGTTATGATTCCGTCCAGAGTATCAAGCGTGATGTTAAGGGGAAAAATTCCGTCAAGAACCCTGACGCTATGAACGTTATGGTTAAAGTATCTGCCGCACTCTGCGTGATAAACCTCGCTTATGTATCTCTCGCCTGCGTGACCGAACGGTGTGTGTCCTATATCGTGACCGAGCGCAATTGCTTCAATAAGGTCAAGGTTAAGATTTAAAACCGAGCCTATGGAACGCGCTATGCGGGAAACGAGCTGAACGTGAAGGGCTCGGCGGGTTATGTCATCATTTTTATAAAACGAGAAAACCTGAGTTTTATCGGTGTATCTGTTATAATACGGGCTATGCATAATCTTATCAACGTCACGCGCGTATGCCGGACGCCAGATAGATTCTTTATCAAAATCGGGATTTCTGCGCTGCGCTTTGCTGCCTACTGCGGCAAAGTTCGGGCGAGTACCCTTCTCTATATCTTCTCTTATCCGCTCGGAAATTTCGGGCGAAAGCTTTTCGTAATTAGGCATAATTACTCCTTTGCTACATTATGTAATAATATTACCATAAATTATATTGTTAGTCAAGTGCATATTTTACACTCATAGCAGAACTGAGACATAAACAGTACAGTGAAAAGAGGTTTTCTTCAAATGAAGGTAAAGTCAGCGGTAATTAAGTCTAATCCAGCGAAAAAGGAAGTCACAAAAGAGGTTTTCGGCTAGGAAAATTCCTCAGAGCAAGGCGTAAGGGAGCGAGCGATATGAAGCCGTAGTTACCTTGGGCGATTTGAGCGAGACGAGCGACAACGAAGCTATCTTGTTTTTACCTAACTCCTCGCTTCGCACGGTTTTCGGCTAGGAAAAATTTCTTAGAGCAAGGCGTAAGGGAGCGAGCGATATGAAGCCGTAGTTACCTACGGCGATTTGAGCGAGACGAGCGACAACGAAGCTATAAGGAATTTTTACAGACGAAAAGAAAAAGGGACTCGCTTTCGGGTTAAAAAGCAAGTCCTTAAAATTATGCCATTTTGTTAAACTTAAGTGTGAGCTGCGACTTCTTATGCGCTGCATTGTTCTTATGAAGAATGCCATGAGCAACTGCCTGGTCGATCTTCTTAACAGCGAGTCTGTAAAGCTCGGAAGCCTGTGCCTTATCGGTTCCCTCAACTGCTACGTTGAACTTCTTAACTGCGGTCTTGAGCTGGCTCTTAACCATCTGATTTTGAAGTGCCTTAGCCTGATTAACACGAATACGCTTCTTTGCTGACTTGATATTAGCCATCTTATTTCTCCTTATTTAATAAGGTAAGCTGTGACTCGCAAAAAGCTACGGCTGAGAGGGTCCGATGCCTTGCAACTCTACAAATTTACCATTTTTATCATACAGCAATAGATTGTAGCATATTTAACGAAAAAAATCAAGAGGTTTTGGAAAAAAAGTCAAAAAATTTTTGGAACAAAAGTCAAATTTTTTTCTAAAATCTATTGACAAATAGATATAATGGTGATATACTTGTAAAGTAATTTGCTTTACACCGCAAAGACGAGGTGATATTATGTTTGAAAAGAATATGCGGCTTGCGTATCTTATCGATTTTTATATCGACCTTCTTGATGCTCATTCTCAGGGCATACTAAGAGCATATTACGATGATGACCTTTCACTTGCTGAAATAGCCTCAGGCGAAGGCATTTCACGGCAAGGAATACGCCATATAATCAAGAAAAGCGAGGAGCTTATTCTCTTTTATGAAGAAAAGCTTGGTCTTGCAAGAAAACACGAGGCACTTGAGGAGGCTGCAGAGCTTCTCTCCTCGGCAAAAAGCAAAATTCTTGATTCGGATATAGACGAACGGGATACAATCCTTTCGCAAATAGATGGCGCTATAGGTACAATACTCAGTAAAGGAGTTTAAGATGTTCCAGAATCTTACGGAAAAGCTTTCAAAAGCTTTCAGCAAATTCAAGAACAAGGGAAAACTCACCGCTGCTGACGTCAAAGAGGGTATGCGAGAGGTTAAGCTCGCGCTTCTCGAGGCTGACGTAAATTTCAAGGTCACACGTGACTTCATAAAAGCTGTCACCGAACGTGCTGTCGGTCAGAGCGTGCTGGAAAGCCTGCTCCCCGCTCAGCAAATAGTTAAAATAGTCAACGAAGAGCTTATTAAGCTTATGGGAAGCGAAGCTTCAAAGCTTGAAATCAGCTCCAGACCTCCAACAGTCGTTATGATGGTTGGTCTTCAGGGTGCAGGTAAAACAACGCACACCGGAAAAATTGCAAGCATGTATAAGCACAAGGGAAAAAATCCCCTGCTCGTTGCCTGTGACGTTTACCGCCCCGCAGCCGTTGACCAGTTAAAAATTGTCGGTGAATCGGTGAATATCCCGGTTTTCTCTATGGGAACTAAAATTTCTCCCGTAGAAATAGCAAAGGCGGCTGTAGAGCACGCAAAGAAAAACGGACACGATATGGTGTTCATTGATACCGCGGGAAGACTTCATATTGACGAGGAGCTTATGGGCGAGCTCGTTAATATAAAGAACGCAACCTCTCCTACGGAGATTCTGCTGGTGGTTGACGCTATGACAGGTCAGGACGCGGTGAACGTTGCAGAATCCTTCAACAACCTGTTAGATATCACAGGCGTTGTTCTTACGAAAATGGACGGTGATACCAGAGGCGGTGCTGCCCTCTCTGTAAAATATATCACCGGAAAGCCTATCAAATTTATAGGTACGGGTGAAAAGCTTGATGCCATCGAGCTCTTCCATCCTGACAGAATGGCATCGCGTATTCTCGGTATGGGTGATATTCTTTCTCTTATTGAGAAGGCAGAAGCTGCGTATGACGAGAAAAACGCAAAGGAAATGGAAAAAAAGTTCAGAGAACAGACCTTCACGCTTGACGATTTCCTTATGCAGCTCCGTCAGCTTAAAAAGATGGGTAACCTTAACCAGCTTCTGAGCATGATTCCGGGAATGAATACCGGAGCACTCAAGGACGCTCAGGTTGACGAAAAGCAGATGGTAAAAATCGAGGCTATTATCCTCTCTATGACACGCGAGGAGAGACTGCGCCCCGATATAATCAACGGCTCAAGAAGAAAAAGAATAGCCGCGGGCTCAGGCACGACTGTTGAAGATATAAACAAGCTGCTTAAGCAGTTTGAGCAGATGAAAAAAACAATGAAGCAGTTCTCCGGAATGGGCAAGAGAAAGCTTTTCGGAATGAAGCTTCCCTTTAATTGATTTTCAAATAAAAATAAATAAAATTTCTATTATTTTGGAGGAAAACAAAAATGGCAGTTAAAATCAGACTTAAGAGAATCGGCGCAAAGAAGGCTCCCTTCTACCGTGTAGTAGTTGCAGACGAGCGTTCTCCCAGAGACGGTAAGTTCATCGAGGAAATCGGTTACTACAATCCCCTTACCGACCCCGCTGATATCAAAATCAACGCAGAAAAGGCTACCAAGTGGCTTGCTAACGGCGCTCAGCCCACCGAGACTGTTAGAACTCTTCTTAAAAAGAGCGAAATCATTAAGTAATTATCAAATAAATCGGAAGGACTTGCTAAAGCAAGGTAAAGGTTAGCGCAAATGGATCTGAAGCAGATACTTACAGATATCGCGCGTGCAATCGTTGACACTCCCGATGCCGTAAACGTAGTAGAAAACGTTGACGGAGATAACGTTGAGCTTATTCTCACCGTTGCAGAGGACGATACCGGTATGGTTATCGGACGCCACGGTAAAATAGCCAAAGCTATCAGACAGATAATGAAAGCCGCAGCGAACACGTGCGGTAAGCACGTTACCGTAGAAATTCAATAAGTATTGTCCCGGGGATATTTATGCCCCGGGATAGCTTTTATCAAAGGAAAGAATGGAATACTAAAATGAAAAAATATATAATGGCGCTGGACCAAGGCACTACCAGCTCACGCTGTATTCTCTTTGAAAAAGACGGAAAAATCGCAAGCATGGTACAACGCGAATTCCCGCAGATATTCCCTCGTGACGGCTGGGTTGAGCACGACCCGATGACAATATGGTCTACGCAGATAAGCGTTGCAACCGAGGCGCTTCTCAAAATCGGCGCAGGCTGGAATGAGATATACGGCATCGGAATCACAAATCAGCGCGAAACGGTTGTCGTATGGAACAAAAAAACCGGCACGCCCATATACAACGCTATAGTATGGCAATGCAGAAGAACCGCAGATTACTGCGAGAGCCTTATAAAAGACGGTTACGAGGAGATGATAAAGAAAAAGACGGGACTTGTTCTTGACCCTTACTTTTCCGCGACTAAGGTTAAATGGATACTCGACAACGTAGAGGGCGCTCGGGAGATGGCAAGGCGAGGCGAATTGTGCATCGGAACGGTAGACACCTGGCTTATCTATAACCTCACAGGCGGAAAAGTTCACGCAACAGACTATTCAAACGCTTCAAGAACCATGCTTTTTAATATTAATACGCTTTCGTGGGACGGTGAGCTCTGTGAGCTTTTCGGTATCCCTACCAGTATGCTGCCTGAGGTTAAGCCCTCCTCTTCTCTTTTCGGATACACGGATAAAAATATTCTCGGTGCGGAAATAGCAATAGGCGGTGTTGCCGGAGACCAGCAGGCAGCTCTATTCGGTCAGTGCTGCTTTGATGTCGGAGAGCTTAAAAACACCTATGGTACAGGCGCTTTTCTTCTTATGAATACCGGTGATAAGCCGCATATAACCTCAAGCGGACTGCTTACTACAATCGCCTGGGGAATCGGAGACAAAATAACCTACGCAACAGAGGGCTCTGTATTTACCTGCGGCGCGGCAATTCAATGGCTGCGCGATGGACTCAGGCTTATCGAATCGGCTCAGGACAGCGAATACTATGCAGGAAAAGTCAAGGACAGCGGCGGAATAATAGTCGTTCCTGCTTTTCAGGGTCTTGGAGCGCCCTGGTGGGATGCATACGCGAGAGGTATGATAATCGGAATTACCAGAGGTACTACAAAATACCACATCATAAGAGCAACCCTTGAATCTATGGCATATCAGACCTATGACGTTGTAGACCTTATGGAAAGAGCAACGGGTGTTGCCCTAAAAAAGCTTAAGGTGGACGGAGGCGCTTGCGCAAATAATCTTCTTATGCAATTCCAGTCTGATATTCTCGGAATTGAAATAGAGCGTCCCGCCTGTGTTGAAACCACCGCCCTGGGCGCTGCATATCTGGCAGGACTTGCGCTCGGAGTTTACAAATCAACAGACGAAATAAGGAAGAACAGACGTGTCGAAAAAAGCTTCTCCCCCGCCATTTCCGATGACGAAAGAAATGCAAAAATCCACGTATGGAGAAGGGCTGTTGAGCGCAGTCTCGTTTGGAAGGAAGATTAAAAAACGAAGGGGCTGTCGCATTTAGGCATAACCGAATAAAAAAGCAGGGGTATTGTGAAAAAACACAGTACCCCTTATTATTATATAAGCAAATTAGAGAGTTCCACAAAGTTTTCTGTCGAAAGTTTTTCACCTCTGACCGTTTCGCTAAACCCAAGAGACAAAAGCGCTTCCGCTATTCTGCCCTTTTCTAAGTGCGAAAATTTTGCATTTATCGCATTTACAAGAGTTTTTCTTCTCATTTCAAAAGCAGCTTTGATGAGATTTCTGAAAAACCTTTCGTCCTTAGGAAAATACTTTGGCGAGGGATACAAATCAATTTTCACTACAGCACTATCAACCTTTGGTGCGGGCATAAAAGAGCCGGCTGAAACCTTGAATAATTTTCTTGCCTCACCGTAAAATCCAAGCACTGCGGTAATAGCTCCGTAGTCCGAGCTTCCCGCCGGGGCAACAAGCCTTGAGGCAACCTCGTTTTGCACCATAACCGTTATTGAAGAAAACCTTGTTCCCGATTCAAGAAGATACATAAGAATAGGAGTCGTTATGTAGTACGGAAGGTTTGCGCAGACCGCAACCGGCATTCCGTCCGAATACTTTTCCACAATCTCGGCTATATCGGTTTTCATTATATCCCCGTTTATTACGGTGACGTTATCATAATCGGCAAGGGTTCTTGAAAGAACCGGAATCAGTCCTTTATCAATCTCAACCGCAACTACCCTTTTATATCTTTCGGCAAGCTCTTTGGTAAGGCAGCCTATACCGGGGCCGATTTCAAGAATAAGAGTATCTTCGCAAAAGGCAGCGTTATCTGCGATATTTTCGGGAATTATTCTGTTAATGAGAAAATTCTGACCAAACTCTTTACGAAAGGTTATTCCCGCTTCGCCCATTACCTCTTTTATAACCGAAATATTGCAAAGGTCCATAAGAGCTGCCTCCTTTTTTCAAAAATAAAAGCAGCATTCCTTATAAAGAATGCTGCCGTTGGAGCTGGTGACCGGACTTGAACCGGTGACCTGTTGATTACGAATCAACTGCTCTACCAACTGAGCCACACCAGCAACTGCATAGTATTCTAACATTTTTTTCCCTGTTTGTCAAGACCCTTTATTTAAATATTATCGGGAAAGTCCAAAAAATATTCTTTCTTGGGCTTTCCCGTTTTTTTATTTAAGTCTTGTAAAAATTCTGTATATAACGTCAAACGGAATAATGGTGAATGCAAGCAAAATTACAGAGAAAAGCTCTCCCATTCGCAGCGGCACGGCTCGGAAGAGCTCTCCGCCGCAATAAATCATTATTATTTGTATTATAGCTATTATAAGCATTATAAAAACAAAAAGTCTGTTTTTACTTATGCTGGAAAACAGCCATACCCGCTCGCTTCTTGCAATAAAGCAGTTAAATATACCAAGGAATATAAAAAGCGCGTAAAACGCCGTCATAAATCGCGCTCCTCCGTCCTTGCCTACGAACGCTCTGGAAAAGAAATCAAGCTTCAGAAACGCCAGGCATAAAACGAGAGTATATCCCCCGCTTATTAAAATTTTACCAAGCATTTTCTTGGTGAGTATCGGCTCGCTTCGCGTTTTGGGTTTTTCCTTCATATAATACTCAAGAGCAGGCTCTCCCGCAAAGGCTAAACCACCGAGAGTATCCATTATTATATTCACCCACAGCATCTGTATTATCGTTATCGGGCTGTCTATTCCGAAAAGCTGGCCGAAAAGCGAGACGCCGCAGGCTGCAAAATTCATTACGAGCTGAAAGCTTATAAACTTCTTTATTGACTTAAATATAGTCCGTCCGTATAAAATACTGCGGTTTATTGCCATAAGACTGTTATTCTGAATCACTACGTCACCCGCAGCCTTGGCTATATCCGTACCGGCACCCATAGCAAATCCAACGTCTGCAAGCTTTAGCGAGGGTGCATCGTTTATTCCGTCACCGGTCATACCTACGACAAGCTCCAGTTCCTGCGAAAGTCTTACAAGCCTCGTTTTATCCTGAGGCAAGGCTCTTGCAAGAACGCATAGGTTAGGAATAATCTTTTTCACTTCATCGTCACTCATAGCCCCAAGCTCTGAGGAGGTAAGACAAATTTCACCTGCTCTATGGCGTATTATACCGCATTCCTCGGCTATTGCCATAGCGGTTTCCTTTCCGTCACCCGTCAGCATTACTATCTGAACACCCGCTCTTTGTATGCCGAAAATAGCCTCCCGAGTTTCGCGCCTCAGCATATCCTTAAGAACAATCAAGCCTAAAAATATGAAAGAGGGTCTGTCGGCATTTTTCATTGCAACCGCGATTACGCGATTGCCCTTTGAGGTTTCTTCCCTCAGCTTGCCTTCGATATCCGACCTTGAAAGCCTAATAATTCTGCCGTCACTTCCCAGAGCAAGCTCGGATTTTGAAAGTATAATTTCGGGTGCGCCTTTTATAAATACGCTGCCGTCACTAAAGGAGACGCTCGAAAGCTTTTTCTCGCTGGAAAAGGCTTCTTTTTCCGCAACCGTCTTATCGGCTACCGCTTCGTTTCTGAAAAACTCGAGAATAGACCTATCCGTACCGTTTCCGCCTATGATACGCCCTGCGCTTTCATAAGACGCCGTGTTGTATCTTGCAGATACTGTTAACGCCTCGCGCAGCGCCTCTGCGCGCTTTAGCGCCGCAAGGCTTTTATATGAAGCGTCTATACTGATTATTTTTTCGCATCTCGGCACTCCAACGGTTATAGTTCCCGTCTTATCGGTAAAAAGAATATTGAGCGAGCCCGCCGTTTCTATTCCTACCAGCTTTTTGACGAGAACTTTGTCCTTAATCATTTTTTTCATATTAGCCGACAATACAACGGTTATCATCATAGGAAGTCCCTCGGGTACGGCTACAACGATAACGGTTATCATAAGAGTAAGCGCGTGCGTCAGAGTTGAGACTACCGTTCTTACGCTCTTTAGGTCAGCCAAAACCCTTTCCCAAACGAAGCCGTTATCAACTACAAGCGTATTAAAAATATAAACAAGTCCGACAATTATTGCCATAACGTAGCCGATTTTGCTTATTTGTCCTGCAAGTCTTGAAAGGCGGTGCTTAAGAGGACTTGTTCGCGTTTCGGTCTGGACGTCCTTTGCAACCATACCGTAGTAGGTTGCCGCGCCAACTCTTTCAACGCGCATAACAGCCTCGCCTACGGTTACAAGCGTTCCCCTGAAGACCTTGTTTTTTGAGGAAAGCTCATATCCATCGCCTTCGCCGTCAAAGCTCTTTAAGATTTCCTTGCTTTCTCCGTTAAGAGCTGATTGGTCTACCGATATTCTTCCCGATATAAGAGCACCGTCTGCCGCAATTTGTTCTCCCGCCGATAGATATAACACGTCTCCTACAACGATATCAGAAACGGAAATTTCAGTTATTTGCCCGTCACGCAAGGCTTTTACCCTGCTAATCACGCTTTCGCTCTGCATTTTTTCAAACGCTCTTTCGCTTCCGAATTCGGAAACGGTGGAGACGGTTGTTGCAAGTAAAATAGCCATAACGATGCCGAAAACCTCAAAAAGATTGCATTTTCCAAACGTGAAAATTACTTCGATAAGAAGCGCAATTATAAGTATTTTAATTATCGGGTCGTTTAAGTTTTCAAAAAACTTTCTGAAAAATCCCTTGGTCTTTTCTTTTTCAAGAGTATTATCGCCGTGCTTTTCCTTGGATTTTCTTACCTCTTCTGACGTCAGTCCTACTGTTTTTAGCGTCATATAAACTCCTAATCAACGGTAATTATTTGTTTAAATATATGACTTTCCGTATTATTAAATGCTTAAAAACAAAAAAACGGCATCTGCCGTTTTTTCGTTTATGATACCCGCGATGGCCGTGTAAGGCAATTTTTAACCCTGTTTGTACAGGTGGGTGCTCTCTCCGCTTCTTTGCGCTTCCAACGTCTGCTTCGGAGGGTACAAAGACAGCTCCTGGCAGGAGGCCTGCATCCCAAAGCGGAAGTCCAAGCTCCCTTTAGTTGTGTGTAGGTCCAAATATCACAATATCACGCACCACGCAGGATATGTATCAGTTCTCGTCGTAGTCGATTTCGTTAAAGAAAAGGTCGTTGAAATAGTCCTCTACCTTTTCGAACTCTTCGTCACTTTCGATAGTCTCAAGAATGAGGTCGTCTCCGTCCTCCTCTACGCTGAGAATAACGTACTCCTCGGATTCCTCATCTGCGGGAACGAGGGCAAAATAAAGCTTTCCGTCAAGCTCTGCTCTTGCAAGAAGCTCGAAATCCTTTTCTTCTCCCGTTTCCTCATCGGTAAGAGTGAATACGGGAACTTCGTCAAGCTCGTTTTCTTCTGCGGGAAGATTCTTTTCGTTGTCTGCCATTTTGTTACTCCAATCTTAATTACATTTGATAATATTTTATAGTATTAACATTAAAATGTCAAGGGGATAAATTCAAAGCAGCTCAGAAAGAATCGTATTGCTAACGTAAAATCCCCTTTCGGTAAGAGAAATTCTGTCCTCTGAAATTATTATATAACCACTGCTTTTAAGCTTTTGAATAAACGCCTCTTTACCGCTCGTAAAGGAACGCTTGAAGCGTTTTTCGTAATCTGAAAGCAAAAAACCACCGGCAAGCCTAAGGTGCATCATCGCGTATTCGTACGCATTAGCTTCTGTGTCGATTATTTCCGTCTGTCTGTATTCTTTCACCGAAGGCGAAAAATATTCAGAAAATCCGACAGGATTCGAATACCGTTTTTTTCCATAGTAGGAATGAGCCGCAAGACCGAGACCTATGTATTCCTTATCCTGCCAATACTTGAGATTATGCCTGCATTCAAATCCGGCTCTTGCGTAATTTGAAATTTCATAATGAGCGTATCCGCTGTTTCGAAGCAGCTCAGCTGCCATATAATACATTTTGCACTCTTCTTCCTCAGTGGGAAATTTCAGCACGTCCTTTTGCGCGTAAAGCCTCGTGCCTTCTTCCAGTATAAGTCCGTATGCCGAGATATGCTCGGGTGCAAGGTCTATAATCTTTTCGAGAGTTATTCGGAAGCTTTCTTCCGTTTGCTCGGGAATACCGTACATCAAATCAACGTTTATATTAGATATGCCGGCATTGCGGCAGGCTGCGTACGTCTGTGCGAACTCCTCAAAATTATGTATTCTGCCTAAGATTTTCAGCTCGTTTTTGTGATATGACTGCAATCCCAGACTAATTCGGTTAACACCGAGCGAGGTATATAAACGAAGCTTTTCCTTTGTCACGGTTTTCGGATTTGCTTCAACCGTAAACTCCGTGCCCGGCAATATTTCGAAGACGTCAAAAAGCGCAGAGACTATTTTCTCAAACGCCTTAGCAGAAATCAAGGTCGGTGTTCCGCCGCCGAAAAAGACGGTGTTTACCTTGATTTTTTCCTTTGACCTGTACTCGCAAATCTCATTTATCAAGGCAGTCGTGTAGCTATCCTCGTATTCGGATAAAGCACCGCCAAATGAAACGAAATCACAGTAAGCGCACTTGCTTTTACAAAATGGTATATGAAGGTAAAGACCAATAGGCTCAGTTGTCATCGTCAAGCCTGAGAACCGCCATAAAGGCTTCGGGCGTAACCTCTACGCTGCCGAGCTTACGCATCTTCTTTTTACCTTCCTTCTGCTTTTCAAGAAGCTTCTTCTTTCTCGTGATGTCACCACCGTAGCACTTCGCAAGGACGTCCTTACGCATTGCCTTAACGGTTTCCCTAGCTATTATCTTTGAGCCGATTGCTGCCTGAATCGGAATCTCAAGGAGCTGGCGCGGTATATTTTCCTTAAGCTTTTCGGCTATTTTTCTTGCTCTCGTATATGCTCTTTCCTCAAACACGATAAACGAAAGAGCGTCTACAACTTCACCGTTAAGCATAAAATCAAGCTTTACAAGCTTTGAAGGCTTATAATCCTTTAGCTCATAGTCAAGAGACGCGTAGCCCTTGGAGCGACTTTTCAAGGCGTCAAAGAAATCGTATATTATCTCGTTTAGCGGAAGCTCGTAATGAAGCTCCACCCTTTCCGTATCTATATACTTCATATCAATGAAGACGCCGCGTCTGTCCTGGCACAAATCCATTATTCCGCCAACGTAATCGGTAGGAGTTATGACGGTTGCCTTCATTATAGGCTCGTATGCAGTATTGATTTCGTCAGCCGTAGGAAATTTTGAAGGGTTATCGATAAGAATCGTTTCTCCCGAACGAAGCTCAACCTTATAAATAACCGAGGGAGCTGTGGTAATCAAATCGAGATTAAATTCACGCTCCAGTCTTTCTTCTATTATTTCCATATGAAGAAGACCGAGAAATCCGCATCTGAAGCCAAATCCAAGCGCTACCGAGGTTTCGGGCTCGTAGACGAGAGAGGCATCGTTCAGCTTTAGCTTTTCAAGTGCGTCTCGAAGGTCTCCGTATCTGGCACCGTCTGCCGGATAGATACCCGAGTAAACCATGGGATGAACGTCACGGAAGCCGTCAAGAGCCTCTGCAGCAGGATTTTCGCAAGAGGTTATAGTATCTCCCACTCTCGTGTCGCTTACGTTTTTAATTGAAGCTGTGATATATCCAACCTCACCTGCCGAAAGCGATTCTCCTTTTTTCAGTCCAAAGGGCTCCATCGTGCCTATCTCAACGATTTCAAACTCCGCTCCGGTTGACATAAGCTTTATTCTCTCGCCCGTCTTTACCGTACCGTCAAATATACGGATATATACTACGACACCGAGATAAGAATCGTAATAGGAATCGAAGATAAGAGCCTTGAGAGGCGCATTTTCATCTCCCTTAGGCGCGGGAATATCGGTAACTACCTTTTCTAGCACGTCTTCAATATTAAGTCCTACCTTTGCCGAAACGGCAGGACAGTCCTCAGCGGGTATTCCGATAATATCTTCAATTTCCTTACGCGCTCCGTCAACGTCAGCGCTGGCAAGGTCGATTTTATTAATTACGGGCAGAATCTCAAGGTCGTTGTCAATGGCAAGATAAGCATTAGCAAGCGTCTGAGCCTCAACTCCCTGAGTTGCATCAACAACCAGAAGCGCTCCCTCGCACGCCTTAAGCGAACGTGAAACCTCGTATCCGAAGTCTACGTGGCCGGGAGTATCTATGAGGTTAAAAATATAGCTCTCACCGTCTTTTGCGGTATAATTAAGCTTTACCGCTCTTGCTTTTATGGTAATGCCTCTTTCTTTTTCAAGATCCATATTATCGAGTATCTGCGACTCCATATCTCTTGATGCTACGGTACTTGTTTTTTCAAGAAGTCTGTCCGCAAGAGTGGACTTACCGTGGTCTATATGAGCTATAATTGAAAAATTTCGTATGTGTTTCTGTTTTTCGGTCACTTTTTCCGTCCTGCTCTGAAGCTTAAAGCTCCATCAGCTTTTTTGCACTTTCCTTATAGATTTTGATTTTTTCGTCAAGAGAGGTCTTATTTTCTCCGTGGGCAAGAACGTATATTTTTATTTTAGGCTCTGTTCCCGAGGGACGAATAATTATCTTATCCTCGTTTTCCAGGGTGTAATAAAGAACGTCCGATTTCGGCTGCCCTGTAGACTCGGTTTTTCCGTTTTCCAGATTAGTCACGACAGCTGACGCAAAATCGCCTATCGAGCTTACCCTTCTGCCTCCTATTTCAAGCGGCGGTGCTTCTCTCAGAGAGGTCATTACTCTGCGGCGCTTCTCTATTCCGTCAACACCCTCCATATAAATATCTATCATTGCCTCGGCATAATGACCGTAGGTATCGTAAAGGTCATCGAGAGCATCGCAAAGCGTTTTATTCTGCTTTTTGTAGTAGGCTGTCATCTCAAGAATAAGCATTGACGCTTCAACTGCGTCCTTATCTCTTGCGTAAGAGCCGAGAAGATAACCGTAGCTCTCCTCAAAGCCAAGGACGAATCCGTCCTCTTCACCGCGAAATTCATAGTTTTTGATAACCTCGCCTATAAACTTAAAGCCGGTAAGAACGTCGTGAAGCTTTATTCCCTGCATTTCACAGATTTTGTACGCCATATCGGTTGAAACGATGCTTTTGACGGCATATGCGTTGCTTTTCAGAATATTTTTGCTTTTTCTTGCTCTGATTACGTAATCGAGAAGCAATGCTCCCATCTGATTTCCCGAAATGGTTACAAAGCTGCCGCTTTTATCCCTCGCCATAACGCCAACTCTGTCTGCATCGGGGTCGGTTGCGATTATAAGGTCGGATTTTACCTCATCGGCAAGTCTTATACCTATTTCAAACACGTCGGCATATTCGGGATTGGGTTTTTTTACGGTAGGAAAATTACCGTCAGGCATCATCTGCTCGCTGACCGTGTAAAGATGCTTTATTCCCATTCTCTTAAACACCTCGGGAACAAGTCTCGTTCCTGCACCGTGAAGAGGAGTATAAACTATCTTCAGCTCGTCTGCAGCCTCGCGTATAAGCTCGGGAGATATAGCGGTCTTCATAACCGCGTTTATATAGCGCTCGTCAAAATCCTTGCCGAGAATTATTATTTTGCCTTCATTTACGTATCTGTCGAAGGCTTCCGTTCCCGAAACGTCAAGAACGTCAAGCTCGGCTCTTTTGGAGGAAACCGCCTTTGCCTGCTCAGGACCTATCTGAGCACCGTCTTCCCAGTACGCCTTGTATCCGTTATATTCCTTCGGATTATGCGAAGCGGTAATGTTAATGCCCGCCATGGCAGAAAGCTCGCGAAGTGCAAATGAAAGCTCAGGTGTCGGACGAAGAGCGTCAAATATATAAGTTTTTATTCCTGCATCGGCAAGAACGGACGCGCTGACCTTAGCAAAAAGCTCGGAATTGTTTCTGGAGTCGTATGCAATTACCACGCCTCTTTCGCATCCTCCCTGCGACTTCACAAGAGCCGCAAGCGCTTTTGTCGTCTGAGCAACGGTAAATCTGTTCATACAGCCTATACCCATATGCATTGTAGAACGCAATCCCGCAGTTCCGAAATCCATAGGAAAAGCAAATCTGAATTTCTTTTCGTCCTCATTATCAGCTATAGATTTCAGTTCATTCTTCTCTTCTTCGGTCAAAGCCGATGAGCTGAGCCATCTTTCGTATTCAACCTGATAGTTCAAGTGTTTCTCCTCCGATTACAGTATTATTCTTTATTCTTTGGTAGCCTCTTCAATAGCCTTTGCAAGCTGGTCGGGGCAGGAGGTGGGCTTAAATCCGCATTTAATTCCCTTAAGTCTCTTTATTGCCTCCTCTGCCTTCATTCCCTTTACAAGAGAGGCAACGCCTGCCGTATTGCCCGAGCATCCTCCCACAAAGGAGCAGTCGGTAACTATTCCGTCTTCAACGTCTACTATTACCATTCTTGAGCAGGTTCCGCTTGTTTTATACTCGATTCGCTTTTTCATAATTATGATTCATCCTTTTATTTTATTCATTTTTGTCATTCAAGATTTTTGTAAATGCCTATCGCAGTATACGGTCCTGCAAAAAGCGTAAGAAAGACTAACAGAGCCGAAAAATCGCATCCCTCGTCTTTAAAAACTATTGTATAATACGGAGCTTCTCCCTCGTCTCCCTCAAACCTTACCGTATTTATACGGTAAACCGAAGCACCGAACATATCGGCAGCGGTAAAAAGCGCTGAAAGTGAAAGCGGTCCGTCCGCACGCAGACGAATTTCAAGATATCTGTCGTCATCATCGGCAACCGGGGGAATTTTAAACCGCCTCGAAACTAATGCGTATTTTACGTCTGCCATACCGTCAAAGCCGAAAACCGGAGTAACCGATGCTATTTTCAAATCATACTTAAAAAGCAGTGCCGCAACCGATGCAAGCCTTACTCCGCCCCTCTCCTCAAGAGGTAGAATGGCAAATTCCTTTTTCCCTTCGCTGACCGCCTCGGCAGCCTCCCTCAGCGTTTCGACATAGGCAACCGTTGCCCCGCTTATGCTCTCGGAAAAAACGTCATAAGCTTCATCCGAAAGTCGGTTTTTCACGTAAATAATACCTGCGTCACCATCTCCCGCGGAAAGAAAATCTGCCTCTGTAATTCTGAAATTGCCTTGTCCGAGCCTCTCGGTAAGCAACAACGAAAAAACTGCTTTATCGTGTGACGAAAGCGCACCGAGATAATTCTTTAACGTCTCGGTATTTTGAGGCATAGCATTTTCGTGTGGCTGCACGCCCGAAAAGCTTAAGCCGTCAGAAAGAAATCCGAGGCACTCGTAAATTCCGAATCCCCCCTCAAGCAGCTCCGTTACTATCTTCGCGGCATCAGCGCTTATTTCAGCCATTTCGCATATTTTCTTTTCGAAAACAATCGATTGCTCAATTGAAAGAGCATCAAGATTTTCAATATTCACGCTGTCGGGTACAAAAAATTCTTCCCTTTGCATAAGCTCCTCCAACATAAACTTCGTCAATATATATTATAAAGGATTTTTACGGCAAATACAATAGATATTTTAGATATTTTTGCAAAGCAGAAAAAAGACCGCTAAAAAAGCGGTCTTTTTTTGGTGCCGGTAGTCGGGGTCGAACCGACACGGTATTGCTACCTTCGGATTTTGAGTCCGACGCGTCTGCCAATTCCACCATACCGGCATATTGGTGTGAACCTGCCACGCTGAGTATTATATCATACCAAAAGAGAAAAATCAAGACCTTACACGAAATATTTATTCTAGTCTCTTCCCTTTTTTTCGAGCCTTACTATCGCCCTTTTCAGATATCTTTCGATATAAGCCTGTTTTTTAAATTCATTTTTAAACATAATCACGTCAAACAAAATAGCAAAGACGGGAATTACGTTAATTGCTTTAAGATAGATGCATTGAATTACAATAAATACGGTAAGTGCAATGATTAAAAAATGAAAAATCGGTGCGGTGAGTATTAGTCCCTTTATTTTGCTTCCATCTTCACATTTCTTTATCCGCCCCTTGAAGTAAGTACCTTCAAGAAAGCCGTTATCCTTTGTAGGACCGCCCATTATCTCACATCTGATTTTGATTTTTCCGTTGCCTCTGTCCTTTACGTGCATATGAGGTCTCGTGCCCTTTTCGTTGAATTTCACACCGTCACTCACAAAGCTGTTATCGGAAATTGCTCCGATAAGCTCCTCGGGGCTTTTTGAAGAGGTAAGATTTATAAGCTTCATAAAAATCTCCGTTAAACTTATTTTTGCTTGAATTCTATAACGGTGACACCTGCATCACCCTCACCGTACGTTCCGTGGCGGTAGGATTTGATTCTCGAATCGGTCTTAAAATATTTCCAGAGCGCAGCTCTAAGCGCGCCCGTTCCCTTTCCGTGAATGATACGAACCGTTGGGATACCTGCAAGAACTGCATCGTCAAGATATTTGTCAACGACAAACCACGCATCGTCTCCAATCATACCTCTTACGTCCACTTCGGGACGGAAGGTGGAAACTATGGACTTCTTTACCTTTCCCTCGTTAACTCTCGGCGGCTCTGGCTTTTTCCTGAATTTAACGTCTCCGTCAATCAGGCGCAGCTTATCCTCCGTAACTTTAGTCTTGAGTATTCCTGCGGTCACCGCTATCAGTCCCTTTGAATCCTTAAGCGCGGTTACAACGCCTTCCTTGCCGAGCGTCACAAGATAAACCTTGTCTCCCAAAGCAAGCGGACGAGGAAGCTTATACTCCTCGTCAAGAGAAACCTCTTTGACGTCAAGTCCGTCAAAAAGAGCTTCACTCTCGCGCATACGCTCTCTTACCGCCGCTCTTGCATCAAGCATCATTGCGTTACGCTTTTCTTTATCCTCTTGCTTCTTAAGGTCCTCTAGCTGACGGAATATAAACTCGCTGGAAGCTCTTGCGCTATCCAGAATCTGCCTTGCTTTAAGTGTTGATTTTGCAATTTCTTCCTCGCTTTTGGCAATTCGTTTTTTGAGCTCCGCTTCAGCGTTAAGCTTATATTGCTCATATTCGCGGCGCAGCTTTTCAGCAGTATTCTTTTCTTTTTCAAGCTCAATTCTGTTCGTATCAAGACGCTCTATTACGTCCTCAAAACGCTTATTGTCACGCTCTATCAGCCTATCTGCTCGTTCTATTACGTCAGATGGCATACCGAGCTTTTCGGATATAGCAAAAGCATTTGACTTGCCCGGAGTACCTACTATAAGACGGTAGGTAGGTCTGAGCGTTTCTATATCAAATTCACAGGAAGCGTTTTGAACCCTCGGGGTCTGAAGGGCGTATACCTTAAGCTCCGAGTAGTGAGTGGTTGCCAGAGAAAGCGCGCCTCTCGCCTGAGTTTTTTCGAGAATAGCGGTTGCAAGCGCCGCTCCCTCTACCGGGTCGGTTCCCGAACCAAGCTCGTCAAAAAGAACGAGGGATTTATCGCCTATTTTTGAAAGTATATCAACCACGTTCACCATATGTGATGAGAAGGTTGAAAGCGAGGCTTCTATGCTCTGCTCGTCACCTATATCCGCAAGTATACTGTCAAATATTCCTACACGTGAGCTTTCAAGAGCAGGTATCTGAAGTCCGGATTGTGTCATAACCGTAAGAAGTCCTACGGTTTTAAGCGTAACCGTTTTTCCTCCCGTATTGGGACCCGTTATAATCAAGGTATCGTTCTCTTCTCCAACGCTCACGTCAATCGGAACGACCTTATCCTTCGGTATCAGAGGGTGTCTTGCTCTCTTTATGTCAACAAGTCTGTCCTTTATTACCTGCGGGGGCTGCGCCTTCATATCCATAGCAAGCGATGCGCAGCCGAAGGCAAAGGAAAGCTCTGTTATATTGTGATAGTTAAGAGAAATAGGCGAGGAAAAATCGGCGCACTCTGCAGAAAGCGCGGCAAGAATACGCTCTATTTCGTGCTCCTCTGCAGCCGAAAGCGTCTTAAGCTCGTTATTTGCCTCTACAACCGCCATAGGCTCAACGAAAAGCGTTGCACCCGTGGAAGAGGTGTCGTGAACGAGGCCCTTTAGCTCGTTTCGATGCTCTGCCTTTACGGGAACAACGTAACGTCCGTTACGCATCGTGACTATGTTTTCCTGGAGATATTTAAGTCGGTTTCCGCCTATAAAGCTCTGGAGGGTGTCCTTTATTCTATTATTCGTTGCTCTTATCTTTCTTCGGATTTCCGCAAGCGCGGTGCTGGCTTCGTCAGCTATCAGCTCCTCTGAGATAACCGAGCGCGTTATTTTTTCCTCAAGCTCACGGTTTGTAAGCATTCGTCTGAAAATCTCGTCAAGTGAGGTTTCAAACGGCTTGTCCGTGTTTATATAATCAAGAAGCCCTCTGGCGCATCTCAGAAGCGATGCCACGTCAAGAAGCTCCTTCGGAGAAAGAACTGCGCCTTTATACGCTCTGTCAGCCGATGCGATAACCGTATCCGGCGCGGAAAACGAAGGAAAGCCCTTTGCATTTACAAGTCTTTTAGCATCGTCCGTTTTTCTTTGCCTCATAACCACGGTATCGTAGTCATCGGAGGGAGTAAGCGACAAGGCACGAGCCTTAGCGCCTTCGGTTACACAAGAATCGCAAAGGCGCTCTCTTATTTTATCAAATTCAAGAATTTTCTGTGTTTTTTCAGTAAATAACATTTTTTGACCTTCAGATTAGAAATCATTTTTGCCCGAAACCTGTTTATAAAAATCAAGTGTCCTATAAGAACGCTCCAGCTGATTTATCAGATAAAGCTCGGTGGCTTTTGAAAAAAGCTCCATATCCTCATCGGGAATGCTGAAAGAAAACAGCTTTTCTATCGGAGAATGAACACAGTATCCAAGAGCTATCTTTGCCGAGGGAGAAAGATAGCAGATAATACGGCTCTCGTGCGGATTTTCAGGCTCAGTATGTCTTTTTTCAAGCTCACTTTTGCAGTTCGCGCAGGTAAGCGAGCCGCCCATAATATCAAAATAGAATATACCTTCCCTCTCGGAGCAAAAGCTGCAGGAAATAACGTCAGGCATAAATCCCAGAATCGCGGCGCACCGAATCTCAAAGGCAGCCTTTATTCTGTCTATAGGATATTTGCCGCTTGATATTGCGTAAAGAGAATTAAGCGAAAGCCTGAGCAGCTCACGCTCTGCTTCTGCAACCGTAACGTCAGAAAGAACCTCTGCAATATATCCCGCAAGCGCAAGTCCTTCTATCGTGCGTCTGATATCGAAAAAGTTTTCAATAAGCTCAGCTTCCTTTACGTAGTAGTATTCGCCTCGCTTACTGAGCAAAAATTTTGAATAGCAGAACTGCATAGTCGAAGACATTTTTCTGCTTTTTAGGGAGCGAGCCCCTCTCGCAGTTGCCGACACTACGCCGAGCTCCTCCGTAAACACCGTTAATATGCGGTCGGATTCCTTTACGTCAGTAGTCCTTATAACAAGGCCCTTAACCTCTGTATCCATCAGTTGTCATCCGTATAACCGAGGTTGGTTATGTTAAAATCACTGTCGCGCCAATTTTCCTTAACCCTTACGTAAAGGTCGAGGAATACCTTAGCGTCAAGCATCTTCTCTATGTCCTCGCGCGCATACGTGCCTATTTTCTTAATTGTAGCTCCGCTCTTGCCTATTATAATTCCCTTGTGAGTTGCCTTTTCGCAGTATATTTCCGCACGGATCGAAACCACGCCGCGCTTTTCCTTCCACTCCTCTATCGCAACCGCAGTTCCGTGAGGAATTTCCTCGTCAAGAGTTCTGAGCAGCTTTTCTCTTATTATTTCCGCTGCAACAAGTCTTTCGGGCTGGTCGGTAATCATATCCTCATCGAAGCACCAGTCAGCCTCGTACAGAAATTTTTCGCATTCGGAAAGAAGGGTGTCCGTTCCCTTGCCGTTTTTTGCAGAAAGAGGTATTACCGCTTCAAAATTGAATTCCTTTGAATACGCAAGTATTGTCTTGGCAATGTTTTCGGGAGAAACCGCATCTATCTTATTGATTACGAGAATTGCTTTCATTTCATCAGCCTTGAAGCGAGAAATGAGCGAAGCCTCTATGTCTCCCACCTCTTCCCTTGCTTCAACGACAAGAATTGCCGCGTCTACTCCGCCCAGCGTTTCGGAGGTGGTCTTAACCATAAAGTCTCCAAGTCTTGTTCTCGGCTTATGAAGTCCCGGAGTATCAAGAAAGACAAACTGATTTTCTCCTACGGTATGTATTCCCGTAATTCTGTTTCTCGTTGTCTGCGGTTTTTTAGAAACTATCGCAATCTTCTCACCGAGAATTGAGTTAAGAAGAGTTGATTTTCCTACGTTAGGTCTTCCTACAATTGCTATAAACGCCGTTTTAGTCATATATTATCTCCACTTTATATTTCAACTTCCGCTATTATTTCTCTCTGCGCCTTGCACTGAGCCTCATCATCCTCGGAAGAACGCTCATGGTCGTATCCGAGAAGGTGCAAGGTTGAATGAATTGCAAGAAACGCTACCTCACGAAGAAATCCGTGCCCAAGCTCCTTTGCCTGCTCTGCAGCGCGCTCAAGAGAAATAACTATGTCACCCAGCATAGCACCTGATATGCATTCCCAAGTATCAAACTCACCGTTTTCATAAAGAGGAAAGGAAAGAACGTCAGTAGCGCTGTCCTTTCCGCGATATTCCCTGTTAAGACGCTTTATATATTCATTATCGCAAAGGGTTACGGAAACCTCTGCATCGTACGGGAATTTTTCATGCGCAAGCGTTTTGCTTACAGCGCGTCTTATAACCGTTTTGAAATAATAATCGGTCTCCAAGGATTTTTTTGTTTTTCTGAAATTAATTTTTAACGCTCTGTCCATATTATTTGCCGCTGTCTTCCTTTACCGTCTTTCTTCTTGCTTCAAACCTCTTGGTCGCTGCTTCTCTTTCGTATTTATCGTACGCTGAAATAATCTTTCTTACAAGATTGTGTCTTACAACGTCACGCTCCGAAAATTCGAAAATTCCTATACCCTCTATTCCCGAAAGTACCTTTGCAGCTATAGAAAGTCCGCTTTTCGTCCCTCTCGGAAGGTCCGTCTGCGAAAGGTCACCCGTAACAACCGCCTTTGAATTAAAGCCAAGTCTTGTCAGAAACATTTTCATCTGCTCAGGAGTTGTGTTCTGCGCCTCGTCAAGAATTATAAACGAATCGTCAAGAGTTCTTCCTCTCATATATGCAAGCGGAGCAATCTCTATAGTTCCGCGTTCTACGTGCCTCTGATAATTTTCAGGTCCGAGCATCTCAAAAAGCGCATCGTAAAGAGGTCTGAGATAGGGATCTATTTTGCTCTGCAAATCACCCGGAAGAAATCCAAGCCTCTCTCCCGCCTCTACAGCCGGACGCGTCAGAATAATACGGGATACCTTTTTATTTCTAAGAGCCTCTGTTGCCATTGCTACCGCAAGAAAGGTCTTACCCGTTCCCGCAGGACCAAGTCCAAGAACAACGGTATTGTCCTTTATCATTTTGACGTATTTCTTCTGTCCTGCCGTTTTGGGCTTTATAGGCTTTCCTCTGTTGGTTATGCAAATTACCCCATCGGAAAAACCGATTTCCTCGTCTACGTTATCACGCACGAGGCTTATCACGTAATCAACGCTCTGCGCGCTTACGGTTTCTCCCTCGCCTGCCATATGCTTAAGATATTCAAGCGCCTTTGCTGCCTTTTCGGTATTTTCGCGCTCTCCGGTTATCAGAATGGCGTCTCCGCCCTCGGATTTTGAATTTCTGTCAGAAATCCTCACCTCAAACGCCGTTTCTATCATTCTTACATTCGAATCAAACGCACCGAAGATAGCGGCAGTCGCCTCTCCGGAATTTGTCATTACTATTTTTTCAGACATCTTTACTCCACTTTAAATTCCTGTATTTTTGCCACGTCAGAACAAACCACCGCATCACATATCATTTTGTATCCGTCTTCCGAAAATTCACCGCTTGTAACCATGCGTCTTGCTTCCTTATCACTGAGAAAATCCAGAAGCTTAAGCCTGAGCTGCTCCCCGGCAAGCGACACCAGCTCATCATCGGAAAGCTCCTTCTCGAAAATTTCATACTCCTTAAAATAGAGCTTTCTAATGCTTATCGGAAGGCGTTTTCCAAGGGTTAAGTATTTTGTCTCTTCTATTATATCACAACTATCACTTAGTTGTCCATATTTTTTAAAAATATTTATGGGTATGCCGAAAAAAATTATTTTTCTGTCGGCAAGTCGGCTTTCCTTATATACCTTTTCGCTTACCTTTCGCACCGCATTTACGGATATACTATCGTTATACCGCCCTATAACAGTTCCCGATGCATAGCAAAAGCCGCCGCCAAGCTCGGTAGGAATTACACCGGAAATAATCACCTCGCCCTCACGAACGCTTTCTCCCTTTTTAACCATAGGATAACCGCTTTCAACTATTATTTCTTCTATAACGCAGTCTCTTGCGGCAACTACGTTTGCATATCCGCATGGCTTCTCTTCCTCCTCGTACACGGTTTTTTCGCCAATCCTTACGTAAGCAACCGCGCCTCTTCGGTTAATATTCACCCAGGCAACAGACTTAGAGGCGGCAAGCATATTTATTTCTATTTGGTTCTTATCGAGCTTACTCCACCGAGCACCCACGCTGAGCCCGGCCTCTGATAGCTCAGCCAGAATTTCTTCTTCCGAGCCACCCGTATCGCCCTCTATCCGCACGTCCCATACAACCCCCGAGCTTACGAAAAGCATAACGGCAGCAATAAACAAACCTAAAATAACTCCAAGCCGTTTTTTATTCTTAAGAATAAATCCGTATAAGCCAAGCGGCTCTGAAGCTGCGTATTTCACTTTCCCTTCAAAAAGCATAGACACCGCATCTTTATTTCGGAAAGGAACGATAAATCTATTCTTTTTGTCAAAGGATGCACTTATATCTGCTCCAAGTAAAATATCTGCCGCTATAGCCTTATCTTCATCGGCAATGCTGAATACAAAATACCCGAAAAGAAAGAGGTCAGCTCTTATCATAGATAAATTTCACCTCCGAAAATCTGCCTATTACCTCCACGCACTTGCCCTCATAAACCGTCATATAAAGCTTCTTTCCGCTTATTATCAAAGAAAACGAAGACGTTTTCAATTCGATTTCGTTATCGGAAAACTCGCTTATTCCCTTTACACCGGTACAAGAAAGACTTAGTCCTCTCGCGGTCTTATCAATTTCAAGGTGAAATGGAAAAGAGGCGGCAATCGGCGGTGAAGAAAGTTTTTTCTTTTCTTTTTTCTGCATTTTAGCACTCTCCGTTTCATAAAACTATAATAACTTTATGACGGAGGAAGGAAAAAATGACGCAAACGGCAGATAAAGCTAAAAACGCACCGAGTATAATCAAATCGGTTTTAGTTTTTTGGGCATTTATGATTTTCTCTGTTTTTGCCTCGGATAGCGTATCAAGAGAGATTCTTGACGGACTGATTTTCGCGGTAAACGTTATTTTGCCTACGGTATTTCCGTTTATGGTGCTTTCGGATTTCGCAGCCCGCTGCCTTGAGTTCGAAAAAAGCAAATTTTTATCCTCGGCATTTGAGAAAGTCTTCAAAATTAACGGAATTGGAATTTCGGCATTTTTATCCGGAATAGTCGGTGGCTTTCCTATAGGCGCGAAAAATGCGCTGGAGCTGTATGGGAACGGAAAAATATCAAAATGCGAATGTGAAAGGCTGATGTGTTTTTCTAATCTTCCAAGTCCGGCATACGTTATTTCTGCCATCGGAATAGGAATAGCGTCAAGCTTCAGGATAGGAATTATTTTATATGCAACAATTATCGCATCTGCTTTGCTCGCAGGCTTTTTAATAGGAATAAACAAGACTTTTTTAAGAAAAACCGCAGTAAATATCGAGCAGAGTTATGATTTTGTTTCATCTTTAAAGACAAGTGCTTCATCATCTGTAAGCGTAGTATTTTTTATTTCCTTCTTTTCGGGAGTATGCGGACTTTTAAAGACTTTACCTATATCTTCTCTTTTAAAATGCTTCCTTATCTCCTTGACAGAAGTTGGAAATGCGACACTCTATATATCGGATTTGTGTATTTTCCCTTCAAAATTATCGCTTGCATTTATCGCATTTTCTCTTTCCTTTTCCGGAATTTCGGTTATTTTACAAAGCCTTGCAATTAATAAAAACGGTAAAATATCCGTACGGAAATGCCTTTTTTATAAGCTCATACAGGGAACAGTTTCCTTCATTATAATTCTGCTTTTACCGATATAGATATAAAAAAGCCGTGCGATACCCATTATCCGAGCATCGCACAGCTTTTGAAATATCAGTGATTAATTCGTAGGAATAGTAACCGGATGACCTATTGCAGCTCCGTCTTTATTCCAGGTGTTTTCTTTATCTTCATTGGGCGGATTTTTCTCCACCTCAATCTGATCCATTGTGTCATCACAAGAAACAGTAAAAACAGCAATTGAAAAAATCATTAATATTATCATTATGAGGGAAATTGCTTTTTTCATAATTTCCTCCGTTTTTATTTTATTTTGAAAGTCTTGCTTCAAGAGCCTCAAGCTCAGCGTAGAATTCTGCAGGAACTCTATCGCCTACCTGAGCGTAGAATTCTCTGATGCCCTTGCAATCCTCAAGCCAAAGCTCCTTATCAACGTTGAGAAGCTCTGCGATAGTATCCTTAGAGATATCAAGACCTTCGATATTGATATCGTCAACGTTGGGAACGTATCCGATAGGTGTTTCAACTGCGCCTACCTTATCCTCGCAACGAGCAAGTATCCACATAAGGACGCGCATATTGTCGCCAAATCCGGGCCAGATGAAGTGACCTTCGTCATCGGTTCTGAACCAGTTAACGTGGAAAATCTTGGGAGCATTGGGGGTTACCTTACCCATAGCAAGCCAGTGTGCCCAGTAGTCACCCATATCGTAGCCTACGAAGGGACGCATAGCCATCGGGTCACGGCGAACAACGCCTACTGCACCGGAAGCTGCCGCGGTGGTCTCGGATGCCATTATAGAGCCAACGAACGCACCGTGCTGCCAGCCGAACGACTGATATACAAGGGGAGCGGTCTTTGCGCGGCGTCCGCCGAATACGATTGCGGAAATCGGAACGCCTGCGGGGTCGTTGAACTTATCGGAGAGACAAGGACAGTTGATAGCCTTAGCGGTAAATCTGGAGTTAGGATGCGCACCGGAGGTATTTACCTTATCGGCTTTATCGTACTTAGTATAATCCCACATCTCGCCCTTCCAGTTGCGAGCGTTCTTGGGAGGATTGTTATCAAGACCTTCCCACCAGATAGTGTTATCGTCAAGATTGTGACAAACGTTGGTAAATATAGTATCGCGCATTGCGGTTGCAAGTGCGTTGGGGTTAGACTTTTCGTTAGTACCGGGAGCAACGCCGAAGAAGCCGTTCTCGGGGTTAACTGCCCAAAGTCTTCCGTCAGCACCGACACGAAGCCATGCAATATCGTCACCTACGCACCAGGTCTTATAGCCCTTATTCTTATAGATTGCGGGAGGAATAAGCATTGCGAGGTTGGTCTTACCGCAGGCAGAGGGGAATGCCGCAGAGATGTACTTAACCTCTCCTTCGGGATTCTCAATACCGAGAATAAGCATATGCTCTGCCATCCAGCCTTCCTTGCGTCCAAGATAGGATGCAATACGAAGAGCGAAGCACTTTTTACCGAGAAGAACGTTTCCGCCGTAGCCGGAGTTAACAGACCAAATGGTGTTATCCTCGGGGAAATGACAGATATATCTGTTGTCTTCATCTATATCCTTACGGGCGTGAAGTCCCTTGATGAAGTCTGCACTGTCACCGAGAGCCTCAAGAACGTTAAGTCCTACTCTGGTCATTATAAGCATATTAAGTACAACGTAGATAGAATCGGTAAGCTCAATTCCGTACTTAGCAAAGTCAGAGCCTACTACGGACATCGAATAAGGAATTACGTACATAGTTCTTCCCTTGTACGAGCCGTCATAAAGCTTAGAAAGCTTTGCGTAGCACTCTACGGGGTCCATCCAGTTATTGATGTTACCTGCATCCTCCTTCTTTCTGGTGCAGATAAAGGTTCTGCCCTCAACGCGCGCAACGTCGTTAATAGCAGTTCTGTGAAGATAGCAGCCGGGAAGCTTCTCTTCGTTAAGCTTGAGCATCTCACCCGTTTTTACAGCTATAGCTCTGAGCTCCTCAGCCTGCTTTTCAGAGCCGTCAATAAGTACGATGTTATCGGGCTTTACAAGCTCAGCCATCTCACCTATCCACTCGTTTACAAACTTGTTGGAAGTTACGTTTGTGTTCATTGATATATCTCCTTAAAATTATTAATCATACAGTAGGCTTCAAAAAGCCAAACCTTCCACATTTGCATTATAGCATAAAATATATTCTTTTGCAATAAAAAAATCAAACTTTTTATTGTTTTTTTAAATTATTAAAACTTTTTTCACATTTTGCCGCAGCTTTTTGCTTTTTCCGTAGGTCTCATTTTATTCTTTTTTGTCGCAAAAGAATTTTTTGGGTGTTTTTCTGCTCAAAATTGGTAAAATTTACCATTTTGTTTGAAATAACTTTGTAAATTTTTTTGCTAGTTATACACTTGATTTTCCCTCCGGGTTTGTGATAAAATTATCTTACGCCGAAAATTTCCAAATTTTACCATTTTTCAAAAAAACAAAGGAGTTAAAAAATGAAAAACAACACAAAAATTCTAATTTGCAACGAAAATGCGGAAGAAAGAAGTCGCCTTATCAAAAAACTTGCAGAGGGAGGATACGAAAGATGCGACTTTGCTGAGGACGGCGAGCGTGCTCTGGAAATGATAAAAACCGCAAGATACGACATAGTTATAACAGACCTTTGGCTTTCCGGTATAGACGGTATAGGCATTATACGCTCGGGAATAAAGCTGACCGGAAAGGACAAGCCTTCGTTTATTCTTACCTCCCCGATAAATAAACAGGCAATTCTCGTGGAAGCCACCGAGGCAGGTGCAGACCTTTGCATTCCCAAGCCGTTTGACTTCTCGGTAATGCTCTCGCACATAGATTCGCTTATAAAAATAAAAAACCGCCCGACAAGCGATGCAGATGCAAAATCGGGCGATATTGAGGCTCAGGTTACTAAAATTATTCATCAGATTGGCGTTCCTGCACATATTAAGGGCTATCAGTACCTCAGAACCGCAATTCTTATGACTATCGAGAATAACGATATAATTAATTCGGTTACGAAGATTCTTTACCCCGGAGTAGCGAAGAAATATCAGACAACGACCTCGCGCGTTGAAAGAGCTATAAGGCACGCAATTGAGGTTGCCTGGGACAGAGGTGACGTTGACACTCTTAACGCATATTTCGGGTATACGATTCAGAACACCAGAGGCAAGCCTACGAATTCAGAATTTATAGCTATGATAGCAGACAATCTCAGGCTTAAATACAAATACGCTACTGTATAATGCCGCGAAAATCAATAAAAAAGCCGCCTCGGCTATCAAGCCAAGGCGACTGACTGTATTTATCAGTTAAAATAACGTCTTCCCTCCATTGCGCGATAAAGAGTTACCTCGTCAGCATACTCAATATCACCGCCAACGGGAATTCCGTAAGCAAGGCGGGATACCTCCACCTCGTACGGCTCGAGAATACGCGCAAGATACGCCGCGGTAGTATCTCCGCCGGGTGTCGGGTTGGTTGCTATTATGACTTCCTTTACGTTTCCTGCCTTTACACGCTCCACAAGCTCGGCAAAGCTTAAATCTGCCACGCCCACGTTATCTATAGGCGAAAGCGCTCCGCCGAGAACGTGATAAAGCCCCTTATATCCGCGAACCTTCTCCATTACCATTACGTCCTTAGGATTTTCGACAACGCATATAACGGAGCTGTCTCTGCTCTCATCAGAGCAAATCTCGCACTTATCAAGGGAAGCCGTAAGTCCGAAGCAAACGGGACACTTATGCACGTCACGCTTAATTGCAAGAACGGCATCAGAGAAGCGCATAGCCTCGTCATCGGTTAGGTTGAGCACGGCAAATGCGTATCTTGCGGCAGTTTTGCTTCCTACGCCGGGAAGACGGCGGAATTCTTCAATAAGCCTTTGAATAGGCGCAATATACTCAGCCATTAAAACATACCGGGAAGCGACATTGAGCCGGTTATTTTGGACATTTCGTCCTGCGAAACCGATTCAACCTTCTTTATTGCCTCGTTCACAGCGGCAGTAATTAGGTCCTCAAGCGTTTCGATATCATCGGGGTCTACCACCTCGGGCTCTATTTTAACAGAAAGTATTTCCTTCTTTCCGTTGATTTTTACGTTAACAACTCCGCCGCCTGCAGCAACGTCATATTCGCGCTCTTCAAGCTCTGCCTGCAGATTTGCCATATCCTCCTGCATTTTCTGAGCCTGCTTAAGCATAGACTGCATATTTCCCGGGCCTCCGCCCATTCCCTGAGGTAATCTTACTTTCATTTTATCGTTCCTCCAATTTATATATTATCAAGATCTGACGAAAAACCGCTCTGCGAGCCCTGCGGCTTAGGTTTTACCGTTACGGTAATTTCGGTTGGATTTTTGCCTTCTTTTTCGGCAATTACACCTCGTATAATCGACATATCCGAGGGACTTGAGCCGAGCTTACTCGCAAAGAATCCGCTCATTTCAATCAAAAACGAGTTCTCTGACGTGCGATACGCCTTTGCACCGACAAACTGACTGGACAAGGATTTTTTAATTTCGGCAACTCTCTCCAGAACACTGCCGAAGGCTGCGTAAGCTTCGGGTGCTGCACTGCTTTTCTTCACCGAAGCCTCACTCTCTGCTGCGGAAGCCTTCGGCGGCTGCTCAGGCGCTTTTGTCTGCGGCTGCGCTCCCGCCGGCTGAGCAATAGGAACACCCATTTTAAGCATAGTCATCTGCTTTTCAAGCTCTTCCACGCGAACGGCCAGAGCCTCTGCCGTAGGCAAAAGCCTGGGGTCGCACATACGAGTCAAAGCAATTTCCGCTATACTGCGCTTGGCATTCGAAGCTCTTTGCATATCTGCAAGCGCACCCTCAAGAATCGAGGTGTGATATATAAGCTTAGCCATAGTGAAATCCTTAGAAATTTCACGAACGCGCTCGTATTCACCGTCAGTCAGGTCAAGATATGTCTTTGCCCTGTCGGTATTTCTCACTACCATTATGTCACGGTATGAATCAATAACCTCCTGCCAGAAAACAGAAATATCGCCGCTTGACATCACCGTGTCGTTTATTATCTCGTAAACCGTGGTAAAGTCTGATTTTCCAACCGCTGCTATGAGGCGATATGCGCTTTCTCTGTCACCGGTTCCGAGAGTTGAAGCAACAAGAGAGGCATCTATATGAGTTTTTGAGCCTGCGCAGAGCTCGAGAAGACTTACCGCATCTCTCATTCCGCCTCGGCTGGCTCTGGCAATAAGCCTTGCACCGTCCTCACCGAGATCAATTCCCTCTGCCTCGGATATTTTGAAAAGCCTGGAAACTATAGTATCCGAGCTTATTCTCCTGAAATCAAGGCGCTGGCAGCGCGAAACTATGGTGGTGGGAAGCTTATGAAACTCAGTTGTCGCAAGAATAAACACTACGTACTGAGGCGGCTCTTCAAGCGTTTTGAGCAAAGCGTTGAAGGCGGCTCCCGACATCATATGAACCTCGTCAATTATATAGACTCTGTATTTGAGAAGAGCGGGAGTAAAGCTGATTTCGTCTTTAAGGTTACGAACGTTATCGACACCGTTATTGCTGGCAGCGTCCATTTCAATAACGTCAGTGGCAATTCCCGCATCTATCGAACGGCAGGCATCGCACTTATTGCACGGATTGCCGTTATGAGAATTCTCGCAGTTAACCGCCTTAGCAAGTATTTTTGCACAGCTGGTCTTTCCCGTTCCTCGCGAGCCGCAAAAAAGATATGCGTGCGAGACCCTGCTATTTGCAACCTCATACTTTAATATGTCCGTAATTCGCTCCTGACCGCAGACGTCATCAAAGTCAAATGGTCTCCATTTACGGTATAATGCCTTATATTCTGCCATCGAAGCCTCCATTAAAAATAAAAACGCGCAGCGGTATACTCGCGTTACTCCGCATACGCGCCAAAATATTATTCGATACGTCCGATAGAACCATACACCTCTCCTTCGAAATACCCTTACACACGTTAACCGCTCCGTCTGCTCCGAACAGGCACCCCTGCGGCACACCCGATAAACCACTTAATGCTGCTTGGTTCCCCACCTGACATGATTCATAGCCTCGAATTGCGCAAGACCCATCCTTCAACACAGACAAAAACGGCGCAGACTACACAAGAGCAGCCCTTGGGAGAGGAATTGACCCCTGCTATAGCGGATTTCAGGTACAAGGCACCGCTACTTCCCCGGCTGGTATGGCTCCACCGGACGCATCGAAATGAGTTAAGCTTTTATATTATATCAAATATGTTTTCAAAAAGCAAGTGTTTTTTAATATTTTTTACCGTTTATTAAAAAACAAAAAATTCTTCTAGACGACAAAGCCTCCGCTGACGTTCATAACGTCACCCGTGATAAAGCCCGCCGCATCAGATGCAAGAAAATATGCAGCCTCGGCTATTTCCTCTGCCTTGCCTATTCTCATAAGCGGTGTTTCTTCGGAAATTGCCGCCTTGTCCTCTGCCGAAAGAGAGGCGTTCATATCGGTGTCGATAAGCCCGGGAGCTATAGCATTAACCGTAATTCCCGAGGGGCCGACCTCCTTGGCAAGAGCCTTGGTAAAACCTATCAAGGCAGCCTTGGTTGCGGAATAACACACCTCGCACGACGAGCCCGTAATTCCCCACATAGAAGAGATATTTATTATCCTGCCGTATCCGTTTCTTATCATTGAAGGAAGGACGCATTTAGAATAGGAAAAAGCCGCCTCAACGTTTACCGAAAACATCTCTTTCCACTCGTTCAGCGTCATATCGGTAATCAATGAAAAAGATGATACTGCCGCGTTATTTATAAGGATTTCCACGTTTCCTAGCTTTTCTTCTGCAATTTTTACAGCTGCAACAATATCCGATTCAAAGGAAGAATCAGCGCGTATTGCAAGCGCCCCCGTTTCATCGGAAATAAGCCTTGCTTGCTCTTCGGATTTTTTATAAGTGAACGCAACCTTATAGCCACGGCTTGCAAACAGACGCACCATTGCAGCGCCTATTCCGCGTGAGCCTCCGGTTATTAAAACAGTTTTCATTTATCGAACTTCTCCAAGTGATTTTTTACAATTTATTATATTATACATTCTTTCCATTTTCTTGTCAATAAGATATTGACCTATCAGGTTATTAATGATAAAATATATTACACGTGAGGTGACACTATGATTTTAGTTATAGACCAAAACAAAAAGAACGCGGCAAGCGTTGCGGATATGTTTTTCTATATGGGAGTTCTTGCCAAGGCAAGCACGGTAGGCGAATCCTTTTCGGAAATATCCGATATCTACCGCGCAGTTATCCTGATTTCTCCCGAGAGCTTTCCCGATTGCCGCGATTATATTAACAGGCTTCGCTCCTACAGCTCCACAGTTCCGATTTTTGCAATCGGAGCACCCGACAGCAGCGATTCACAGCTCTTTGCCCGCGTATTTTCTCCGGGAACGTACGCTTCGGCGGTTATGACGAAAATTCTTGAATATACTCTCAACAATTCCCTTCCTCAGCCGGGTGATTACAAGCTTGCGGGCATTGATTTATCCTGTGACTTGGCAAATCCTACTTATTTTCACACGCCCTTTTCGCTCACAAAAACCGAAGCTATGATAGTAAAATATCTTATACGAACCTATCCGCGACCAACCTCCGCAGAGGAAATACTGAGATATGCATACCGCGAATCAAGAACTCCGGAGATATCAAACATAAGAACGCATATTTCGATAATTAATAAAAAATTCAGAAAGCTCACAGAACGAAATCTTATAGAAATGTCCTTCGGTAAGGGATACAGAGTTTTAACGCCCGAGGTAGCGGAGGCTCTTGTGTAAAATAAAATATCCAGAAAACTGACAAGCCTTCAAGCATATACTTAAAAAAATGCTTGGAGGCCTTTTTTATGTCGTTTTTTTACAAAATTCTTTTACGCTTCGTTTCACTGGTGCTTGGACTTTCGCCAAATCAGAATTTTCCGCCGCCGCTATCCGCAGAGGAGGAAGAGTGCCTTTTTGCAAAAATGCGCGAAGGAGACGAGAGCGCCAGAGCTAAAATAATCGAGCACAATCTCCGTCTCGTTTCTCATATTATAAGGAAGTATTACGCGTCCTACGGAGATACTGACGAGCTTCTTTCGGTAGGAAGTCTGGGACTTATAAAAGCCGTGGATTCCTTTAAAAGCGAACGCGGAACGAGATTTGCGACCTACGGTGCAAAATGCATACAGAACGAAATCCTTATGTTTTTTCGTTCAAAAAAGAAAAGCGAATACGAGGTTTCCATAAATGAAACTATAGATATCGATAAGGACGGAAATCCCCTCACCTATCTTGATATAATAAGCGTAGACGACACTATGGCGGAAACGATAGAGCTGGAAGGACATATGGAACGGGTACGCTCACTTACCGAAAGGGTTCTGAACAAAAGAGAAAAAGAAATAATAGTCCTTCGGTACGGTCTTATGGGATATATGCCGAAAACGCAGAGAGAGGTTGCAAAGCATCTGGGCATTTCCCGCTCGTACGTTTCAAGGATTGAAAAAAAGGCGCTCGAAAAGCTAAAACGCGCCTTTGGAAGCAATATTCCCTCGTTTGATTTTTAAATGGAATTTTTTAGCAGGGATAAAAAGAAAAAAACAGCGGAAGATAACCTTGGAGAAATCCACAAATAAAACCGAGGTTTAAAAAAATGATGATAGCAAACAAAATTGCGCTGATTATAGCTATAATAGGCGCACTCAACTGGGGACTTATCGGGCTCTTTTCCTTTGACGCGGTAGCGTGGATATCGGGTGGCGCGACTACAGTTCTCGCGAGAATCATTTACGTTCTCGTTGCCGTTGCGGGTATTTGGTGCATTTCTATGCTCTTTCACCCCAATGACGAAATCGCAGAAACACACGCATAAAAACGGAAGAGCTGTCTTTTTGGACAGCTCTTTTCATGTAACAAAATCGTCTTTTGTCATAAAATGTTATAAAGAAAACAAAAGTTCAGAATTTTTCCTGTTTAAAGACGGGAAGGTTATGACAAAATAATATTGATATTAAAAAAAGGAGAAGAATTTTTCTTGGAATTTGAAATGAACATAAAACGCGGTGATATTTATTATGCCGATTTAAGCCCTGTAATAGGAAGCGAGCAGGGCGGACTTCGTCCCGTACTGATAGTTCAGAATGATGTCGGAAACAGATACTCCCCCACCGTTATAGCCGCTGCAATTACTTCTAAAATGAGCAAAACAAAGCTCCCCACCCATATAGATATTCCCGGTCAGAACGCCGGTCTTTCAAAGGATAGCGTTATTCTGCTTGAGCAGGTAAGAACCATAGATAAGCAGCGCCTGAAGGAGAAGATGGGACACCTTGACGAATCCACAATGAATCACGTGAACAGCGCAATTCAGGTAAGCTTCGGGCTTGGAGCGGACGAGGGCGTGTAATATTTTACCTTCCTTTGACATATGTTTTAACAGAAAAGAAAAGGAAGGTACAGAAAAATGAATCAATACAAGCCTGAAGGAATGCTGATTTCTTCGTTCGAAAACAGTGAACTTACGTCAAGTGAAAAGGGACTGGAGCGTGCGCTCGAAAAGCAGATAATACTTGAAGCTCCCGCAACCCTATGCGACCAGGACTTCAATCTCCACGTCTCCCTCGGAGGAAAAATCCGCGGCATTATACCGAGAAGCGAGGTTCAGTATCCCGGAGAGGAAGAGGTAAAGGATATAGCAATACTCACGCGTGTCGGAAAGCCCGTCTGCTTTAAGGTTACGGGATTTACACGCAATTCGTACGGTGAAAAAATAGCTCTGCTGTCAAGAAAAAACGCACAGAAGGAGTGCTATGAAAACTATATTTCCTCACTCCTGCCGGGTGATATAATTCCGAGTAAAATCACCCACCTTGAAAGCTTCGGAGCTTTCGTGGATATAGGCTGCGGTATTATTTCCCTTCTTTCCATAGATTCGATTTCGGTTTCGAGAATTTCGCACCCCTCGGCAAGACTTAGCGTGGGAGACAGTATATTCACAGTTGTAAAAAGTATAGACGAGAGAGGCAGAATTTACGTTTCGGAACGTGAGCTTCTCGGAAGCTGGGAGGAAAATGCAAGTCTATTTACCGAGGGTGAAACCGTCAGGGGTATAGTGCGCAGCGTTGAAAGCTACGGTATTTTTATTGAGCTCAAGCCAAATCTTGCAGGGCTTGCCGAATACAAGGATGACGTATACGTGGGGCAAACCGCAGCGGTTTACATAAAAAGCATCATTCCCGAAAAAATGAAAATAAAGCTTATTATTATAGATTCACACGACGCTCCGCTCTTTTCGGAACCGCTCAAATACTTTATTGATACGGAAAAGGTAACTCACATCAACTCTTGGACCTACTCGCCAAGCTCCTCAAAAAGAGTGATAGAGACTATTTTTTAGATAAAATTCATTGAAAATAAACTCGGGGCTGTCGCATTTAGGCATAACCGAATAAAAAAGCAGGGGTATTGTGAAAAAACACAGTACCCCTTTGATAATAAACATAGATTTGAGGAAATCAGGGTTGAAAACCTATGGTTTTCCTCATTTTTTCTTGTTTTTTATTCTTTCTCCGTTCTCTCCCTCTCGATGTATGTTTATACACCTTCGGGTCGCGAACGAAGAATTCTGCTCTAAATCCGTTCGCCCCTCGGTTCTGTTCTCATTAAGAATTCACAGGAGCTCTGATTCTCACTGCATTTTTTGCCTTTTTGTCTTGATTTTATTGAATTCTTAATGAGACAGCCCCTTTTAATTTACAGAGCAAGGGCTGCCTGCCCGTTTTTATCTTTTAATTTTGTTTAATATATTCTTGATTGACATCGGCAAAATTATGTGTTAATATTATTATATTAACAGAAAAGGACTAGCCTCTCAGATGATAAGCTTTGAAAACGATTGGGATTCCCTGCTCTCCGAGGAATTTAAAAAGGATTACTACCTAAATCTGCGCGAATTTTTAAAAAACGAGTACAGAACGCAAAGAATTTATCCTCCTATGAACGATATTTACAATGCTCTGCGCTATACCTCAAGAGAGAACACGCGCGCCGTTATTCTGGGGCAGGACCCCTATCACGGATACGGACAGGCTCACGGACTCTGCTTTTCGGTCAAAGAGGGTGTAGCTTTTCCGCCTTCGCTAAAGAATATTTTTAAAGAGCTCGGCAGCGAATACGGAATGGAAGAACCGAAAACAGGCGAGCTTACCGGCTGGGCAAACCAAGGCGTGCTTTTGCTCAACACCACCCTCACGGTGCGCGAGGGACTGCCGCAGAGCCATAAAGGACGCGGCTGGGAAATTCTTACTGACAAAATTATTTCTCTCGTAAACGAAAAGGATTCGCCCGTGGTGTTTCTGCTTTGGGGCGGAAACGCAAGAGCTAAAAAATCGCTTATTACAAATCCCAACCATCTCGTGCTCGAATGCGCGCACCCAAGTCCGCTGTCTGCTTATAACGGATTTTTCGGCTCGAACCACTTTATCCTTGCCAACGAGTTTCTGAAAAAGAACCGTCTCCCCGAAATAGATTGGAGCTTAACTAAGGGCTGAAAAAGCGGTTTTTACTATTAGTTAACAAATTCAACAACAGAACTTATCAATTTTTGTCGATTTTTACAGTTGAAAAAACATAAATATTAATGTATAATTTACTTATTATTAATAGTTTTTTAAGAGGTCTGTTATGAAATTACTTGAACAGAAAATTCTTACTGACGGCAGAGTGCTTCCCGGAGAAGTTCTTAAGGTTGATAGCTTTTTGAATCATCAGATAGACGTTGAGCTGCTTAACAAATGCGGCGAGGAATGGTACAAGCTCTATAAAGATGCCGGTATTACAAAAATTATTACAATCGAAGCTTCGGGCATCGGTATTGCTTGCATTGCGGCTCAGTATTTTAAAGTCCCCGTGGTTTTTGCAAAGAAATCAAAAAGCCTTAACCTAAGTGCAGACTGCTATACGGCTGAGGTTTATTCCTACACCAAGGCCACGACCAAAACCGTTATGATTTCCAAAAGATACATATCCCCCGAGGACAGAATTCTTATAATTGACGACTTTCTTGCAAACGGAAGCGCGCTCAGAGGTCTTATATCCATTATCGACCAGGCAGGCGCTACGGTTGCGGGTATAGGTATCGCAATCGAAAAGGCTTATCAGGGCGGAGGCGACCAGCTTCGCGAAAAGGGCTATCGCATCGAATCTCTTGCAAGCATCGCTTCGATGAGCGAAGACGGAATAGTGTTCCGTAATTAATTTCGGTGTTGCTTTGCTTTATGCAAAACACATAAATAAATTTTATTTACCCAAAAGGGAAAAAGGAGAAAAAATGAAAAAGATTTTATCACTCATTCTCGTTCTCGCTATGGTTCTCTCGCTTGGTGTTATCTTCACCTCTTGCGGCGAAGAGGAACAGAGCATCGAGCTCACTCCCGTAGCAAAGGATTCTATTAAGGTTGGTCTTATCACTCTTCACGATGAGAACTCTACCTACGACAAGAACTTCCTTGACGCTATGGACAGAGCTGTTGCAAACCTTGGTCTCGAGGCTGACCAGCTTATCGTTAAGAAGAACATCGAAGAGTCCGATGACTGCTATCAGGCAGCTGTTGAGCTTGTTGATGCCGGCTGTAACGTAATATTTGCTGACTCCTTCGGTCACGAGGACTTCATGATGAAGGCTGCTGCTGAATATCCTAACGTTCAGTTCTGCCACGCTACCGGTACTAAGGCTCACACCTCTACCCTTTCCAACTATCACAACGCTTTCGCTTCTATTTACGAAGGTCGTTTCATGGCTGGTATTATCGGCGGTATCAAGCTTGCTGAGCGCGTAGCTCTTAACGAATTGACCGCTGCTAACTACGATGCTAACGGCAACATCAAGACCGGTTACGTAGGCGCATTCCCCTATGCAGAGGTTATTTCCGGTTACACCTCTTACTTCCTTGGCGTTAAGTACGGATACACCATGGCTACCGGCGGCAATCCTAACGCTATAAAGGACGCAAAGGTTGTTATGGAAGTTAAGTACACTAACTCCTGGTACAATGAAGCTGCCGAAAAGGAAGCTGCCCTTGCTCTTATTGATAGCGGCTGCGCTCTTATTTCTCAGCATGCTGACTCTTACGGTGCTCCCACCGCTTGTCAGGAAAAGGGTGTTCCCAACGTTTCTTACAACGGCTCTACCAAGTCCGTAGGCGCTACCACCTACCTCATCTCCTCTAAGATTGACTGGACCCCCTACTACGAGCTTATGATCAACGCTGTTATAGGCGGTTACAGAATTACCGAGGAATACTGCGGCGGCTTCGCTGAAGGCTCAGTTGCTCTTACCGAGCTTAACGAGGCTGCATTCAAGAGCCCTACACATCTCGCATTGGCTAAGAACATAGTAGAACACGCTGCTGAAGGCGCTGCTGAAATCAAGGTATTTGACACCAGCCTCTTCACTGTTGGCGGTAAGACTCTTACCACCTACATGGCTGACGTTCACTCTGACGCTGCTTACGCTAAGGACACCGAGGCTATGAAGACCGTAGGTTCCGATGATGACGCTGTTACCTATTTCCAGGAATCCACCTTCCGTTCCGCTCCTTACTTCGATGTTATTATCGATGGCATCACGGTACCCAAGGCTAACTAATTAAATCTATTGGCAGGCGGGAACGACCCTTCCCGCCCGCCTCTTTTAAATGATTTGTATTTCACCGAGCTCCATAGAAAATTTTATGAGGCTCTATGAAGCACAACTCTTTTTTCAGGAGGTAATTCAGTGGACAAAATAAACGCTATTGAACTAAAGAACGTAACGAAAACCTTTGGAAGCGTTATAGCCAACAAAAACGTTTCTCTTGACGTTAAGCGCGGAGAAATTCTCGCTATTCTCGGAGAAAACGGAAGCGGCAAAACTACACTTATGAATATGATTTCGGGAATTTACTACCCTGACGAGGGCGAAGTTCTCATTGACGGTGAGCCCGTTGTTATCAAATCGCCAAAGGACGCTTTCAAGTACAAAATAGGAATGATACACCAGCATTTCAAGCTCGTTGACGTATTTACGGCAGCGGAAAATATAATGCTCGGTCTTAACGGAGCCTTTAATAAGAAAAAGGCTGCGGATGAGGTTCTTGAAATCAGCTCACGCTACGGCTTTGAAATCGACCCGAACAAAAAAATACACGAAATGGCTGTATCCGAAAAGCAGACTGTTGAAATAATCAAGGTGCTTTACCGAGGTGCAGATATACTTATACTTGACGAGCCTACCGCCGTACTCACTCCCCAGGAGACAAGAAAGCTCTTCTCTATTCTCCGTAAAATGCGAGATGACGGAAAATCCATAATTATCATTACGCATAAGCTCCACGAGGTTCTTTCTATATCGGACAGAGTTGCTATTCTCCGCAAAGGTGAGCACATCAACACGGTCGTTACCGCCGAAACCAACGAAAACGAGCTTACCGAAATGATGGTCGGCAAAAAGGTCGAGCTTAACATTGAGCGCTCAGAGCCTCAAAACGTTACCGACAGACTTATCGTTGACGGTCTTGACTGCAAGAACCGTGACGGTATAAAGGTTCTGGACAACGTATGCTTCACCGCCCGCTCGGGAGAAATCCTCGGTATTGCGGGTATTGCAGGAAGCGGTCAGCGCGAGCTTCTCGAAGCTATTGCGGGACTTCAGCACGTTGAGCTTGGTAAAATTTCATATATCGCTCCCGACACAGACGAGGAAATAAACCTAAGAGACAAAACCCCGCTTGAAATCAGAGAGCTCGGTGTAAGACTTTCCTTCGTACCCGAGGACAGACTGGGTATGGGTCTTGTAGGAAATATGGATATCATCGATAATATGATGCTCCGCAGCTACTCTGCAGGACATTCGTTTTTCCTTAACAGAGAGCCGTCAAAGGAGCTTGCAGAGGACGTAATTGAGCGTCTTGAGGTCGTAACCCCCAATGCTCGTACTCCCGTAAGAAGACTTTCGGGCGGTAACGTACAGAAGGTTCTTGTCGGACGAGAGATTGCGTCAGCCCCCACCGTTCTTATGGCTGCATACCCCGTAAGAGGTCTTGATATAAACTCCTCTTACACTATCTATAATCTTCTGAACGACCAGAAAAAGCGCGGTGTTGCCGTAATTTTCGTTGGTGAAGACCTTGACGTTCTTCTTGAGCTGTGTGACCGTATTCTCGTTATCGGCTCGGGTAGAGTTACGGGTATAGTTGACGGCAGAACCGCCACGAAGGAAGAAATCGGAATTCTTATGACTAAGACAGAAAGGAGTGAGTAATTAAATGGAAGAGAATAAAAATCTTGAAGCCGAGACTGCCGCAAAAGCAGCCGAAGTTGAGTCTAACAAAAAAACTCGCGAGCCCTTATTCCATATAGTAAAACGAGACGTTACCGATGCAAAAACACCGTTTATCGTAAGAGGCGTTGCAGTTCTTATTTCCTTTTTGGTCATTACTATAATTACTTTACTTCTTGTCGATACTAATCCCATTGAATTTATAGGACTTATGTTCTCCGGTTCATTCGGAACGTTCAAAAGAATTCTTAACCTCTTGCAAAAGCTTGCAATTCTTCTTTGTATTTCTCTTGCTCTCGCTCCCGCGTTCAAAATGCGATTCTGGAACACCGGTGCTGAGGGACAGGTTCTTATAGGCGGTCTTGCCTGCGCAGCTTGTATGATTTGCCTTGACAGCCTTCCCGATGCGCTGCTTATTCCGATTATGGCGATAGCTGCCATCGTTGCAGGCTCTGTATGGGCTCTTATCCCTGCCATATTCAAGGCGTATTTTGGCACTAACGAAACGCTCTTCACCCTTATGATGAACTACGTTGCAATACAGCTTATAGCCTTTCTTTCAACCATATGGGAAAACCCCAAGGGCTCAGGTCACATCGGAGTTATTCCCTCCGGACATTTTCCTAAGCTCTTCGGTCAGCACTATATAATCAACATTCTCACGGTAATACTCGTTACCTTTGCTATGTACGTATACCTTAAGTACAGCAAGCAGGGCTACGAAATAGACGTTGTCGGTCAGAGTGAAAATACTGCAAGATATATAGGAATTAACGTTAAAAAGGTTATTATTCGAACGATGGCTATATCCGGTGCCGTTTGCGGCATTGCGGGACTTCTTCTCGTTGGAGGAACAGACCACACGATAACCACCAATACGGCAGGAGGTCAGGGCTTTACCGCAATTATGGTAACCTGGCTTGCAAAATTCAATCCCGTATATATGATAATGACCGCATTTCTTATAGTATTTCTTGAATCGGGCGCAAGTGAGGTTGTTAGTAAATTCTCAAACTCGCTCAACGGCTCGTATGCTGATATTCTTACGGGAATAGTCCTATTCTTCATTATAGGCTCAGAGTTTTTCCTGCGCTACCAGATTAAGCTTCGCAAGAAGCACGAGGGAGGTAACTAATATGGGCGCATTTATTTCATTTCTTCAACGCGCAATAATTCAAGGCACTCCCCTTCTCTACGGCTCTATGGGAGAAACCCTTACCGAAAAGTCCGGAAACCTCAACCTCGGTATTCCCGGTATAATGTATACCGGAGGTATTTCGGGAGTTATAGGAGCTTTCCTATACGAGAGAACTCTTGCCCCCACCGAAACTCCTAACGTATTTATTTCGCTGTTTTTACCGCTTATCTGCGCTATTATAGGTTCAGCGCTTATGTCGCTTATCTACTGCTTCCTTACGATAACGCTCAGAGCAAACCAGAACGTTACGGGACTTGCAATAACTACCTTCGGTGTTGGTCTCGGAAACTTCTTCGGCGGATATCTTGCTCACTTTTCCACTGACGGTTCAACAGGTGTTTCAATCACAAAGGTAAGTAAGGTTTTCTCAACGCCCCTTCCCTTCGCAGAAAAGCTTGGTTGGTTCGGAACTTTATTCTTTTCGTACGGATTTTTGGTTTATACGGGTATAATCCTGGCAATTGTTATGGCACTTGTGCTTAAACGCACGAGAGTAGGCTTGCACCTCAGAGCAGTCGGTGAAAACCCTGCAACCGCTGATGCTGCGGGAATAAACGTTTCTGCTTATAAATACGGAGCTACTACAATCGGCGGCGTAATCGCAGGACTTGGCGGTCTTTATTACGTTGTTGACTACATGGGTGTTTGGTCAAACGATGGCTTTGGCGACAGAGGCTGGCTTGCGATAGCAATAGTTATTTTCACGCTCTGGAAGCCTGACCTCGGTATTCTCGGCTCATTCTTATTCGGTGGTCTTTATATAGTTTATCTATTTATTCCTGACCTTTCACGTTCCTCACAGGAGCTATTCAAAATGCTTCCCTACATTGTTACAATCGCTGTTCTTATCTTCACAAGCGTACGTAATAAGCGTGACAGTCAGCCCCCCGAATCTCTCGGATTAAATTACTTCCGCGAGGAAAGATAGTTAAAAAACACTGTCTCCATTTATTGTATAACCGAATAAAAAAAGATGGGTATTGTGAAAAAACACAGTACCCATCTATTATTTTGAAGCTTAAACTACAGAAGTCGTTGCAATAATATCGTATCTGTTTGCAAGGTCTGCCAATGCTACCTCGTTCTTATTTCCCGTAGGATTAAGAACGTCAGAGTCAAGTTCGGAAATATTTTGAATTTTGCCCTTCACGTAGTCAAGGATTGTAAGTCTTGCATCGTATATTCTTCTGATAAGTCCGCCAAGTCTCATCGTTTGAACCTCAAAGCCAAAGCTCTTGTTGTCGATATGCCACTGCTTTTCAAACGCCTTGTAAAACTCATCGAGACGGGCTAAAACCTCTACGTAATCCTTGTTTGCAAGCTTTTTGAGAGCCTTTTTGTTGCCTGCCTGATAGAATTTTCTCGTCTTCAGTCCAAGAGCTACCTTATATTCAAGAACTCTTGAAAGTCGGTAGAGAGTATCAAAGATATACTCAAATCTGCCGGCATTCTGCTTCGCAGCCTTTAAATTTTTAGAAATCGCCTTGTATTTTTCGGTGTCTTCTTCGTTCATAAAGGTGTCAAAAAGACCGAGGAATACGTCATTATAAAGCGCAACCTTGCTAAATCCGTCCGCATGAGGCTCGGTTTTTCTTATGTCGTTTACGCTGTCGAGAGCAAGAAATTTATCCTTGCTTACGCCTGTAAGAGCAAGGAAGCTTGCCTCGTGGTCCTCTTCCCCGTATGCATAATCGGAAGCAAAGGAAAGTGAGGACAGGGTTGAAAAAGGCGAGCACTCGGCTCCGTTATCTCCCCACATCGTGAGAAATACGTTTTTGATTTCCTTTGCCTTGCAAGCGTTAAATGCGTGGTTAGTTGCCAAATCGGAAAATTTATTTGCAGGTGCAAAGCCTCTCCAGGTCCAAGCGCCGCCGGCAAACACGATTTCGTTTTTGAACGCCTTACATCTTTCCATCATATGCTCGTAGGCTTCCTGATTATCCTGATAATAATCCCAGTAGACGAGACGAAGTCCCTCAGGAACAAGGCTTATAACTCTATCGCTTATCGGAGGCGCATCAGCGGATACGTAATAAGAGCCGTTATTAGCGAGGCGGAAGAACATATCCGCCCACATCATAGGCTCAAAGCCGTATTTCTTTGCAATATCAACGACCCGCTTTATATGCTCACACATAACGGCAGAGCTGTCTCTGTAGCCGTTAATATCAAGATATCTGCCTCGTCCAACGTTGTGCGCCTCGTCAAGACCTATGTGAAGCTTGCGCGAGGTAAAGGTTTTGGAAAGAGAATCGAACATTCTGTCTATAAACTCATAGGTTCTTTCGTCTCCTATAAGAAGCACGCTGTCAATATCGTTAATGGCTTTAAATCGCTTCCATCTGAATATCTGATTAAGATGCGCGAGAGTCTGAACGTTTGGTACAAGCTCTATATCGTAGCCTCTTGCGTACTCATCAATTTCCTTAATCTCTTCGCGGGTATATCTGCCTCTCTGATATCCGAAATACGGCTCTCCCTCTATTTCGTAGGTATCCTCGGTGTAAAGCTGAAGCTGATTATATCCCATAAGCGCAAGATTATCAAGAAACGTCTTGACGGTTTTTACGGTTCTTACCGCATTTCTTGAGCAGTCAAGCATAACACCGAATTCGCCAAAGGCGCAATCGATATCAAAGCTCTTTTTATCGGAAGAAGAAAGATAACGCTTTACTCCGTAAAAGAATTCGTATTTCTTGGTGTAGAAAACGGTTACGGCTTCTTCGGTTACTTCAACGCGTGCTCTGTCGGACTCCTTTCCGAGAAGCTTAAGCGCTCTCTTACTATCGGATATTCCAAGCTGTTGCGCGGATACGAGAAGTCGCATTTTCAAATCTCTGTCAAGCAAGGATAAATTAAATTTCATATTTTCAACCTCCGTTTTTTTAGTATCAAAACGTTTTACACATAAAGAAAATAAGAACGGCAGCTCCAAGAGCTATTCTGTAAATTCCGAAAGGAATAAAGGTATGGCGCTTTACAAAATCCATCAAAAATTTGATTGCCGCAAGAGAGACTAAAAAGGACACCAGAATTCCAACGAAGAGCAAAACAAGCTCCTCTGAGGTAACCGTAAAGCCCTCTGCTATAAACTTAACTATTTTGAGAAGAGATGCGCCTATCATTACCGGAATTGCCATAAAAAACGAGAATTCCGCACTCACGCTTCTTGAAACGCCTGTAAGCATTCCGCCTATTATCGTAGAGCCTGAGCGAGAGGTTCCGGGTATAAGAGAAAGCACCTGAAACGCTCCGATTACAAGCGCGTCACGATAGGTTAAATCTTCAATTCTTTCAATGCGATAACAGTCGAAACTCTTGCTTTCTGCCTTGTTTTTTCTAAGCTTTTCAATAAGAATAAACACAATTCCGTAAATTACGAGAGCTAATGCGACAACGATATAATTATATAGATGCTCATCTAAAAAATCATCGAGCAAAACTCCGAGAACGGCAGCGGGAAGAACCCCTACGACAACCTTTGCCCAGAGGCTCCAGGTTGCCTTTTTTTCCGCTTCGGATTTCTTTTTTGAAAAAGGATTAAGCTTTGAAAAGAAGAAGACCGGAACTGCGCATATTGCGCCTAATTGAATTACGACCAAAAACAGCTCCATAAACTCGGGTGAGACCTTGAGGCTTATAAATTCGTCAACGAGAATCATATGCCCGGTCGAGCTTACTGGCAGCCATTCGGTTATTCCCTCTACTATTCCGAGAAAAACCGCCTTAAGTATTTCGAGAAATTTCATTTAACACCTACCTCGCTCGAATTATATCACCCGCTTTTACGGGGATTTCGGTTTTCATGGTAAAAATCATATACGGGTGAGATGTCGCCTCAATAATTTCTCCCTTTTCGTCTTTCATTTCTCCTACTGTGAGCGGTACTCCGCATTTTCCGGGAGAAAGGAGCTCTATTTCGTCACCAAGCTTCATTTTGTTGCGCTGAGAAAGGGTTGCGACACCGTTCGCGGCATTATAAGAGGTCACCACCGCAAGATAGGCTTTATCCTTTATATATCCTGTGGTAGCCGCCGTATTACTATCCATATGCGAATCGGAATAATAATATCCCGTAGCATAATCGCGATGGCTTACCGATTCAAGCTCTCGATACCACTCGGGATTATACTCATAATTACCTGAAAAATAAGAATCCAACGCCATTTTATAGGTGTTTGTAACAACGGCTGTATAATATGCGGATTTCATTCTGCCTTCAATCTTAAAGGAGTCAATTCCCGCCTCGATAAGCTCGGGAATATGCTCTATAGTACAGGTATCACGGCTGGACATTATAAAGGTTTCACCGTTTATTTCTTCCAGAGGAATCGGGTTATCCTCCCTCTTTTCCTCTACTATTTCCATAGACCTTACTTTAAAATTCCATCTGCAAGGCTGAGCGCACGCGCCTCTGTTTGCGTCTCTGTTTACCATATGTCCCGAAAGAAGACATCTTCCGCTGTAGGAAATACACATAGAGCCGTGCACAAAGCACTCTATTTCAAGGTCCTCGGGAATACCTGCTTTTATCGCCTTAATCTCTTCAAGCGTCAGCTCTCTTGCAAGAACCACTCTTTTTGCTCCGAGAGAATACCACGCTCTGCAAGCGGCAGCGCTTGTAGCGTTTGCCTGAGTTGAGATATGAATCTCGGTATCGGGCAGCATTTCCTTTGCAAGCATAAGGACGCCGATATCGGCAATTATAAGAGCATCTATCCCGAAGTCTTTGATATCCGAAAAATAGCTTTTCAGCGCGTCATATTCGTATTCTCTGGGCATAGTATTCACCGTAAGATATACCTTTACGTTACGCTCATGAGCGTATTTTACAGCCTCGGAAAGCTCGCTTACGGTAAAGTTATCAGCCGCAGCTCTCATACCGAACATATTACCCGCAAGGTAAACCGCATCTGCTCCGTATAGGATAGCCGCTTTCATTTTTTCAAAATTTCCCGCCGGGGAAAGAATCTCAGGTCTTTTCATTTTAAAAAACCTCTGTAAATTAGTTCATTTCATTATATCATAGACTGCTGCGATATTCAAGTAGGAATTAAAATCAAATTAAGCTCCCACGCAGGAATCGAGCGAAGTCTGCGAAGATAAAGCTTATATCCCCGAACTTCCCTTGCAAGCATCAAGGGCAAAAAATACATATCGCGGCTTCTGTGATAAAGAGACACAAGTAAAACAGGCTTTGCTTTTTTTATGGTTTCAAGTGAACCGAGCAGCGCCTCGTATTCCGCGCCCTCCACGTCATATTTTATGTAATCCGGAGAAAGCGAAAGCGAATCTACCGTTATAAAAGGAAGCGCCTCCGCTTTATTTTCGTAAGATGCCGTTGCGGATACCGTTGAATTTCGGTTTCCGCTTGCAAAAAATTCACCTTCGCCCTCCCTGCTGTATAAAGCGGCATTTATAGGATTAATTTTTACGGGAGCAGCTTCTGCATATTTCAGCAGTCTTTTGAAGGTCTTTCTATCGGGCTCTATGGCATATATTTGCGAAAGAGACGAAAAATACTTGCAGGCTTCCCTTGCCGTATCTCCGTTATACGCGCCTCCGTCTATCATAAGCTTAATTTCTTTTTCGGAAATAAGCGAATACATATCCTCCTTTTCGCTATATGCGTCAAGAAGGTAGGAGAGCTTTCCCGTGAGCTTATAATTCACAACCGCCGCATATATGCTCTTTGATTCCTCATCGGAAAGCATATCGTACACAAGGGAAATTTCTTGATAATGATTATTATAAAACTCTCTGTCAAAATACTCGTTAACATCGGCTACCGGCATATCGGGCACGTACATTTCGCACGTACGGTCAATCTCGGCGAGCATTTTTATAACCTCGTCTCTGTTTGTGGCAAAGGAAAGGACTATTACAAAATCGGAATACTGCTCTTTTATTTCCGAAAAGGATTTTACCTTATAACCGCGAAAGCTGTGACCTCTTACAAATCCGTCAGACGCAAAAACGTCACTTACCGAAATACCGTACTTTTCAAATCTCAAAAAGAGCTTATCGGCACCGTTGCCCATACCGTAAACAACAATAGGTCTCGTTTCTTTCGCAAGAATATCCCACATATCAAAACTTACAGGATACTCGGGGAGAAGATATTTTTTCACGGCTTTTCACTCCTTTATCGTTGACTTTAAATAAAAACTGTTATATAATATAGAAAAACGTAACGGTGAGGTATAATACAATGGATTGCTTATTCTGTTCTATAATTAAGGGAGATATTCCCTCAAAGAAGGTGTATGAGGATGAATTGTGCTACGCGTTCTACGACATTAATCCGCAGGCACCCGTGCACTTTCTCGTTGTACCAAAGCAGCACGTTTCTTCGGCAGATGCCGTGACCGAAGAAAATTCCAATTACGTCTCTCACATCTTTGAAGTTATTCCGAAAATCGCAAAGGATATCGGTCTTCTCGGCGGCTACAGAGTAATTACGAACGTAGGCGAGGACGGCTGCCAATCGGTAAAGCATTTGCATTTCCACGTTGTCGGCGGAAAAAAGCTTTCCGAAAATATGGCTTAAATTAATAAAAAACAACCGCTGAAATCGCGGTTGTTTTTTATTAGCCGGGAAAGAAGAATTAAACCTTCTCCTTAACCTTAGCCGCCTTACCAACTCTGTCACGAAGATAGTAGAGCTTAGCGCGGCGAACCTTTGCTTCGCGGAATACTACAATCTTGTCTACGTTGGGGGAATGGATGGGGAAAGTCTTTTCAACACCAACACCGTAGGAAACTCTTCTTACGGTAAAGGTCTCGGAGATTCCGCCGCCGTGTCTTGCGATAACGGTTCCCTCGAAGAGCTGGATTCTTTCCTTCTCACCTTCGGTGATTCTGATGTAAACCTTTACACCGTCACCAATGCCAAACTGAGGTACGTCAGTTTTGAGCTGCTCATTAACAAAAGCCTGAATTTTTTCCATTTTTGGCTCCTCCTTAATCTGCGAACATTCGTGCTGAGCTATTGCAGAGGACTGTTCTGAAATACACTATAGTATGCAAATAGGCATACGCACAGTTATAATGATTATAACACATAAATTCTAAAAATGCAATACTTTTTGTAAAATTTTCTACTGCGAAATTTTTCTACTGCGGATAAAAAATTGAAGTTTTTGTGGTTTTTCAATCTTTTTCTGCTTCTTTGAGTAGTGAGTTGGGTAATATGCGTATGTTGACATCCGTGCCTTTTTGTGTTAAAATAGCGTAAATACAGTTTTTGAGGTGTTTTATGGATTATCTAAGTGTTCACGAGGCGGCAACAAAATGGGATATGGAAGAAAGACGAGTCACCGCTCTATGCAGAAGCGGACGTATCACAGATGCAAAGAAAGAAGGCGGCAAATGGTTCATTCCTCAAAATGCGCCTAAACCATTAGATGCCAGAACAAAAGAGTACACGAACTCAAGCGTTTTAAAGAAGGATTTTGTTCCGTATAGAAAAAACGAAGCAGGAATAGACGTTATAAATGCTTTCGAAAAAATTTACCTTCGTTCTCCGGATGCAACCGCTTTTACACCATACAGAGTATGTCCAATAGGTGCGCACAGCGATCATCAGCTTGGAAAAATCACCGGATTTGCAATTGACAAGGGAATAAATATGGCTTATTCACCAAAGCTGACGGGAATAGTGGAAATATGCTCACTTCAGTTTTCGAAAAGAGCTCAATGGCACGTACAAGCAACACCTGCCTCAAAGCAGAATGACTGGGCAGATCATTTAAGAGGTGCTACAATTGCGCTTGGAAAACGTTATACACTTCGTCTCGGAATATGCGCAGTCATAAGCGGTGAGCTGCCAATCGGCGGTCTTTCTTCATCTGCAGCTGTAATTATCACCTTCATTTCAGCACTTGCCAAGGTTAACAATATAAAGCTTTCAGAAGCAGAACTGATTAATTTTTCAAAAGAAGCCGAAAATCTCTATGTTGGAGTTGCTTGCGGCAAGCTTGATCAAAGCTGCGAGGTATATTGCAGAAAAAATCAGCTACTGTATATGGATTTTCTTGATGATTCATACGAGCTCATTCCTATGAATCCGAAAATGAAACCGTTTAAGATTGCAATTTTCTTTTCGGGTGTCGAGCGTACGCTGGCAGGCTCGGCTTTCAATATGAGAGTTGACGAATGCAGAAGCGCTGCTTATGCACTCAAGGCATACGCAAACCTACCATACGGAAAATTTGCAGAAACCAATCTTAGAGAAGTTCCTATTGAAATTTACGAGCAATATAGGCATTTGTTACCGGAAAACTGGAGAAAACGTGCGGCACACTGGTATACAGAGTATGCCCGTGTTGAAAAGGGCGCTCTTGCCTTCCGAAACGGTGATATTGAAGCTTTTGGAAAGCTATGCTTTGAAAGCGGAAACTCATCTATATATCAATGGGAAACCGGTTCGCCCGAGTTAAAAACGCTCTATCATATAATGACCAAAACGGAAGGAATTTACGGTGGTCGCTTCTCCGGCGCGGGATTTAAAGGCTGTTGCATGGCTTTAATAGACCCGGGATTTGAGGAATCAATCAAGCAAACTGTAACGGAAAAATACCTTAAAGCTTTTCCTGAGCTCAACTACAAATTCTCCGTTCATTTTTGTGATACTGCAGACGGTGTAAAGTTAAAGTAACATTTAAGTTTCACATAGGAGTTTACGATGAAAACAATAATATTAGCCGCAGGATATGCTACAAGACTATATCCCTTGACTCAGAACTTTCCCAAACCTCTTTTGAAGGTGAAAGAAAAAACTATTTTGGACTGGCTTATAGATGATATAGATTCTTCGCAATCGGTAGACGAATATATCATAATTTCAAATCATAAGTTTGTTGAGCATTTTATCGAATGGTCGAAAACTAAAAAACAAAAGATTAAAATTCTTGATGACGGAACCGAATCCAATGAAACGAGACTTGGTGCCGTTCGTGACATTCAATTTGCTATAGACGCTTTAAAGATAAATGATGACACCTTAGTGATTGCAGGAGACAATCTTCTTAACTTCAGTATGAAAACTTTTCTTTCTTATGCAAAAAACAAGGGTGCTTCTTGCGTTATGCGATACTACGAGCCTTCTGTGCAAAAACTCACGAAGTGCGGCGTTCTAGAAATTGACGATAAGGACCAGATAATAAAAATGACTGAGAAGCCTCCTCAGCCACAGTCAAATTGGTGTTGCCCTCCGTTCTATTATTATACGAAAAACGATCTTTCGCTGATAGAGGAAGGAATCGCGGCCGGATGCGGTGTAGATGCTCCCGGAAGTTTTATTGCCTGGCTTTGCACCAAATCTCCCGTTTTTGCAATGGAAATGCCGGGAAAACGTTTTGATATAGGAAACTTGGAAAGTTACAGCAAAGTTCAGTCCGAATATGAAGGACCGAATTCCCGTAAATAAAAATCCCTGCCGTAAACGTCCGTTAATAAAAAATACGAAGATTTCTCTTAAAAGAAAAATAGAAACCGGAAGAACTTGAGATTTCTTATTCAAAGTTTTTTCAGTTTCTATTTTTGTTTTAATTTTAAAATATTGTGGTTGTATTTTCACTGAAATTATGTTATAATATTGAAAAACGGACTCAGCTATAGGAGAAAATTTAAATTCATGCAGGATACTAACAAAAGCGAAGAAATTGTCAAAGCTTCAAAAAATGAAGATGACGCTCTCTCTGTTACAGTCGAATTAACAACCGATTCTTCTGAAAAAACTGATACAGCACTGCCTAAAAACGCACTTGAGCCCACAGCTTCGGATTTAGCCGAGGAAACCAAGTTTATAATACCGGAGGCGGTTACGTTTTTTGTTACGGAAACCGATGAAGCCGAAGGTGAGCACACTCCCCTGCCCGAAAATACGATAACCACAAATGAAAACGGTCTTCTCAACGTTGAGCATTTTTCCGACTATAAATCCAAGGAATCCGAAAGCAGCGAGCAGCCCGTTTCCGAAGCGGAAGAGGTCTATGAAGAATTTCATACCGAAGCCTACGAGGATTTGACAATTCTTGAAGACGAAGAGCCCGAGGAAGAAGCATCAAACCCTCCGAAGCAAAAATACGAAGACCCTGACCGCGAAAGATTCAACCCAAAAAAACCAAGAAAGGTTGACGGCAGATTCGACTTTCTTGAGCTATTCATTTTTACTCTTCTGGCAGTCGTTTTGCTTACAACCTTCGTCTTCCGCCACTCCGTTGTAGAGGGGCATTCTATGCAAAACACCCTTCAGGACGGAGAGCATCTCATAATTTCAAATCTTTTCTATACACCAAAAAAGGGTGATATAGTGGTATGCCACGACAAATCTTCGGGTCATCAAGCACCGATAGTAAAACGAATAATTGCTACCGAGGGTGACACTATTGAAATAAGAATAAACAAGGACGCACCGCAGGATAAAAAAGAACGTTTCACCGTTTTAGTAAACGATGAGCCGTTAACCGAGGACTACGTTTTCGTAGACGGATTAGTTTTGGCTAACGGCTGGGAGGAATATCCCGGTCTTGAGAAAACCACCGTTCCGGACGGTATGCTTTTCGTTATGGGCGACCATCGAAACAACTCCAGCGATTCACGTGATATTCGTGACGGCAGTCCCAATTTCATAAGAGAGGACTCTGTTTTAGGCAAGGTTATTTTACGCTTCTATCCGTTTTCCGAATTTGGAACGGTTGACTGACATCATTTAATCTATTATCAACAGAAAGAGAAAAAAATGGCACAAAATCCGATACAGTGGTTTCCCGGCCATATGGCTAAAACAAGAAGAATTATAAAGGAATGTCTTTCTCAGGTAGACGTGGTTATAGAGCTTCTTGATGCAAGAATTCCATATAGCTCAAGAAATCCCGAAACAAAAAAGCTGATAGGCTCAAAGCCTCTTCTTACCCTGCTCACAAAGGCATCGCTTGCAGACCCTGAAAAAAGCAAGCTCTGGGTTTCTTATTATAACGAGCACGGCTCTACCGCAGTTCTCATTGATTCGGTTACCGGACTTGGAATGAACGAATTCACCAAGGCAATAAATACCCTTCTTTCAGAAAAGCTTGAAAGATATAAAAACAAGGGAATGGAAGGCAGACGGCTGAAGGCTATGATAATAGGAATTCCCAACGTTGGAAAATCCTCTTTTATCAATAAGCTTGCAGGCGGAAAGAAGGCAAAGGTTGAAAACCGCCCGGGAGTTACTCTTACAAAGCAATGGATAACTACCGATATCGGTCTCGACCTTATGGATACCCCCGGCGTTCTCTGGCCAAAGTTTGAAGACGAAAACGTAGGTCAGAATCTGGCTATTACGGGTGCTATACGCGATGCTATCCTTGATACCGAGGAGCTTGCTATGTCACTTTGCGCTAAGCTTATGGAATGTGCTCCGAGAGAGTTCACGGAGAGATACAAGCTCTCCGTAAAGGAAGCAGAGGAGCTTGACTGCTATGAGCTTTTTGAGCTTGTAGGAAAAAAGCGCGGTCTTCTTATGTCCGGCGGAGTTGTCAACCATGAGAGGTGCGCCGATATGCTTCTCGAAGAATTCAGAAGCGCAAAAATAGGCAGAATTACTTTGGAGGTGCCTGATGCCAAGCTTTGATATAGAAAACGAAAAAAGAGCGCTTGGATACAAATTTATTTGCGGCTGTGACGAGGCAGGCAGAGGACCTCTTTGCGGACCTGTGGTTGCCGCAGCAGTCATACTGTCGCCCGATACCGAAATCGAAGGGCTGAACGATTCAAAAAAGCTCAGCGAAAAGAAACGCGAGCTTCTGTTCGATATAATAAAAGAAAAGGCCGTTGCATACGCAATTGCAGAAGCCTCCCCCGAAGAAATAGACGACATAAATATATTAAATGCATCAATGCTGGCAATGTGCCGCGCCGTAGAGGCGCTTAGCGTAAAGGCTGATTTTGCTTTGATTGACGGAAACTGTTCTCGCGGCTTCTCTGTTCCTACCGAAACGGTTGTGAAGGGTGATGCAAAAAGCGCATCTATTGCCGCAGCTTCAATTCTGGCAAAGGTTACACGTGACAGACAGTGCAAGGAGCTTGACGCTCTCTACCCTGAGTATAACATAGCAAAGCATAAGGGATATCCGACAAAGGAGCATATGGATGCGGTTAAAAAATACGGTCCCTCCCCCATACACAGAAAAACCTTTTTAAAGTTTCTTGACAAATGAAAATACTTGAGCTTCTCACCGAAAAAAGAAAAATCGGTAATGTCGGGGAGCGCGCCGCCGCAAAGCTTCTGAAAAAATCGGGTTATAAAATACTTGAAAGAAATTACGTTGCTCTCGGATACGAAATAGATATAATAGCCTCTGACAGCGAGCATACTGTTTTCTGCGAGGTGAAGACGCGCACCTTAGGAAAAGAAAATCCTAAAGAGCCTCGCCCTGCAAGCTCGGTTACTCCCGAAAAGCAAAGAAAAATCATAACCGCCGCTAAATATTATAATGCGAACAAAAACCTTGGCAGAAAGATGCGCTTTGATATAATCGAGGTTTTTGTCGATGATGCAAAAAGAATAAAAAGCGCCACTCATCTGATAGGCGCTTTTAACTACGACACGGCAATAAAGGGGTAAAATATGTACTCTGTCAAACAAAGTCTGACAGAGCAAAGCCGCTCATTCGGCTTTAATATTCGCGCGCCTTAAAGGTTGCGCACAGAGTGCTGCTTGAGGTTTTTGCTTCCGTAGGACCTACGCAGATTTTTTCGGCAAAGCAATCGCTTTTACCGTCATTATATACGCAGTTCTTTACGTCACACATAACCCCTTTGAGAGGCTTACCGCAACCCTTGCACTCCGTTTCGTACTTCTTCTCTTCCATTTTTAATTCTCTTTTCCGCAAACTTTGGCTTGCAAATTTATTGTGTGCCATTTCAAATTTTTTATGCAAATTTCGGAGAAACAAATATGTCAATTTTTACCATCGCCGATTTGCACCTGTCCACGCTTGAAGCTACCAACAAGTCTATGGAGGTGTTCGGCAACCGCTGGACTGACTACACCAAAAGACTTGAATCCAATTGGAGACGCCTCGTTTCAGAAACCGACACCGTAGTAATTCCGGGTGATATATCCTGGGCGCTCTCGCTTTCCGAAGCACGCTCCGACTTGAAATTTCTCGATTCCCTTCCCGGCAAAAAAATTCTCGGAAAAGGCAACCACGATTTCTGGTGGTCCACTATGAAAAAGCACGAGGAATTTTTTAAGACCGAGGATATTAAAACGATATCCTTTCTTTTTAACAACGCCCACCTTGCAGAAAACTATATAATTGCCGGTACTCGCGGCTGGTATCACGACGAGGACTGCGGAAATCAGCCCGGAAACGCGGATTTTGAAAAGCTTACCAACAGAGAGGCGCTCAGACTGCGGACAAGCCTTAAGGAAGCGAAGGCGCTGCAAAGCCTTCACCCCGAAAACGAAATTATAGTTTTCACTCATTTCCCGCCCTTCTGGAACGGAAAAGCATCTGAAAATATCGTATCAATACTAAACGAATTCGGAATAAAAAGACTGTATTTCGGCCATATACACGGTAATTATACGGTTGCACCTAAATTTGAATATGCAGGCATTGAAATGAATATCATTAGCGCAGATTATCTGTCTTTTACACCCAAAATTCTGCTCTAAGTCTATGCCTAAATGTAAAATACTTACAATTTTTTTCAAATCTCTTGACAAAACTGATTATTTAGTGTAGAATTATACGGTGATTTTAATAAATAAATAATATATATCTTTTTCGGAGGAAAAACAATGAGTCTTATTAAATACGAGCTTACCGAAAAATCCGGCTTTAAGATGGAATTTTCCGTAAGCAAGGAAGCTTTTGCTAAAGCAGAAAACGAAGCATATAAGAAGAATGTTAAGTCTATAAATGTTCCCGGCTTCAGAAAAGGCAAAGCACCCAAGAGCATTATCGAAAAAATGTACGGCAAGGGCATCTTCTTTGAGGACGCTATCAACGCTTGCATTCCCGATGCTTTCGAGGAGGCTGTTAAGGAAGCAGGTATCACCGTAGTAGGTATGCCTAAATTCGACCTTGTGTCAAACGATGACGGCATCGTGCTTTCCGCCGAAGGCTTTGTAAAGCCCAGCGTTACTATCGAGGGCTACAAGGGCATCGAGGCTGAAAAGAAGGTTGAAAAGGTTACTGCTAAGGCAGTTGAAGAAGAGGTTAACAAGGCGCGCGAAAGAAACGCAAGAACCGTTGAGGTTACTGACAGAGCGGCAGCTATGGGCGATACCGCAAACATAGATTACGAGGGCTCTGTTGACGGCGTTGCATTTGACGGCGGCAAGGGCGAGGGTCACGACCTTAAGCTCGGCTCCGGCTCCTTCATTCCCGGCTTCGAGGATCAGATTGTCGGAAAGTCCGTTGGCGAGGAATTTGACGTTAACGTTACCTTCCCTGAGGACTATCACGCAAAGGAGCTTGCAGGAAAGGCTGCAGTCTTCAAGACCAAGCTTAACGCTATAAAGTATGACGAGCTTCCCGCAGCAGATGACGAATTTGCAAAGGACGTTTCCGAATTTGACACTCTTGCTGAATATAAGGCTGATATAAAGGCAAAAATGGAAAAGAGAAACGAGGATAAGGCTCAGGCAGAGTTTGAAACCGCTCTTGCAGAAGCTCTTATGGAAAAGCTCGTTGCTGAAATTCCCGAACCCATGTTCGAGGCTGAAACTGAGAACTTCGTTCGCGACTACGATACAAGACTCCGCCAGAGCGGACTTGATCTCAAAACCTACTTCAAGTACACCGGTCTTACTCTTGAGGCTCTCAGAGAGCAGATGCGTCCTCAGGCTGAAAAGCAGGTTAAAATCAGACTTGCTCTTGAAAAGATTGCAGAGCTTGAAGCACTCACCGTTACCGATGAAGAGGTAGAGGCTGAATACACAAGAATTTCCGAGGCTTACAGCGTTCCTGCCGAGCAGGTTAAGAATATGATTGCAGCCGAGGATATCAAGGCAGACCTCCTCGTAGCTCACGCTATGGATCTCGTTAAGGCTAACGCTAAGGTTAAGGAACCCGCGAAGAAGACTGCCGCTAAGAAGAGCGATGCTGAGAAGGCTCCCGCAGCCGAGAAGAAGACTACGGCTGCAAAGAAGGCTCCCGCAGCAAAGAAAGCTCCCGCAGCGAAGAAGACTACCGCTAAAAAAGAAAGCGAAAATTAAGCATTAAAATCAGCCAACGGTCATATATAAAAATTTGATCGTTGGCTTTATTTAAAGAAAGGAGTTAATTATGGCACTTGTTCCTGTTGTCGTAGAACAGACCTCGCGCGGCGAGCGTTCCTACGATATTTATTCGAGACTACTCAATGACAGAATAATTTTTCTTGCAGACGAGGTTAATGACACAACCGCTTCCCTTGTGGTAGCGCAGCTTCTTTACCTTGAGGCTCAGGACCCCGACAAAGACATATATCTTTACATCAACAGCCCCGGAGGCTCTATTACCGCCGGTATGGCTATTTACGATACGATGAATTACATTAAATGTGACGTATCAACCATATGCGTAGGCATGGCGGCTTCTATGGGAGCATTCCTTCTCTCAAGCGGCGCTAAGGGTAAGAGAATGGCTCTTCCCAATGCCGAGGTAATGATACACCAGCCTCTCGGAGGTATGCAGGGTCAGGCAACTGATATCAAAATTCATGCTGACCGAATCATAAAGATAAAGGAAAAGCTCAATACTATTCTTTCCGAGCAGACGGGAAAGCCTCTTAAAACTATCGAGAAGGATACCGAGAGAGATAATTTTATGACGGCTGAAGAAGCTATGGCTTACGGTCTTATCGACAAGGTAATAACCAAGAAGGAAATTTAACTTATGTCAGATTCTGAAAACACACGCATTTTAAGAAAATGCTCCTTCTGCGGAAGAAGCGAGGAAGAGGTTTCTCTGCTTATTCCCTCCGGTGACGGTAAGAGCTATATATGCGACCACTGTATAAATCTTTGCGCCGAATTCATAGACGAGCAGTTCCAGCCCGCAAGAGAAGACATCGATTTTGAGGAGCTTACCTTCGATACCCTGCCCCGTCCCAAAGAAATCAAGGAGAGGCTTGACGAATACGTTATAGGTCAGGATGAGGCTAAGCTTGCGCTTTCGGTTGCGGTATATAACCACTATAAGAGAATTCTTACTATAAAGGATGCCGAAAATACGCGTTCGTCCAAAAAGAAGGAGACTCTCGCTGAAATTGACGAGGTTGAAATTCAGAAGTCTAACGTATTGCTTCTCGGCCCTACCGGAGTTGGTAAAACCTATATAGCTCAAACTCTTGCAAAAAGCTTTAAGGTTCCGTTTGCCATTGCAGACGCAACTACGCTTACCGAAGCCGGTTACGTGGGAGAAGACGTAGAAAACATACTTCTCCGTCTTATTCAGGCTGCCGATTACGACGTGGAAAAAGCCGAGCACGGTATAATCTATATAGATGAAATAGACAAAATTTCACGCAAGGGCGAAAACCGTTCCATTACGCGTGACGTTTCGGGCGAGGGTGTTCAGCAGGCTCTTCTTAAAATTCTTGAAGGAACTGTGGCAAACGTTCCTCCTCAGGGCGGAAGAAAGCATCCCAACCAGGAATTCATACAGATAAATACCAAGAATATACTTTTCATATGCGGCGGAGCATTTGACGGAATAGAAACCATTATCGAGCAGCGCAAGGGCGCTCAGCAGATTGGCTTCTCCACGGAAAAGCCGACTGCTAAGGAAAAGGCTCAGAAGGGCGTCTATAAGGACGTTATTGCTCACGACGTTGTAAAATACGGTATTATACCCGAGCTTGTCGGCAGACTTCCCGTTATCGTAACTCTCGATAACCTTGACGAAGCCGCGCTTGTAAGAATACTTAAAGAGCCCAAGAATGCTATTTACAAGCAGTATCAGAAGCTTTTTGAGATGGACGGCATTGAGCTTGAATTTGAAGACGGTGCTTTTGAGGCGATTGCTCATCTTGCAATAGAGAGAAACACCGGTGCGAGAGGTCTTCGTTCGATAATCGAGGGACTTATGATGAAGCCTATGTTCGAGCTTCCAAGCACGGAAGGTGTTAAAAAGGCTGTCGTTACCGCCGATTTCATTAACGGCAAGGCAGATTTAACCGTTATTAAGGATTAAACAGTAATTAATTTCTGCCGGTCAGCAAAGCTAATCTTTGCTGACCGAAAAAAGTATTTCAAAAAAATAATCCCCTCAGGGTAAACACTTGAAAAACAAAAGGCTTTCAAGGAAAACTCCGAGGGGATTATTTTTGATTTTTAAAGACTTGCTTTTCTATAAGCAAGGGGACTTTCGTTTATGTACTGCTTAAATATTTTGTGGAAATAGTTAGGATTACAGAAGCCTATTTCGTCAGCTATCTCTGCCATAGACTTCTTTGTGGAATAAAGAAGCTCCATAGCCTTATTAACTCTGAGCCCGTTTATGTATTCTATGGGAGTTTTACCTATAGAGGTCTTGAACATCTTTGTAAAATAGTCGGGGGATACGTTTATCATATCGGAAAGCTTCTCAACGTATATCTTTTCGCAGTAATGCTCTGCTATATAAGTTATAACGGGACGGAGACGAAGCACGTTATGGTATATCATTCTGTCGGATTCGTCCTTAGAGCCGCAGTAATATCTTAGAAGCGAGGTCATAATCAGATAGATATTTGCTCTTATGGGAAGCTTGTAGCAAACGTCCTTTGCAAGATATTCGTCATAGGATTCGTTCATATACATTTTCAGAGTGTTATATACCGGGTGGTCGCTTTTGAATACCGAAATTTTATTTTTAGACTGTACGTCAAACATATAGAATATCTCGGTCTCAAAATTCTGCATATTTGCTTCCAGAATAGAAGAATTAAATACCATCGCGCGCATAGACGCCTCTTCTCCCACGGCATCTGCGGAGCAAACCATCTTAGGCGGAATATAAACGAAATCACCCGGAGCTGCCGAAAGAAGCTCAGTTCCTACTCTGATTTCGAGATTTCCCGAAAGAACCTCTATTATCTCCATTGCCTCTTCTGAAATTCCAAGCTTTTTTATTCTTCCCTCACCGCTTGCCGCGTACATTTTGAATGGGAATTTGCTATCGTCCTTTTTCATAAAAAACTCCTTAATAGAAAGTTGCTACCTCTTCTATAGGCTTTTCTGCTCTTACAGCCTTTTCTACAGTGATTACAGGCCCTTTTGCCCGATAAAGCTTTGAATATTCTACGCTTAAAGTTCCCTCAACCGTAACCCAGTCTCTTGTTTTTATATCAAGACCCGAAGTTCCCTTTGCCACAAGCCCTCTGTACGCTATATCGTCCGCACAGCAGGTCATAATATGCCTTCCTATTGCATAATGAGACTTTGGAAGCGAGGGGTCAAGCGCTGCAATGCCCTTGAATCTCACCCTTTTGCCGTTATACTTTTCAAAATCCTCGCTCATATCCCTATAAAATATGGCAAAATCTATATCCTCTATTTCAATTACGGGAGCGTTCAGGTCGTAAGGCAACGGGTCTTCAATATCATCAAACTCTAATTCGCCCGCAGTATCCTCATAGCAAATATTAGCCTTTCTGGATACACCGCGCACAAGCTTGTGAAGCGGCATTTTGTCGGTTTCTTGATTAGTTCGGTTAAAGACAACCATCTCACAGCTGGTAAGCTTATCCACAACAAGCTGACGCATATTCTGATTATATGAAATAATCGTAGTGGAATCGGCTATCATTATTTCCTGATAAACCAAAAAATTCTCGGGTAATGCATTATACAGTCTGTCAAGCATCCACATTCCGTTATACTCAATAACTATAATCTCAGCACCCGCTCTTTTCTGCATAGCAGAAAGTCTGTCAGGGGTTATCCTCTGCTCATCGTCAAAGGCAGCAAAGCTGACGTTATCCGAAAACATTTCGGGCAGCAGCTCCTCCTCGCCTTCCTCGCAGGAAATAATAAGAATTTTGCGCGTTCCGTCATTGAAGCCGGGATCCTGCATCGTTTCTGCTATAAATCTGGTCTTTCCCGCCTCCAGAAAGCCCGTAAAAAGATATACGGGAATTTCTCTATTCTGCTCTAACATCAGACCTCAAACAGCTCCTTGATTTTTTCTTTATCTATTCCTGAGCCGATGACGCATATTCTTCCGGTTACCGAAGCCGTTCCGTATCTTACGTTGGGCTCACCGGGAACGTAGTCAAAATGTATCCATCTGCCGTCCTCTGACATAACTATTCCCTTTGCTCTGAGAATCATTCCGTAAGAATCGTCCTCATCAAAGGCTTCAAGCACGGAATTGATTTTTTCCTCGGTAAATTTTTTGGGAGTTTCTGCGCCAAAGCTTGCAAACACCTCATCAGCATGGTGATGCTCGTGGTCGTGGCAACCGCATTTGCAGTCCTCTCCGTGCTCGTGGTGGTGATGCTCGTGCTCGTGGTCGTGGCAGCCGCACTTGCAGTCCTCTCCGTGCTCGTGGTGGTGATGCTCATGCTCGTGGTCGTGGCAGCCGCATTTGCAATCCTCTCCGTGCTCGTGGTGGTGATGCTCATGCTCGTGGTCGTGGCAGCCGCATTTGCAGTCCTCTCCGTGCTCGTGGTGGTGATGCTCATGCTCGTGGTCGTGGCAGCCGCACTTACAATCCTCTCCGTGCTCGTGGTGGTGATGCTTATGCTCGTGCTCAAGCTCGGAAAGCTCATTTTCGAGAGTATTCGTATGCTCCATTGCGGCAAGTATTTCCTTGCCTTCTATATCCGCGAGCGGCGCGGTTATTACAACCGCATTGGGATTGCTTTCGCGTACAAGAGCCACAGCCTCTTCAATTTTATGGCTTTTTGCAACGTCAGTATGCGAAAATACTACTGCCGAGGCATGCTTTATCTGGTCACCGAAAAACTCACCGAAGTTCTTCATATACATCTTGCACTTGCCTGCATCAACTACGGTTGTATAGCTGTTAAGCTTCGCATTGTCGGTTTCAACTCCGCGTACCGCCTTAATAACGTCAGAAAGCTTTCCTACTCCCGAAGGCTCTATTATGACTCTGTCAGGATTGTACTCCTGAAAAACTTTAGTAAGCGCTTTGGAAAAATCTCCTACCAAAGAGCAGCAGATGCAGCCCGAATTCATTTCGGTTATTTCAATTCCGGCATCCTGAAGAAATCCGCCGTCAATTCCTATCTCGCCAAATTCGTTCTCAATAAGAACAACCTTCTCACCTGCGTAAGCCTCCTTAATGAGCTTCTTTATAAGCGTTGTTTTACCTGCTCCGAGAAATCCGGAAAAAATATCTATTTTAGTCACTTTTATACCTCTAAAAAAATTATTATATATATTTTAATATATTTTTCCGCAAAAGTCAAGGAAAACGGGCAAATAAACAGCAGGATTTTATGCGTAAATTCGTTTTTTTACAGATTTTGCAGTTTTCTAATGACCTCTCTCTCAGAAAAAGGAATTTTTCTGCCGCCGATATCCATTTCCTCCTCGTGCCCCTTACCTAAAAGCATAATGACGTCTCCTTCCTTTGAAAGCTCGTAAGCGCGCAATATAGCCGCTTCTCTGCTTACGCATATCTCGCATATTTTTTTATCGGAAAATCCCATCATAATCTCACGGCATATATCGTAAGGCGGTTCAAATCCGGGGTTATCGGAAGTAATAATCGAATAATCCGAATAATTCTCTGCCGCTTGTGCAAGCTCTCTTCTCCGCCCCTTACTTCTTTCCCCGACAGAGCCGAAAACCGAAATAATTCTTCCCGAAAAAATCTTTTTTGCAAGGGACAAAACCGAAATAAAGCTGATTTTGTTGTGGGCATAGTCGATAACGAAATGTCTGCCGTTCACTGTATGACGTTCAAATCTTCCCGGAATTTTCACGCAAGGAATATATGACGCCAGCTCTGTAACTTTTTTACCCGAAAGCTTTTCTGCGGCCGCTATGGCAAGAGCTGCGTTTACCGCATCGTACTTTGCCGGCATTTTTGAATTTACTCTCACTCCGTTAAGCCTAAAGAGGCTTCCCTCGGGCGACTGTGAAAACTCGGTTATCCTGAAATCCGAGCTTTCCGAAAAGCCGCATTTTATACATTTTTCCGTTCCGAAAGCAACGAATGGCGTGTATACGTCATCTGCGCTCAAAATACGGTATTTCGACTTGTAATCGGTAAAAAGAGAACGCTTTGTCCGTGCATACTGCGTGAAGTTTTCATGCTCGAATTCTCCTATGTGGTCGATGCCGAGAGAAGAAAATATAACCGCAAAAAATTCAAGTCCGTATATGCGGTAATCCATAATAGCCTGACTTGAAACCTCAAGCACAACGGCATCTGCTCCCATATTATCACACATACGCATTAGGCCAAAAAGCTCTGTGGCCTCCGGGGTGGTATTCTTCGTTTTTCGGATAATATTTCCGTCCGCATCGCAAAGCCCGAGAGTTCCTATGCTAAAAGCTTTAATATCTGCCATTCCCAGAATTTTTGCTATCGTAAGAGCTATTGTAGTTTTTCCTTTCGTGCCCGTTACCCCTATTATTCTGAGTCTTTTGAAATCACAGCCATTTATTTTAATTGATATTTCTGCTACGCTTTTTCTTATGTTTTTGGTTTTTATTATGACGCAATCCGCTTTAGGCTCTGTGTCGGTTTCGCTGAGAAAAACTCTGCAGCCGCGATTGTATGCATCACCGACAAAATCCGCACCGTTAATCCTGTGTCCGAGAACGGGCGCAAAAACAGACGCTTCGCCCGCACTTCTTGAATCGACTGTAATATCGGTGATATTTATATCCTGCGGCCTGACGTCCTTTCCGTAAGATATGCTGACGCTAAGTCCTCGGCAAAGCTCAATAAGCTTCAACAGTATCCTCTCCTTGAATTTTTAATAAAGGCGCGGTTTAATCTTTTCGAATGAAAGTCAACGTAAGCTTGCCTGAAAATACTTGCTTTGGTATCCGGATTGTATTCGAGCGGAGAAAATTCAAGGCCCTCGCCGCGTAAATACTCTGCCTCCTCTATATCCTCAGCCTCGCACAGCGCTCTTACTGTAGCGTGAGGCGGGTATCTCCAATACACTTTTCCGATATCAAAGCATTTTTTTATTTTCTCTTCATTTGCCGCCATACTAATCAGCTCCGCAATATTAACACCCGCTGCACGCATATAGTCGCAGCTTCTTCCCTGGCGCAGATTTATCTCGAGCACGTACTCGTTTTTTCCGTCAGAAATTACGTCAAAATTTGCAAACCCGTGATAGTCAAGCCCCTCAAGCATTTTTATCAGCTTCTCGCAAAGCGGAGTTATCGGCTCGGTAATTATTGCTGCATGATTTCCGTGTGAGGTAATTCCGACCTCCTCCAGTATCACCCTTCCGAAAACTGCCCTTACCGCCCTTCCGCGCTGGCAAAATACGGTAAGAACCGAGTTTTTCGCCCTTTCGTCTCCTATCTGCTTTTGCAATGCTATTCTGCCTCTGTAGCCGCAGGAATAGATTTTCTCTGCTATCGCTCTTGCGCTTTCCGCATTTTTCACAAAATAGACCTTGCGCATACCCGAAAAGCTGCAAGCCTGCCAATAGTGCGCAGAATCGGCAGGCTTTACTACCGCAGGATAAGAAAATGCCTCTACCGCGCTTTTATTTCTCTTCGCATAGCTTATTGATACCGTTTCGGGAAATGGTATGCCGTACTCTTCAAGTATCCCGTAAAATACCGTTTTATCGCGCAGACTGTGCCTTAGCTCCTTTCGCGGAAGGACTGTGACGTAGTAATCCGAAAAACGCTCTGCGGCTATCGCGGCTATTTCTGTATAAAGGTCCGAGCAAGGTATAAGAATAAGATTTTTATCCTTGTTTTTCACCGCAAAATCAAAAAGCGCAGGACCTGCAATTTTAATATCGTCAAGTCCGGCGCATACGTGTGTTTTTACAATTTTTGAAAATCCTGTAATTCCGCATTTATATCTTCCGAACGCGTGGCTTACCGCGCCCGAGTATTCGTGAAATGCCCTTGCGACAGAATAAGCGCATAAATCAGCTCCAAGAAGAACGGGTGTGAACGTTTTTAGATTTTTCATACAGCTCCCTTGCCGTATCAAAGCCGAATATTCGTAAGCTCCTTAAAGCCTCTTTGCCTCAATACCTCGTATACTGCTATCGCAACGGAATTTGAAAGATTATGGCATCTGAGAGTTGGAAGCATCGGTATTCTGAGGCATCTGTCAAAGTTTTCGCGGACAAGCGCCTCGGGAAGTCCCACGGATTCCTTACCGAAAACGAGAAAAACCGTTTCGGGATACTCTACGTCAGCATAGCAAATCTCTCCCTTTGCGGAAAAGTAATAGAGAACGGCATCGGGGTTTTTATCGCAAAAATCCGCATAGCTTTCATAGTAGGTTATATCAAGCTTATCCCAATAATCAAGTCCTGCTCTTTTAAGGTGCTTATCCGTTACCTCAAATCCCATAGGCTTGATTATGTGAAGAGCCGCACCCGTAACAGCCGCCGTTCGCGATATATTTCCGGTGTTCTGCGGAATCTCCGGCTCGTACAGCACAATATTTATTTTTTTCATTCTAATTTTGCCCCCGAAAAAACAATTTATGTAAAATTCCATATTATTTTATCACATTACTTCGCCACTTTCAATACAATGCTTTCTTTATTTTACATTTTTTATATTTTTTACAATTTAGTGTTTATTTTTGTAAGCTCCTATGCTATAATATAAAGTACAAATATTATCTCAGCCCTTTACAGCCCTGAACGGAGGTTTTTTATAATGGGACTTTTAAACCTTTTATTCGGAGATTACAGCGAAAGAGAAATAAAAAAAATTACTCCGATTGTAGATAAAATAGAATCGCTTGCCGATGCATTCAAGGCGCTCACCGATTCGGAAATGCGCGCCTATACAGACAAGCTTAAAGCCGACCTTGCCGAAGGAAAAACGCTTGACGATATTCTTCCCGAGGCATTTGCGCTCGTGAGAGAAGCGGATACCCGAGTTCTCGGGAAGCGCCCCTTCAGAGTTCAGCTTATGGGCGGTATTCTGCTCCATCAGGGCAGAATTGCCGAAATGAAAACCGGTGAAGGAAAAACCCTTGTGGCTACTCTTCCCGCTTATCTTAACGCGCTTACGGGAAAGGGCGTTCACATAGTTACGGTAAACGATTACCTTGCAAGCCGTGACAGCGAGGAGATGGGAAAGGTATATTCCTTCCTCGGTCTTACTACGGGACTTATAATTCACGGTCAGGAGCACGACGAGAAAAAGGCTCAGTATGCCTGCGACATCACCTACGCAACCAACAACGAGCTTGGATTTGACTATCTGCGCGACAATATGGTGGTTTATAAAGAGGATATGGTTCAGAGAGGCCATAGCTTTGCCATAGTTGACGAGGTTGACTCAATTCTTATAGACGAGGCGAGAACTCCTCTTATCATATCAGGCAGGGGCGAAAAGTCAACAGAGCTTTACGATATGGCAGACAGGTGCGTCAGAGGCTTTAAAAAATTCGTCATTAAAGAAATAGACGCTAAGGCGGATAACGATACTATAGACGCCGATTACATTGTGGACGAAAAGGCAAGAACGGCAGTTCTTACAAAGAGCGGTATAGAAAAAGCCGAAAAATTCTTTAATATCGAAAACCTTTCCGACCCCGAAAACAGCAATATATATCACCACGTAAACACCGCCATAAAGGCTCACGGCGTTATGCAGAAGGACGTTGAGTACATTATAAAGGACGGCGCGGTAGTTATAGTCGACTCCTTTACCGGACGTCTTATGCCGGGAAGACGCTATAATGACGGACTTCACCAAGCCATCGAAGCAAAGGAACGCGTGGATATACAGAAGGAAAGCCGCACCATAGCTACTATCACCTTCCAGAATTACTTCCGTATGTATAAGAAGCTTTCCGGTATGACGGGTACGGCTATGACCGAGGAAAACGAATTCAAGCAGATATACTCTCTTGACGTAGTTGAAGTTCCCACAAATATGCCTATGATACGCAAGGACCGCAATGACGTGGTTTACCGCTCTGTAAGGGGCAAATACCTTGCTATCGTGCGTCAGATAAAGGAATGCAACGAAAAGGGACAGCCGGTGCTTGTCGGTACTGTTTCCATAGATAAATCCGAGCTTCTCTCGGAGCTTCTGAAGAGAAACGGTATAAAGCACAACGTTCTTAACGCAAAACAGCACGCAAGAGAGGCTGAAATAGTAGCTCAGGCAGGCAGGCTGGGTGCTGTAACCATTTCCACCAATATGGCAGGACGCGGAACCGATATTATGCTCGGCGGAAACCCCGAATTTATGGCTAAGAACGATATGAGGAAAAAGGGGTATGACGAGGAGCTTATAAACCTTGCCGTAGGCACGGCTGAAACCGACAACGAAGAGATATTGGAAGCGAGAGCCCTTTTCCGCGGGCTTTACGAAAAGCATAAGGAGGAAATACGCCCCGAGGCAGAAAAGGTACGCGAGGCAGGAGGTCTTTTCATTCTCGGAACCGAGCGTCACGAGAGCCGCCGTATCGACAATCAGCTCAGAGGTCGAAGCGGACGCCAGGGAGACCCCGGTGAATCCAGATTCTTTCTCTCGCTTGAAGACGACCTTCTGAGGCTTTTCGGCTCTGACAAAATGATGTTTATCGCAGATAAGCTGAAGCTTCCCGAGGATACTCCTCTTGATTCAAGGCTGCTTTCAGGCAGAATCGAGGGCGCTCAGAAGCGCATCGAGGCTAACAACTTCGCAAGAAGAAAGCACGTGCTCACCTACGATGACGTTATGAACCAGCAAAGAAAGCTCATATACGACCAAAGAGCCGAGGTTCTCTTTAACGATGACATCTCCGAAAAAATAAGAGCTATGATAACCGAATCGGTCAGCACCGCCTTCGCCACCTACTTTGGCTCGGATAATCCGGAGGATTACGACTTTGAGGGATTCCGTAAGCACTACAGAGGTATTCTCACCGATTCCAAGGGATTTAACTACTCGCCCGATGAGCTTTCTTCTATAGACAAGGACGCTTGGCTTTCCGAGCTTGTTGACAAAGCCTTGGCTATCTATGAATCCAAGGACGGAATTTACTCAAAAATTCCCGAAATACGCCCCGATGCTATGCGTGAGATGGAAAAGCGCATACTTCTCTCTCACGTAGACAGAAAGTGGATGGATCACCTCGAGGCTATGGACGATATAAAGGAATACGTAGGTCTTAACTCCTATGCTCAGAGAGACCCCGTTGCTATGTACAGAATAGAAAGCTCTGCTCTCTTTGACGAAATGATAAACGAAATAAAAGAGGACACCGTAAAGGATGTTCTTACACACGTACCTGTAGTTAAAATTGCTAAGCGCGCTCAGGTTGCCAAACCAATTACGGCAGGCTTTGAGGGCGGTGCTCCTGTCGAAAAAAAGCCCGCAACATCTAAAAAGGTGGGAAGAAACGACCCCTGCCCCTGCGGAAGCGGAAAAAAATATAAAAAATGCTGCGGCGCAAACGAAGCAGCAAACTAAAAAAGGATTTTTAATATGGGACTAGGCACGTTATTTATCGGTTACTTTCTCCTGCTCAACGTCACTTATTTCGGATACACCGACCTTATTGCAGGACTTGTAATGATTATGGGGCTCTATAAGCTCTCTGCGATAAACAAGGAATTCAAATTTGCCTTTTATACAGCGTCTGTTTTTTCGGTCTTAGGCTTTGCAGAGCTGATTATCAGCGTTATTTCAATGTTTATGCCCGCCATAGAGGATAAGGTTCTTCTCTATATAACGCCTGCGAGATACGTCATAATCGCAATTCTTTGCGCATTCATTCTGCGTGGAATACGTGACGTTTCAAGCGAGGTCGGACTGAAAGCGCTGGCTTCTAAGGCTAATTACTATTATATGGTGTCGTTTATTGCGTTTTTTATCGCAGCAATATTCGACCTTCCGATTTTCAGCTTTATTGCGCCAAAGGCTCTGGCTGTAATTTCAATCCTTATTCTTCTTGCGCTTTTCGTTATAATTGCGATAAATCTTACGATAATTTACAAGGCTTATATGAGAATATGTATGCCGGGCGACCAAGGTTTTAAAGAGAATAAACAGTCGAAGTTCGAATTTGTAAACAAATTCCGCGAGCACGAAGCCGAAAAGCAACGCGAATACGCGGAATATAAGCTTTCAAAGATGACCGCCAAAGCAAACAAAAATAAAAAGAAAAGGAAAAAGTAATGAAGACAAATCAAGAGAAAAAAAGCCGCAGCATTTACGGTTACATAATTTTTTCCCTTATATTTCTTTTCAATCCAAGCATCAGCGTTATAGACGTTTTGCCCGATTTCATAGCATTTTTCGTTCTTGCGAGAGCCTTTTTGCTTGCTTCGGACTGCGCGCCGCACTTCGAAGAAGCCAGAACTGCCTTTATCCGCCTTGGCTGGCTGAACTTCTTTAAATTTTTCGGGCTTATTATAATGCTTCTGGTAAAGAGGCAAAACACTTCGGATAACGATATAATTCCGCTTGTTACTCTCGTATTTGCAATCTGCGAAGCGGTGCTTACCTTTATTGCCATCAAAAATATATTTGAAGCGCTCTTCTACCTTGGAAGCCGTGGTAATGCTCCCGCAACTATTTCGCCCTTCGGCTTTGCGGGACGGACTATGCGCCCCGAGGATTTGCGCACTCTTTCCTACTTCTTCACCGCGCTTAAGTGCCTCGCTTATTTCGCGCCCACGCCCTTCCTGCTTACAAGGTCGAATATAACGGCTTCGGGACGCGCTTCACTTGCAAGGGGCTTCATTACGGTTCTGATAATATCGCAGATTCTGTGCGTTATAGTGGGAATAATATGGCTCTGCGCAGTAAGAAGATACGCGCTTTCCATAAAAAAAGAGGGCAAATTTTTCGAAACACTTGAAGAACTGCTTAAAAACAACCGTGATTTTTCAATTGAAAAGAAGGAAACGCTTCGCTCTATCTTTACGGCTCTTACTGTTTTTCAGGTTGCAAGCATATTCACCTTAGAGCTTGCTCTTGTTGAAAACTATGACGTAAATCTCATTCCCCACTTCATATACGCTGCTATACTTCTTTTTGGCGTATACAAGCTTTCAAGGTTTGCTAAGGGGGCTCGCGCCGCGTATCTGAGCGGCGGGGTGTATCTTGCCGTTTCTATCGCGGCGTACTCTGTTCAAACTTATTTTCTTACCGAATACGGATACGCAGGCTTGATTGCCAATAAAGAATCAAGAAGCTTTTACCCGCTCGTAACCGCATTTTCGGCAGTTGAATTTATTTTTCTTGCCGTATTCCTTTTCTTCATTGCAAGAATGCTTCACTCATTTATACTCTCTCACACGGGAATAAACGAGGATTCGGTTACACTAAAGAGTAACGAAAGCTACTATGGCAGCTTGATAAAGAAAAACTTGTTTTTCCTCGGCTCAGGTATTCTCGCCGGGCTGATTAAGCTTATCAGTGTTATTCTTCACGGCTCTGTCAAGCTTGTTTATTCCGACAACGGAGACGAGCTAAAGAATGCGGTGGTCTCTCCCGCTGTTGAATGGATAGGACTTGCCGTAGCAATATTCGCCTTTATTTACATAGGAATAACGCTATACTTCATTTCGACCTTAAAGGACGAGGTGAAGATGAGATACGAAGAAGAATATTAAAAAATGGGGCTGTCGCTTTTAGGCATAACCGAATAAAAAACAGGGGGTATTGTGCAAAAACACAGTACCCCTTTGATAATAAACGTAAATTTGAGGAAATCAGGGTCGAAAACCTACGGTTTTCCTCATTTTTGTTGTTTTTTATTCTTTCTCCGTTCCCTCCCTCTCGATGTATGTTTATACACCTTCGGGTCGAGAACGAAGAATTCTGCTCTAAATCCGTTCGCCCCTCGGTTCTGCCTAAATGCGACAGCCCCGTTGTTATTTGTTTTTTGCCATTTCATAAAGAAGGGCTGCGGCAGCAGAATTATCCTCTGCCAAACGGCGCTTGCCGCTTGAAATACCGTCAAAAAACGATTTGATTTTCCCGGAGCAGTCCTCGATACCCTCGTTTCTGACGAAATAATCAAAAAGATGTGAAATCTGCGGCATAGCCAGATAGTCTCTTACGTTCATTTCCTTGCGCTTTACAAAGGAAATCAGCTTTTCCGCGGTGGGATTATTTGAGAGGTCACGCTTGTAAAGCCGCCGCTCTATCGTATTAAGGTCGTCCCAGATATACGCTATCACGGACGTAAAATCAAAGCTTTTGCTTCTTAAGGATTTCACTCCCTCTATATCAAGTATGAGAAGCGGAGTTTTTCCCTCTCCGAATATACGCTCAAGCTCAGAGAGCGGAGTGCCGTACATATTTCCGCTGTATTCCATATACTCAATAAGCTCGCCCGCCTCGGCTTTTTTCAGAAAGCCTTCCCTGTCGGTATATATATACTCGGCATCGTGAGTATCGCCTCTCGGAGCTCTGGTGGTTACGGAGCGAACAAGCTCAAAATCGGGCGCGTTTTCAATCAGATGCGTGGCAACGGTGGTTTTTCCAACACCGCTCGCACCTGCTATAACAAGAACATTTTTGTCCATCAGTTTTTGGGAATAAGCTTTTCCGTTCCGCCCATATAAGGTCTGAGCGCTACGGGAATGTTAACGGAGCCGTCTTCGTTAAGGTTGTTTTCAAGGAATGCAATAAGCATTCTGGGAGGTGCTACAACGGTATTGTTAAGGGTATGCGCAAGATAGTTTCCGTTCTCTCCCTTTACGCGAATCTTAAGTCTTCTTGCCTGAGCATCGCCAAGGTTCGAGCAAGAGCCAACCTCAAAATACTTCTGCTGGCGGGGAGACCAAGCCTCAACGTCAATGGACTTAACCTTAAGGTCTGCAAGGTCACCCGAGCAGCACTCAAGCGTTCTTACAGGTATATCAAGCGTGCGGAAGAGGTCAACGGTATTCTTCCAGAGCTTATCAAACCAAGCCTTAGAATCCTCAGGCTTACAAACAACTATCATTTCCTGCTTTTCAAACTGGTGAATACGGTATACGCCTCTCTCCACTATTCCGTGCGCGCCCTTTTCCTTACGGAAGCAGGGAGAATAAGAGGTAAGGCTGTAAGGAAGCTCCGCCTCGGGAATTATCTGGTCGATAAACTTACCTATCATAGAATGCTCGCTCGTTCCGATAAGATAGAGATCCTCGCCTTCAATCTTATACATCATAGCATCCATCTCTGCAAACGACATAACTCCTGTTACAACGTTTGAACGAATCATAAAGGGAGGAACGCAATAGGTAAATCCGCGATTTATCATAAAGTCACGCGCATAGGATATAACCGCGCTGTGAAGTCTTGCAATATCACCCATAAGATAATAGAAGCCGTTTCCTGCAACGCGTCTGGCACTGTCAAGGTCTATACCGCAGAATCTTTCCATTATTTCGGTATGATAAGGAATCTCAAAATCGGGGGTTACGGGCTCGCCGAATCTCTCTACCTCAACGTTCTCGGAATCGTCTTTACCTACCGGAACGGAATCGTCTATAATGTTGGGAATTACCATCATTATGTTCTTTACCTCTTCGGTAAGCTTCTCTTCGTTCTTCTCGCATTCTGCAAGCTCTGCCGCCTGCTCGGCTACGAGCTTCTTTGCTTCTTCTGCCTCTGCAAACTTCTTCTGCCCCATAAGAGCGCCTATAGATTTTGAAACCTTGTTTCTGTTTGCTCTGAGGTCGTCAGCTCTCTTCTTATTCTGGCGAAGCTCCTCGTCAAGCTCTATAACCTTGTCAACAAGGGGGAGCTTTGAATCCTGAAACTTCTTTCTGATATTTTCCTTTACGATTTCGGGGTTTTCTCTTAAAAATTTGATGTCTAGCATTTTTATATCTCCTTACGTTTTTTACAAAATAAAAAAGGAGCTACCGTCTGTATGGGACGAATAGCTCCGTGTTGCCACCCAAATTGCATAGAAAAATCCATGCCGCTCAAAAGGCGGTAAGGGCGCCCTGCCCTCGACTCATCGCCGAATACTCGGGAAGCGGAAATCCACGCTCTGCCAATTGCTCACACCAACCGCAATCTCTCTGAGGTTTTACGCAGAATATTCTTCCGTCAACGTATAAAGTATTATATAATATTATTCCGAAAAATGCAAGGGGTTTAAAGAATTTTTTTGTTTTTTACCGAAAATTCTCCCTTGCGGATAAACGCGGGGGTGTTTTCAAAATTATACCGTCATTTTAATACCTTCTGCAAAATTATTGGCTTTAATACGGCATATGAGTCATTTTTTAATCTTTTTTCTAAAAAATCGAACAGCCTGAATATTTTTCGGTTTATGGGAAAATAATGTGGAGAATGAAAAGAAAGGACAGAATTTTATGAAAAAAATATTTTGCGTTAGCTTAACCGTTTTGCTTGTAACCCTGATTATAGCCGTAATTCCAACAGAGACTGACGGGGCAATTTACGAAGATACCGTGCGGCTACATATCCTCGCTAATTCGGATTCTGACGAGGATCAAAGCCTGAAGCTAAGGCTGCGCGATGCCATTCTTACAGAATTTTCAGATTCGCTTTCCGACTTTGAAGATGCGGAGACCGCAAAAGCAATGCTGATTTCGACCCTTCCCGAAATAGAAAGCTTTTCGGAAGAAAAAATGGCTGAGTACGGATACTCCTATCCCGTGCGCGTCACCTTTACGGAGGAATGGTACGAGACCAGAGAATACGAGGATTTTACTCTCCCCCGCGGATACTACTCTTCGCTTAGGGTTATAATCGGAGAGGGAGAGGGACAAAACTGGTGGTGCGTTATGTTTCCGCCCCTTTGTCTTGATATGGCAACCGAAAACGCTCCGAGCGATGATGGCATTAAAAAATACAGCGACAGCGAATTCAAGCTGATTACAGGCAAAGGCTATCAGGCAAAATTCAAAATTCTGGAGCTTGTATCAGGCATTTTTTCCTAACTTGTTGATTTTAAGAAAAAAATATGTTATCATATCTGTGAAAATACGAAAAATCGGAGAATACTATGGCCGATAAAAATAACGATTCAAGAACAATAACAGATAACAGAAAGGCTCGGCACGACTACTTTGTTGAAGAGGTTTACGAGGCGGGAGTGGAGCTTTTCGGCACTGAGGTTAAGTCTCTGCGCGCAGGAAACGTCAACTTAAAGGATTCCTACTGTGAGATTGACGGGGGCGAGATTTTTGCCCTCGGTGTACATATAAGCCCTTACGACCACGGAAATATATTTAACCGCGACCCCCTTCGTCCTAAAAAGCTCCTTATGCATAAGCGCGAGATTATGAAGCTTACGGGACTCATTTCAAGAGAGGGCTACACTCTCGTTCCCCTATCGCTTTACTTCAAGGGCTCGTACGTAAAAATGGCGGTTGGACTTTGCAAGGGTAAAAAGCTCTATGATAAGAGAGATTCTATAGCTAAGCGCGAAAGCGACAGAATAATAGAGCGTGAAATGAAAAACAGAAAATCAAACGATTAAAAAAGACCGGCCCCGAGTTAAGTAAAAAAACTCGGTCGGTCCTTTTTCTTTATTTGTTTTTCAGCAGGGCAAGCTCGTTTTCAGTAAGAGGTCGGTATTCTCCCGGAGAAAGATTTTCGTCAAGACGCAATCCTCCTATCGCAACGCGCTTAAGGTAAACAACCTTACAGCCGGCGTATTTTATCATACGCTTTACCTGGTGCTTTTTCCCCTCGGTTATAGTGAGAAGCCCCGAAAATACAGGGGTTTCTCCTTTCTTTCTGGTTAGCTTTAAGTCCTCACCCGAAAGAATATGCTTAATATCTATGAGTGACCTTCTTTCAAGAACCGAAAGCTTTGCGGGAGCTGTTAGCTCGGTTTTATCGTGATATATTGCCGCTCCTGCTTCAAGCTCGGCTATTTTCTCGGGGGAAATATCCCCCTTTGCCCAGAAAAAATAGGTCTTCTGTACTTTTCTTTCGGGCATCATAAGCTCGTGAAAAAGCATACCGTCATCGGTAAGGATAAGCATTCCTTCGGTGTCCTTATCAAGCCTGCCGACAGGAAAAATTTCGTCTTTAAGCTCAGGCGGAAAATAGTCCATTACGGTTTTATGGCGCTCATCACGGCACGCCGTAATGCATCCGCTCGGCTTATTAAAAACGTAATACCTTTTCATTTTCTAACCCTCAACGCTCTCATAGAATTGAGTATAGCTATGACTGCCACACCAACGTCAGCAAACACGGCAAGCCACATATCAGCATAGCCGACAGCACCGAGAATAAGCACGAGAGCCTTTACGCCTATAGCAAAAATTATGTTTTCCTTTGCTATGCGAAGGGTTCTTTTAGCTATGCGCTTTGCAATAGAAATTTTGCCGAGGTCGTCATTCATTATAACAACGTCTGCCGCCTCTATCGCGCTATCGCTTCCAATACCGCCCATAGCTATTCCAACGTCCGCAGCTGCAAGCGAAGGCGCATCGTTTATACCGTCTCCGACAAAGGCTGCTTTCTTTGAAGAATTTATGATTTTTCTAAGTTTATCATATTTGTTTTCGGGCAGAAGGTCTCCAACAACGTTATTAATCCCCACCGCCTCTGCAACGCTTCGGGCGTTTTCCGTCTTATCTCCGGACAGCATATAGAGATTTTCAACACCACTTTTTCTAAGCATATCAATGCTCTCTTTTGCTTCGCTTTTTATACTGTCACCGAGGATAAGAGAGCCTGCAAAAGCTCCGTCAAGCGATATTAAAATCCCCTTATTTAATTCTGGCGGAACGGATATACCAAACTCCAAAAGCAAGGCTTCGTTTCCTACGAGAACCTCTTTTCCGAGAATCTTAGCAAAAATTCCCTTACCTGCAATTTCACGGCTGCTCTCGGGTATCGGAGGATTTTCACAAAGCTCCCGTACAGCCCTGCTTATCGGATGCAGCGAACCGTACTCCGCTCCGGCAGCAAAATATTTCAGCTCTGCCTCGCTGACGCCAACGGCAATAATCTTATCTACCTTAATTTCTCCCGTAGTCAGCGTTCCCGTTTTATCAAACACAAAGCTATCGCATTTTGAAAGCGCTGAGAAAACGTTTCCGCCTTTAAAGAGTATTCCCACCGAAGCCGCTCCGCCTATACCTCCGAAAAATGCCATAGGAACCGAAATCACAAGCGCGCAGGGGCAAGAGATTACAAGAAACGTCAAGGCTCTGTATACCGATTCTGAATATCCTATGCTGTCAAAGAGCAACGGAAGAAAAACAGCCATAAGAAGCGCAAGCGCAACGACAATGGGAGTGTAAATTCTTGAAAAAACCGTGATAAAATTTTCTTCTCTGGATTTATTCTCTGACGCATTCTCGACAAGCTCCAGTATTCTCTGAGCGCTTGATTCCTCGGCAAGCTTTTCGGTTTTTGCTCTGAGAACTCCGTTGAGAACTATACTTCCGCTTTCTATAAGTGAACCGACAGAAACAGAACGAGGAAGCGGCTCGCCCGTGAGCATAGAGGTATCAACGTCTCCGCTTCCGAAAATAACCGTAGAATCAATAGGAACTCGCTCGCCTGCCCTTACTACTATTTCAGTTCCGACAGAAACCTCTTCGGCATCAACCGTTTCTTCTTTTCCGTTTATCAGTACGGTTGCTTCATCCGGTCTGATATTCATCAGAGCTTTTATTGAGCTTCGCGATTTGCGAACTGCCCTGTGCTCAAATATCTCACCAACGAGAAAGAAAAGCATTACTGCCACGCCCTCGCTCATATCGCCTATTATCATAGCTCCAACCGAGGCTATAGACATAAGAAATTTTTCGTCTAAAAGGTCGCGGCGAAGAATTCCGCGTACGGCAGAAATAAATACGGGCGCGCCCGCTGCGATAAGAGCAATAAGGTACAAAACCAAAGAGACAACGAAGAATTCGCAAAAATCAAATATCAGCGCAGCAAAAAAGAACAGCGCACCGACAGCAAGGCGAATCAGCTCGTTATCATAATATTTTTTGAGCTTCTCTATCATTTTTCTATTTTTACCGATTTGTCGAAGGCTTTTGCGGCTGACTTAGCAATATCGAGAACCTTAGCCTCGTCACAGTCGCTTTCGATAGTCAGCTTTTCTGTAAGAAAGTTGATTTTCGCGCTTGAAACGCCTTCTTTTTCTTCGATTATTTTCGCAAGCTTTGCCGCGCAGTTAGGACAGTCAAGTCCCGTGACAGTGTACTTAAATTTCATATCGTTTACTCCTTTATATGCTCGAGAGCCTTCTCGATAATATCTCTTACGTGGTCATCGGCAAGCGTGTAAAAAACGTTCTTGCCGCTTTTTTTATAGGTAACAAGGTCTGCCTGCCTCAGAATTTTAAGCTGATGAGAAACGGCAGACTTCGTCATTGAAAGCAGCCTTGCGATATCGCAAACGCACATAGGCTCTCCGTCTATTGCAAAAAGTATGTTTATCCTCGTGCTGTCGCCAAGTATTTTGAAGAAATCGGACAAATCGTAAAGCTCTGCCTCATCGGGCATATTCTCACGCCTATGCTCAACTATATCGCTGTGTATTTCCTCGCACTCGCAAACCGGTGGGTTTTCCCTGTTCTTTTCTATCATTTTTATCTCCTTAAAATCCCGTGAAAGCATTTTGTTCTCACAAGAAAAACAGTTGAATGGTTGTTCAACTGTTTGTATTATAGCAGATGTGAAAGATATTGTCAATGGGTTTGCGAAAAATTCGTTTGAAATTTAAGCGGTGTCATTCCCACAATTCCCGAAAAGACCTTTATAAAATAGCTGGGAGAAGAAAAACCGCAGGCTTCCGAGGCTGCGGAAACCGAATATCCCGAAAGAAGCATTTCCTTTGCCGCTTCAAGTCTGGTAAGGGTTACGTATTCAAGCAGAGTCATATCACAGTAATCCTTAAAATCATATATCAGCTTTCCGCGGCTTATGTAAAAACGAGAAGCAAGACTCTCTGCTGTTAAACGCGTATTAAAGTTCGATTTTATATATTCTACTACATCTGAAATATAGTTTTTTTCTACCGCCTCTATACGCGGCTGAACCGATGCTCCCTTCATAAGCAGAGAAATAAGATAAATTCTTTCCCTAAGCTTATCTTCCTCACCGGACCTTACGATGTCGTAAAGAGATTTGATATATCCGAGAATTTCATTAAAATCAGCATCGGAAAGTCCCTTTTTATAAGAAACCGAAAGCTCTTTATTAAGGCTAAATGAGTCACTCAAAATTTCGTTTGCAGCATCTCCGAAAAATATAACGCGGTATCTCTCGTATAAAGCCGTTTCGTCAACGCAAGGATTATGTACCTCGTGCGCTTTGAAAAAAACTACGCTTTTATCGCTGATTTTCGTTACGCCCTTCTTATCGTTATAAGTTATATTTCCTCTTACAATCACCAAAAGCTCAAATTGCGGATGACACCATATTTTATTGGTATTCTCTCTTTTTATGTAGCCTTTAACGTAATCCACTTGCATCCGTCCGTCTGCGCTTGAAAATTCTTCACGTATCATATTTTCCTCTTTGTTTGAACGATTTTACCATTTTTGATACTTTTTACCTTGTTATCGGCACAAAAATATTATATAATACAATCCGTTAAATGTCAACATCGAGGTATAAAAACAATGAACGAAAGCAAGAAAAAATTTGATTATACTTTAGTAACGGTTATCCTTTGCTGCCTTATGGTGCTGGTAACCCTCGGATTCTGCAGCTCTCCTAAAAGTATTTTTATCGTTCCGGTTTGCGAGGCACTCGGCATAACGAGAAGCTCCTTTTCTCTGGGAGACAGCGCAAGATATATCGCCACCTCCGTAACCAATATATTTTTCGGAACTCTTATGTACAAATTCGGGGCAAAGAAGCTTATATGCGCAGGATTTCTTTCACTGATTGCATCAATGATAACCTACTCGCTAGCGCCTAATGCCGCGGTTATATGGATAGGCGGCGCGCTTCTCGGTATCGGACTTTCCTTCACCACTACTACTATGGTAGGCGCGGTTGTCAATAAATGGTGCACAAAGAATAAGGGAACGATTATGGGACTTGCCCTTGCATCAAACGGTATAGGAGCAGCTATCGCGCTACAACTTCTTGAGCCTATTATTTACAGCGGAGACGCTTTTGCGTATAAAAACGCTTACCGCCTCGTTGCCGTTATACTTGCGGCTATGCTCGTTCTGATTATTATTTTCTTTAAAAACGCCCCGAAAAGCCAAAATGCCGAAAAGCTTGACGTTATCGCGGAAAAGAAAAAGCCCGACTATAAGGCAGTTTTAAGAACACCCTATCTTTATCCCGCGGCAATATTTATTTTTTCAGCAGGAATGGTTCTCCAAAGCGTTCACGGCATAGCCTCTCCGCTCTTCCAGGATGCAGGAATATCCTCAGGTGACGTAAAAAATATACTTAGTATTTCATCTCTCTTCCTCTTTGTTACCAAATTTGGAGTAGGATTTATTTACGACAAAACAGGGGTAAGACATACTTCAACCATTTGTTATACCTCTGCAATAATTTCTGTAATTCTTCTTTTCATAGTTTCCGTCAACGGTAATATACCTTTGGCATACGTATATACTGCATTTTCAGCGCTGGCTCTTCCCTTGGAAACGATAATGCTTCCCATCTATGCAAGAGAGCTTTTCGGTGAAAAACGCTTCAACGAGGCTCTCGGAATTTTCGTTTCGGTCAACACCGCAGGCTATGCCGTAGGCGCTCCGCTCTCAAATCTTTGCTATGACCTTTTTGGAAATTACGATATCTGCCTCTATGCAAGCGTTGGACTTATGGTAATAGCTCTTATTCTCGTACATATAATCATAAGCGTTTCAAAGAAATACAAGAATGCCGAGGCTTGACCTATTAGCTATATTGTGGTAAAATAATAAAAAATATGTGAGGAGTAGGCTATGAAATACGAAAAGTATTTAAGCTATATAGATACAAAAAAGGACGAAATATGCGAAATTTCGGATTTGATATGGGACGCGCCCGAAACGTCATTTGAGGAGTACACCGCAGTGCGCCTTCTTACCGAAAAGCTCAGAGAAAACGGCTTTGAGGTAACTACAGGCATTTCGGGTATTCCCACGGCATTCACGGCAACCTACGGTGAAGGCACTCCTCACCTTGGAATACTTGCCGAATATGACGGGCTTTCGGGTATGAGCCAAGAGGCATGCCGCGCTGAAAAATCCCCTATCGAAAATAAAGATAATAACCACGCCTGCGGTCACAATCTTTTTGCGGCAGGCTCGCTCGCAGCCGCGCTTGCGGTTAAGGAATACTTAAAGGAAAAGAAATGCGGCTCGGTTACGCTCTTCGGCTGCCCCGGTGAAGAGGGCGGAGCCGGCAAGGTATATATGGCAAGAGACGGTGTTTTTAACGGTATTGACGCAGTTGTAAGCTGGCACCCGGAAAGTATGTATATGGTGCGTACCCGTCCCGCGCTTGCAAACGTGAAGGTCGACTACACCTTTGAGGGCATAGCCGCTCACGCAGGAGCTAATCCCGACAAAGGCAGAAGCGCGCTCGATGCGCTTGAGCTTATGAATATAGGCGCAAACTTTTTAAGAGAGCATATGCCACTCACAGCAAGAGTACATTATGCTATTCTCGATGCAGGCGGAGAAGCTCCTAATATGGTGCAGTCCCACGCAAGCGTTCGCTATATGATACGAGACACGGACGCAGAAAGCGTGCAATCTCTTAAGGAAAGAGTTGACCGCATAGCCAAAGGTGCAGCTCTTATGACGGATACCGAGGTGACGGGAACGGTCACCTCCGCTTATGCTAATCTTATAACCATTCCCACGCTTCAGGCCACAGCCAACGAGGCTATGAACGATATTCCCCTTCCCATTCCCACGGAAAGCGAGCTTGAATTCGGAAAAAAGCTTCAGGAAACAATGCAGCTTACAAGCGAGCAGAAATCCGAGCCGCCTTATGCTATGAAGGTGCTGCCCCCTGCTCCGCCCGTAGCGCACGGTGGCTCGACCGACACCGCAGACGTAAGCTGGAACACACCTACCGTTCAGATGCACATCGCAACCTGGGTAAAGGGTACACCCGGACACAGCTGGCAATCCGAAGCGCAAGGAAAATTCTCTTACGCAAAAAAGGCTATGCTATATGCAGGAAAAGCGGTTGCAGCAACACTTATGCGGCTCTTTGATGCCCCCGAGCTTCTCTTGAAGGCAAAGGATGAGCATAAAGCAAAAATCGGTGACGGATACGTATGCGGTCTTCCAAAAGACGCTAAGCCTAATATAAAAGAAATATAAACCAAATAAATATTTTTCCAAAAACATTGACAAGCAAGTAAAAATAGTATATAATATGAACTGCTCAGCTACGGAAGCATAGCTCAGTTGGTTAGAGTACTTGCTTGACATGCAAGGGGTCACTGGTTCGAGTCCAGTTGTTTCCACCATAAAAGAAAAAAGCGCCCTCGCGGTGCTTTTTTCTTTTATTTTGGCAATCCGGATTCACCGAAGCTGTGACCGTAAAAACGCTTTTTCGATTATATTTTCGCTTTTTCTTGGCATAATAACCTAAAAAACTATGGAGAAAATTATGCTAAAGAAGCTTTTTTCGGGTGAGTATAAAAAATACACCATAATTAATATAGTTATGACCCTCGTAACCATCGGTCTTGGTGTTTTCTGGCACTTCCTTTTTGACCTTTCGGGAGAAAACCGTTTTATAGGACTGTTTACTCCCGTTAACGAGAGTGTTTGGGAGCATCTCAAAATTCTGTTTTTCCCTTTCATTGTCACTATGATTATCGAATACTTTATCTACGGCAAGCGCGCTTACAATTTTTACACGTCTAAGCTTTTCGGACTGACTGTCGGACTGCTTTCTGTAATTACAAACTACTATACGGCAACGGGAGCTTTCGGAATCAATAATATGCTTACGAATATAGGCATTTACGTCCTTTCGGTTATCCTTGCCTACGCTCTTTCTTATATGCGAATGCTTAAAACTCCGAAGATGGCGGGCGGCGCTTGGGAAAGCTCTGCAATTTTTATAATGGGAATTTATTTTGCGCTTTTCCTCATTTTCACCTATTACCCGCTTCATATTCCCCTTTTCCGCGACCCAAGCAATATGAATTATTCTATACAGTAAGCTTGCTTTAAACCTACAGCAGAGCCTTTTAAATTTCGGGCGTCAGCATTATTGACAAAAGAAGCATAGTATGATAATATACTCATAACGTATAAAAGCTTTGCCCGGAAAGGTTTAATATAATGATCTGCAACACGATTCTCGATGCGATGGGAAACACTCCTATAATAAGACTGCAGCATATGACGTCAACAAACGATGCCGAAATACTCGTAAAATTCGAGGGACTGAACGTTGGAGGCTCTATAAAAACGAGAACTGCGTATAATATGATACTAGATGCCGAGAAAAAGGGACTTATAAATAAGGATAGCGTGATTGTTGAGCCTACGAGCGGAAATCAAGGCATCGGACTTGCGCTGGTTGGCGCAGTGCGCGGCTACAAGGTAAAAATTATAATGCCGGACTCTGTAAGCGAGGAAAGGCGAAAGCTCGTAAACCATTACGGAGCTGAGGTTATTCTCGTTCACGACGAGGGAAACATAGGGCTTTGTATCGAGGAATGCGTAAATCTTGCTATGAGAATGAATGCTGAAAACGCTAACGTTTTCGTTCCTCAGCAGTTTGAAAATCTTGCAAATCCCGAAATCCAGCGCATAAGCACGGCTGCCGAAATTCTCGAGCAGGTTGGGCACGAAATTCACGGCTTTTGCTCCGGAATCGGAACGGGCGGCACAATTACGGGAATCGGTGAAGCGCTTAAGGAAAAAAATCCCGATATGACGGTTTGGGCGGTTGAGCCCGAAAACGCGGCAATTCTTTCGGGCGGCTCAATAGGCACTCACGTTCAGATGGGCATCGGAGACGGACTTATTCCCGCTATACTCAATCAGGATATTTACGATGACGTTTGCATAATAACCGACAAGGAAGCACTGGAGACATCAAAAAATCTCGCAAAGCTCGAAGGAATTATGTGCGGTATAAGCAGCGGCACTAACGTTGCTGCGGCAATAAAGCTTGCAAAAAAGCTCGGTAAGGGAAAAACCGTAGTTACCGTTCTTCCGGATACTGCGGAAAGGTATTTTTCCACTCCGCTTTTTGAATAAATATAACCGCTTAAAAGCATATGGCAAATTAATATTATCTGCTTCTTTGACGGAGCTTAGGTAATAGCCATATGCTTTTTTATCTAAAAAATGTGCCCGTTTGTTGACAAATACGGTGATTTGTGCTAATATATATGCAGAAGTAGCGTTCTCTTGGGAGAACGAAAAACAGATACTTCCACTGACAAAAACACCTCTTGAAAGGAGAAATCTATGACAAAGCTTTTCACTAAACTCACCGCCCTCTTGCTTTTAATTTCAATCTGCTTCGCTTTTACAGCCTGTGCCTTAACTGACGGAAATGATGACGGCAAAGGCGGTGAAGCAAAAATTTCTTCGACTTACGTTGAAATTGAAATCAATCCTTCAATTGAACTCACAGTAAACGAAGACGGAAACGTAGTGAGCGTTTACGGTGCGAATGACGATGCAAAGGTTCTCCTTTATGAAGAAGAGGACGAAATAGTTGGAAAAAAATACGAGGAAGCTATCAGCCACATAACCGAGATTGCTATAGAGCTTGGTTATCTGAGTGAGGATAACCCCGATTTTGTCACAACAGTAGTTTCGGCTAATGCTGCCGATGCCGAAGGCATTAAGAGCAAAATAGACGCAAAGATAGTTTCCACTGCAGAGGGTCTCGGACTTACCGTTTCGGCTGATATGGAAACTGCTTTCACGCTTTTGGCTGAGCTTGAGCGCTTTAAGGAAGAAAACCCCGACAGCGCTGCAATACAGGCTCTTACTCCCGCAAAATATAAGCTTGCATTATCCGCCGCAGGAAACGGTGAAATAACCGCTGAGGCAGCCGCTGAGCTTTCCGAGCAGGCTCTTATCGAAGAGGTTAAAAAGGCTCATTCAACAATGGAGGCTTACGCTACGGACGCCTACCTTGAAGCAAAAGCAAGAGCTACCGCTCTTTTTGAAAGCTCTATGGGCATTCTGTATGACGGTATTTATACTACCGTTTACACCTCCAGAATGGCATCAATTCTGTCAAATCCTTCATATTTGAACACTATTCATTACGGAGCATCTTACCAGGCATATAAAACCTCAGCCAGAACCTATGCCGCGGTGCTTGAAATTATGAAATTCGCAAATGAGTATACTTCCCTTGCGCTTCCCGAAAGCTCGGTAAATGAAATCGCACTCGCGCTCGGAATTACGGATACGACTCCTCTTAAGGACGCAAACGGCAATATTACGCTTAACAGTGTTATTGCTTATTCCAATGAATTTATAAAGAATAACAATGTCTCTGACGATTTCAAGGACGCTGTAGCCGGCTCTATTGCAAACGCTGAAGAAGCGGCAGAGCTCGTGGCTATCTCCTCTGACGTGTACGCTGAGGAAATGGAAGCGCTTAAGCTTGCCGTCCAGAGCGTAATAACAGCTGTCAGCAATATGTCGGGCGCTATTCTGCCCTTCCTTCCCGCTGATGCAAAGGCGGAGTTTGAGGCTTGCCTTGCAGACCTTGACGAAACCTATACTAATATTACAAGAATAATCGAAGAGGGCGATACCTCAGATGCAGTTATGGAGCTTAGCCTTGCCAGCGAGAAAAAAGCAAACGAAATGCTCGAAAAAATTAACGCTGACCTGACCGATGAGGAAAAGGCTACGGTGAAAAATATGGAATCACAGCTCGATGCTTCAATACAGGCATTGACAAAAGAATTCAACGATTGCCTCGCTGCCGCCGAGGCTCAAGCAAAGCAGTATCTTAAAGACAAGCGCGCAGAGAGAAGCGCGGGCTAAAACAATAGTTATCAATTAAATTAAGGATTCCCCTGCGATTTATTTTGAGCCGCAGGGGAATTTTATAATTAACTTTAGCTAAAAAGCCGCGGTATTTCTATCAAAAAGAAATAAACTCTAAAAATATTTCCGAAAGACCTTGACAAACCGATAAAAATTTAGTATAATACCAATGTTTTTAGGGGTATAGCTCAGTTGGTAGAGTACTGGTCTCCAAAACCATGGGTCGTGGGTTCAAGTCCTTCTGCCCCTGCCAAAAAATTCGACAAGTTTCGACTTGTCGAATTTTTTATCCATTGCGAAAGCAATGGCATATCATCACGCTTTAGCGTGTATCTCATCACCGAAGGTGTATATCATCAGCCGCAGGCTGCATTTCTTTTCGCAATGATGATATACAAAACTTCGTTTTGATGATATACACGGCTTTCGCCGTGATTTATGTGAGAGTTCGAATTCATACGTAAACTGCCGAAAATATCT
>JAZNZE010000002.1:0-24469 GCA_045594785.1 Eubacteriales bacterium
AGGGAGAGAACGGAGAAAGAATAAAAAACAACAAAAAATGAGGAAAACCATAGGTTTTCAACCCTGATTTCCTCAAATCTATGTTTATTATCAAAGGGGTACTGTGTTTTTTCACAATACCCCTGCTTTTTTATTCGGTTATGCCTAAATGCGACAGCCCCTTTTGCTTCGCTAGGTTGATTTTACCATTCGATAAGCATTACTGCATTGGGTTCGATTTCGTTTGCGTTCGGCGCCCATGAGAGAAGACGTTTGTCATCTATCACCGAAACGCGTGCGTTTTCAAGGTCAACGCCTTCAATTTCTAAGTTCTGAGCTTCTCCTGTGAGGTTAGAGATAAGGATGGCATTTTTCTTTCCGTTGCTTGCGCAAAGCACGTGAAGCTTTTCGGTATCCGCGCTCACCTCTACCTCTGTTCCGAGCTTATAGAGAGCGTTGAAGGCAACCATATCGTAATATGCCTGGCTCGGCTTTTTCTTCGGGTCAAAGAACGTGCCGTAATCACTGCTTGCCAGTCTCATATCGTAGATACAGCAAATACTTGTGTAGCCCTTCTGAAGCTCTATCATAGTTGCGACTATTTCTGCACTCTGAGCCGCAGTTCCGTGCTGACCGGGAAGGGGAAGCCATTCTGTCAGGTGGCTCTCAACGTGTCCGAGTCCGTATTCCTCAAGCTTATTCTTTACAAATTCGTCCCAGATAACCGTAATTTCGCTCTTGTAGTAGCTGTGCCAGGAGAAGAAATCAATGGGCGAGCCGTGCTCTTTAATATATTCAAGGAAGTTAATGAAGAAATCGAAAATATACTTGTGTGTTGGGGTATGGTCGGGCTTGGTGAGCGCGGTAAAGCCCCAGGAGCTGTAGCCGCCTATCTTAATATTAGGAAATCTTTTCTTAAGATGCTTTGCCGCTACGTCATAGAGACGGTAGAACTGTTCGGGAGTACCCGACCAAAGCTCAGAGGGTTCAACGTTTATGTTGTCCGGCTCGTTCCAGATTTCCCAGTAGGTTATATCATAATTAAAGCCGTCTGCCCAGCCTTCCGTATAATGAGCTATTATATGCTCGCAGATACGCGCCCATTTGTTGTAGTCCTTAGGCGGATCTGTGCGGTACGCCTTTATGAAAGACTGATTTTCAATGGTTATACCCAGCCTGTAGTAAGGTTCAACCCCTGCGTCCATAAGCGACTTGATAAGGAAATCCGTAAAGGTAAAGTCGTAAGATTTAGGATCGGTTTCATCGGCGTCAAAATCGCGGAATACGTTGGGGATATCAACGAAGCGGTTTCCGCCGAAAGCACCGCCTACGTCGTGAAGTCTGGAGTAGGGAATTCCCGCCTCTGTAAGATAGTGGAAATAGTTATTGTACTTAGAACCTCCGAGAGGGGGCTGACCGCCTGCGTGCATAGGCTTCATTTTGCGAATCGCATTTGACGTGTTTACCTTAATTTTTGGCATGACCGGTCTCCTTTTTATACTTCCTTAAGCAGTATGAACGAATTGCATTTCATATCAAGTTCAAGATTTTTCGGAATTCTTATCTTGGCTGCATCGTGCTCGGAGTCAACAAGGTAGCCTTCGAATTTTGCATCTCTGCCAAAGTCAAGCTTAATTCTTTTCGCTCTTGTTTTGTCATTTTCGGAGTAGTGAGTTATAATACAGGTAATCTTGCCGTTCTTGTCCGTACCGCAGAGGGAATAGAAGTTCTTAACCTTGTTTTTCTGGGGGATATAGCTTTCAAGGTCATAGTAATTTTGTCCGTACCACGCGAGAGGATAATAGCTTTTGAGCTTTTCGTATGAATAGAAGTCAAACGCTCCGCAGAAGGCGCTCGGGCGAGTGTCGTAGTACATCATCATATCTACGCACTCGGTCCTCTGACCTTCGCTTATCGTTGCCATAGTGAAGGCTGCTCCCTTAATGCCGTGAATAGCGTTTATGCTGTACTGAAAGTCCTCAACCCAGCCGCGATTGTAGTTCCACTCGTTGATATTGTGCTCGGTATCCCCGTAGCCGTACTTATCAAGAAGCGCCTGCACCTCTTTTGCTCTGTCCATTATTTCGGAAGGCTCTTTTGCATAGAGATGCCATGAGAAGAAGTCAAGTTCAACGCCTCTCTTTCTCATTTCTGCAAGGAACGGTTCAGTGAAGACCGGCTCCCCGCCCGCAACGGCAGGACCGCCTATTTTGAGGCTCGGGAAGCAGGCTTTGAGGTGCTTTGAGGTTATCTCGTAGAGATCGAAGAACTGCTCGTCGCTACCCGTCCAGCACTGAGGTCTGAGATTAGGCTCGTTCCATATTTCCCAGTACTCAATGCCCAGATTAAAGCCGTCTGCCCAGCCCTCGTTATAATGTCTTATAATATGCTCGCAGATTCTTGCCCATTTATGAAAATCCTTAGGCGGAATTACCGCGTGCTTTTTGATTTGATGCTCTATGGTTTCTCCAAGTCTGAAGAAGGTTTTAGTTCCCGCCTCGAGCGTGCAGAGAATAGATTCGTCTGTACAAGCAAAGTCATAAGATGCGGGGTCGTTTTCGTCTAAATCAAAGTTTCTGAAAATTTTGGATATATCGTGTGCGTACGGGCCGCCGTAAACGCTTATAAGACCGCTGTCGTGGTTTCTCGAATAAGGAAATTTTGCCGCCTTGTAGTCTTCAAAATTGCTCCTAAGCTGGTCGGTTGCGTGGCGCTTATGCCAAGGGCCGCCGTTGGTTGCGTTCAGAATTTTAAATCCGCCCGCCTTGTTCGTGAGGTCAAATTTTAAGGTTTCCATAAATCCTCTCCTCTAAGTAACTTGTCCTGAAAAACGGCTTTGCCGTTCAAGGTAATTATAGCATATCAAAATACGAAAATCTTTTCATAATAGCACAAAAAGTATTCACTTTTTGTCATCTTTTTGCAGAAAATAAAAAAGCCGATAAATCAAAATCGGCTTTTTCGTGTTCTTTAATACATTGAGAAAAGAACAAAATTATTCATTTTCGTTTTTCTTACGGTAGATTTCCACGCAGAAGCTCTTCTTACCGCAGCGCGTGCAGGTAAGCTTTCTCGCCGTGGGGGTATGATTTGCAAAAAACGCATCCTTGAAGCGCGGCTTAAAAACGTTGTGGCACTCCGGGCAGATATATTCCAGCTTCTTAAAATAGACGGTTGAAACAATCGCTCCGTAAGGAACTGCAATAGCAGCCCATATCACGAACAGCCACCAGAGACCGTTCGTTATCCATAAAATAATGGATACCACCTGCAATGCGGATACGGGTATTCCCGTAATAAGAAGTCCTAAGCGAAGATTTCTGAGTTTGTTTTTGTTTTCCATAACGTGTGCTGCGTCACCGATAGATTTGACCGAGAGATTTTCGGTTTTGCCGATAATTTTCTCTATCTCGCTTATCCTTTTGAGCTGAGCCTCTTTTTTTGCTTTCTCTTCCTCAAGTATTGCCTTTTGCTCATCGAGAATAAGTGATATAACCTCTCCGGAGTTTTCTTCTCTGAGAAGCTTTTTTATAACCTCTATTGAGAGGTCTATATCTCTGAGAAAGCAGATTGTTTTCATTTTTGAAAGGTCGTTTTCCGAGTAAAGTCTGCGGCCTCCCTCGGAAAGCTCGCTTGGCGTAAGCAAGCCGCGCTTATCGTAATACTGCACGGTTCTGACGGAAACCGAGCAAAGCTTTGCAATCTCTCCTGTCGTGTAGGTTGACATAGCATTCACCTCCTTGCCATCATTATAAAGCATTACCCGAGGTCACGAGCAATACCTTACCTTAGGTGATTTTTGGTGAAAATACTCTACAGATAGTAGAATTCTCGTTTTTTTACGGTTTTTAGCGCCTTGTAAGCTCGCCTCGCAGGTTTTCTTCCATCAGAGCCTTTATTTCTTTTTTCTCCTTCCCGATGCTGAAAAGGTAGTATAGCTTTGCGACTGCCGCCTCGGTAGTCATATCCATTCCGCTTACTGCGCCTGCGTTTTTCAGGGCAGAGCTGGTTTCGTACGCACCGAGCGACACCGTTCCCTGAGGGCATTGTGAGCAAACCGCGACAACCGAGCCGCATTCAAACGCTCTCGAAATTATGGGAATAAGCGAGCCATCGTCTGAGGGAATGTTACCCGTGCCAAAGGTTTCAAGAACTATTCCCGAGAGCTTTTCGGTCATAATTGATTCAAAAAGCCCGAATTGAATGCCGGGGAATACCTTGAGAACGCCTATCGGAACGTTTGAGAGGGGACGGAGCGCAAGTTGGCTTTTATTGAAATTGCTTATTGCGGAAGTGTTGTATTTGATGCTGATACCCACGTCAGCAAGGTGGGGGTAGTTCGGAGAATCGAATGCGACCAGACCGTCTGCGCTCATTTTTACAGCGCGGTTTCCTCTCAGAAGCTTGCCGCTGAAATACAGGCAAACCTCGCGCGCCGCACCGTCAGCCGCGATAAGAAGAGAGGTAACCAGATTGTCCTTTCCGTCACTTCGGATTTCCGAGAGCGGAATCTGAGAGCCCGTCAGCACTACGGGCTTGTCAAGGCCGTCAAGAATAAACGAAAGCGCAGATGCGGTATATGCCATAGTGTCCGTTCCGTGCAAAACCACGAATCCGTCATAGTTTTCATATTTTGTGTATATTATCTCGGCAATTTCGTTCCATTCCTTGACGGTAATATCCGAGGAATCGAGCAGTCTTGGAAGCTCGTAAAGCTCCCAGTCTGGAGTATCGGGCTTTTTCATATCGGCAATCTCCGAGATTGCCTCTGCAAGAAAATTTCTTGCGGGCGCGTAGCCGTTTTCGGTTTTTTTCATACCGATAGTACCGCCCGTGTTGATTATAAGAACTCTTTTTTTACCGCTCATTTTAATGCTCCTCGGAATTTTCGTTTGCCGCTGTGATTTTTTTCATAGCCTTTTTGAAGCTGAAAATAAACAGAACTGCAGTAAAGCTTACCGCGATTACGTCTGCAATAGGCTCAGCCATATAGACTGCCTTTACCGAATCCGAAAGGATATGAGGCATAATATAAATAAGAGGAAGAAGCAATACGAATTTTCGCACTACCGCTACGAGAATGGAATTAGCTGCCTTTCCGAGAGAGGTAAAGGTCATCTGGCAGGAAATCTGAATGCCGAATATGCACATACCGCCGAAATATATACGGAGCATAGGCGCGGCAAATTCTATGAGCTGCGTATCGGGTGTAAATATTCCTACGAAAACCCTTGGCATAATCATAACCATCGCCCAAAGAGTGAAGGAATAAATAAGGCAGACCATAAGAAGCAGGCGGAGTGTTTTTTTAACACGGTCTGCGTTTTTTGCTCCGTAGTTATAGCTTGAAATCGGCTGCGCTCCCTGAGCAAAGCCCTGCATTGGAAGCATAGCAAACTGCATTACGCTCGTCAAAATCGTCATAGCGCCGACTGCAATATCTCCGCCGTAGCGCAATAGAGAAGAATTAAAGCAGATAGAAATTACGCTTTCGCTTGCCTGCATTATAAAAGCGGCAGTTCCAAGCGCAACGCAAGGCAAAATGATTTTTGCTCTCAGTATAAGATTTTCCTTCTTTACGTGAAGCACCGTTCTTTTTCCAAAGAGAAAGGCAAGCACCCATACGCAAGAGACAGCCTGAGAAATAATAGTCGCAAGAGCTGCGCCCTTAACTCCCATATCAAAAGCGAAAATGAATATGGGGTCAAGCAGGATATTGCACCCCGCGCCTATAAGCACTCCTATCATAGAGGTGGTTGTAAAGCCCTGAGCCGTGACAAAGAAATTCATTCCCAGCGTCAGCTGTACGAATACCGTGCCGATAGAGTATACGCTCATATAATCGGTAGCGTAGGATACCGTGTTTTCACTTGCGCCGAATGCCAGGAGAAGCTCCTCGTTCCATATGAGCAGAACGGCGGTTATAACCGCTGAAACCAGAATCTGAAGCGAAAAGCAGTTGCCAAGCGCCTTTTCGGCAGAATCCTTGTCTCCCTTTCCCATAAATATCGAGGCTCTGGGCGCGCCGCCTGAGCTGACGAGCGCCGCAAATGCGGATACCAGCATAATAAGCGGCATACAAACGCCTACCCCGGTAAGCGCAAGGCTTCCTTCGTCCGCAATATGACCGATAAAAATGCGGTCAACTATGTTATAAAGCATATTGATAAGCTGTGCGATAACCGTAGGAATCGACAGCCTGAACAGAAGCTTTCCGATAGGCTCTGTGCCTAAAAATTCTTTATTACCCGTCATTGATAACCCTTCATAGCGTTAGTTTTATTTGCTTTTATTATATCATTATTTGAATGAATTTACAATACGGTTTTACAAAAATAACGGCTTTTCCACGCATAAGCTTGCGTATGAAAAAGCCGTGTTTTTCTTCTTATTAATATTACGAGCCAAGCCGTGAGAGCTTCTTTGGTTTTTTGGCAGCTGCTCAGATTTTTTTGCGGGCAAAGAGGTGATATTTAACCTTGCCGGGCTTGCATTCGCTATCCACGGTGTTTACGTCACAATAGAGAAAAGGCGCATTTTTTTCGTTAACTCTGCCTTCTCTTTCGGGCATTGTGAATTTTTCGGGCGAATATGAGGGGTCGAGAATGCAAAATTCTTTTCCGTCCGTAGAAACGAGGAGAATGTAATGTCCTCCCTTGGTGAAAAGTCCTATTTCTTTGCCTTCGGGAATGCCTACGTGAGCGATTATTACTCCGCCTTCTTCTAAATGGCGTATAGCTTCTTTTAGGTCGCTTGTTTTTGAATATGCAATATTGAATTTCTCCGCAAGAGCAGGACCGAGAATATTCATATCCGTGCCTCTTGAATGGTTTGCTACGCATTCCATTGAAATTCGAGTGCATTCCTCTATGTCAAGCGTAGTGTCGGTAATAGCTTCAATTGCCATACAGGCGCAGCAAAGGCCGCAGCCCGAGCTTCTTACCGTGCTCTGATATCCGTTCGGCGCAAAGCCTTCCTGCTTTACTCTTGTCGGATATGGTATGTGAGCATATTCAAGCTGATTGACGTATTTCATTTTTCTTCTCCCGAATCTTTTTCTATCATTATAGCATATCTCTAAAGGAAATAAAAGAATTTTTTGCTTGATTTTTGTCAAGAGCTCCTTGCGGATTTTTACCCTAGCGGGCGCGCGAAGGTTTTTAAAAGTATTAACGTTTTGTGACGAAAAAGAGAATTTTATGTTGACAACAGGCTTTGCTTGTGATAGAATAAAGTCAATGTGAAAACCGAAGTGAGCCGCTTTCGCGGCGCTTACCGTTTTCAAAATAAAAGGAGGATATCAAAATGGCGAATAATCTCGTCTACGGAATCCATGACAGACCCAAATTTGGCAAGCTAATTGTTTTTGCCATTCAGCAGCTTCTCGCAATTATGGCGGCAACTATAGCAGTTCCCGCTATTGTCGGCAACGGAATGAGCGCTTCCGCAGCACTCTTCGGCGCAGGTGTCGGCACAATCGTTTACCAGCTTTTCACTAAGTTCCGCAGCCCTGTTTTCCTCGGCTCTTCATTCGCGTTCATCGGTTCGATGACTGCGGCTTTTGCGGGCGCATCGAGCGCAGCTCTCGGATATCTCGGCATCATTCTGGGCGCAATCTTTGCAGGTCTTATTTACGTTGCTATCGCGCTTGTCGTTAAGTTCGTTGGCGTAAAGTGGATAAGCATTCTTATGCCCCCTGCGGTTATCGGCCCTACGGTTGCTCTTATCGGTCTTTCCCTCGCGGGAGCGGCTGTTAAAGACGTTTTCTCTTACGGCCCTCAGGACGCTAACGGCGCTTTCGTTATGTCAACGCCAATCTGGCTTTCCCTAATCACCGCGCTCGTTACTCTTACCGTAGTCGTTCTTTGCGCTACCTACGGCAAGAAGATGGCAAAGCTTATACCCTTCATTATCGGTATTATGGCAGGCTACGCGTTTGCTCTCGTATTTACCGTTATCGGCTATGCGGCAGACGTTGATTCTCTCAAGGTTATCGATTTTGCTCCCTTCCGCGCTCTCGTAGAGGACGGAGTTAAATTCACTACCTTCCTTGATTTCCCCAAGTTCTCGTTTATCAAGGCGTTTGACGGCTTTGCTGATTTTGACGGAAGCTATCTTGCTACCGTTGCGGTTGCTTATATCCCTGTTGCCTTCGTTGTATTTGCGGAGCACGTTGCGGACCATAAGAACCTCTCTTCCATTATTGATAATGACCTTCTTGAAGATCCCGGTCTTCACCGCACCCTTCTCGGTGACGGCGTAGGCTCTATTGCAGGCGCGTTCTTCGGCGGCTGCCCCAACACCACCTACGGCGAATCTGTCGGCTGCGTTGCTATCACCCGCAACGCTTCGGTTGCTACAATCACGACCACCGCTATTCTCTCGGTGCTTATTTCCTTCGTTTCTCCCTTCGTTGCATTCCTTGATTCTATTCCCGGCTGCGTAATGGGCGGTGTTTGTATCACGCTTTACGGCTTTATTGCAGTTTCCGGTCTTAAAATGATTCAGAAGGTAAACCTTGAGGATAACGCAAACCTCTTCACCGTATCCGTTATTCTTATCACGGGTATCGGCGGTATGGCTCTTAAGATAGGCGAGGTTACTATAACCGCTATCGCATGCGCGCTTATTCTCGGTATCCTTGTTAACGTTCTGCTTAATAAATTCAAGAAGAACACCCCCGAGGAATAATTTAAAGTCAGGTAATTATTATGAAAAATTACGATAACGTTGTTATATTCGACCATCCGCTTATCAGACATAAGATAGCAATTCTTCGTGACGAGAGAACGAGTATGAAGGAATTCCGCGAGCTCGTTGAGGAAATCACCACCCTTATGACCTATGAATCGCTTAAGGAGGGCGTTCCGACAACCGAAATCGAGGTAAAAACTCCTCTCGAGACCTGCAAGCAGCAGGTTGTAACCGATAACTCTATCGTCATAGTGCCCATTCTTCGCGCAGGTCTTGGAATGGTAAACGGCATACACGTGCTGTTCCCCTCTGCGAGAGTAGGTCATATCGGTATGTACCGTGACGAAGAAACGCTCGAGCCGCAGTCCTATTACTGCAAGCTTCCCGATGGCATAGAGGACAAGCTCGTTCTTGTCGTTGACCCTATGCTTGCCACAGGAGGAAGCGCCTGCGATGCTATAAATCTTCTTAAGAAGCGCGGCTGCAAGCATATCAAGTTTATGGCGATAATCGGCGCTCCCGAGGGTGTCAGCAGAGTTGCTGAGGCTCATCCTGACGTTAACGTTTACGTATCTACTCTTGATAGACAGCTCAACGATAAGGGATATATTCTCCCCGGTCTTGGCGATGCGGGCGACAGACTTTTCGGAACAAAATAAAAACGCACTTCAGACAAAGGGGTACTGTGTTTTTTCACAATACCCCTGCTTTTTTATTCGGTTAGCCTCGGTGCGACAGCCCCTTGTTTTTTTATTTTGTTATGCCTAAATTCGACAGCCCCATTGACTTTAGAAAACGCTTTAATTATAATGGATATAAATAAGAGTAGCGGGAGCGTTGTTATGAAGCTTGATTACAAACAGATAAAGGAAGTAACCCTAGGGGCAGACAGTGTGGGATTTAAAAACGGGGAATTTCACTTTTTCAGATTTAACGATAAGGAAATAGAGTTTTATAAAAGCTCGCCTTTCTACACAAAGGTATTCGCAACGTCTGACGTGGAAATGAATTTTGAGACCGATGCCACAGTCCTCTCTCTCAAGGGAAATGCGCACGTTGCCGTTTCATACAGACTATGGTATGTTCTCGAGGTTTTTATAAACGGAGAGAGAATAGGAACTATACAAAACTTTGACGGCGAAATGAATAAAGAAAAGCTTTTTGCAGAGTTTCAGCTTGGCGAGTTTTCGGGTTGCTTTGAGCTTGGAGAGGGAAAGAAGACTGTAAGAATAGTTTTCCCGCAGTTTGCGGCATTGGCGCTCAGCGAGGTTGAGCTTAGCGGGGCAAGCTTCGTTACTCCCATAAAGCCCGAAAAGAAAATGTTCTTTTACGGAGACTCCATAACTCACGGATATGACGCTCAGTATCCTTCAAATAAATATACTGCGCTGACCGCCCGCGCGCTTGGTGTAGAGGCATTCAATAAGGCAATCGGCGGAGAGGTTTTTCAGCCCGGACTTGCCGCGGCAAAGAGTGATTTTTCACCCGATTATATAAGCGTTGCTTACGGAACTAACGATTGCGGAACGGATAGGGAAACCTTTCTTAAAAATTCACGCCTGTTTTACGAAAACCTTTCGAAAAACTACCCGAATGCAAAAATTTTTGCTCTCTCGCCAATCTGGCGGGCAAACTACGCGGATAAACAGACGGTTGGAGACTTTTTTGACGTAGAAAAGCAGATAAAGAAAATTTCCGAGGAGATACCGAATACCGTGTTCGTTTCCGGCTTTGATTTCGTTCCCCACGATACGAAATATTTTTATGACGGTCATCTTCACCCCTCCGATGAGGGATTTGAAATTTATGCGAAAAATCTCGTCAAGGCGATAAAAAAACACTTTGACTGAAGTAAGAATCAAAATACGCTAATATAAAAGTAAATACAGCTAAAACGTACAGGGCGAGTACAAGCGAAAAAATGAGGTTTTCTATGACGAAGAACGTTTTTAAGGAAAAAGGTATAAGAACCAAAAAACGAATTGATTTTACCGAAGGCCCTCTCTTCTGGAAGCTTATATGGTTTGCGGCTCCGATTGCGGCAACCGGACTTCTCCAAATGCTTTACAATGCTGCCGATAAGCTGGTGGTAGGTCAGTTTTCGGGCGACCCCAATGCTCTTGGAGCTATAGGTTGCACGGCTACCCTCGGAGCTCTTATAATTAATTTTATGGCAGGTATAGGCAGCGGTGTCGGTGTGGTTGTAGCGCAGCTCTACGGCGGAAAAAGATATGACGAGACCTCTCGCGCGGTGCACACCTCGCTTGTATTTGGATTTGTGCTTTCGATTGCTTTGACCGCCATCGGATACTTGACGCTCGAGCCGTTGCTCCGTCTTCTCGGCACTCAGGACGTGTATATGGAAAATGCGGTTCTGTATCTGCGTATAACCTACTTAGGCATAACCGCTACGGCTATATATAACTTTGGCGCATCTATTCTTCGTGCAACGGGCGACTCAAAGACGCCTCTCGTTATTGGTGCAATATCGGGTCTCGTAAACGTTGTTTTCAACCTCTTTTTCGTTTGTGTTTTTAAGATGTCCGTTGACGGAGTTGCTATTGCGACAGTAATTTCTCAGTATTTTTCTGCCGCTGTGGTAATCCTTGTTCTTATGCATAGAAAGGGAGAGTGCTACAGATTTTCCTTTGGCAAGCTAACCGTTGATAAGGCTCTGCTTTTTAAAATCATAAGGCTTGGTATACCTACGGGATTTCAGTCCTGCTGCTTCGGTATCACGAATCTCGTTACCGTGTCGGCGGTTAACACCTTTGCAGTCCACTACGTGACTGCGTTCTCGGTATCCTCAACCATTGACGGATTCCTTGACGTAATATCCGGCTCGTTTATGCATTCAGCAATGAACGCATCGGGACAAAACTACGGAGCTTTGAAGCCGGAGAGAATCAAGCGCGTATTTTTATATTCACTCTTTCAGTCGGCTGCTATCGTATTTATCATATCCTTTGTTATGCGTATCTTCCGCGCGGAGTTTGCCGGTCTTTTTGTTGAATCGGGTATGCAGGACAGAGAGCTTGTAATCGCGGCTGTCGTTGAGTGGACGGGAATTATGCTTGCTACTTATTTTTTGCAGGGTATTATGAACTCGGTTTTCGGAACGGTAAGAGGACTTGGATATTCGCTGCTTCCCCTTGCATTCAATTTGATTGGTACTTGTTTTACAAGAATATTCTACGTCTACGTCATTTTCCCGCTTGAGCCGTTTAATACCTTCAGCGGACTTGCGCTTCTGTATCCTGTGTCGTGGACGGCGGCATCACTGATGCTGTCGGTAATCATTCCGCTGGCTTTCAAAAAAATCAAGAAGATGCACGAAGGTCAGGAAAAAATAAACGGGTAAAAATGCGGCTGCGTCAATTAACTTTAAATCGTAATAAGACACAAAGAAATATAAAAACGGTCCAGACTGTTCTTAAGACTTAATAATAAATGGGTACTGTGTTTTTTCACAATACCCATCTTTTTTATTCAGTTAGCCTCGGTGCGATAGCCCCCGATTTTGTTCATCGTTTAACGTATAGTGTGGAGTGTATTTTGTTTTCTCCCGATACTGATACGTTTTGCACTTCTCCTCGCTCCACGGCATATTTGAAATATCTGCCAAAATAACTGCGTTCTCCGCGTGGTATTTGTTCCCAACGTAAGCCAAGGAACAAATCTTTTAGAACAAAATACGTATTATTTGGTAGTCGAGCTATCTTGGTTTTTGTTTCTTCTAAAAGTGCTTCGTAATCAGTCATAATTTAGTCCAAATGCAAAATTTCTAAAGTGTACGTTTCGTTTGGATCAAGGTTTATATCATACAATGTTTCTTCTTGATCTCTGAATTTTTCACCAACGCATACGCTGACAGAGAAGGCGCTATCGCTTTTTACTGCGTATCCCTCGGAATCGTATAGCTTGTAGATAAATCCAACCGAAGAAGAATAGTTATTTCCATCGTCATCATAGGTCTTCTCACCCGCCCAACATAATGTTATATTATAAGTTCCATCATAAGTGCGCTTTTCTATTTTTTTAATCGTTAAGGACGTTATTTTACACGTTTCATCAACAGAGCCGTTATAATTATAATCATAAACTGTTATAGGTGTATCGGGAAGTATTATATTTATAAGTCCGCGATTACATAGGGTACATATTCCGTTTGAATACTTGTGATTTGCCGGAATTGTTTCCGTTTCTTTTTCATCGCAATAGTAGCATTTACATTCTTCTTCACCCTCTTCCGTGCAGGTTGCCGCTTTTGTTACGATCCATCCATCCCAAGGAAAATAGTGAGAGGTCTTTGCGCTAATAATATACGAACTTTCGTAACCGCATCTCTCGCAAAAACGAGCACGCTTTCCTTCAATCAGGCAATTCGGCTGAATTGTTTGCCATTCACCGTAAGAGTGTTCTAGCATAGAAATTGTTTGAGTATCTTTTTCTCCGCACTCACAAACTCGTTCTTTTAACCCATCCGTTGTGCAAGTTGCTTCTTTAGTTGTCTGCCATTCGCTCCATTCGTGTTCGTGACCACACGATGCGAGCACACAAACAAGTGCAAGCGTAATCACGATAACACACAAAATTTTCTTTGCCATTTTCTTTTTTCTCCTTTTTGTTTGGCTTAATTTTTCTTTCGATGAAAAAGCGTATTAGCCGAAGAACGCACCGAAAAACGTTAATCTGCGGCTCTTTTCTACAATTATACTCAATCTTTGAGTAAATGTCAATACTCAATTTCTGAGTATGATACACTTCTTACATCATATAATAAGTGGGGGGAGAGGTGTTTTTGTGAATTATAGAACGAGAATGAGAAATCTGCGGGAAGACAGAGATTTGACGCAACGTGAGGTTGGAATTGTAATAAATAAATCACAGCAGGGTTATAGCCACATTGAAGACGGAAGAGCAGAGCTGAAAATCGAGGATTTAATAAAGCTTTGCAAATTCTACGGCGTAAGCGCGGATTATTTTATAGGACTTTCAGAAAAATGATATTTAGAAAGAGCCGAGGTCTTTTTGACCTCGGCTCTCTGCCACTCCACACCAGTCGCATAGTCGTGAGCTATCGCCTCGGTACACTCGGCTCTGCCGATTCCTTGCTTGCCGGAGAGCGATATTTTCGCTCTCCTGTGGTGTCAACCCGGCGAAAAAACAACACTCGGTTGTTTTTTCTTGGTTGCAGATTTGAACATCCTCCGCTGGTCGCGGAGCCGATTCAAATCCTAGGGTGAGCGACTCCAAAGAAAAACGGCATCCCGAATGGGATACCGTATCTTGATTATATGAACGGCACACTTAATATTAACGAACTCGCAAGGGTTTGTGATATGAGCAGAACGAGATTTATAGGTATATAAAGGTTTTGAAATAAGAAAAGGGGCTGTCTCAATTGCTTTTTAAAAATGCATTTGAGACAGCCCTTTAAGAAACTGTTTTTTGAAAGACTATATAAACTCAATAAAGTCGGGAACCGCATCCTTTTTTGAACACACGTAAGAGCTGAGCTTTGAAGCAAAGTTAAGGCAGGTGTTAATGTCCATGCCTTGAAAATATTTTGTGAGAAATGCAGCGCCAAAGCTATCGCCCGCACCAACCGTAGATACCACCTTGGTTGCAATAGCATCGCAATAATAAAACTCAGCCTTTGCGGTATCAAAAGCAAAAGACCCTTTCTCCCCCATCGTTATTATAATTAGTTTGATTTTGGAATATTTTTTTGCAATTTCTATTGCAAAGTCCTCGGGCGAATATTCTTTTGAAAAAATCCAGCCCGAAACAGTTGGCAATTCTTCATCGCTAACCTTTACTATTGTTGCATTTGAAAGGCAAAAATTTACGCTTTTTTTAGTTGAGTGAGGTAGCCTTATGTTGAGGTCGGTGTAGATTTCGGAGAAGGAATTTGCGCTGAGAATGGCCTTGAGCGTTTCCTTATTGTCATCGTGACGCAGCGCAAGAGAGCCAAAGGCGAGAACGTCAAAGCAATATCTGCCAATCTCCGGCTGCTTTATGAAATCGTACGCAACGTTATCCTTTATTTCGTATGACGGAATTCCTTTTTCGTTAAGGGTTACGATGACCGCTCCCGTTTCCTTATCGGGTAAGGTGAAAATGAATTTGTCGTTGATCTTGAGCTTTCTCGCAATCTCCAGCGCCTCTTTGCCAAGCTCGTCGTCACCTATAGCCGTTGCAAGATAAGCGTCATTGCCGAGTAGCGCCGCATGAGCCGCAAGATTGAGTGAAGCGCCGCCTATCGCCTTGCTGCTCGGATAGACGTCCCATAGTATTTCTCCAAATGAGAGCATTTTCATAGCTTTTTTCCTCGTTTAAGTGTAAATATTGAAGTTTATTTGCTTGTTTCAACCTCTTTGAGAACCTTCAGCGTGTTTTGAGCGCCCTTCATAATATAGTCGTAGTCTGCGCCCGATGCGATCATATTTATTCCCATATCGTAATACTTTTGCAGGGTGCCCTTGTCAGTTGCAAACGTTGCAACACCAACAGTCTTGCCGGCATCCTTGAATGCCTTTATGCTCTTGTTTGCAAGAGCAAGATTTTCATCGCAAAAAACGTCACCGAGTCTGTTTATAGAGCCGGATAAGTCGTGCATTCCGAGAATGCATCCGTCAAGGTATTCAAGATTTGCGATAGCCTCGGCATCCTCGGCTGCGCTGCTTAGCTCTATTTGAACGAAGCGGCATAGCTTAAGGTGCCCGTTTTTGTAATATTCCGACTCGTCGTCAAGTCCGTAGCGCACCGCGCCTCTGGGTCCGCATCCGCGCTTTCCGTACGGAGGATAGAGCGTTATATCGAGCAGCTCCTTTGCGTGTGCGGCATTCTTGACCATGGGGAATATTATTCCGTCAATTCCCATTTCGAGAACTCTTTTGCTGATCGTGAGGTCGTCTACCGGCACTCTAACGAATACGGGAGTTCCCGCGGATCTTGCCGCAAGTATATGATGGTATACCTGCTCGCAGGATATGGAGGTGTGTTCCATATCTATCCAAAGAAAATCATATCCGAGAAATCCCAGAACTTCGGAAATAATGGGGTCGGAAAGATTTACGAAAGTGCCGAAGGTCGGCAGGGCTGAGTTTATTTTTTCTTTTATCGTCATACTCTTCATCCTCTTGACTCTAAAATTTATTTAATGTATACTTATTATAAATGGTAATTTCCAAAAAAACAATAGAAAGCTGAGACACATTTTAAATAATCGTGTCGTTTTTAGACAAATGAAGAAATCTGTTTTTAAAACTGGCGCTTTTTCTGTAATAAGTGTAAAAAAAGAAAATTTGACTTGTGAATTCATTTTGAATGACGGCTTTGATTTTGGAGTTAAAAAGAGCCAAGCGTATCATTTTCACTCAACCTACGAGGTGCATATTGCAATAACCGGTAAGCTTCATATTTCTATTGATGATCGTGATTGCTTTTTAGAGCAGGGGAGCGTTTGCGTGATACCTCCGAATTCGTTTCATTACGTTTTTGCTGATGATGAGGCTAAGCGCATAAGCTTTCGCTTTAATTTCTTTTCCGATTCTCCTCTGCTGTCGGAACCTCTTATGAGATTTCAAAGTTTTTTCAAATCAATAGATAAGTGCTTTGTAACTAAAAACACCGATATATATGAAAGATACGTATCGGGGGCAGTTAACGCGCTTCTGATATCAAGACCCGATTATATGATAGCCGATCCTCTTTTTCTTGCTCTGTCGGAGCTGGCTTTTTCGGAGCCTAAGAGAATCTTGGTTAACGAAATGGAAAATTCCGAGCCGTGCTCTTCTCTTATGTTTGAAAACATAGATGCGTTTTTTAACCTCAATTATGACAGAGCCGTAACGGTAAATGACTTGTCGGAATATCTTTCATTCAGCAATCGCCATACGGAGAGAATAATGAAAAAGCTCTTTTCCATATCTTTTTCTGAGATGCTAAATAAAAAAAGGCTCGTAACCGCAAGACTTCTTATAAGAATTACGGACGAGCCATTAAATAAAATTGCAGAGATCTGCGGATATAACGATTATGTTTATTTCAGCAAAAAATTCAAATCGCTGTTCGGGTTTTCACCGAGAGAGTATCGGCTGATTAACTGAATTTGAACGAGTAAATATCTGCGTCTGAAAGAGTGAATTTCAGTCGGATGGGCTTTCCTTGCAGTAGTGATAAATCGGCAGGGAAGCCTATTTTTCTATCAATTGTATTTCCGAAGATTTCACAGCTTGCATAATTTTCGATAGGGCGATAGGTCTTGTCAAGAATCTCTATCTTCACGTATCCTGCCGCACTTGTAGCAAAATTCAAAAGCATGGTGTTGCCGTCAAAAAGAAATGGCTTTGTGACTATGGTTTTCGGTTCGTAGCCTGCGCTTCGGCTGATAAATCCATCGGGACGAACAGCATATCTGTACAGAAAGACACCGCGCTCATCCAAGGTGAACCTGCGTGCAGTGAGAAGCAGAGACAGCTCGGGGAAGCTGCCGGGAAGATCTGACGGAACCTCGTAAAGTCCTGCAGAAACGAAATTTTCTCCATAAACCCAGGACCAGTCGTTTTCTTGCTCAGGGCGTATATATGCTTCGCTCGGACGCTCAAAATTTATACCGTCGCGGGAGCACATAAACATAGTATCGGTAACAGCGTAGCCGAATCTAGGAGATATTTCCATTCTCTTTTTTCGTGCTTCCTTACCGCAAAGCTCCTCGTAGCTGTCACTCCACACTCCGCGGTCTATATACCTTGAGGGAAAGCCGACGAGTATGTGAGGCGCGCGGTAATATTCCTCTATAGCGTTCGTATATATCTGAAAATCGGGAGCATCTTCGCCGTACCTGAGGGGGATTGGTTCACTCCAGTTAACAAAGTCGGGCGACTCGATTCTGCGTATATCGCGAGTGTTGTCCTTTTGTCCGGGGGTAGGAGGCGTTTTAAAATCGTTGTGCGTATGCCAGCCTCGGAAATAGCATATGTATTTTTTCTCTTCCTTGTTGTAGTGTACGGTATTAAGAGAATCAAAATGATATGGAATTTCCATAATTGTACGTATGTACCTGAAGTGGATACCGTCTGCACTTGCAACGTATTTAAGCGCGTTTCTTCCGTTAAAGCTTACTCCGTAAATTGCTTTATAGCGTTCATCCTCGGGGCACTCTGTATTCGGATCCTTCATTACAAAAAGTGATCCGCCGTGTGCCTTGGGATTGTGCCAGCTATCCGTAGAAGCGTTGATTATAATATTGTTTTCCGTAGAGCCGTTATACTCGCAAATATTGAGTATCGGCTTTTTCCAGTGTATTCCGTCCTTGCTTTCCGCATAGCAAACGCGGACCGGCTCTCCTTCCGAATCGGGAGGCGGATTGTCACGCAGTGCCCCAAAGCATCCGGAAAAGTAATACATACGGTAAATGTCATCGTCTTTTAAAATTCTGAAAAAATAACAGGCATCACCTTCCCAGAGTCTATCCATTTCCATAATTTTTTCCTTGCGGACAGGGGGGTGAAGCTTCTTTTCTGCATCGGTTCTTTTAGCATCAATAATGTAATCGTCCCAAAAAACCTCGCGTCTGTTACCTAAATTTAAGATGGTATCCATAAGCACCTCTGAAAAATTCGTTAATTGATTTTATCAAAAAGGTGTTTTTTATGTCAATATAAAAGTGTGCATGTTAACCGTTTGTTCAAAAAATAGATTGCTAATTAATAGCAGCGACTCCAAAGAAAAGAAAAACGGCATCCCGAATGGGATACCGTTTTCTTTGTATAAAGGCTACGAAAAAGATATTTTTTGAGGGTTGCCATTAGGATTCGAACCCTAGTAAAATATAATGCTTTTCGACCATCGGGAGAAAAGCTACATCAGCACTTCTTCACTATTCACTATTACTTATTACTTGCCAAAAAACGACAAGAGGTTTTAGTGAAAAGTGAAGAGTGAAAAGTGAAAAAGTAAAAACGACAACCTTCTGTCGAAGATTGTCGTTTTTTGTATAAAGACTACGAAAAAGATATTTTTTGCGTTTTGTAATAAGGTTTCGAACTCAAACGGGGTCGTTTGGTAATAGAAAAATGGCATTAAATTGTCGAACAAATATTATAGATTGCAAACGCTAAAATTCCCAATATCCCAATAATTGCATAAAACGAGCTGTGCAATCCGTGCCATTTACCGTCATTATAAGTAATGTTCTTCGCTAATATAACGAATTTCTTTTTGTAATGTTCAAGATTCCAATACATATCGGAAAATATAATCGCAGGAATTTGAGCAACACAAAGTATAGCATTGCATATTGCTATGGGCAAATTTAATATTTTTATACACCCAAAACAAACCGAAAGGAATACATATACTAAAGTCAAGACCAACACGGAAATATTCAAATAAAATATGTAGCCTAATTGAACATCGTCATTGATCTGTTTATAAATCCAATAATTCAAAAAGCCTTTTTTGCTTTTCTTTATGTATGTCTTGCTGTTTTTGTTGATGCGAAGATAAGAAGTTATGCTGATGCGAAACGACATGTATATGTAAAGGGCGACCATTGCACATATGATATTGTAAACATAAAAATTCATATCCTCACCGCCTTTCTGTGATTAGCATAGCATAAAATCGTGAAGATTGCAAGTTCGTAAAATAAAAAATGCTTTTCGACCAAAGGGAGAAAAGCTACATCAGCACCTTTTCACTATTCACTATTACTTATTACTTGCCAAAAAACGACAAGAGGTTTTAGTGAAAAGTGAAGAGTGAAAAGTGAAAAAGTAAAAACGACAACCTTCTGTCGAAGATTGTCGTTTTTTGGAGGCGCCACCCGGATTTGAACCGGGGGATAGAGGTTTTGCAGACCTGTGCCTTACCGCTTGGCCATGGCGCCGAATGTTTGCTATAACATTATACAATAAGGTTTCAGATTTGTCAAGGGGGTTTTGGATTTTATTTTAAGTTTTTGGAAAGCGGGTGCGCGCCCGCTTTTTCTTTCTATCCTTATTATATTGACTTTAGTTTGTCCGTGTGATAAAATAATCTCAAATCAATTTTTGGAGGCAATTATGGCAGATAATTTTATAAAGCTTACAAAGGCAGACGAAAAAAGAGTTCTTGATACCCTTGATTTTATGATTAAGCACCCGGAGACCGGATACAAGGAGGTTCTTTCTTCCGAGTACGTTGCAGGGCAGTTCCGCGAGCTTGGATATGAGCCTATTATGGCGGGGGATATTCCCGGCTTCTACGTAAAGATTGACACCGGACGTCCCGGACCTTGCGTGCTTGTTTTCGGTGAGCTTGACGCTATTAAGTGCGCAACTCACCCCGATGCAAATCCCGAGACCGCTGCGGTTCATTCCTGCGGTCACAGCGCGCAGTCTGCGGCTCTTGTCGGTATTGCTGCGGGACTTAAGCAGCCGGGGGCGCTTGACGCTCTTTCGGGCAGTATAATTCTTTGCGCAGTTCCCGCAGAGGAAATGATTGAGCGAGACTACCGCGACACCCTTATTGAAAAGGGAATTATAAAATACTACGGCGGAAAGCCCGAATTCCTCAGAAGAGGCTATTTTGACGGTGTTGACCTTGCGTTTATGGTTCACACAACCACCGGTGAAAATCCTTCTTGCACTCTCGGCTCTGTCGGTATCGTAGCTAAGAAGGTAATCTATAAGGGTAAGGCGGCTCACGCAGGCGGTTCTCCTCAGAACGGAATTAACGCTCTTTACGCTGCTAACCTCGGACTTATGGCTATGAACTCCATCCGCGAGACCTTCACCGAGGGCGAGCTCGTTCGCGTTCACCCCATTATCACAAACGGCGGTACTGTCGTTAACGGTATTCCTGACGTGGTTGAAATAGAGAGCTACGTAAGAGCTAAGGACTACGATGCTATGAGCCGCTCCAACTTCAAGGTAAACCGCGCGTTCACAGGAGCTGCCCTTTCGATAGGCGCAAACGTTGAAATCATAGACGCTCCGGGTTACGCTCCTCTTCAGAACGACAAAAATATGATAGACGTAGCAAGACGCGCGGCTGCTATTGCTTACCCCGATGCAGAGTTTAAGCTTAGCGAAAGATACGGCACGGGAAGCACCGATATGGGTGATATTTCGCTTCTTTTCCCCTCTATTCACCCCTATGCTCCCGGCGCTGTGGGAACTTCTCACGGAGATAACTATTATATCGCAAATCCCGACCTTGCCTGCATTAAGTGCGCTGAGTGGCAGCTCGCAATGCTTAATATCCTTCTTTCTGACGGAGCAAAGGAGGCTCTTCGCATAAAGGCAGAGTTCACTCCTATGTTTAATTCTAAGGAAGAATACTTCGATTATATCGAAAAATTCTATTCGAGCGGAAACAGAATAGAATACACCGAGGGCAAGGCTGAGGTTAAGATTTAATCTATGAGGTTTAAAAATATCGAGCTTCGGCACGGTATAGCTCTTGCGCCGATGGCGGGATTTTCCGACTACGCTATGCGCAGGGTGTGCTTTGAATACGGTGCCGAATACTCGGTTACCGAAATGGTGAGCGCAAAGGCTACCGTCTATAATGACAAAAAGACGCTTACCCTCGCCAAAATAACAAAAGACGAAGCGCCTACCGCTATTCAGATTTTCGGCAGTGAGCCTGCCGTTATGGCAGAGGCAGCGGCAATCCTTTCGCAGTACGGAGGCGGAGGTGCTTTGCCCGCGGCTATAGATATCAATATGGGCTGCCCCGTGCATAAGATATTTTCAAACGGAGAGGGCAGCGCCCTTATGAAAAATCCGTCTCTTATATACGATATAACAAGGGCGGTAGTAAACGCAACCGAGCTTGCCGTTACAGTAAAAATAAGACTTGGAATAGACGAGGGGCATATAAATGCGGTTGAATGCGCTATTGCCGCAGAGGAAGGCGGAGCGGCGGCTATTACCGTTCACGGAAGAACACGGGCGCAGCTCTATTCGGGCAAAGCAGATATGGAAAAGGTCGCAGATGTAAAGAAAAGTGTGCATATACCCCTGTTTGCGAACGGTGATATACTTACTGCCGAGGACGCGGTGCGCGTGATTTCCGAAACTAAGGCTGACGGAATAATGATAGGCAGAGGCGCTGTTGGAAACCCGTTTATCTTTTCTGCCGTGCGCGCAGCGCTTGAAGGAAAGAAGTATACTGCGCCCACCCTCGAAGAAATAAAGGCGGTTGCTATAGCTCAGCTCGGCTATGCGATAGAAGATAAGGGCGAGGCGGTTGCAGTCCGTGAGGCTCGCGGTCAGCTTGCTAAGTATTTTCACTCATTCAGAGGCTGTGCCGAGCTGAGAGCAAAAATAAACAGAGCAGAAACACGGGAGGACGTTGTCTCGGCTCTTGACTTTATAAACTAGGTAAAATCATAAAAGATATTCCCTACGCAGAGGAAAGCATAGCGCGCACTGCGCATACGCGCCAGCTCCCAACGGCAAGCCGTTGAGCGTGCTTGCACGCATCCTTTACACAAGGGAGCCATAAGTAAAGCCGTTTGCCCGGTTTTCCGACTGTTTGGCAAGCGGCTCAATTTATTTTTCTGCTGTCACTTATTCCGAGAATATAATCTACGGAAACCTTGTAAAAGGCTGAAAGCTTTATCAAAACGTCTGTAGGTATATCCCTCTGGCCAAGCTCATAGTTGCTGTAAACCTGTTGGGAGCAATTTAATACTTTGGCAAGCTCCTTTTGCGTAAGGTCGCTATCTTCTCTTAAATCTCTGATTCTTTTGTATGCCATATTAACCTCAGTTTTAGTACTTACAAGGAAATTATACCAAACCGCAAATTGCGGTATTGACTTTTACCGCAAAATGCAGTATAATGTGGTTAATATTTACATAGTGAAGGAGAAAAGCAAATGAAGAGATTAATCATCATATTTTTTGTTTTTTTACTGACGCTTTCGATTTCCTTTACGCTCGTGTCCTGCGGTGAGGGCGAAAAGGGAGAAAAGGGAGACAAGGGAGACACAGGCGCAGAGGGTCCGCAGGGCGTGCCCGGCAAAGACGGTGAAACCCCCACTATTGAAATAAGCGAAGACGGATACTGGGTAATAAACGGAGAAAAAACCGAGGTCAAAGCCCAGGGTGAAAAGGGTGAAAAAGGCGACACAGGCGCGCAGGGTGAGCCGGGAAAGGATGCAGGCTACGAAAATCCGCAGGGCCTTGATTTCTATTTGAAAAATGACGGAACCTATGCGGTAGGCATCGGAAATGCCATATACCTTTCCGAAATTACCATTCCCTCCACTTATAACGGAAAGCCCGTTAGCGAGATAGGTGTTTTTTGTACCGAAGACATTGAGAAAACAATAGGCTCGCGGTTGGAAAAAATTATTATTCCCGATAGCGTAACCACGATTGGCGAAAATGCGTTTTATAATTGCGAAAGCCTTACAAGCGTGATAATTCCTGATAGCGCAACCACGATTGGCCATTTTGCGTTCTGTAATTGCGATAGCCTAACGAGCGTGACAATCGGAAAAGGCGTCACCAAGATGGGCTCTTTTGCGTTCTCTGATTGCGAAAGCCTTACAAGCGTTACAATCGGAAATGGCGTCACCACGATTGGCTATTCTGCGTTCTCTAATTGCGATAGCCTAACGAGCGTGACAATCCCTGATAGCGTCACCACGATTGGAAATTCTGCGTTCTCTAATTGCGATAGCCTAACGAGCATTACAGTAAGCAAGGATAATACGCATTTTAAGGATATAGACGGAAATCTTTATACTAAAGACGGAAAAACCCTTCTGACGTATGCTATGGGAAAAACAGACGAGAGCTTTACTGTTCCCGATAGTGTTACCGAGATTGGCTATCGTGCGTTCGAGGATTGCGATAGCCTTATAAGCGTGACAATAGGAAACGGCGTAACCACGATTGGCAATTTTGCGTTCTCTTATTGCTCTAGCCTGACGAGCATTACAATCCCAAATAGCGTAACCACGATTGGCGAAGCTGCGTTCTATGATTGCTCTAGCCTAACGAGCGTGACAATCCCGGATAGCGTAACCACGATAGGCGATTATGCGTTCGTAGGTTGCCCTGTTGAAAATGTATCTTTGCCGGCTACGCTAATTTCAAGCATTCCCAAAAGCAATTTAAAAACAGTTGTAATTACAAGCGGTGAGAGTATTGGCGATTATGCGTTCTCTAATTGCGATAGCCTAACAAGCGTTACAATTCCGGATAGCGTAACCACGATTGGCTCTTCTGCGTTCTCTTATTGCTCTAGCCTTGCGAACGTAACAATTGGAGATAGCGTAACCACGATTGGCAATTCTGCGTTCAAATATTGCTCTAGCCTTGCAAGCGTGACAATCCCGGATAGCGTAACCACGATTGGCGAGTGTGCGTTCTATGGTTGCTCTAACCTCGCTGACGTGTACTACACAGGAACAGAGGAAGAATGGTGGTCAATTGAAATAGGAGACGGCAATTACAACCTCACATACGCGACAATTCATTATAACTATACGGCAGAGTAAATATCTGATAAATTTTCAGAAATTAATAAAAACCGTTCTAAAAATTAAACGCTCTAAAAAGGGACTAGCTAATTAAGAATTCAACAAAATCAAGGCAAAAGCAAAGAAAAAAGAGTAAAAAATACAGAATTAGCGAATTCTTATTAGCTAGCCTTGTGGGGCGAACGGATTTAGAGCAGAAATCCTTGGCTGACGAGCGAGAAGCGTACAAAGGTACGCTGAGCGAGGAAACGAGGATAAAATAAAAAACTTGAATAAAACGGAGAAAACCATAGGTTTTCAACCT
>JAZNZE010000003.1:0-34232 GCA_045594785.1 Eubacteriales bacterium
TGAAGAACTCAAGGTAAAACTTTACGTCCTCAGCAAGTCCCTTCTCCTCTGCCTGACGTCGAAGAACGTCGTATCTGTGCTCACGCTGTGCGCCCGTCGTGATTTCAACGCCGCGCCAGATAAGGTCGTAGCCCTGAGGAACGCCCCTTTCGTCTCTCATATGGTAGAACGCACGGTCAGCAGCGGAGTAATCGGTGATAAAGAGGAATTCGTGACCGAACATATCGGCACAAAGCTTTCTCGTCATTCTCTCTGCCTCGGTGGTGAGGTCGCCCTTAAGGCTGTCGGGTACGGTATAGCCGTATCTCTCCTCAAGCTCGCGATAAACGTCGGCAAGCTTCATTCTCGGGAACGGGAGCGAGGGAACGGTAAGCTCCTCGCCGAAAAGCTCTTCAAGCTCTTTTCCGTGCGCCTCCTTCACCTTTCCGAGCGCGTATGCCAAAAGCTCCTCTTCCATCTTCATAACGTCCTCGAAGCTCTCAACGTATGAAAATTCAAGGTCAAAGCCGGTAAATTCGGTTGCGTGCTTGTTGGTATATGACTTCTCTGCTCTGAACACGGGTCCGGTCTCAAAAATTCTCTCAAGTCCCGATGCCATAGCCATCTGCTTATAAAACTGAGGAGACTGAGCAAGGTACGCCTTGGTATCGAAATACTTTACTTCAAATACGTCAGAGCCCGATTCGCTTGCCGCGCCGATAAGCTTAGGTGTATGAATTTCAACAAAGTTGCGCTCTACGAGAAATTCTCTCATAGCGGCGGTAAGAGTAGTCTGAAGCTTAAGCATAAGGTGGTTTACGTCACGGCGAAGGTCTATCCATCTGTAGTCCATCTTAACGTCTATCTCGGAATCCTCCTTAATAGGAAGCGCATCTGCGATAGATTCGATTTTCATAGAAGTGGGGTACATCTCCTTGCCGCCAAGCTTTACGTATTCACTTGCGACAACCTCACCCTCAAAGGAGACTACCGAGTGAATGGTGAGCTTATCAAGCATTTCGAGCATTTCGGGATGCTCTTCTTTTATTACCGTAACCTGAAGCTTTCCGGTTATATCCTTTACAACGATGAAAGCCATATTCTTTTTATTACGGAAGTTTTCAACGAAGCCCTGCACCTTGCATACGCCGGGAGTCACGTCTTTTATATAGGTTCTTTCCATTTTCGTATTCCTCTCAAAAATATTTATCTTATTTATTATATCTCAACTTATGGAAAAAGTCAAGCCAGGTTTTTCATCCATTCGAAAGAAACGTCTAGCCACTCTGCAACGCGCGCGTCCACGTAATCGGGACGGCCAAAAGAGGTATGCGGAAGGGCGAGCGCCATTCCGTGAGGTCCTTTCGGATAGAGATGAAGCTCTACGTCAACACCTGCTCTGATATAGCTTTCCGCAAGGCGAAGAGAGCCGTAAGGCGGAACGGATTTATCGGTTGCGGTGTGCCATATGAATGCAGGCGGTGTATTCTCACTTATATGCAATTCGTTTGAATATTCCATTTTTTCCTCTTCGGTAATTTCAGAAAACGGCTTACCGAGAAGGTTGGAATAAGAGCCCTCGTGCGTTTCGCACATCGCGCTGACCACGGGATAGGAATATATAGTTCCTACAGGACGAACGAAATTTTCGGGCAAGCCGAGTATCTCTTCCGCTCTTCTGTATTTAGTGGAAAGCGTTCCGACAAGGTGAGCTCCCGCAGAAAATCCGATAACGAAAATTCTGTCGGGATTTATATTATAGCTTTTAGCGTTCTTCTTTATGTAAGCAAACGCTCCGGCTGCCTCAAGCAGAGGGTCGTCCTTAGATTTCGGCGGTACAGTATAGTTGAGTACGAAAGCCGAAACTCCCTTTGCGGCATATGCAAGAGCTATAGCTTCACCCTCTCTGTCGTTACAAACAATAGCGTAACCGCCCCCGGGAACAACAAGCACAGCATCGGACGGAGGAGTGGATTTATAGGGTATTGCGTAGGTTACGAGATTTGCGCTCTCGCGCTCTTTGTCAAAATAAATTTTCTTGTGAATCATAGTTTTCTCCAAAGCGTTTTTAGTCGTAAATATTATACAATAAAATAAAACCAAAAGCAATATAAAACCGAAAATCAGATTGAAAACGCACCGTCTTATTAAGAACTTTGGAGAACAAAAAAAGGAATATCAAAAAGCGGAGATGCCGATTTTTGCGACACCTCCGCCCATTTTTATTAAGTTCTACCCGAATGCAGCCTTATACGGTACACAGGTTATATTTTACTGATGCTCGGCGGGATTGACGTTGTCTCTGCCAAGCTCCTCACGCATCGCAGTCCACGCTCTGTTAGGAACGGGGGGATTAAATGCGGGAAGCTCAATTTCCGGGTTGTTTATTCCGGGAGTGCTCTTGCCCGAAGAGATGCTCTGACCGTGAAAATTCATTCTCTGCTGACTTTTTTTGCTTTCTTTTTTGGGTGCCATTTTTGCCTTTCTCCTTTCTAAAGGTATACTTATGTTTACACAAACGGCATTTTTTATACTTCTATTGACTTTTTGAGGCAGGTATGATATGCTAGTATAAAAGGCGAAAGGAGGTAACCTATGCTATATAACAACCTCAGCTCGTATCTGAGAGAAAAATACGGAAAGCGGCTTAAAAAAATTTGTATTGACGCCGGCTTTACCTGCCCCAACCGTGACGGAAAATGCGGCATAGGCGGCTGCATATTCTGCGGTGAGAGAGGCGCGGGAGAGCATATATCTCCTACTCTTTCAATCAAGGCTCAGGTAGAAAATGCGCTGAATGCCTCAAATAAAGACGATATCTTTATCGCTTATTTTCAGAATTTTACAAACACTTACGCAGACGTGAGCCTGCTACGCGAAAGATATGACAGCGCGCTTACAGACGACAGAATTAAAATACTCGCCATAGGCACTCGCCCCGACTGCGTTGACGATGAAATTGCTGCCCTTATCGCAAGCTACAGCGAGAAATACGAGGTATGGGTTGAGCTTGGACTTCAAACCGCAAACGATGAGACTGCGCTTCTTATAAACAGGGGATATAAGAGAAAGGTTTTTGAAAATGCGGTAAAGCTTCTTTCTTCCTACGATATAAAGGTAGTAGTTCATCTTATGCTCGGACTTCCCGGCGAAACAAAAGAAGACGCTATTAAAAGCGCAGACTACGTTTCCGCCTTTGATATTTTCGGAGTAAAAATTCACTCGCTTTACGTTATGGAAAATACCGCGCTTGCAAAGATGTACCGCGAAAAACGCTACACGCCTCCCACCCTTGAAGAATACGCGGATGCGGCAAGTGAGGTCCTGGCAAGACTATCACCAAACGTAATAATTCACAGAATAACAGGCGACTGCCCAAAAGATATGCTGGTTGCTCCCGACTGGAACAAGAATAAGAATGAGATAATTGATGCCGTTAATTATAAAATGAAGGAAAAAGGATATACGCAAGGCTCACTTTTCAAAAAAATTAGGCACATCAATAAATAAACCCTACAGGCAAATGCGTGTTTTTGACAAAAAAAGATTGCAGGCAACATTGCTTTTGTACTTTCTTTATTATATAATAACTCTAAAAGATATGCGGTGGGACATATACCAACTTACCGTTATGCTTTATAAATTTAACTCTCAAGGCAGGTACTGCAGATGAAGACAAAGATAGCTCCAATACCGCAAATTGAAATACTGCACGGCGGAAAAATTACGCTCGGAACAGTAGGTGTTTCTAACTTCAGAATTATTTTTAAAAACAAAAAAGCGCCCCTTGCAACAGAAGCCTTTGAGCTACTGAAATCAAAGCTGAAGTCTACACTTTTTCTTGATAGCGACGAGAGTTTTTCCGGGAAAATTTCTATTATTCTTGAAATATCAAACGATCCCGCAGACGAGATAAAAAAGAATTTTGAGCAGGGCTATAAAATTCTCGCCAAAGGCTCAAAAATCATTTTAACCGGATACGGTGAGCCCGGTCTTTACTATGCCGTAAGAAGTTTAATTCAGACATTTGAGTTTGACGGTCACACGCTTACCGTTCCTAAGATGACGGTTTTTGACTACCCCGACCTAAAAACAAGAGGACATTTTATGGAATCCTCGTGGGGTATAACCTTTATGGAACTTGAAGACTGGAAAAATCTTATTGACGAGATGGCATCGATGAAGCTTAATCAGCTCGTAATAGGACTTTACGGCTGCTGGAGAATTCTTTCTCCGAGCAAAGCTAGAGGCGAAAATATCTTCATCGATATTCCCGATTTTCCTAAGCTAAGAACCGATAAGAAAAAATTCTATTACAGTCCCAAAAAAGCAGCTTACGTAAATGAGAAATTGAGAATTCCTATGGCGGAAAAGGATTTTCTCGGTGAGGTTATAGCTTACGGTAAAAAACGAGGAATTGAGGTTTTCCCTCTCTGGAACAGCTACGGCCACAATTCCCTGCTTCCGAGAATGTACCCTGAGGTTGCGCCAACGGTAAACGGAGAGAAGAGTAAAATCGGACTTTGCGTCAGCTCCCCTAAGACCTACGAGGTGCTTTTCAAAATCTATGATTATATAATTGATAAGTATCTTAAGCCTAACGGAATCGAATCATTCCATCTGGGACTTGACGAGGTCAGATGCGAAAACTCTCACGATCCAGACGATATGCTTAAGGTTTTCTCTCCCTTCTGTGAATGCCCCGAATGCTCAAAGCTCACAAATCAAGAGAAGTCTATAAACCACACGGTAAAGCTTGTTTCCTACCTCAAGGAAAGAGGAATAAAGAATATCTATATGTATAACGACCTGCCCAGCAGAATTTTCTGTGACCCTAAGGCGTTCCGCGATGCCTTCCGTGAAAAAGGACTGCTTGACTCGGTTGTAATCGACTGGTGGAACTATACGGACATTCCCGCAAACGCACTCGTAAAAACCACCTATCCCGAGCTGAAAATGCGCTCGACCTTGAAGCATTGGAACGGATACTATCACGCGTTTCCAAAGGTTGCTGTAAAGAACATCATTTATATGAGCAAAATGGCAATAGAAGAAAACGGAGAGGGCGTTCAGTCTTATGCATCAACCGACAGCGCGCTTGATATAAATAACGTTGCCATCTCCGAGTATTCCTGGAATTTCTGCGGTTCGGGCGGGGTTGAGAATTATATGAGCAGATATGCTTTTCTCAATTTCAGCCATCAGCTTAAAGCTGCCGAAAATGCTTTTTCACTATACAGAAGTCTGACCGAGGAAAGAAAAGAACGAATTATAGAAACCGAGACTTCTGTTACCTCTCATTTCCTAACTACCGTCAACTACGGAGCTTTCGGTGCTATCAAGCCGCCAAGTCCCAAGCATCCAAGGTGTTACCCCGGAGAAGCTCTTATTCGTATGCTTGATAAGAGAGATTCTTACGAGAAAAAGCTCGCCGAAACTGAGGAGCTGGCAAACAAAACCTATCTTGCTATGTTAAAGCTTACAGACGTGCGCGACAACGTTGACGCTGCAAGAGAGTACGCTACCGCAGCAAGACTCTATCGCGACCTCGCGGGCGATATGCTTGCAATTCTGCAAATGCACGATATAATCGAATCCGGTGACAAAAACGCAAGAGTGAAGATTATGAAGCTCGCTGAAAGAAGAAAGCTAAACCGCCTTGAAGCTATGGCAAAGCAAGAAGAAATTACAAAGGACTTCCTGCTTTCCGCAAAGCTGCGAAATCAATCGGTTTACTTCCAGCTTTTCGCTGATATCGAGGCTTACGCAAGGAGCACAAACAGCAAGACCTTTAACCTTAATCTTTTTGATACCGATAACGTTACTTCAAAAAGATATATTGAATTGCGCTGAATTCAATTTTTTACGTCAAAACAATTGCTTCTTAAAACACTAAACCAAAAATAAAAATACAATCTCCTTAGAGTATAATAAAAAACAAGAGGGTAGCTCAGTTTTAAACTTGAGCTACCCTTATTGATTATTTCAAAAAAATCTTGACCTGCAAGGTTGAATTTAGTTTGAGCAGAAATTGTCGTTCACGCGCCGAAGATGTAGTTACCTACATCGAGTGTAAGTGAACGGCAATTTATGCCAAAATAAATCAACCTTTGAAGTACTTAACCATTGATTTGAACATCTTTATGTCGTATTCGCCGATAACATTGCGGTAAAGTCCCGCACCGATACGCTCGGAATGTCCCATCTTACCGAATACTCTTCCATCGGGTGAGGTTATACCTTCGATTGCAAGAGCCGAGCCGTTGGGGTTATAGTCGATATCGTAGGTTGCGTTTCCGTCAAGGTCTACGTACTGAGTTGCTATCTGACCGCCCTTGATAAGACTTTTTATCATTTCCTCGGTTGCAAGGAATTTTCCCTCTCCGTGAGAAATCGGAACGTTATATACGTCACCTACGTTCGTATCTGCAAGCCAGGGAGACATATTAGATGCTATACGAGTTCTGACTATCTTAGACTGGTGGCGGGCTATATTATTAAAGGTAAGCGTGGGACAGCTCTCATCGGTGTCGATTATCTTTCCGAACGGAACGAGACCAAGCTTAACAAGAGCCTGGAAGCCGTTACAGATACCGCACATAAGACCGTCACGCTTATCAAGAAGCTCGGTAACCGCCGCTTTAACGTCAGAGCCTCTGAAGAATGCCGTAATGAATTTACCTGAGCCATCGGGCTCGTCTCCTCCGGAGAAGCCGCCGGGAACGAATATTGCCTGGGAGTTTCCTATCTTCTTAGCAAAGGTTTCGGCACTTCTCTTAACTCCGTCTGCAGTAAGGTTATTGATAACGAATATTTCGGGCTCGGCGCCTGCGTCTCTTACAGCCTTTGCGGAATCAAACTCGCAGTTCGTGCCGGGGAATACGGGGATAAGCACTCTGGGCTTTGCCACCTTAACGGCAGGAGCTATTCTCTTCTCTGCCTTATAGGAAACAGTCTCGATTTTGTCAGTAGGAGACGCTATATTGCAGGGATAAACCGATTCGAGCTTATCTTCGTATGCTCCCACAACGTCAGAAGCGTCAAGGCTGTAGTCCTGATAGTTATATTCCTTCTTATCGGTTACAAATCCGACAGTCTTGCCGATATTCATATCCTCGGAAAGCTCAAGAACGAACGAGCCGTAATTGTATCCGAAGAGGTCGGACATCGACATACCGCTGTCAAAATCAAAGCCGTATCCGTTACCAACGCTCATCTTAAGTACTGCCTCTGCTACTCCGCCTATGGTGGGGGTGTAAGCCGCGAGAACCTTGCCATCGCGCATAAGAGAGGTCACCCTATCAAAGAGAGCGAGAAGAGAGGAGGTTACGGGAAGTCCGTCAGCATTGTATTCGGGGCTGAGAAGAACGACCTTTGAGCCTGCCTTCTTGAATTCCGGAGAAACTACGTTTCCAACCTTATCAGTGGTTACGGCAAAGGAAATGAGCGTGGGCGGAACGTCAAGCTTTTCAAACGAGCCGCTCATTGAATCCTTACCGCCGATAGCTGCAACGCCAAGCTCCATCTGAGCCTTGAACGCACCGAGAAGAGCAGCAAGAGGCTTGCCCCATCTCTTAGAATCCTTCATAGGCTTTTCAAAATACTCCTGGAAGGTAAGGTAAACGTCTTCGTATTTAGCACCCGTGGCAACAAGCTTTGAAACAGATTCAACAACTGCCATATAAGCTCCGTGATAGGGGCTCTTTGAGGAAAGGTCGGGGTTATAGCCCCAGGACATAAAGGAAGCGTCATCGGTGTGCTTCTTCTCTACGGAAATCTTCTGTACCATAGCCTGAATAGGCGTTCTCTGATACTTGCCGCCAAAGGGCATAAGCACGGTGCCTGCGCCTATGGTGCTGTCAAAGCGCTCCGAAAGTCCGCGCTTTGAGCAGGTATTAAGTCCCGAAGCAACACCGCTCATTCCGCATTTAAAGCAAGCGGGAAGCTCCTTCTCTGTCGAAGCGTGCTTTGGTGCATCTATGGTAATATGCTTTTCAGCTCCGTTTGAGTTAAGGAACTCGCGGCTGATATCTACGATAGTTTTGCCATTCCAGGTCATAGTGAGTCTGGGGTCTGCTTTTACCTTTGCAACTACGGTTGCCTCAAGGTTTTCCTCTGCTGCAAGCGCGAGGAATTTATCCTTGTTTTCACTCTCTATTACGACAGCCATTCTCTCCTGAGATTCGCTTATCGCAAGCTCCGTGCCGTCAAGTCCGTCATACTTCTTGGGAACTGCGTTAAGGTCGATATCAAGACCGTCAGCAAGCTCACCGATAGCAACCGACACACCGCCTGCACCGAAGTCGTTACATCTCTTTATCATTCTCGAAACAACGGGGTTTCTGAAAAGTCGCTGAAGCTTTCTTTCCTCGGGAGCGTTACCCTTCTGAACCTCTGCACCGCAGGATTCAAGGGAATTTATATTATGCGATTTTGACGAGCCTGTAGCTCCGCCGCATCCGTCACGTCCGGTTCTTCCGCCAAGGAGAACTATAAGGTCGCCTGCCTCAGGAACTTCACGTCTCACGTTAGCCTCGGGAGCTGCCGCAATAACCGCACCAACCTCCATATGCTTGGCCGCATAGCCATCGTGATAAATTTCGTCAACTATACCCGTTGCAAGTCCTATCTGGTTACCGTATGAGGAATAGCCTGCCGCAGCCGTGGTTACAATCTTACGCTGAGGAAGCTTACCCTTAAGCGTTTCTTCTATAGGCTTCAAGGGGTCAGCCGCACCGGTAAGACGCATAGCACCGTAAACGTAGGACCTGCCTGAAAGCGGGTCGCGGATAGCTCCGCCTATACAGGTGGCAGCACCGCCGAAGGGCTCTATCTCGGTGGGGTGGTTATGCGTTTCATTCTTGAAGAGAAGCAGCCAAGGCTCGCTTACGCCGTCAACCTCTACGTTGATTTTTACGGTACACGCGTTTATCTCCTCGGATTCGTCAAGCTTATCAAGCTTACCAAGCTTGCGAAGACACTTTGCTGCGATAGTTCCTATATCCATAAGATTCTGAGGCTTTTTTCTGCCTATCATTTCTCTTGCCGCAAGATATTCACGGTAGGTACGCTCAATAAGCTCGTCCTCAAATCTTATTTCGTCAATGGTGGTAAGGAAAGTGGTGTGACGGCAATGGTCAGACCAGTAGGTGTCTATCATTTTAATTTCGGTTATCGTGGGGCATCTGCCTTCCGATATGAAATATTTCTGACAGAATTTGATGTCGTCAAGGTCCATAGCAAGTCCCTGCTTAGCTATAAACTCCGCAAGTCCTTTTTCAGAAAGCTCTGTAAATCCGTCAAGAACCCTTACTTCAGTGGGTATCTCATATTCGATACGAAGCGTTTCCTTCTTATCAAGAGAGGCCTCTCTTGCTTCAACGGGGTTGATAACGTGCTTCTTGATTTTTTCTATGTCAGAAGCACTTACGTTACCGTAAAGCATATAAATTTTTGCGCTCGCTACGCTGGGCTTATCTCCCTGGGATATAAGCTGAATGCACTGCGCTGCAGAATCTGCTCTCTGGTCAAACTGACCGGGAAGATACTCGGTTCCGAAAACGTATGCTCCGTCAGAATCAAGCTCTGCATAAACGTCATCGAGCTGTGGCTCGGAAAATACCGTTCCGACAGCGTAACTAAAGAGTTCTTCCGTGATGTTTTCAGCATCGTAGCGGTTGAGTATTCTTATTTTCTCAACGCTCTTTATTCCGAGAAACGCGGAAATTTCGGAAAGAAGCGCTCTCGCTTCGTTATCAAGTCCGCTTTTCTTTTCAACATATATGCGATATACCATTGGTTTTTCCTTTCTTACTTAGATGCTTTAAGAGCCTTTGCGCCGATGTCGGTGCGGTAATACGCATTGGCAAAGCCTACCTTGGTTACCTTATCGTAGGCAGCGGAAACGGCACACTTGAGACAGGGAGCTACCGCAGTAACACCGAGAACTCTGCCGCCTGCAGTTACAAGCGTTCCGTCTTCGGTGAGCTTTGCTCCCGCAACGTAAACAGAATCCTCAACCGATGAATCAATATCGATTTCAAATCCGCTGTCGTATTTTTCGGGATAACCGTGAGACGCCATAATTACGCAGCAGGCACTATTATCAGAAAATTTAACCTCACAATCCGCAAGAGTACCGTTCGTGGTAGCCATCATTACGGTGAGAAGGTCGCTTTCGAGAAGCGGAAGCACTACCTGTGTTTCGGGGTCGCCAAAGCGGCAGTTATATTCAATAACCTTAGGTCCGTTTGGCGTGAGCATAAGTCCGAAGTAAAGACAGCCCTTAAAGGTTCTTCCCTCGCTGTTCATAGCGTTTACGGTAGGAAGAAAGATTTTTTCCATACATTCAGCCGCGATATCGGCAGTATAGTAAGGATTGGGAGCTACCGTTCCCATACCTCCCGTATTAAGACCCTCGTCAAAGTCAAGGGCGCGCTTATGGTCCATTGAAGAAACCATAGGCTTAACAACCTTGCCGTCAGTAAATGCAAGCACGGAGACCTCAGGACCGGTAAGAAACTCTTCAATAACGATTTTATTTCCGCTTGCGCCGAATTTCTTGTCCTGCATTATGGATTTGACCGCATCCTCAGCCTCTTCTCTGGTCATAGCTATAACGACACCCTTGCCGAGCGCAAGTCCGTCAGCCTTAACAACCGTAGGAATCTTGCAGGTCTTTACGTATTCAAGGGCAGCCTCTGCAGCCTCAAAAACCTCGTATTCTGCCGTAGGAATCGAATATTTTTTCATAAGGTTCTTTGAGAAAACCTTACTTCCCTCGATAATAGCAGCGTTTGCTCTGGGGCCGAAGCAAGAAATGCCGACCGCTTCAAGAGCATCAACGCATCCGAGAACAAGAGGGTCATCGGGAGCAACTACGGCATAGTCGATTTTGTTTTCCTTTGCAAAGGCTACTATTTTATCTATTTCCTTTGCTCCTATCGGAACGAGCGTTGCATCCTTCGCCATTCCGCCGTTGCCGGGAAGAGCAAAAATTTGCTCAACCGATTTGTTTTCTTTTATCTTTTTGATGATAGCGTGCTCTCTGCCGCCACCGCCAACAACCATTATTTTCATATCCGCACCGCCTATTAATGATGGAACAGACGCATTCCGGTGAATGCCATTACCATTCCGTATCTGTCACAGGTTTCAATAACGAGGTCGTCACGGATAGAGCCGCCCGGCTCTGCTATATAGGAAACACCGCTGCGCTTTGCTCTCTCGATATTGTCACCGAAGGGGAAGAAGGCATCCGAGCCAACCGAAACACCGGTGATAGAATCAAGATACTCGCGAGCTTCCTTGTCTGTGAGAGGCTCCGGACGGGTAGTGAAGTATTTCTGCCAGTTACCCTCAGCGCAAACGTCCTCCTCGTTCTTATTGATGTAGCCGTCTATAACGTTATCTCTGTCAGGGCGTGAGATTGTGGGAAGGAAAGGAAGGTTAAGCACCTTTTCGTGCTGGCGCAGATGCCAGGTATCTGCCTTAGTTCCCGCAAGACGCGTACAGTGAATTCTCGACTGCTGACCCGCACCAACGCCGATAGCCTGTCCCTGATATGCATAGCACACCGAGTTAGACTGAGTATATTTAAGCGTGATGAGTGAGATTATAAGGTCGCGAACCGCCTCTTCAGGTAAAGTTTTGTTTGCAGTAACGATGTTTTTGAGAAGCTCTGCGTCAATTTTGAAATTATTTCTTCCTTGCTCAAAGGTGATACCGAAAACATCCTTATGCTCTATAGGAGCAGGAACGTAGCTCGGGTCTATTTTAACGATATTATAATTTCCCTTTTTCTTGGTCTTGAGAATTTCAAGTGCCTCGTCAGTATATCCGGGAGCTATAATACCGTCAGAAATCTCTCTTTTGATTATCATTGCGGTGGTAAGGTCACAAACGTCCGAAAGCGCTATCCAGTCACCGAACGAAGACATACGGTCCGTTCCTCTTGCTCTTGCATAAGCGCAAGCGAGAGGAGACTCGTCAAGTCCTTCAATATCGTCAACGAAGCACGCCTTCTTAAGACTGTCCGAAAGCTTTACGCCAACTGCTGCTGAGGTGGGGCTTACGTGCTTGAAGGAGGTCGCCGAGGGAAGCCCTGTTGCTTCCTTAAGCTCCTTTACAAGCTGCCACGAGTTGAATGCGTCAAGAAAATTTATGTAACCGGGTCTTCCCGAAAGTATTTCTATAGGAAGCTCGCTTCCGTCTGCCATATATATTTTAGAGGGCTTCTGGTTGGGGTTACAGCCGTATTTAAGTTCAAATTCTTTCATTTGCCTGCTCCTATTATTTATTTTTATTGATAAGTCTTGCTTCTTCTTTACCGTTTTCGAGATTTACGTAACGAACGTAAAGGGATATTTTATTATTCTCGTTAAGACTGTTCCAGATAGCGTTGGTGTACTCGTCTATATCCGAAGAAACGGTTACTCTTTCAGGCTCACCCTGGAAGGTGGGAATGGGATTTCCGTCACACACGTAGGTGTGGATAAAATGACCGAGACCCGCTATGGAGTTATATTCGTAGAAATATCTGTTCGTTGCGCTTCCCTCTGCATCGGCGCTCTTCAAAATGCTCATTTCGTAAGTGAAATCCCCATTTGAAAAGGTCATTACACCGCTGATACGAGGAGTAAAGTTGGGAGCATCGGGCTCAAAATCACGGGTTCTGAGAGCTGCTCTCATATCCTCTCCGCGAGCGATAAAATCGTAAATCGTATCAGTCTGGTCGCCGTTTGTTACGATAAGCTTATTTCCTATCTTTCTGATTGCTGAGTATATTATAAGCGATGGGTCGGATACCTTTGAATAATCGTGAGGCTCAGTGTAAATTGCACCGTCCTTTTCGGTAAATATTCTGTTGCGGGAATTTTCACTTCTTCCCATTATAAAGTATGCCGTAACCGCGCACTTGCCGTCAGCACTCTTTCCTATTATTATTCCTCTTCCGGGATAAGTATTGGGGGCGAGGAGCGCTTCGGGAGCGTATGAATCGTAAATATTAGCCATTTTTCTTTTCCTCTGGTTCTGTTAATTCTCTGCAAACCTTCTCGCAGGATAGGGGAAGAATCTTCCACTCGGCTTCTTCCATTATTCTCTTCTGGAGAATTTCGGGGGTATCCCCCTCTTTTACCTCAACCGCCTTCTGCATTATTATTTTTCCGCCATCGGGTATTTCATTTACAAAATGAACGGTTGCACCGCTTACCTTCACTCCGTACGCCAAGGCTGCCTCGTGAACCTTAAGTCCATAGAAGCCTGCCCCGCAAAACGAGGGAATAAGCGAGGGATGAACGTTTATTATTCTGTCCTTATAATGAGTTGTGAATTTCTCCGAAAGGATACACATAAAGCCCGCAAGCACTATGATATCTATTCCCTCCGAATCAATTTTTTTCATTACATCGGCTTCAAAATCAGCCGCTGTGGGATATGCCTTTTTTTCAAACACGGCAGTAGGAATTCCTGCGTTTTCCGCTCTCGTAAGAGCATACGCATCGGGCTTATTTGAAATAACCAGAGAAATCTTTCCGCTGCTGATTATTCCGTCACGCTCTGCCGCTATAAGCGCACCCAGATTTGTGCCGCCGCCCGAAACGAGAACGCATATTTTTGCCTTTCTCAGCATAAAACAACACCCTCGTCACTTTCAATTATCTCACCGAGAAGGTATGCGTCCTCTCCGTGAGCCTTAAGTATTTCAATAGCCGTATCAGCATCATTCTTATCAACTACAACGCTCATACCTACGCCCATATTAAAGGTATTGAACATATCTCTTTCGGGTATGTTTCCAACCTTCTCGATAAGCTTGAAAATAGGAAGCACGCGAACGTCACTTTTCTTTATTTTCGCGGTAAGACCGTTGGGAATGCTTCTCGGAATGTTTTCATAAAATCCTCCGCCGGTAATATGAGAAATTCCCTTGACGGAAACCTTTTCAAGAAGCGCAAGAACAGACTTAACGTAAATTCTCGTAGGAGTGAGAAGTGTCTCGGCAATGCTCTTTCCGCCAAGCTCCTCGCAAGCCTCGTAAAGCTCAGCGGGATTCTCGTCTATTTTAAACACCTTACGGACGAGCGAAAATCCGTTGGAATGAATACCTGTTGAGGGAAGCGCAATAATGACGTCCCCCGCGCGCATTTTGGAGTTATCGAGAATTTTCTTCTTATCAACTATGCCGACAGCAAAGCCTGCAAGGTCGTAATCCTCGGCAGGCATAAGACCGGGATGCTCCGCGGTTTCACCGCCTATAAGTGCAGCTCCGGACTGAACGCAGCCCTCGGCAACACCGCCGACAATATCGGCAATTTTTTCCGGAACATTCTTTCCGCAAGCGATATAATCGAGGAAGAAGAGCGGTTTTGCACCGCAGCATATGATGTCGTTAACGCACATTGCAACAGCATCAATACCTATGGTATCGTGCTTATCCATAAGAATAGCAAGCTTTACCTTTGTGCCGCAGCCGTCAGTACCGGAGACAAGAACGGGCTCCTCCATTCCTGCGACAGGAAGACCGAAACAGCCTCCAAAGCCTCCAACGTCATCAAGACAGCCTTCGTTTTTTGTGCGCTTTATGTGCGCCTTCATAAGCTCTACGGCCTTATATCCCGCCGTGATGTCAACGCCCGCCGCAGCGTAGCTTTCAGATTTTGAATTTTTCACCTTTCAATTCTCGCTTTCGTGTTTTTTATTTTCGGAAATTTTACTATCGTATTTGGATTTGTAGGTCGAGGGAGGCTCGGTAGGATATTTGCCGTCAAAGCAGGCGGTACAGTATCCCGAGCAGCTTCCGCTTTCGCCAAGCTTGGTTACGTCCTCAAGCCTGAGGTATGCAAGTGAATCCGCACCCACTATTCTGGTTATCTCTTCAACCGTGTGATTATTCGCTATAAGAGCATCCTTGGAATCAATATCCGTGCCGTAATAGCAGGGATTCAAAAACGCGGGAGCGGAGGAGCGCAGATGAACCTCTGTTGCGCCTGCCGAACGCAGAAGCCTTACTATTCTCGCGCTCGTAGTTCCTCTTACTATAGAGTCGTCAACAAGTACAACCCTCTTGCCCTTAACTGTTGAGGATATAGGATTCAGCTTTATTCTTACAAGGTCCTCTCTTGCGCTCTGACCCGGCGCAATAAAGGTTCTGCCAATGTATTTATTTTTGATAAGTCCTATTCCATAAGGAATACCCGATGCCTCGGCATAGCCGAGAGCTGCGTCAAGTCCCGAATCCGGAACACCCACAACAACGTCAGCCTCTACAGGATGAGCCTGAGAAAGAAGCGCACCGGCTCTCTTTCTTGCCTCGTGAACGGAGCAGCCGCATATGCTTGAATCCGGACGCGCGGTATATACGTATTCGAAAACGCAAAGAGCCTCCGGCTTTTTGTTACAGTGCTCTTTTATCGACTTGATTCCGTCTGCCGAGAAGACAACGATTTCTCCCGGAAGAATTTCTCTTATAAAGGTTGCACCGACAGAATCGAGCGCACAGGTTTCGCTTGCAACAACGTACTGCCCATTTTCTCTCTTGCCGTAGCAGAGAGGGTGTAAGCCGTTGGGGTCTCTCGCTGCTATAAGCTTTCTCGGAGACATAAGGAGCATACAGTAGCCGCCCTTGAGCTTATTCATCGCTTTCGTAACCGCCTCCTCGATAGAAGCGGAAGAAAGACGCTCCTTCGTTACTACGTAGGAAACGATTTCCGCATCAGAGGTAGTATGGAATATCATACCCTGCATTTCAAGCTCGTATTTAAACTGCGCAGCATTTACAAGTCTGCCGTTTGTGGCTATTGCAAGCCTACCCTTCATATGATTTATAACGATGGGCTCGGCGTTTTCCTTTTTCTTAGTTCCGAGAGTGCCGTAACGCACGTGGCCGATTGCCATAGTGCCAAGTCCCAGTGATTCCAAGGTCTGCTTTGAAAAAACCTCGTTCACAAGACCGGAATTTTTATGAAGATTAAATAGACCGTCATCGTTTACAACGATTCCGGCAGACTCCTGACCTCTGTGCTGAAGAGCGTAGAGACCGTAATATACGCTCGATGCAACGTTGGTTCTTTCATCTCCTATTATACCGAATACACTCATTGTTTTACCTCACCTTATGCGTTATACTTTTCCTCAACGGTGCGGTTTTTCTCTATCACCTTTTCTTTTGCGGCAGCTCTGACTGCTACGAGCTTTTCATAAAGCTCAGAATCAGAGAGCGCGAGAATCTGGGCCGCAAGATGCGCTGCATTTGCCGCGCCGTCTATAGCTACGGTTGCAACGGGAATTCCCGAAGGCATCTGAACTGTAGAAAGGAGCGCGTCCATTCCGCCTATATTCTTCGAGGAAATCGGAATACCGATTACGGGAAGATGCGTATTTGCAGCAACTGCACCGGCAAGATGCGCCGCCATTCCGGCAGCTGCAATTATTACTCCGAATCCGTTTGCCTTTGCACCGGAAACAAACTCTGCCGCTTCAGCGGGTGTTCTGTGAGCAGAAAAAACGTGAACCTCAAAAGGTATTCCGTAATCGCGGAGAACGTTAATTCCTTTTTCAACGATTGGAAGATCGCTGTCGCTACCCATTATAACAGCAACTTTTTTCATAAAATATATCCCTCCGAAATTTAATTTACAATATAAAAAGGGCAGTTCACCCCACAAGGTAAGAACTGCCCAGACGGTCGGCTTTATTGATTTTTGCTCCCACGCGGTAGTCCGCCAGCTCCGTCAGTTACAAAAACCCTGCTTTTAAACGTATATATTTTAACATATTATATAATAAAAAGTCAAGTCCGTAAATACGTCATAATCAACATTTTTTTTGCATTTTAAAAGCCGTTTTTTGAAAAAACAAAAAAATTTCGTTTTTTTTGCAAAAAAGTATGTACAAACGGATGTTTTTGTGTTAAAATGTTAGTTAACGAAGTAATTTATTGCCATTATGGCTGGAGGAATATATGAAAAAGATTTACACAGGTAAAACAAAAGACGTTTACAAGCTCGACAACGGCAACGTGCTTCTTAAGTTCAAGGACGATTGCACCGGCAAGGACGGAGTTTTTGATCCCGGTGAAAACACTGTAGGTCTTACCATCGAAGGAATAGGAAAGGCAAATCTTCAGACATCCGTTTACTACTTCGAGCTTCTTAAAAAAGCAGGAATTAAAACTCATTACGTAAGCGCGAACATTGACGAGGCTACTATGGAGGTTCTTCCCGGCAAGGTATTCGGTCACGGACTTGAGGTTATATGTCGCCTCGTTGCTACCGGCAGCTTTATCCGCAGATACGGTGAGTACATTGCTGACGGCACCGTTCTTGAGGGCGGATACGTTGAGTGCACCTTCAAAAATGACGAAAAGGGCGATCCCCTCGTTACCGCTGAAGGTCTTGACGCTCTCGGAGTTATGAGCCTCGATATGTTCCAGTCTATGAAGGAGCAGACGCTCAAGATTACCAAGATCGTTGCTGACGACCTTAAAACGATCGGACTTGACCTTTGGGACATCAAGTTTGAGTTCGGCTACAATGACGGAGAGGTTATCCTCATTGACGAGATTGCTTCGGGCAATATGAGAGTTTACAAGGACGGCAAAATCGTTGAGCCCGTTGAGCTTACTAAGCTTATCCTCAACAGAAAGTAATAAAATCAAAAAACTGCCACCGGGTAGATGGAAGTGCCGTTAGGTCTTAGCAGGCGCTTCCGTCTGCCCCTGTTTTCTTTTTGAAAGGAAAAAAATGAAATTCAAAATCAATCCCTTTAAGCTCTTCACTAAATTTGAGCTTTTGCTTTGGGGCATATCACTTCTTACTGTTTTTTTATCCTTCGTAATTCCCTCAGAAAAGGACTGGCTCTCTCTTCTTGCTTCTCTGGTAGGCGTAACCGCGCTTATTTACAACGCGAGAGGAAACGTTATGGGGCAAATTCTATCCATCGCCTTCTCTCTGCTTTACGGAATAATATCGGTAATATTCGGGTATTGGGGAGAGGCTATTACCTATCTCGGAATGACGTTGCCTGCGGCTATTGCCTCAACTATAAGCTGGATAAGAAATCCTTACGGTGATACTGGTGAAGTCAGAGCAAGCAAAATGACGTCTAAAATCGCTGTTTATATGCTAATATGCGCTATTCCGGTAACCGCACTTTTTTATTTTGCTCTTTACGCGCTATCAACTCCCAACCTCATATGGAGCACCGTATCAATAACCACAAGCTTTATTGCTTCTTTTCTGACGTTTATGAGAAGTCCGTATTTCGCGCTGGTATATTCCTTAAATGATATAGTATTGATAATTCTGTGGGCACTGGCATCGCTAGAAAGTATTTCGTATCTTCCTATGGTGGCTTGCTTCGTTATGTTCTTATTTAACGATATGTACGGATTCTTTTCCTGGAGAAATATGCAAAAAAGGCAAAAAGAAGATTGGCTTTGAAAAAATACGACAACATAAAAAGACAAAGGCTTTTAGAAATAAGCGAATAAAAAACAAATGGCAGGGGTGCAAATTGTAATGTACACCCTGCCAAAATTATTTTAACATTGACTTCCTATATTCGCTCGGAATTATTCCTGTGTATTTCTGAAAACAGCGTGCAAAATAAGAACGGTTTTCAAATCCACATTTACGAGCAACGTGGGATATTTGCACACCTTCCTTTCTTAGTAATTGCTGTGCAATTTTACATCTTGTACGATTTACGTAGGAAACAAAAGAATAGCCTGTATACCTATGAAATTCGCGAGAAAGATAACATTTGTTTACACCTACGTAGTTTGCAACGTCTTCAAGTGAAAAATTTTTCTCGTAAGATGCTCTGATATAATCTATCGCTGCCTTGACGTAGGAGAGTGTGCGCTCGGGTTGCTCGAGTGCCTTTTTTGCGGTACTGTGCTCGGTGCAGAGCAACACCAGAATTCTGAGTATAATACTTCGGATAGATGCTATTCTATAGGGAAATTTTTTATCAAAATAGAGCATATGAAGTTCTTCCATAAGCTCACGTATTTCCGAATTTCTAATCTCTGCGTCAAAGAAAACAGAAGAGATGTCAATTCCATTTACAAGGCAAAAACTACTGTCAATTATCAAAAATCTGTGTAACATTCCGCTATCCGTTGACAGACTGTGCAGATGATTAGAATTGATTGCTACTATGTCACCGCGCTTAACCTGAAGGGCTTCTCCGTTATTTGAAACGGTTCCGCTTCCGTCTACTATATATAAAATCTCTATGTTTTCATGCCAGTTTGATGCTCCGAATTCCGGACAGTTAGGCGGAATTAAAGCTTCGTTATATATAAAAGGAAGATCGCTGTCCTCAAGGTTATGACTCTCGTAAAAGCTCACCTTTTTCTCCTTTCACAAAATAGTGTCATAAATCGCAAGAATTTGTTCTTGACATGGATATTATCACATATTATAATGAAAATGTCAAGTTTATATTTAAATTTTGTGTTAATTTGGAGGTTTGAATGAACAAAATTGGCGTACTGATTGTTATGAGGAATGATACCGATATTTTTGACGAAATGAAAAAGGTCAGAGATATTGGCTGCGAATGCTGCCAGATTACTATCTGGGACACTTCTCTTTTTACAGACGGGGTAGCTGAAAAAATAATCGAAGCTAAGGAAAAATACGGAATTGAAATCTCTACTCTATGGGTAGGCTGGTCAGGACCTACCGAGTGGAATTTCACCGGTGGTCCCATGGTACTCGGTATAGTTCCCGAAGCATACCGCATGAGACGTACAGAGGAAATACTTCGCGGTGCTGATTTTGCAGTTAAGCTGGGTGTTTCCCGTATTGCAACACACATAGGATTTCTTCCCGAAAATATAAGCGATCCGAACTATTATCCTGTAGTTGCGGTTTTGAGATATATTGTAAGAGAATGCAAGAAAAAAGGACTTTGCTTTCTCTTTGAGACCGGACAGGAAACACCTGTAGCTCTTCTTCGCGTAATTGAGGAACTGGGGGAAGACTGCGTCGGAATCAATATGGATACGGCAAACCTCATCCTATACGGCAAGGGTAATTCCGCGGATGCAATAACCGTGTTCGGCAAATACGTTATGGATACTCACATAAAAGACGGCTTCTACCCCACCTCCGGAAAAGAACTTGGCAGAGAGGTGAAGGTCGGTGAAGGCATGGCGAATATCCCCGAGGTTATAAGAAGACTGCGCGCGGTCGGATACACAGGAAATTACGTTATCGAGCGCGAGATAAACGGTGAGCAACAGATTAAGGATATAAAAGAAACCGTGGAATATCTTAAAGGTATACTCAGAAAATAAGGAGAAAATTATGTTACGAGCAGGTTTAATCGGCTTTGGCGGAATTGCCGTAGCACACAGAGAGGGGTTTGCGCGCTTAAAAAAAGAAGGAATGGCAGAACTCGTTTGCGCTTGCGACATAAATCCCGAGGCTTTCGGTAAAAAGCTTACCATAAATCTCGACACCGAAAGTACGGATTTCGAGGAAAATATAAATTTCTACACCGATATCGAAGAGCTTCTCAAAAAAGAAAAGGTTGATTTCTTTGACGTGTGCGTTCCCTCATTTTTACATAGCGAAATCTCAACAAAGCTACTCAGACTCGGATATCACGTTATGTGTGAAAAGCCGATGTCATTGACAAGCGATGACTGTGAAAAAATGCTCGATGCCGCAAAGGAAAGCGGCAAGCAGCTGATGATCGGTCAATGCGTACGCTTTTACCCGGAGTTTGATTATATAAAAAAGGTTATAGACGACGGGCGATTCGGAAAAGTGCTTAACGGATACTTCGAAAGACTTAGTGCGCCGCCAGGCTGGGGATGGGAAAACTGGTTTATGACTCCCGAACGCTCCGGTGGCTGCATAACAGATCTACACATTCACGATATAGATATTATCCGTTATCTCTTCGGTGATCCCGACGCCGTAAGCTGCTATGCGAAGAGCAGTATATGTATTCATGACTCAGTGCATACCTCTCTGTTTTACGGAGATACACAAATCACCGCTATAGGCGACTGGACACTTAACGGAATGCCGTTTAAGGCGAGCGCTCGTATAAGCTTTGAGAGCGCAACCGTGAATTATGAAAACTCCGTGCTGACTGTTTATCCAAAAAATAATAGCAAGAGCTATGCGGTGCCCATCGAAAAAACGAATGCGTACTATGCCGAGCTTTGTTACTTTTGCAGGATTATTTCGGGAGAAATTAAAAATGAAAAGAACCCTGCCACAAGTGCCGCGAAAACACTAAAACTAATAGAAAAAATGAGAATAAGCGCAGATAACTCCGCAAAAATTATAAAGCTTTGATTCTAAATTTAAAACTCATCAAATCGCAACGAAGTCATCAATAAAATTCTCGCTTAACTCCAGTATGAAAGTTTCAAAAAAGAAGGCGGCTAGCTCGTTTGAGTCAGTCGCCTTTCGCTCCTTTATGGTATAAAACAAACATATCCATCAGTTTTTTGAGGTTATTTTATAAGAATTGCCGCAAAATCGTTAACATTAGTGCCTGTAGGCCCTGTAAAGATAAGACCGTCAGACATCTTCAGCGCGCTATACGAATCGTTGTTATCAAGAAGCTTTTCATAATCAGGAATAGCGGCGTAGGTATTACCGTCAACGTATCCGCCTGCAGCGTCAGTAGGACCGTCAGTTCCGTCAGAGCCTACGGAAAATACGGCAACGTTATCAATTCCGCTTACGTACTTTGCCGCAGATAACGCGAGTTCCTGATTTCTTCCGCCTATGCCGTTACCCTTAAGATGCACGACTGTTTCTCCACCGAAAATAAGACAAAGCGGAGCTCTTCTCTCTCGGCTGAGCTTTGCCGCAACAGAACCTATAAGCTCACCTGCTCCTCTTGCCTCGGTATCCATTGAATCCGTCATAATATAAGCATCGTATCCCAAAGACTTCGCTGCTCTTGCAGCGCTCGCGCAAAGCTCGCTTACACTGCCCGAGACTGTGTGAGTTGCGTTGGAAATCGCTTTCGGCGTTTCTCTTTTGAGAAGCTCCTTTTGCTTTTCGGTAAGGGTGAGTGAATACTTTTTCACTATCAAAGCCGCCTCTTCGCAAGTGGAGCTATCGGGAACGGTAGGCCCTGAGGCTATCATATCAAGCCTTGAAGAAATAATATCCGAAAGAACTATACCAAAAACCTTTGCGGGAAAAACATGCTCGGCAAACCTACCGCCCTTGACAGAGGAGAGATGCTTGCGTACCGTATTCATTTCTTCTATAGAAGCCCCCGAGGCAAGCATTTCCTTTGTGAGTGACGACAGGTCGGAAAGAGAAAAATCAACGTACTCAAAGAGCGCGGAGCCTCCGCCCGACACGAGAAAAAGAACCGTGTCGCGCTCTGAAAGTCCGCCGGTTATTTCAAGCGCTCTTTTTGTCGCGTCAATTCCATTTTGGTCGGGAATGGGATGAGCTGCCTCGTATATTTCAAGATTTCCTATTCTGCCTCTCGCGTGGCCGTATTTGGTTATTACCGCTCCGCCGTCTATCTTATCGCCAAGCTCACAGAAAGCAGCGTTTGCCATCTGCCAGGCTGCCTTGCCGATTGATATTACGATAAGTCTTCCGCCCGAAAACTCAAAATTTTTAAGTGCTGCTCTGACCGCGCTGTCCGGCATTGATGCCTCTATCGCACTTTCGTAAATATACTTTGCATCGGTCCTTAGTGACACATTAATCACCGCCTTAGATTTCTTTTGTTACATTATAACATTTTGAACTATTTATGTCAACAAGAAAAGTCCGCTTTTTAGGGCGGACTTGCGTTAATTTTTATTAAAACGCGCTTTTTGTCAATAATTGTTTATAAAAAACGGCAAATCAGAGCCAACTTACTTCCTCATCTCCGTGCTCTTCCATCCATTTCACAGCGGCATCGTATGCCGGATAGTCGAGGTCTGCCATCGTGTTAGTATGGAAGACTACGCCCTCAGCCTCGCCTGCCATTATCTTTTCGCGGTAGAAGTCAAGCTGCCAGATCACAGCCTCGGGCGTTGCCTGCTTCTGCTCTCCGAAGTTCCAGAGATAGCAGCCGAACATTCTGCGAATGTCGGGGGTGAGCTTCTTGAAATGCTCGTACTTTTCGGGAATGAGCTTGACGTCCTTTTCTTCCCATGTCCACATTATTATACCGTCAAAAAGGTCGCAGTATTTCTTGAACTCAATATCCTTGGCTTCGTCAAGTCCGAATTCCTTGGTATAAAGAACCATCCACATATCAAAGGGGCGCACCTCGTTACTGTGAAGGCGGTCACGAACTCTTTTCAGGTCGTCAAGGGCAATAGGCGGCTCTCCGTCCTTAAGGCGCATATCATTCTGCTGAATGAAATCGTCAAATACCGCAGTGGTGATATTTGGAAATTCCTTTGCCTCCTCAATTATCTGCTCAACCTTCTCGGGCTTTTTATCTGCTCCGAAGCATTCCCAGCCTACAGCAGAAAGCGCTTTAAAGGATTTGTTATACTGACGGCGGTTAATGGTAAGCGACATCGGAACCATAAAGGTTTTGCTTATACCGAGATAAAAGCAGCATTCGGTAGGCGTCATTCTGGATTCCGCAAAATTGCCGCAGCCTCCGTAATTATTGTTAAAGCATCTTTCGGGATGTCCCCAGAGCCAAAATGTGTCACGAAGCTTCATTTTTATATTTTTTCCTTTCGCTATTGAAATTTTGTTTCGTTTATTATATTATATATGTAGAAGCCGTGCATCTTCAAGGTGTTTTTGAAGCAAAAATATGGAGTTTTGGATATGATTATTAAATTGAACGAAGCATTTTCGCACAATGCAAGAAAGCTGAAGCTTAACCTTCTTACCGCAGGCTACGGTGAGCTCGAATCCAACTGGGGCGGTGAGGTTCTTAACAGCCCGTATTCGAGGTTTTATTTTGTGCTTGACGGTGAATTTTATATAACAACCGACAGCGGAGAAAAATTCTGCTTTCGCGCAGGAAACGCCTATCTGATTCCTTCCGGACTTTCATACCGCTTTGGCTGCGATAAAAAAATGAAGCACGCTTATTTTCATATGCAGCTTTGCGCGTTTGATAAAATCGACCTGCTCGGTATAATTCCCTCTCCCGTATCAGTGAAAATAAACAGCATTTATACGAACGAGGAGCTGTCAAGGCTCGCGCTGTCCGAAAGCTTTATAGATTCCTTCGTAATGGAAAGCGAGCTCCGCAAAACACTTTGCGATATGCTTGCCGTAAACAAGATAGAGCTTGTGAAAAACGAATATTCCGCTGAAATCAAAAATGCGATAGACTATATAGACAAAAATCTTTCAATCTCGCTTGATATCCCCGAGATTTCAAAAGCAGTCGGCTTCGCCCCAAGCACTCTCACCCGCCGTTTCAGACGCGAAACCGGAATGAGCGTTTGCGAATATATCGACAAAATGATAATGTTCCGTGCCGAGCGCGCGCTTCTTTCGACAGATGCATCAATCCTTGAAATAAGCGAAAGCTTCGGATTTTGCGACCAATTTTACTTCTCTCGCAGATTCAAGGAAAAATACGGTGTCTCCCCACGCGAATACAGAAAAAAAACCAACATATAAAAGGCGCGAAAATCTTTTTCGCGCCCTCTCTAAAAATCCTTGACTTTTACGTAAAACTATGTTAAAATGTAAAAGCAAAATCCGCCTGCATAGTTAAATGGATATAATAGCCCCCTCCTAAGGGGTAGTTACAGGTTCGATTCCTGTTGCGGGTGCCATAAAAATAAGGTCTGCCCTTGCGGTAGACCTTATTTTTATATCACTCTCACGGAAGCCAACGCGCCATAGGCGCTGTTCGCATACCGCCTCGGGCGGTATCCGGCGTTGTGCGTGGGAATACCTCTAACTCCGCACTAAAACCTACGGCTCTCCGCATACTCTCCGCACGCTAGCCGATTCCTGCCCCTGCCCTTGCGGCAGACCTTATTTTTATATCCCTCTCACTGAAGCCAACGCGCCACAATATATTGTGTTTTTCGTTCAAAACGTGCAGTATTGTGGTATAAAATTGGTATATTTCGTGTCGTAAAATAACTTTAAAAACGCAAAAAATCTCCCTGTAGTTAAATGGATATAACGGGAACCTCCTAAGTTTCTGTTGTGAGTTCGATTCTCGCCGGGGAGGCCAAATTCAACCTAAATCGAACATTTAAACGTGTTTGATTTGGGTTGTTTTTATTTTTTTCTGCACTTTACAAAGAATTGAAAAAATCATTATTATGTGTTATAATATATTAAAGTTCTAATCAAGGTGGTCAACATGTCCGAGAAAAAAGAAAAAAAGTATTTAATAGATAACCCTACTTTAATGGCTGAATGGAATTGGGAAAAGAATAATGATTTAGGTTTAGACCCTAAAATGTTAACTTGTGGTAGTGGTAAAAAAGTTTGGTGGAAATGTAGCAAAGGACACGAATGGCAAGCAACCATTGCTAATAGGAAAAATGGAAATGGATGTCCTTATTGTTCTAATCAAAGAGTTTTAATAGGTTATAATGATTTAACAACGATTAATCCAACATTGGCAAAAGAATGGAATTATGAAAAAAATGGCGATTTAAAGCCTTATGATGTAGTGCCTAATAGCAACAAGAAAGTTTGGTGGAAATGCTCAAAAGGTCATGAATGGCAAACAGCAATTGTTAATAGGCAAAAAACAAATTGCCCATATTGCTCTGGAAAGCGTGTAATAGAAGGCGAAAATGATTTCAAGACAATTCATCCTGAATTAATGGAGGAATGGGATTTTGAAAAAAACATTAATGTTAATCCGTCAAAAATAATGTCGAGCATAGCTTTAAAAGTTTGGTGGAAGTGTTCAAAGGGTCATGAATGGAAAGCCCGTATAAACTATAGACACAAAGGAACTGGGTGTCCAATATGTGCTTCAGAAATTCAAACATCATTTCCAGAAAAAGCTTTATATTTTTATTTTAGCAAAATATTTGAACCTGAAAGTAGGGTAAAGATTCAAGGCTCAGAAATTGATATTTATATAAAATCATTAAATTTGGCAATAGAGTATGACGGAATTTATTACCATAATAGAGCAAGAAAAATAATTTTAGATGAACAAAAAAACAACAAGATAAAGGATTTGGGTATTTTTTTAATAAGGATAAAAGAAGCAGAATGTGAGTATTTTGATGCTATTAATAATACTTTTTATTATATACCTAAATCCAATTATTCAAATTTCAATAATGTTATAAAGTCTGTAATTGATTTTATTAATGAGAAATTTAATTTAAGAAATGAAGTAAATATAGATATAAGACGTGACCATGTAGAAATTTTAAAATTATACAAATCCTTAGAAATAGAAAATTCGGTTGGTAAAAAATACCCCGAATTATCAAAAGAATGGAATGTTCAAAAAAACGGAAAGTTAACACCATATCAATTCGCTCCTAAAAGTAGCTTTAAGGTTTGGTGGAAATGTCAACACGGTCATGAATGGCAAGCTGTAATATCAGATAGAACGGAAGGAAAAGGGTGTCCTATCTGTAGTGGGCGACAACTACTCAAAGGATATAATGACCTTGCAACTTGTTATCCGTTGCTTGTGAAAGAATGGAATTATGAAAAAAACAACAATCTGAAGCCCGATGAAATTGTGGCGCATTCTCATAAAAAAGTTTGGTGGAAGTGCAAACACGGTCATGAGTGGCAAGCTACGATTATATCTAGAAGTATGAATCATACTAATTGCCCTTATTGTAGTGGCAATAAAGTTATAACTGGAGTAAATGATTTCGAGACATGGTGTAAGAAAAACAATAAAGAAAATTTATTAAATGAGTTTGATAAATCAAAAAACCATTTTAAGGCTTCAGAAATTTTTCCAGGAGGAGATATAGAAGTTTGGTGGTTGTGCCCTAAAGGACATTCTTATTCTACACAAATAAAAAGTCGCACGTTAAGAAATACAAACTGTCCATATTGTGTTCATAAAAAAATATTACCTGGATATAATGATTTGGCAACAACGCACCCTCATATTGCAAAAGAGTGGGACTACACAAAAAATAATGGAGTTTTACCCACAGAAGTAACAGCAGGAAGTATAGTTAAAAAATATTGGTTTATTTGTGAAAAAGGTCACAGTTATAGTTCAAATTTATTAAATAGAAAAAAAGGGCGAGGTTGTCCTATTTGTAGCGGAAGAGTAGCCTCTGAAAATCACAATTTTTTACTATCAAATCCAGAGCTATGTAAAGAATGGGACTATGCGAAGAATGAAATAACTCCCGATAAAGTAACTCCTAATTCAAGCAAACTTGTATGGTGGAAATGCGAAAATGGTCATGAGTGGCAAGCAACAATTAACAATAGAAATAAAGGTACTGGTTGTCCAATTTGCTACCGAAATTCCAAAAGGTGAGGTATATGAAATTTAAAATCAAAGACCATATAAACAATTGTGACATCGTTGCAAACATTGAAGAAACATATCCCAATTTTATTTTGGATATGAAACGCAATAATGTATATGACGAAGATTTGTTTTATACATATTTATACCAAAACAATTTTTCATTTATAGCATACCACTGTACTCGATTAACCGATCTTGAAATTTCTGAAATAAAATCTAATGGAATGGCAAGAGGCGGCAAAGAGCTCTTACGAAACAAGATAATGTGTTTGCCCAAATTGTGCGATGACATAAAAGAAGAATTGTTGAATCACGTAAACGGATTGCATGAAACACAAGCAGATTCCTCAATATATGTTTCTTTTGGAAATTTAGATTTAGCCGTAGACAAAGCTTGCGATAAAATATTCACACAATTTTGGGGCGGAGAAAGTATTTATAATTTTTACGATAATACCGATAGTTTTACTTCTGAACGGTTGCAATATATTAAGAACAAATTACAAACAATTTCAACGCCATGCATTATACTTTTACGTTGCCCAAAAGATGCACAAGTAGCACTCTCCAATACTTATTTCTATGACAGTTTTATGACAAAAAACATTACAGAGCTTTTTGGCTCTATGTGCATCAGAAATGTTGTTCCTGAAGTAATAGATGTTATTGATCTAACTAAATATTCGGGCTTGGATTTTTCATAATTTTAGTGATGTAGATTGGTATAGTTTTGGTATAGTTTTTGGCATTAAAGTTGGTATTAGAAGCGAAAATTACTTGACGAAACGAACAAAAAGCCTTAAAATAGACGCATTTTAGGGCGTAAAACGCAGAAAAATCAAGAAAATGTGCATTTTTAACGCCACTTTTACGGTAGAAAAGCACTCCTAAGGGGTAGTTACAGGTTCGTGGTTACAGCCTCGCCGTTTCACTGCGGGAAACCTCGTCAGGCGAGGCTGATTCCTGCCTGCGGAATTTTATCTATTCACTTTTCTTTGAATTGGCGTACGGAATTTAAGTAGTAGGTAATAGTGAAAAATGTATAAGTAAGGGGAACGTACACCCTTTGTACACCCAAACGATTTATTTATCATTATATACTTGAAATGAATGATAATTTGTGATATAATATTAAAAGATATATGTACTTGAGAAAGGAGAAAATATGGCGCTTGAAAACAAATTAAGAATAACCGATTCTGCGGAGCTTGCCCGTGAAGAAGAAAGAATAAGTAAAACGCGCGCAATAGAACTTTTCGAAACCAATTTCCTTTCTTCTCTTACCCCGGGAACGTTTGATGCTCTTTCTAAAATACACTCTTTCCTTTTTTCTGACATATACGACTTTGCAGGTCAGATACGGACGGTGAATATAGCAAAGGGGAATTTTAGATTTGCTCCACTTATGTATCTCCATACCGCGCTTGAAAATATCGAAAAGATGCCTCAGAGCACGTTCGATGAAATCGTTGAAAAATATGTTGAAATGAACGTAGCTCACCCTTTTAGAGAGGGAAACGGTCGTTCGACTCGCATTTGGCTTGACCATATACTAAAAAGCGAAATTGGAATGGTTGTGGACTGGAGTCTTGTGGATAAGGAGGATTATCTCCTTGCTATGGAAAGAAGTCCTATCAAAGATATTGAAATCAAGCACCTCTTAAAAAATGCTTTGACAAATAAGGTGAACGACAGACAGGTTTTTATGAAAGGAATTGACCACAGCTACTACTACGAGGGCTATACTACCTTTAAAGCCGAAGATTTAAAATAATGATTGGGCAGTCGATTTCGACTGCCTTTTTTCATTCTCGCAAGGTGAGTATTCCACTTACGAAGCTTTCGGAGAAGAGTTGAATTGTCGGAGTGATGGCAATTTGACCCCTCTCCTTATCTTATTGAATTTTGTGTATTTCTATTGACTTTTTTCGCCTATTGTATTATAATGTCGTTGCTATTATGACAGTCATAACTGTTGAAATACTCAAAACATTTTGGAGGTAGCTATGGGACTTTTCTTTGATTCAAACTTAGGCAAATGGAAAAAGGCAGTTATGAATGCCGTAGACAAAACGGTCAGTGACAGTCCACTTTTTGCCGGACACAATATTTCCGTTGGAATCAATACATTGACCGGTGCACTTACCATTCGCGGAAATGTATATTACCGCCCTGTTATTTACAGTACACGGTACAGTCAGGAATACGCAAAGAAAGAGTTTCTCTCCCGTGTGCAGGGATGGATGAATGTATACGCAGATGGGCTCGGCAATCCGCCTCCCATCAAGGGACATTTTCATGTGATCAGCTACTGACCCATTTTCTGTATTACCAGAATGTTCTACTCTTTGGTGACTAGTGTTACAATGGCGCTACGGATAGACTGACTTTGCTGTCCAACCCTTGTACACCCACACGATATTAAGCACCATAAAAAATACTCACCAACACACAACCTACTAAGCGTAAAATCTGCCTTTTCAGTGGATTTTACGCTTATTTTGCAAGAAAATCACCTACACGCAGATAGACACGAACACTTATGAAAACTCCTATTTTCGTATAATTTTCTCGTAAAACCGCATAATATTTACGAGAAAATTCAAGTTTTTCTCATAAACCGTTGACTAATCTCATAAAATGTGTTATAATTTACGAGAAAACAGGACGTAATAGGAGGATTTATGAGAAAATTTAATTACTCCGTATTAAAAGATATGAAATGGGATTCCGAAATGATGGGGTACGTTGCCATCATTCACGAAATGAAGGGTAAGCAGGCACTTTATCTTAGGCAAAAGCCGGAAACTCTTGACAGACTTGTGGAAATCGCAAAGGTACAAAGCACCGAAAGTTCCAACGAGATCGAGGGAATCCGCACGACAAATACTCGTCTGAAGCAACTTGTGTCAGAGAAAACAACGCCTAAAAACCGTAATGAGCAAGAGATTGCAGGCTATCGCGACGCGCTTGCCGTGATACACGAAAGTTTTGAATATATACCTCTGACCCCGAATTATCTTTTACAGCTTCACAAAATTTTGTATAGCCACTCTGTAAAGGATGTTGGCGGAAAATTCAAGAACGTGCAGAATTATATCAGCGCTACTGATGGTGAAGGAAAACAGCTCACCCTATTTACCCCGCCTGCACCGTATGAAACTCCAGATATGGTATCGGAACTTTGCGAAGAGTTTAATCGCGCTATCGCGGAATGCGAGGTTGACCCGCTCTTACTCATTCCAATTTTCATTCACGACTTCCTTTGCATTCACCCTTTCCTCGACGGAAACGGAAGAATGAGCCGACTGCTTACCACGCTTCTCTTGTACCGTAGCGGATATATGGTCGGTAAATATATTTCCCTGGAATCAAAAATCGCAAAGAATAAAAATCTTTATTATGATGCCTTAGAGTTGTCGCAAACAGGGTGGCACGAGGGTAACGATGACCCCACACCTTTTGTTAAGTATTTGCTTGGCACAATTATTTCCGCGTACCGTGATTTTGAAGAGCGAATGGAGATTGTCGGTGATAAAGATTCCGCTATGGATATCGTTGCAAAAGCCGTTGCAACAAGGATAGGCAAATTTACAAAGGCGGATATTGTTGCTTTGTGTCCTTCCATCAGCTCAAGCTCTGTGGAAAGCTCACTTAAAAAAATGGTGCGTAACGCTGTTATTGAAAAGCACGGAAACGGTAGGGCGACCTTCTACACAAGAAATATCTGAACGTACACCCATTGTACACCCGCACACTACATATCACCACAAAAACCACCAATAAACACACAACCTACTAAGCGTAAAATCTGCGTATTTCGTGGATTTTACGCTTATTTTACAAGAAAATCACCAACACGCAGATAGGCACGAACACCTATAAAAACTCCTAAGGGGTAGTTACTCTCACTTAAGCCAACGCGCTGAAAGCGCTGTTCGAATACCGCCTCGGGCGGGATGCTGCCGTGACAGACAAAAATAAACGACAGATAAGTGCTTATAAAGGTATTGAGCACAGCTACTGCTACGAGGGTTACACTACCTTTAAAACAGAAAAATTTGAAATAAATTCGGGCTGTCAAATTCTGCGCTTTCGCATTTTTGCATTGACACCTTCAATCTTTTCTGATAAAATACTATCAGAGAAATTGGAAAGGAGATTTTTATGAAAAACCTATCTGCAAAATGGCAAAAACTCATTATATGGCTCACCGGATATCTGAACATCATTGCTTTCGTTATCGCGGGAGGCTATACTTATCTTAACACAGAGTGTAAAGCTGTTAAAGCTTCTGCAAAAAAGGTGCTTCTTCTTGTGGCGGGATTCACGGCAATTGACATTCTGAGAACGCTTATTTATAACGTCATATCTCTTTTTGAAGCAGATTGTAATGCTATTGAAGTAATTTCAAAAATCGGAACTGCCATTGCCATAATAAAGGCGATTACTTTCGTTGTGCTCTTTGTTCTTGACATAAAGAACGACATAAAAAAGGCGGACTCTGAAGATTCCGCTGAGAACTGACAGCTTTTCGTTACGAACCGCTTTTACCGGCGGTTCGTTTTCTATATTCAATTTTTCTTTGTATTATTCCTATTTTTATGGTATAATAGGATATATAAAACTAAAACTTACCACCAAGGAGAAAAATATGATTTACGATTTCAACTATTATAACCCCACAAAGATTTATTTTGGAAAAGAGGCGCTTTCAAATTTAAAAGACGAGCTTCAAAATTACGGCAAAAACATTCTTCTCCTCTACGGAAAGGGTGCTATCAAAAAAATCGGACTTTACGACAAGGTTATTAACATTCTCAAGGCATCGGGTAAAAACGTGACCGAGCTTGGAGGCATAAATTCAAATCCGCGCTACTCGCAGGTTTTGGAGGGTGGACGCTTGGTTCGCGAAAATGACGTTGACCTGATACTTGCTGTAGGAGGCGGCTCTGTAATCGACTGCGCGAAAGCAATTTCAGCAACGGCATACGCTACGGGAAACCCCTGGGAAAGATATTGGTTAAAGGGAGAAGAGGTCAACAACAAAACCGTTAACGTTGGAACAATTCTCACCATGACGGGAACGGCAAGCGAAATGAACGGTGGGTCTGTAATTACAAACGAAGACGAAAAAATCAAAACCGGCAGAGTTTTCGGCGCAGAGCTATATCCTAAATTCTCTATTCTCAACCCGGAATACACCTTTACTGTTCCGCATTCTCAGATGGTAAGCGGAATATTCGATATTTTCTCGCATCTTCTCGAGCAGTATTTTTCAGGCGAAGACGACAACACCACAGATTACGTTATCGAGGGCATTTTGGATTCCCTGATAACGAGCGCAAGAAAAGCAAACAAGAATCCGCTCGATTATGAGGCACGAAGTAACATAATGTGGTGCGCCACTCTGGGACTGAACACGGTCACCGGTCTTTCAAAAACGCAGGACTGGGAGGTGCATATGATAGAGCATCAGCTCGGTGCATATACAGATTGCCCTCACGGACTTGGACTTGCCGTAATTTCAATCCCGTATTACAAATATATCTATAAGCACGGACTTGACAAATTCGTTCGATTTGCAAAAAAAGTATGGAATATTGATGAAAAAGGAAAATCAAAAGAGGAAATCGCTTTATGCGGAATTGATGCCCTGTCGGAATTTATATCAGAGCTGGGTATTCCAAAAACTCTTCGCGAGCTGGGCGCTACAGAGGATATGCTCCCTCTTATCGCAAAATCAACCGTCAAGGGTGGCGGCTATAAGCAGATGAACGAAGATGATATATTGCAAGTTCTTAAAGCCTGCTATTAAATAAAAAGTGCAGAAAGCGCTTGTCGCAAAGCGTTTTCTGCCTTTTTTTGCAACCTAAAGTTGTCAAAAAGCATACACATTGCGTTCAAATTCAAGTTTGTGTTTTTCTTTTTCTAAAGCGCTTTACGCGATTCTTTTTGTTTTCTTTCAGAAAAGTTTATTTTTTCTTTCGCTTTCGGTTGACTTTTCTTTTCACAAATGTTATAATCAAGACGCATAAAATATTTTACAGAGGTGTTATTATGGCAAACAATCTTAAGGTTGGTTATGCCCGTGTTAATATCACTCCCCCTATGGGTGTTAATATTGCGGGTTATTATAAGGTAAGAATCGCTGACGGCGTTCTTGACGAGCTTGAGGCTTGCGCCGTTGCGGTAAGCTCGGGTGACGCCACGGCTCTCATTATGACCGTTGACCACTGCGGTGTTACAAAGGATTTTCTTAACGAGTGGAGAGAAAATATCGAAAAGGCTACGGGCATTCCCAAGGAAGCCGTTTTCATTCATTCCACTCACACTCATACAGGCCCTGTTCTCCAGAAAAACATTGCTAACCCCCTCAACCGTCAATACGAAGACTTTATAGCAACGAGAGTAGTTGACGTTGCCGCCTTTGCCATTGCGGATATGAAGAACGCTAAGATGGGTATCGGTACGGGCGAGGCAAAGAACGTTGCGTTTATCCGCCGCTACCGTATGAAAGACGGAACTGCAAGAACAAACCCCGGTGTTAACAATCCCGACATCGTTGCTCCTATCGGTATTACGGATGAATCGGTTCACGTTGTCAGATTTGACAGAGAGGGCGCGGAATCGGTAGTTCTCGTTAATTTCGCTAACCACCCTGACGTTGTTGGCGGCAACAAGATTTCTGCAGACTGGCCCGGTATGACGAGAAGGTGCGTTGAACAGGCTATTGAAAACACCAAATGCATTTGCCTTAACGGTGCTCAGGGTGACGTAAACCACGTTAACGTTCATCCCAAGGCAGGCGACTTCAACGATATGTTCAACGACTTTGA
>JAZNZE010000004.1:0-118231 GCA_045594785.1 Eubacteriales bacterium
GCCTCCGACTTGTATGTCTGGGTTCGAATCCTAGTTCCGCTGCCAAAAAATTCGACAAGCTTCGGCTTGTCGAATTTTTTTATACAAGCCGCAGGCTTGGCATATCATTGACGCACAAAGTGCGGCGTATATCATCAGCCCCTTTGGGGCTGTATCTCATCACGCGCCAGCGTGTATCTGTCTGCGGCTTGATGATATACAACGGCAAGCCGTTGGTGATATGCAATTCCTTTGGAATTGATGATATACACGCCTCTGGCGTGATGAGGACGCGAGAGTTCAAATCCTAATAGCAACCCTCAAAAAATATCTTTTTCGTAGCATCTTTACAAAAAGCGACAAGTTTCGACTTGTCGTTTTTACTTTTTCACTTTTCACTTTTCACTCTTCACTTTTCACTAAAGCCTCTTGCGGCTGGCACGGTTTCCCCTTTACCAAAAATCATTTTTCATTACAATAGTTGAAAAGTAAAAGTTTTTTTGCTATACTAGCATTGATGCGGAGACGCGAAAATTCGATAAACGTGGAGAAGAATATGAAATTTTGCCCTATGTGCGGAATGCCGCAGCTTGAAGCCGGAGCAAAGGTATGCCAGTTTTGCGATTACGAGGAAAAGCGAATCGAGGAGCTTTCGGAACGGGAAATCTGCGACCTTATGTCGTCATATGAGTACGAATGGATAGAGGACGGAGCTAGGATAAAAGCAGTTAAAAACAACCGCGATATTGCTTTGCGCGGTGCGGTAGCCATTCCGCACTTTGTAACCGAGATTGCAGCCGATGCGTTTTCGTGCTGTAAATTTCTTGCCAGGATAGAGCTGCCGAAGGGACTTCGCTCTATCGGCGAAGGGGCTTTCGCCTACTGCAGAGACCTTTTTGACGTGTTTATTCCCGTAGGTGTAAGCTATATCGGAAAAGGCGCTTTTGCCGATTGCTATGATTTGAGCGTTATCTCTTCTGCCGCGCCCGCACAGCCTGACGGTTGGGATAGCGAGTGGCTCTCCGGCTGCGGTGCGAAGGTCGAGTGGTCAAGCACCGATGAGGAGTAATGCTCAGCGGGACTTTGAAAACTTAAATCTTTTTATTTACTTTACCTATGAAATGTGCTATACTCATTGTATAACCGAAGAAAACCTTATGAGTTCGGCTCTCTTTGGATATAGCACTGTTAGTCTAATTTTTCGGAAAAGAGGTCAAATATGAAGCTTTGTAATATTTCCACACCGGCACTTGTTGTTTTCGAAAAGCCGTTTCTTTCTAACAGGGAGAAAATGAAAAGTCTCCTTTCGGGCAGCTCGCTAAAGCTCAGGCCGCATTATAAGTCCCATAAATGCGCGCATATCGCGCATGAGCAGATAAAGGACGGAGCGGTTGGCATGACCTGCGCGAAGCTTGACGAGGCTATAGACCTTGCTGACGCGGGAATTGAAGATATCCTTATAGCAAATCAGATAGTCGATAAGGCAAAAATAGCAAGGCTTGCGCAGCTTGCCTTGTCCTGCCGTCTGACCGTTTGCGTGGATAATGAGGAAAATATTATCGAGCTTGAAAATGCGGCGGCGCATGCCTTGTCAACGCTATACTGCCTTGTCGAATACGAAATCGGAATGCAGAGATGCGGAGTTAAGCGTAAGGAAGACGTTTTGAGGCTTGCCTCTCTTATAGAAAGCTGCCCGCACCTCGTCTTTGACGGTTTGCAGGCTTATGCAGGGCATATTTCGCATACGGTATCGGCAGAAAAAAGAAAAAGCGAAACCGAGAAAAACGCTAAGAAGATAAGAGAGGTTATTTCTTATCTGTCTCAGAAGGGTGTTGAGGTCAGGGTCGTTTCGGGAGCAAGCACCGGAACTGCGGCTATTAAAGCTGCCGAGGGACTTTACACCGAGCTTCAGGCGGGAAGCTATCTCTTTATGGATTCCACCTATGCCGAGCTTGGCTTGCCGTTTGAAAACTCGCTCTTTCTTCTCACTACCGTTGTCAGCGTAAATGACGGACTTGTGATAGTTGACGCAGGCGTCAAGTCCTGCGGCGTAGACCAGGGCGCGCCGAAGCCGTTTGGATTTGAGGCGGAGAGAATAGACTGCTGCGAGGAGCACTTGCAGATATTCTCGCCAAGCAAAAAATTTAAGGTTGGCGACAGGCTTCTTCTCGTTCCTGCTCATTGCTGCTCAACGGTCAATCTGCACGACCGCATATATATGGTTGACGGTGACAGAGTTGTGGACAGACTTATGATAACCGCAAGGGGCGGATTTAGATAAAAATGCAAATAAAACTTTTCAAAAGGCGGCAAAAACAATGAAAATCAAGCAGATTGCAAGCATTAAGCCGGGGCAGGACGGCGCAATTTTTAATGATACTCTCTTTAGATTTGATACCCGCGGAAACTGCAAGGTATACGACCTTTCGACCCTTTCTCTTGATAAAGCGGAAATCTCCGAGCTTATTCCCGCAGCAGAGTTTACCCTTGACCGCGCTGACGAGATTACACCCCACTCGAATTCGGTGGTTTTCGGAAAAGAATACTATGCCGAGGGCGATGAATTTCCGCTTCTTTACACGAATATATACAACACCTACGCAAAATCCGAGGATAAAATGTGCGGTGTATGCTGCGTCTACAGAATAGAGCGCCGGGAAGGCGGCTTTACTTCAACTCTCGTTCAGATTATCGAGATAGGGTTTACCGATAGCAGAGAGCTTTGGCGCTCATCGGGAGAGGTGCAGGACGTTCGTCCTTACGGAAATTTCGTAATTGATACCGAAAACTCAAAATACTGGGCGTACGTTATGCGTGACGGTGAGAGGAAGACGAGATATTTCAGATTTAATCTTCCCGCTCTGTCCTGCGGTGAGCTTGATTTGCGCTTCGGAGTTAAGCGCGCGGTGCTTTCTGCCGCGGATATCGAGGAATTTTTTGACGTTCCCTATCATAACTACGTTCAGGGCGGAGTATTCTGTAAGGGAAAGATTTACGAGGTCGAGGGCTTCGGCAAGGACGTGCGCTCTGCGATAAGAGTTATTGACACGGAGAAAAAATGCGAGGAGCTTTATTTCGATTTTTACGAGGCGGGCTATCCTGCCGAGCCTGAGTTTATTGATTTCTGGCGCGCAAGCTGCGTATATATCGATGCTCACGGTAACGTTTTTGTCTTAGATATTTAAAATTATTTCTTAATTATACTTCGAATATTGACTTTTCGTTTTTTGTATGGTAAAATATCTCTAAAAGACGCGGCTTTGCGTTTCTTTTCGAAATAAAAGCCTGATATTTCCTTTATAAATTTACAACGCTTAACCGTTCTTGCGGAGAAATGGAGTTTTTATGGGTAAGCCTTTATACGTTGCTAAGAAGAGTGGATTCGGCTCAATGAAGCCTTGGTGCGTTTGGCCGTTTTTTGCATGCATTTTGCTTGCGGCATTGCTCGGCTTTGTGCTTGATATTTTTGTTTGCAAGGTTGTATTTTTAATAGGAGCTGCCGTTTTTGCTCTGATTCAGCTGTGTATTATAATACATATCAAGACCTTCAGACTTATGGTTTTTAAGGACAGAATTGTAGTAAAGTGCGGTCTTATCTTCGTTAAGGAGTATGCTGCAGGTCTTTTCGTTGGTCTTGTAAGAGTAGAAACCTACCAGGGATTCTGGGGTCATCTTCTTGATTTCGGAACAGTCAGCATTCAGTGCATAGGCCGTTCCGACCTTCGTGAGAACGGTATATTCGACCCTCGCGCTCTCAGAACCTTCTTAGGCGAGCACTTCATTGACGTGGCTAATACTCAGAATCTTCTTATTAACCACTGACCTTGGAGCTTTTCCGTTTAGTTAAGAGCCTCGGACTTTTAAATAACTTTGAGTTCAGACGAAATTAAATAAAAAAGAGCGGAGATGCTTTTCTTAGTATCTTCGCTCTAAACATATACGCATACGTTATTTTGGGGCTTGAAATTCTGAAAATCTCCGTTCCGTTTTGATAAAACTCTCTCGCAAAATTTAAGAGCCTGCTTTGCCTCGGCATATTTGAAAGGTGAAACCGAAAATGAAGCTGTACAGTCCACTCTATTATAAAGAATTTAAATGCAAGGCGGAAAAATGCAGGCACAGCTGCTGTGTCGGCTGGGAAATAGACCTTGACAGCGATGCGATTTCCCGTTACGAATTGCTTGAAGACGGCGGCAGGGAAATTCTTGATACCGTTGATTTTTCGGCAGAGCCCCCTCACTTCAGACTTGGAGCGGGCGAGAGATGCCCTCATCTTGACGGGCGCGGACTTTGCAGAATAATATCAAAGCACGGCGAGGGCTATCTTTGCGACATCTGCCGTGAGCACCCGAGGTTCTATAACTATCCTATGAACAGATGTGAGGTCGGAATAGGGGCTGCCTGCGAGGAGGCGGCAAGGCTTATTCTCAAGTGCGGGGACTATTCCTTTATGTGTGAGCTTGGAGAAGGCGAGCATTCTCCTGACGGTGAGATATCCTTTGACGCGGTTTTTGAAAGAGAGCGAATATACGGGATTTTATCCGACAGCTCGCTTCCGTACGGGGAGAGGCTGAGCCGTATTTACACCGAATACGCAATCTCGCCCGCTTCTCTTCGAGACAGCGAATGGCGTGCCGTTATTGCAGAGCTTGAATATATTGACGAAAAAAGCAGGACTCTTTTTCTTTCCTATTCGCAGTCGGCAATTCCCGAAAATGCGGTATATGCCGAGCGCGCTCTCGCGTATTTCATTTATCGGCATACCGGCTCTGCGCTCTCAAGCTCGGACTTTTTGCTTTCGCTCGGTCTCGCGCTCTTTCTTGAGCGGCTTTTCGTCTCTGCCGTTAAGGAAAGCGGAAGCGAAGCCGAGGTGCTCCGTATTCTCAGCGAGGAAATTGAGTATAGCGAGGATAATCTCGAGAGAATAAAGACGGAGTTTTTATAAAGCGTACGCTGAGCAATTGTTTATTAGGCTGCTTTGCGACCTTAATTTACAAAAATCTTAACCTAATGAAAAGTGGAGATGCCGATTTTACAGCGTCTCCACTGGTTTTTTGTTTGTTCAAGCTAAGGTACAGTCTTTTATCTGCAGCCTATCTTTTTCTCTCTATTCCGAGGAGCTTGAATATCGACTTCTCGCTGAAATGCTTACGCATAAAGCGTTCCATTTTTCCTCGGAAGAATTGTATAAGTATCCCTATAACGATGCTTGAGGAAAGAACTGCGGCAAATACCACGGGGTGCTCGAATGCGGGTGTGAAATTGAAAGTATCCTCAAGCGCGAAAATCGAGGTGGGTATTACAACCGTAAGCAGAGCGCCGACTGCCGAGATTACCGCAATTCGCCAATCGGTATATGGAATACAGAGGAATACCAGATTCAGAAATCCTACCGCCGTAACCGCCCACAGCGCAATCGAGTTGCGGCAGTCGAGCGATACCGTGCTCAAGGTTTTTTCCACTATCATAAGAGCCAGCACGGGAATGAACATTGCCAAAGCGTTCGGCAGGCTTTTTATAAGAACCGTCTGTATGTAAGAGCCCTCTATCCTCTTGTTGTTCGGCTCTAAGGCAAGCATTACCGAGGCAAGACCGATAACGAAAAGCTCAAGTAAAAACAGCATATTCGGCTCGAAGGGATATCCCGAAACCGTAACTATTCCGACAAACGAAACGAGGATAGCAAACACGGTTTTCATAAGATAAAGCACCGAGGAGCTTCGCACGTTGTTAATACATCTTCTGCCTTCTCTTACAACGTCAGGCAGGCTTGAGAAATCCGAATTCAGAAGAACAATCTGGGAAATCTTTCTCGCAACCTCGCTTCCGTCAGCCATAGCGATAGCGCAGTTGCTTTCCTTAAGGGCAAGAGTGTCGTTTACTCCGTCACCCGTCATAGCAACGGTGTGCCCGTTTTCCTTAAGCGTCTTTATAAGGAGAACCTTTTGCTCAGGGGTAACGCGTCCGAAAACGGCAAAGTGCTCGGCTGCTTCTATAAGCTCGGTGTCGGTAAGACTCTCGCAGGAAATATATTTTTCCGCGTTTATAATTCCTACCTTTTTTGCTATGGTGGAAACCGTCTCGGCGTGGTCACCCGAAATTACCTTGACCGTAACGCCCTGCTCCTGAAACTTCGCAATCGTTTCGGCTGCCGCGGGGCGTATTCTGTCGCTTATCGCGATAAGAGCAACGGGCTCGCCCTCTTCGTCAAGCGAATCGTGCCTTGCCAGGAGAATTACTCTGTGTCCGAGAGAAGCGTGGCGGCTGATTATTTCGTCCATTTCCTCGGTTACGGGGCAGGGAACGAATCGCGGCGCGCCGAGTGAATACGCGCCCACTCCCTCAACGTCTATAGCCGAGAATTTTCTCGCTGAGGAGAAGGGAATCTGCTTATATATTTTCTTTTCCGAAAGGTCGCGCCCGAATTTTTCGGAAAGAGCCTTCGAGGTGTTATTGAGCGCTCTCTCACAGCCCTCAAGCACCGCGATAACGCGGCGGAACGCTGCCTCGGAGGTGTCGTCAAGAATGTGATATTCGGCAACCTCCATAGTGCCGTCAGTTATAGTACCCGTCTTGTCGAGGCAAACGGTGTCGGCTGCCGCAAGCATTTCTATCGAGTACATATCCTGAACCAGAGTTTGTTTTTTGGAGAGGTTTATTACGCTGAGAGTAAGCGTCATCGTTACGAGAAGATATATTCCCGCAGGAATCATAGCGACCATAGAGCCGCAGGTTGTAACGATTGCCTTTACGAGATTTTCATACTTTATATAATTGATAACCGCAAGAATTGCGGCAAGAGGAATCATAACCGTGCTTATGCACTTAAGGAGCGCGTTGAGGTCGCGGAAAAGGTTTGACGAGGGGGCTTTAAAGCTTTTTGCCGCCTTTTCAAGCTTGTGCATATAGTTGTTTTTTCCAACGTTCACAACCTCGGCGTAAACGCTTCCGCTTACGAGAAAGCTTCCCGCGAGAAGCTTGTCTCCGTACTGCTTTTTTATTGCGTCAGCCTCGCCCGTCAGCATACTTTCGTTAGCCTCGGCTATGCCCGAAACGACTATCGCGTCAGAAAGAACCTGCTTTCCCAGCTCAACGAGCATAACGTCACCTATAACTATGTCCTCTGACTTTATCTTGACTATTTCACCGTCACGAAGCACCGATGCCATAGGGTCTGTTGTTACCGATAGCTTTTCAACGGCTCGCTTTGCCTTTATTTCCTGGACTATCGCGATAGCCGTGTTCAAGGTTACGACCACCAGAAAGGTCAGGTTGTTATAGCTTTTGCAAAGTATAAGCACTACGGTAATAATCGCCCAAATAAAATTGAAGAAGGTGAAAAGATTGTCGGCAAAAATCCTGAGATAGCTTTTTCCTGCTTTTTCCGTAACTATATTCGATTTTCCTTCGCTTTTTCGCTTTGCGGCTTCCTTCGAGGATAGCCCCTTGGGCACGCCGCCCGCCTTTTCAAAATTATCCATTTACTGTCCTTGATTTGATATGGTAAAAATAATATACTTTCCTAAACTAATGATAGCACAAAAGAGAGAGAAAAGTCAATAAGAAAAGCTTGGGAATTCAAAAGAAAAGGAAAAACTATTGACAACATAAAAGATTTATATTATAATTTTATAATAAATATTATTGTTGATAATTCTATAAGGCAGGTTAACTATGCAGCTTTACAAAAAGGTGTCAACGAATCTTAATTTCGTTGAACGAGAAAAGGAAACCCGAAAATTCTGGGAAGAAAATTCTATTTTCGAAAAAAGTATTGATTCCCGCAAAAACGGAGAGGATTACACCTTCTATGACGGTCCTCCTACCGCTAACGGTAAGCCTCATATAGGTCACGTTCTTACCCGTGTAATCAAGGATATGGTTCCCCGCTACAGAACTATGAAGGGCAATCGCGTTCTTCGTAAGGCAGGCTGGGATACTCACGGTCTTCCCGTTGAGCTTGAGGTCGAGAAGAAGCTCGGCATTGACGGCAAGGACCAGATAGAGAGCTACGGACTTGAGCCGTTTATTGCTCACTGTAAGGAATCTGTTTGGAAGTACAAGGAGATGTGGGAGGACTTTTCCGCTACCGTTGGCTTCTGGGCTGATATGGACAATCCTTACGTTACTTATACTAACGACTTTATCGAATCTGAGTGGTGGGCTCTCAAAAAAATATGGGACAAGGGGCTTCTTTACAAGGGCTTCAAGATTGTTCCTTACTGCCCCCGCTGCGGCACTCCGCTTTCCTCTCACGAGGTTGCGCAGGGCTATAAGACCGTAAAGGAGCGCTCGGCTGTCGTTCGCTTTAAGTGCATCGGTGAGGACGCTTATTTCCTCGCCTGGACGACTACGCCCTGGACGCTTCCCTCGAACACCGCGCTTTGCGTGAACCCCGAGGATACCTACGTTAAGGTAAAGGCTGCGGACGGATATACCTATTATATGGCAAAGGAGCTTTGCGATAAGGTTCTCTCTCCTCTTGCGAAGGAGGGCGAGAGCGCTTATGAAATTCTCAGCGAAATGAAGGGCGCAGAGCTTGAATACAGAGAATACGAGCCTCTCTTTGCCTGCACCGGCAAGGAAGCCGAGAAGCAAAAGAAAAAGGCTCATTTCGTCACCTGCGATTCCTACGTCACGATGTCTGACGGTACGGGTATAGTTCATATCGCTCCCGCGTTCGGTGAGGACGACAGCCGTGTAGGAAGAAAGTACGACCTGCCCTTCATTCAGTTCGTTAACGGCAAGGGCGAAATGACCGAGCAAACTCCTTATGCAGGCGTTTTCGTAAAGAAGGCAGACCCGATGGTGCTTACCGACCTTGCAAAAGAGGGTAAGCTCTTCGCAGACCCCAAATTTGAGCACGATTATCCGCACTGCTGGAGATGTAACACTCCTCTTATCTACTATGCGCGTGATACCTGGTTCATAAAGATGACTGAGGTTCGCGATAACCTTATTAAGAATAACAATACTGTTAAGTGGTTTCCCGACAGCATAGGAAAGGGAAGATTCGGAGACTGGCTCCTGAACGTTCAGGACTGGGGAATTTCCCGTAACAGATACTGGGGCACGCCCCTTAATATCTGGGAATGCTCTTGCGGCCACCGTCATTCGATAGGCTCTATCGAGGAGCTTAAGTCGATGGCGGACAGCTGTCCCGATAACATCGAGCTTCACAGACCCTTTATAGATGACGTAACCCTCGTTTGTCCCGAATGTAAGGGTAAAATGAAGAGAGTTCCCGAGGTTATAGACTGCTGGTTCGATTCCGGCTCAATGCCCTTCGCTCAGTGGCATTATCCCTTTGAAAATAAAGAGCTGTTCGAATCCCAGTTCCCCGCAGACTTCATAAGCGAGGGCGTTGACCAGACTAGAGGCTGGTTCTATTCGCTTATGGCTATATCCACCCTTATATTCGACTGCGCGCCCTATAAGAACGTTCTCGTTCTCGGCCACGTTCTTGATAAGGACGGTCAGAAGATGTCGAAATCCAAGGGTAACGCGGTAGATCCCTTCGAGGCTCTTGAGGCTTACGGCGCTGACGCTATCCGTTGGTACTTCTATTCCAATTCTGCGCCTTGGCTTCCCAACCGCTTCTTTGGCGATGCGGTTGTCGAGGGACAGCGTAAGTTTATGGGTACGCTCTGGAATACCTATGCATTCTACGTTCTCTACGCTAATATAGACGGCTTTAATCCCACAGAATATAAGCTTGATAAGGACACTCTTTCGGTAATGGATAAGTGGATTCTTTCCAAGCTTAACAGCGCGGTTAAAACCGTTGACGAGTATCTTGACGGCTATAAGATTACCGAGGCTACGAGAGTTCTCGAAAGCTTCGTTGACGAACTTTCAAACTGGTACGTTCGCCGTTCCCGTGAGAGATTCTGGGTTAAGGATATGCCTCAGGATAAAATCAACGCTTACCTTACTCTCTATACCTCGCTCGTAACTATTGCAAAGCTTTCCGCGCCTCTGATTCCGTTTATGACCGAGGATATTTACAGAAACCTCGTTTGCTCGGTTGATAAGAGCGCGCCCGAATCAATTCACCTCTGTGACTACCCCGTAGCCGATGAGACTATGATAGACAAGGCGCTTGAGGATAATATGGAAGAGGTCGTTGACGTTGTCGTTCTCGGCAGAGCCTGCCGTAACGCAGCAAATATAAAGAACCGCCAGCCCGTTGCGAAAATGTACGTAAAGGCAGACAGAACGCCTGACGAAAGCTTTATTGCCGTTATCGCAGAGGAGCTTAATCTCAAGTCTGTTGAGTTTACCGATAACGTAAGAGAATTTACAACCTATACCTTCAAGCCTCAGCTCAGAACCGTAGGTCCTAAATACGGTAAATATCTTGGCGGTATCAAGAACACTCTCGCTTCTCTTGACGGAAACGAGGCTATGGACTCTCTCGAAGCAAACGGAGCGATTAAGTTCACCGTAGCTGATGCCGAAATTGTTCTGACAAAGGAAGACCTTCTTATTGAAATGACCAAGAAGGAGGGCTTTGAATCTCTTGGAGACAAGGGAATTACCGTAGTAATTGACAAGCGTCTCACTCCCGAGCTTATCGAGGAGGGTAACGTTCGCGAGCTTATTTCCAAGATTCAGACGATGCGTAAGGATTCCGGCTTTGAGGTTATGGACAGGATTAAGGTTGCCTTCTCCGGAAACTCTCAGATTCTTGCGGTAGCACTTAAAAATGCCGAGGAAATAAAGGACGAAACCCTTGCAGATTCTATAACCGAGGGTGTGCTTCAGTTCTCGAAAGAGTGGAACATTAACGGTGAAAGCGGTGTCACCATCTCGGTAGAAAAAGTTTAAGGTCGGTGTATTTTGGTGGAATTTTCCGTTTCCTCGCTCGCCGTATGTTTATACGCCTTCGCTCGTCAGCCGAAAAATTCTCCCGAAAATCCCCTCGCCCTTAAATTGTACTGAAATTTACCAAAAATCAAGGCTGTGTAGGTAGACCTACAGAGTTAAAGTATCTTATCGGAGGGGATTGAATTGACTGTAAATGATGCTGTCGCAAAGCGTATTTCAAAGCTGTTACAAGAAAATAATATGTCCCAGTACCGTTTGGAGCAAAACTCCGGGATACAGCACGGAAGTATGCAATGCATAATGAACGGACGCAATAAAACTGTAACCTTAAGTACTGTAATTATGCTTGCCAAGGGATTTGGCATTTCTATTACCGAGTTTTTAGACGATGATATTTTTCGTTCCGAGGATTTGGATATAGAACAGTAATACGCCTTCGCTCGTCAGCCGAAAAATTCTCCCGAAAATCCCCTCGCCCTTAAAATGCTAAAGTAAAGTTAAAAAGCCGCCTTGCAAAAGGCGGCTTTTGTGTACTTGACAAATACTCCCGGGGGGTATATAATAAGGTAAGAGTGAAAAGTGAAGAGTGAATAGGTAAGTGAATAGGTAAGAGTGAAAAGTGAAGAGTGAATAGGTAATAGTGAATAGGTGAGAGGAGAAAGGGAAGAATGGAAAAGAGCTGCGAAAAATGCAGGACTAAGAAGAGGAGCGAAGAAGAACTTCGCTCGCTGAAAAACAGGCTTTCACGAATAGAGGGACAGATTAGGGGACTTGGAAAGATGCTTGAATCAGATGCTTATTGCACCGATATTCTGACGCAGGTTTCGGCTGTCAATTCCGCGCTTTGCGCTTTTTCGCGCGAGCTTCTTGCTTCTCACGTCAAGACCTGCGTTACCGAGGATATAAAAAACGGAAAGGGGGAGACGGTTGACGAGCTGCTTGATACCATATACAAGCTTATGAAATAGTCTTCCGCAAAAAATGAAAAAATATAAGGTTACCGGTATGAGCTGCGCCGCTTGCTCTGCCAGGGTAGAAAAAGCGGTAAAAGGGGTTATGGGCGTAACCCTTTGCGAAGTAAATCTTCTGACGGGCTCTATGCGTGTCGAGGGCGGTGACGGCGATGCCATAACCGCTGCCGTTGTCGGCGCGGGCTACGGAATATCCGAGGCTGACGAGGCTGAGAAGACGGTGGAAAAAAAGCCTGCTTCCACCGAAAACAGAAGCGTTGTTATGAGGCTTGTTTTCTCGCTTCTGTTCCTTCTGCCGCTTATGTACGTTTCGATGGGCTACGTTATGTGGGATTTTCCGCTTCCGTCTTATTTTGAAAAAAATCCCGTAGCGGTGGCTCTTCTTGAGCTTACCTTTGCGGCTGCCGTTATGGTCATAAATCAGAAATTCTTTATCAGCGGTACTAAGGCGGCATTAAAGGGCGCGCCAAATATGGATACGCTGGTTATGCTCGGCTCGGGCGCATCGTTTATCTGGAGCTTGTATCTCATATTCGTTATGATAGGTGAGGGCGCTCACTCGGCTCACTATCTGCACGAGCTGTATTTTGAATCGGCAGCTATGATTCTGGCTCTTATAACCGTGGGTAAGCTGCTCGAATCGATAGCAAAGGGAAAAACCACCGATGCTTTGCGCGAGCTTATGAGCCTGACGCCCGAAACGGTGAGAGTTATCCGAGATGGAAAAGAGGAAATCATTCAGTCGAAATTCGGTCAGGTGGGTGACGAATTTATAGTCCGTCCCGGAGAGAGAATTGCTCTTGACGGAGTTGTCATTTCGGGCGAGAGCGCAGCCGACCAGTCTGCCCTTACGGGCGAGAGCGTTCCTGTCGAAAAGAGCGAGGGCTCTGCCGTTTACGCTTCTAGCGTCAATACCTACGGCTCACTGCGCTGCCGCGCAACAAAGGTAGGCGAGGACACCGCGATGGCAAAGGTTATCCGCGCGGTAGAGGACGCTGCATCGAGCAAAGCTCCTATTGCAAAGATTGCGGATAAGGTGTCTGCAATTTTTGTTCCTGCCGTTTTAATAATCGCTCTTGTAACTACTTTAATATGGCTTTTTGTAAATAATAGTTTGGGTTATGCACTCGAAAGAGGTATATCTGTGCTTGTTATAAGCTGTCCTTGCGCGCTCGGACTTGCAACGCCCGTTGCCATAATGGTGGCGAGCGGAATAGGAGCGAAGCGAGGAATACTCTTCAAAAATGCAACAGCTCTTGAACAGCTCGGAAAGGCGAAGGTTATCGCTCTTGATAAAACGGGAACGCTCACGAGCGGCAGAATGCAGGTGGGTGAAATTATACCTCTTGACGCGCAAGAGGAAGAGCTTATAAGCGTTGCATATTCGCTTGAACGCGAGAGTGAGCACCCGCTTGCCCGAGCTATAGTTGAGTACGCAAGGAAAGAGGGAGCGCCTCTTATAGAAGCAAGCGGCTTTTGCGCGCTTGTCGGCAGCGGAGTTTTTGCTATGCTGGACGGCGAGGAGGCTCTGGGCGCAAGCTACAAGTATATTTCCGAAAAATACTCTCTTACAGAGAGAGCCGAGACTGAATACAGGCGTCTTGCAGACGAGGGAAAAACACCTCTTTTCTTTGCTAAGGGAAAAAGAGTTCTCGGCATCATAGCCGTTTACGATAAGATAGCAGAGGAGAGCCGCGCTGCCGTTTCCGAGCTTGACGGAATGAATATAAAAACCGTAATGATTACGGGAGATAACGAGCGAACGGCAAGGGCGATAGGCAAGGAGGCGGGAATAGACAGAATTATTGCAGGCGTTATGCCCGATGAAAAAGCAAGCGCCGTCAAGAGCCTTTCGTCTGAGGGAGTTGTGGCTATGGTAGGTGACGGCATTAACGATGCCCCTGCGCTCACCGCGGCTGACGTTGGCGTGGCTATAGGAAGCGGAACGGATATTGCTATGGATAGCGCAGACGTTGTTTTAACTCATTCGGGTATTTCCTCGCTTACCGATGCGGTAAAGCTCAGCCGCAGAGCGCTGAGAACGATACATCTTAATCTTTTCTGGGCATTTATCTATAACGTCTTAGGAATACCGCTTGCGGCAGGCGCATTTATCGCGCTTCTCGGCTGGGAGCTTACCCCGATGTTCGGAGCTCTTGCAATGAGCCTTTCGAGCTTCTCGGTGGTTATGAACGCTCTGAGCCTTAACGTGCAGAATATTTTTAAAAATACAAAAACCGATAAAAAGGAGAAAAAGAAAATGATTAAGACCTTTAAAGTGGACGGAATGATGTGTCCTCATTGCGAGGCTCACGTAAAGAGCGCGGTTGAAGCAATCGAGGGTGTCGAGCTTTGCGAGGCAAGCCACAAGGAAAAGAGAGTTACCGTAACTCTTAAGGCAGACGTTGCCGATTCTGTAATTAGAGAGGCTGTAACCAAAGCGGGATATACTGTAGCGTGAAACGCTACAACTATGATTGCCTGACGGCAGGTTATGATGCGCTGCGCGCAGTTATGAAGCTTGCGGGGGCTCGCGGTTATGAGCGACTCTGTCGCGTTTGAAGTAAGAGGCAATCATATCATAACGAGCGCATAGCGCTCACATAACTTTCGCTATGCGAAATCACAACGTTTGGCGAAGCCGAATTTATAACTTAAAATCAAAACAGGACTTCGTGTGAAGTCCTGTTTTTTACTTTTAAGCGCGGAGCGCGATTTTTTCTTCCTTTTTATCTTCTCCGATAAGATTTCCGTCCTCGTCAAACTTCATTTTGCCGAGCTCGTTGCAGCGGTTGCAGAGGTACTCTGCGATATCGTGCCTGGTTTTGTACTTTGCGGAAAGCTCAGAATACATAACGGGAGCGTCAAATATATAGGTTCTGTCGCTCTTTCTGAAATAGGATACGTAGATAGGAAGGTCAAGTCCCTGCTTCTTGCAAACGTCTGCGAGAAGCACGAATCCCTCGTGGAAGCCTTCAAGCTCGGGAAGATATCCGTTCGTTGAGTCCTCGGGGAATATTACGATGTTGTCACCGCTTTTAAGAGAAGCAACGCTTTCGCGAAGGGTTTTGATAAGTCTCGTGTCCTTGTAGGTCGAGATAAGGTCAAAGCCTGCGTAGAAAAGCCAGGTAAGAGGGCTTGCGAGAAGGCAGAAGAGCCTTGCGAGGTGTATGTTCCAATGCTTCTTTTCGTGATAGTAATATCTCGTCTGGTATTTATAGAGCTTTATGAGGCCCGAGTTCATTTCAGCCGTGCCCCACATACGAATCGGCTTATCGCAGTATATTTCAAGCGACATAGGCGAATCGGTTCCCTCGTGGTTTGAGAGAATAAGCGCGCCGCTTTCGAATTCTTCTCCGAGATATATAAAGCGCGGCTCTTTATATCTGGATTTCATAAGCTTTTTAAGTATTCTGAAGTAAAGCTTTCTTTTTGCTTTTTGCTTTTTTTCTGCCATTTTTGGTCTCCTTAATAACAAAATAAAAACATATAGCATTATACTACATTTTTTGACAAAAATCAAGCCTTTGTCAAAAAAAGCTTGCCTGTGGAATATTTTTCACGGTTTGGAATACATATAATATATATTAGTTTTATGACGAAAGGAAGAAAAAAATGAAAGCCTCGGAGTTTTTCGACTTAAATAAAAGCATTGCTGACCGCCTTCTTTTTAAATGCGAATATCCCTGGGAAGCGCTTGATATGCTGAGCGAATATATATCAAGAATCGCGAGAAGGCTTGATAGAGAAATCTACGAAGAGATAAAAAGAGGGGTATGGATAGCTCGCAGCGCAAAGATTTCCGAAAGCGCGCGCCTCAGCGCTCCTTTGATAATAGGAGAGGGAAGCGAGGTCGGAAGGCTGGTTTCTCTCGGAGGCGCGGTGATAGTGGGTAACGGAGCGGTAATCGGAGATTTCAGCGAGGTCAAATGCTCGATTCTTTTTGACGGCGCGCGCGTATCTCAAAATAATTATATAAGCGATTCTATCCTTGGCTATAAAAGCGGCTTTGGCACGGGCGCGATAGTTTCAAGCCTATCGGCTGACAGACGCGGAATAGTGTGCAATTTCGGAGACGTGAGCGTATGCTGTGAGAGAGGAAGATTCGGTGCCGTTATCGGAGACGGCGCAGAGATAGGCTGCTCTTCTGTTATTTCTGCAGGCACGATAGTGGAAAAAGGCGCAAGAGTAAGTCCCTTAACGCGTGTCGGAGGGTTCGTTTCCCGCTTTGGAGAATATAGCCGTGTGGGAGAAAAAATAATATCAGATATTCTCTGAAAAGAGAAATAACGCAGGGGCGGTATCTTAAAACGGCATATAGCCAAAGAGAGATTTGCGGGCTCGGCTCTCTTTGGCTATATCTTATGCTTATATTTTCAGATTTTCTATTTTGTCTATTATTCCGTAATCGGCATAGTCGAATATGGGGGCGTTCTTATCGGGATTGATTGCTATAACCGTTCCCGATTGCCCGATTCCGGCTATATGATGCACGGCGCCCGATATTCCCGCGGCTATATAAAGGACGGGAGATACCGTCCGCCCCGTTAATCCTACCTGGTTTTCGTAATGAAGAAGGTCGTTATCCACCATTTTGCGAGAGGCTGCAATTTTTGCGTTAAGCTTTTCTGCAAGGCGGTAGAGGGTGCTCAGTGAGTCCTTTGCGCCGTAGCCTACGCCCACGAATACCTCGGGCATATCGCCCTCTGTTGTTCTTACGGTTGCCATAGCCGGTTTTTTTGTGCTTTTGATTTTTGCTATTACGCTTCCCGACAGCGCAGGTCTTATCATAAATAGCTCTTTGCCGTCAGTATCAAGCGCCGTGCAGTCAGCGCACAGTCCGAGCTTTAGCTTTGCGGCAGTCATTGCGGCAAGCCTCTTAGAAAGAAAATCACTGCCCCATATAACCGCATCGGGAGCTTCGGATTTTATTATTTCGGATATGCGGTCGGAGTCCGAAAGCGGAATGATTTTAACGTTATCAGATACGCTTTTTGCAAATTCAAGCGGAGAATCTCCGACAGAGATTACGTAGGAGAGCCTTGCATCAGAGAGCTTTTGCCCCACGGTGCGCTGCTTTCCCTTTTTTATTGCTTCGTTTATCGCCTCCCCCAGCTCCTCGAATCCTATAAATCTGCATTTTCTTCTGCCGCTTTCGTTTTCAGAGGAGGATATTACGCGTGTTGGAGAGCCCGAAAGTCCGCATCTCGATTTATCCGCTTCTATATCCTCAGAGGTAAGAATACGGCATTCCTTTACGGAAGAGCGAAGCCTTGGAAGCCTGAGAGTGCTGATGCGTTCGACTGTTATGAGCGCGGGGAGCGAAACCGATTCTTCTCCGCTTCTTGTTTTGCAGGATATTTTATCGGTGACGCCGTTTATTTTCATAACGTTCGTTATGAGCGAATATCCCAGCTCAACCGAGAGCATTATTCCCGTTTGCGCTGTGTCACCGACAAGCGTTTGCCTTCCGCAAAATACCAGGTCGGGATTGATTTGTTTAATAGCCTTTGCAAGTGTATAAGCCGTTGCCAGAGTATCCGCACCGGCAAAAGCCTTGTCACTTAGAAGTATTGCTTCCTTTGCGCCAAGGCGCGTAAGGCGCACAAGCATATCCCGCGCTCCGAGAGGGCCCATGCTTAAAAGTGTAATTTCAGCGGAGGGGATACGTAACGCTTCTTCGTATGCCGAAGCGTCAAAAGGATTTATTTCTCCGTCAAGTCCTTGACGGACACATACTGCAATTTTCATTTTTTCACTACCGTTTTTCCGCCGAGGATAACTCTTTTCAGATTAAGCTCGCTGTCAAAAATAAGAAGGTCGGCAGCCTTTCCCGGTTCTATAGAGCCTTTTGTTTTGTCAATTCCCATTCTTTTTGCAGGGGAAAGAGAAAGCATAACCGAGGCATCGGTGAGTGATATTTTGTAGCTTTGACAAAGAACGCGCAGGCATCTGTCCATAGTTGCGATGCTTCCGGCAAACGAGCTTAAATCGGGAAGCTTAGCCACTCCGTCATCAACTATTACGTCAGTGCCCGTAATTTCGTTACCGAGCTTTCCTGAGGTAAGCTCCGAGGCGGAGAGTCTCATTCCGTCTGTTATAACCGATACCTTTTCTCTGCCTTTTATCTTCATAGCGAGAAGTATATCCTCTTTGGGAATATGGCACCCATCGCCTATAAGCTCAACGGTTACGCTGTCGTCAAGATAGGTTGCTTCAACTACGCCTGCGCGCACCTTTTGACCGCGCTTTCTGTGCATACTTGTGGCATTGTAAAAATGAGTAACGTGGGAAAATCCGTTTTTAAAGCTTTCCGCGGTCTCTTCTGCGGTTGCATCGGTGTGAGCAACGGCACCGAGAATTCCCAGCTCTTTAAGGCGCTTTCCGAAATCGGCAATTCCGGATAGCTCGGGAGCTGCGTCCCATCTGAGAATAGCTCCGTCTGCTATAGCGAGAAGAGCTTCGGTTTCCTCGGGTGAGGGGTCTCTGAGAGCGGAATTGTTCTGAGCCCCGCGGCTTAATTTATCACCGCCGAAGAAGTACGGCCCTTCCAGATGAACGCCCGGAGCAACACTTGCGTAATCGCTGCTCTCGCGGAATTTTTTAAATGCGCGCAGAAATGCCGACAAGTCCTCAAATGAAGCTGCAAGAGCGGTAGGGAACAGCACGGTAGTTCCGCATTCAAGATGCGCCTTGACAGCTCCCTCAAACGCTTGCGCCGTAGCGTCCATAAAATCATAGCCGCCGCCACCGTGCACGTGCAAATCTATAAAGCCCGGCAGGACAAAAGAGCCCTTTGCGTCAATCACCTCAAGGCTTGAGGTATCACCCGAAAAGTCAAGGCTCTTGATAATCGAGTCCTCTACTAAAAGGCTTCTGTTTTCAAGAATTCGGTCGGGTGTTACGACATTTGCGTTTTTTATAACCAGCGCACTCATATCACTTGTTGTAAATTCTGATTTCGGGTACGGGACAAGCGGTTGCTACAGATGATGCGTAAATAAGCGCGTCAGGGTGGTTCTGGAAGAGCGAGCAGGGTACGGAGGCGGTTACCTCTCCGTGAAGAATCTTTCTTAGTGCTGCGGCATTCCAGTCGCGAGGCATACACATACGAACCTTTTTGGCAAGCATAATTTCCTTCATTCCAACCGTAATGCAGTTTTCGGGAATTGCCTCAATATTTGCGCCGCAGTTCATAAAGGCGTTTATTGTTCTCGTTTCTCTCGTTATTTTGAGCGCTCTGGTAGGACGGTTTGCAAATTCCTCGGGGGTTACCGATTCGCCGGGCTCCGGAGGCTCGTTGAAGGCGTAATGTCCGTTTATTCCGACACCGCCGAACACCATATCAAGCTTGCCGTACTTTTTGATTATCTCCATAATTCTGCCTTCGTTTCCCGGCTCGGGGAAAATACGGTTTTCGGGAAGAACGTTAAGCTCATCGTCAACTCTTGAATAAAAGGTTCTGTCCATTCCGCCTCTGAACGAGAGGGGGTGATTATAGTCAATATACGTGCCGTCATCGTTAAGATATTCGTCCATATTCATAAATACGCAGTTTCTCAGAGAAATGCGATACTTGTTTACAAGCTCGGCAATACGGGCATAAGGACCGAGAGGGCCGTAGGGTACTACCATAACGGTAGGCTCGCCCTTTCTGTTATTTTCGCTGATAACCTCAAGCACCTCTATGGCAACCTTCCAATACATATCGACCTCGTGATCGCACACGTTAAGCTTGATATTGCTTCCGATTCCAAGCTCTGAGGGGGGAATAAGATTGATGTCACGATTCATTTTTCGTTCTCCTTTAGATGTTATATTCGTTGTAAATTTGCGCGAGCGCACTTTGTATTTTCTTGTATTTTGTAAATAATTGTTTGTATTTCTCGGTGTTTTTGGGGTTGGGAGAGATGACTGCCTTAAATTTTACCGACAGTCTTACAGCTTCGGAAAAGTCCTTGAAAACTCCCAGCGCAACACCGAGAAGCATTGCCGAGCCGAGAGAGGAATCGCTGCTGTCGGCAATTTTTAAATCAATTCCTAAAGCATCGGCGGCTATACTTGCCCAGAGCTTAGATTTTGCTCCGCCGCCTATCAGGGTTGCCGTGCGGTTATGCTCTATACCCAGAGAGTCTAAGTATTCTTTAGAGTCGAGAAGCGACATTGCAACTCCCTCAAGCACGGCTCTTGAAAAATGAGCCTTCGTATGCGTGGCGCGCATACCTACGAAGCTTGCGGCAAGAGTAGGGTCGGCGTAAGGGGTAAGCTCTCCCTTGAGATAGGGATGATAGACAAGCCCCTCGCAGCCTACGGGAATTTTTTCTGCTTCACGGTCGAGCTCGGGGTAATCTCCGCCAAACGTGTCTCTGTACCAGCGGTAGCTTGATGCCGCCGCCTTCGTTGCCGTTCCGGGATACCAGAGCCCTTTTGCAACGTGAGAATAGTTTACCAGATGTCTGTCGGGGCAGGGCTTATCGGTAATAACGCATATTCTGCCTGCTGTTGCAAGCTTTACCGTTATATCACCGAGAGCAACGGCGCCCGAAGCCAGAATTTCAAGCGCGGTATCGGTAGTTCCGCATATAACCTTAGTTCCCTCGGCAAGACCTGTAAATTCTGCCGCCTCTTTTGTAACGCATCCGACAACGTCAGTCGGATTTTTTATTTCGGGCAGCATACGCGTGCTTATGCCGCAGAGCTCGCAAAGCCCCTCGTCCCACGTCATTGTGTTGCAGTTGAAGAGCATACTGCCCTCGGCTTCGATATAATCCGTGCAGTATACTCCCGTGAGCAGATAACGCAGATAATCCTTCTCAAAGAAGACGTACGCCATTTTCGAGAAGACCTCGGGTTTATTTTCTCTCTGCCAGATAAGCTGCGGAAGAGTCCATATGGTATCGGGCTTATGAAAGGTTTTTTCAAAAATCATACTGCCGTGAGTCTCTCTGAGCTCTCTTGCAATTGCCGCGCTTCTCGTATCCGTCCAATGTATAGCGTTTGAGAGAGGCTTAAAGCTCTCATCGGCGGGAAGAAAGGTGTGAGTTGCCGAATCGAGAGCAACGCCGAGAATATCAGATGCGGATACTTTAGCTAATCCTAGTATCTCCTTTACGTTTTCCGAAAGAGCCTTCTTCCAGTCGGAAGGCGATTGCTCACAGCCTCCGCCTTCAAAATAAAGCGTAGGATATTCTACGGTATTTTCTGCTATGATATTGCCGCTTGTGTCAATGAGGGTTGCCTTAGATGCACCGCCTCCAAAATCAATTCCCAATAAATATTTCATATTTTTATTACTTTATCCAGTCGTGCTCGGGGTCGTTTGAGCGGTTGAAGCCCTGGTAATCTCCTGCCATCAGCCAGAGGAAATAGCTCTTATAGCCGGGCGTTGCTACGGTAGTATGGTAGCCCTTCGGAAATTCAACCAGCTCGTCATTCTTTACACGGTAGGCTTCGTCTATTTCACCGTCTGAGGTGTAAAGGCACTGAACCGCAAAGCCCTGCTCGGGCTCGAAAAGGAAATAGTATATTTCCTCGGCTATGCATTCTTTGGGCATATTATCCTCGTCGTGCTTATGAGGAGGGAAGCCTGCCCAGTTGCCCTCGGTAATATACGCTTCGCCAACGGTAAGCACCTTTGCGTTGGTGCTGCCGTCTATTAAGAAGCTGGTTTCACGCTCGTAGGGAACTCTGCCGAGAAGCTTCAGCGTAACGCCCTCCTCGCGCAGAACCTGAGGCTTGGTTTTTTCTGCAGTCGGAGTTGCGCAAACTGCAATCTTTAATTTATCTGTTGCGATTATTTCGCAGGAGCTTTCTATCGGAATATAAAAGCTTTCGGCTCTTTTGTTTTCAAAAACGCTGCTTCTGTTGCCTATATTCTCCCATTTCTCTCCCTCGGTCAGAACGTTGCAGTGACCGTAAAGAATAATGAAGGCGGTTTCTTTGCCGTGAGTTTCATAGCTCAGGCGCTCTCCTGCGTTAAGCTCTATTATTCCGAATTCAAGCCTTTTCAGGCTGCACTTGCCTATTTCACAAATGGGGGTATATCCGTTTCCGCCTTTGTATGACTTCTTAAAGCTCATAATTCTTCTCCTTTAAAAATTTCAGTACGGTTTCAAAATCGGGAGCGTTTTCTCTCGCGCCTACTCCCATACATTTTATTGCCGATACCGCGCTGCTGAATACGCAGCATTTTTTATAATCGTATCCCTTAGAGACCGCAGCGGCAAAAGCGCCGTGGAAAACGTCACCCGAGCCGTTTGTGTCAACTGCATTTACTGAAAATGCGGGATATTTCGTTATATCTTTTCCATCGTAGATTATTCCGCCTTCCTTGCCTTGCGTAATAACGATAACCTCGGGGGAGTAGGTGTCGTAAAGCTTTTTTGCCGCATCATACACGTTTTCGCTTTTCGTGCATTTCAGCGCAAATTCCTCTGACGGTATCATAATATCGGTAAGTGCGAGAAGCTCCTCTACTCCGTCATAAAGTCCGCCGCAATCGTAAAGCACCTTGATGCCAAGGCTTCTTGCAAGGCGCGCTCCTTCTACTGCCGCGGAAAGCTCGTTTCCGTCAACCATAAGTATTTTTGCCTCGGAAATTGCCGCTTTTTGCTTTTCGGTAAGCGAAAGAGGGGGCAGACTTCCTTTATCGAATACGCAGGTGCGCGTTGCCTTGTCCTCGCAGAGCCAAAGCACCGAGGTAAACGAGCGAAAGCCTTTTTTTATTTCGATATTGCTTACGTCAACACCGTATTTCAGAAAATCGTTTTTCAAAAATACTCCGCCGCTATCATCGGAGAGTACGCCAAGATAGGAAGAGTCTTCTCCGAGCTTTTTTGCCGCAACGAGCGCGGTTGCAACCGGACCGCCGCCCGCAAGCTTAGAGTCGGCAGCTCTCATTTTCGTATCCTCTGCGGGATAGGTTGAGAGGTTATAGAGCGTGTCCATAACGCAGGCTCCTATTCCGACTATTTTTGCCATAGTCTAAGCCCTCCCGTCAGCACCGAGGAGCTTGATTTTGGAAATGCAGAAGTCCTTTACTGCCGCTATCGGCTTTTTCATAAAATTATCTATCGCTACCGTTCTTTCGGGGTTTTCAAGCTCTGCCTTGCAGGTATCAAGGAATGCGTAGCATATATCGGTTGCGAAATTCATTTTTCTGATTCCCGCCTTGACCGCTTTTACGATTTCCTCATCGGGAACTCCCGAGCCTCCGTGAAGAACGAGGGCGGTGTTGTCGGTTGCCTTTCTGATAGCCTCTATTCTTTCTATGTCAAGCCTCGGCGGCTTCGTGTATCTTCCGTGCGCAGTTCCAACAGCAACCGCAAGACAGCAAACACCTGTTTCCTTAACAAATCTTGCGGCGTCCTCGGGACGCGTAAATTCGTCTCCGTTATTCGTTTTGGTGTCACCTATGAAGCCCAGCTCGCCCTCAACCCTGACGCCAACGTATGCGGCGGTTTCTACAACTCTTTTTGTGAGAGCTATATTTTCTTCAAGCGGAAGCTTTGAAGCGTCAAGCATTATGCCTGTCGCGCCGTATCTCAGAGAACGGGTGGTTTCAAGCTCCGAGGGACCGTGGTCCAGGTGGAAGCAGACGGGTACGGTTGCTTTTTTTGCCGCGGCAAGAATTACGGGAGCGAGAAAATATCCTGCCTTTTCGGCGATAAGACGAGGGTAAATCTGCATTATTACAGGCGAACGCATTTCCTCTGCCGCATCAATAACTCCCATAACCGTTTCCATATTGTAAACGTTAAAGGCGGGAACGCAAAAACCTCCGCGCTCTGCTTTATTAAGTATTTCTTCCAATGTTACAAGCATATTAACTCCATTCTGCCGTCTTAAGACAGGCGTAAGGTTTTTGGTTATTTGCCTAAAATAAGGTCGTCAAGAGAAATAATCTCTATCTCGCTTTGCTCCACACCCAAGAGAGCTGCATATTCGGATACGGACGCCGTAACTATAGCCTTCGCGCCGATGCTCTTTGCATTGAATATTCTTCTTTTTGCAACGTTTTGGATTACGTCAGGCATATACTGTGCCATAAGCACGTTTCCTGCAAAAATCGTTTCCTTGCGGTTGAGATGCATCTCGGAAAGCTTTGCAAACGCGCTTATTACCTCTCTTGCCTCCTCGGTTTCCTCAAGGTCGCGCGCAAGCTGATACGGGTCTTGGAAAACTACCTCGCGGCAGGAGGGATTTGCCTTGAGCTTATTCTCCTTCAGGAGCGAAGCAAGGTAGGCGGTATAGGTTATAACAGCAGCCTTTACCTCGATTCCGTACTCCTTGTAGAGCTGCTTTACGGTTTTTGAATCCTCGGGGTCGTAAACTACTACGGTTTTGTATTCGTTAAGGATTTCTGCGCAGGCAGCCATCTGAGCTGCGGTTTCGTCAGCCTTTCCGATAAGGAATTCAAGCTGTGCGCCCGATGCGGGTTCGTTTTCGAGAAGCGTGAAATCAACGCCCGCGCTCTCAAGAACCTTTACAGCCGAAACGGCTTGTCCGCATACCATATATCTTGCGTCAGCACCGAGGAAAAAGAGAATATCCTTCTTTTCGGAGTGCGATTTTATCATTGCGGAAAGGCTCTCGCAAACCTCGGATTTTCCGTATGCGTTTCCAAGCTCGAGGCAGTTATCAACGAGAGTATTTATGTAGCTCGGAAGCTTATCCTCAAGGGCTGCCTGAAGTCTCGCTTCCTTTGCGAACATAACGGGGTCCCAGCCTGTCACGCATTCGCGAACGCAGGCTCCGCAGGCAGCGCATTCGTATACGTTATCCATTACCTCGGAAACGTCCATAGCCTCGCGGTTTACAAGGGAGAGGCCGAGGGCTCTTGCACGCGGCGTGCTTCTTTCCTGTCCTGTTGCGTTTCCTATGGGGCAGATGTGGTGGCACATCCAGCAGAAACGGCAGGAATCTATATGCTGTTTACTTTTTTCAGACATTATCATAATACTAATCTTTCACTCCTTATTACAGTCCAAGCTTGAACGGGTTCATAATACCGTTGGGGTCGAGCGTCTTTTTGATTCCTTCGAACACCTGCATTGCGGGGCCGTACTGCTCCTTCATAAGTCTGCCGAGCTTGATTCCGACACCGTGATGGTCGTTTACCACTCCGCCGTGAGCGAGTGCCGTTCTGACACCGCAGGTCCATATCTGCTGGTGAAGTCTGAGCGCTTCTACGGGATCCTCGGGAACGTCTTTGCCCTCTACTATAAAGCGGTCGTATATCATAGAGCCCCACTCATACCAATGCGAGAAGTGAGCAATAAACTTCGCCTGGGGGAAGTTGGTTTCTATCGCGTTCTTCATAGCCCAGTATATTTCCTCTATTTTTCCGTAAGGAGCTATGGTATCCATAGTACCGAACATCTGAGGAATATCCATCATATGACCGGGATAGAAGAAGGTTATCTTTTCCTTCCACCATTTCTCGCCGTACTCGCTGCCAAGGTCCTCTGCACCGTACTTCTTGAAGGTGTCGAGAAGTATCTTTTCTTCTACGTCTACAAGCTCCTTTACGCCCTCGTAGGCAATATTCATAAACGCGCCCTTGCGCTCTACGCCTACTATTTTTTTGATAAGCGAAGCGGTCTCAGCCTCATCGTAAAGACGCATAACGGAGGGCTTGAATTTCTGAAGAAGCTCGCGGCTTGCAAGGAATGCGCCGTGCATATCCTGGAAAAGAAATCCGCGGAAGCGGCGAACCTCAGGCTGATCGAAAATGCGCATCTGAGCCTTCGTTATGACACCGAGCGTTCCCTCCGAGCCTATAAATATCTGGTTAAGGTCGGGGCCTGCGGCATGCTTTGGAGCTGACGCCGTGTTGATTATATCACCGTTGGGAAGAACGACCTCCATCTGAAGAACCATATCGTCTATTTTGCCGTATTTGGTTGAAACTACTCCGATTCCGCGGTGCGCAAGGAAGCCGCCCACGGTAGAGCAGGTCAGAGAAGAGGGGTAGTGCATCGTTGCCTTGCCAACCTCGTTTGCCGCCCATTCGATGTGCTTGTATATTGCTCCCGTGCCGCATTCTATGTACATTGAATCGGTATTTACCTCATAGATTTTATTCATTCTCTTGGTATCGAGAAGAATACCTCCCGCTACGGGAATAGCTCCGCCCTGCGTTCCGCCGCCTGCACCCCAGGTGGTTACGGGTATTTTGTAGTAGTTAGCTATTTTTAATACCTTGGAAACCTCGGTTGCGTTCTCGGGGCATACAACTATGTCGGCCTCGGGCATACGTTCTCCTCTGTCCGCCCACATTCTTGAAAGCCAGAAGTAATCAACGCTGTGCGATACCTTGTCGATGGCTCTCGTGGAGCAGTTTTCTTTACCTACCGCATCTTCCAGCTCGGTAAGAATCATTGAAAATAAAAAATTGTTCATTTGATACTGCATACTATTCTCCAGTGCAAAAAAATTTTATCTAAAATAATTATAGCATTGTATTTTGGATATTGTAAATGTAAAAAAAACTAATTTTTGTAAAAAACGATACTATTTTTTCTTTTTCGGGATTGAAAAATCGGGGTTGATGTGTTATGATAATTTTAAGAAAACAGTGAAGGAAAAAGTAAAAAATGAAGCTGATATCCTTTGAAAAACTTTACAGCACCGAGTTTTTTATAAGCGAGCCGCTGGTAAAGCCGCAATACTGGAGGGCGAGGGGAAACGTTTATAACGCGCTCGGAAAGCCGAAAATATCGCACACGCTCTTGTGGTTTAAGAATTGCAGCGCAACCATTACCGATTCTGACGGAAACGTCATTGAAGCCGAGCAAAATCAGATTGCTTATATGGCAAAAGGAATAGAGTATAAAATTAACTTCAAAAACACAAATGAAAATAAAGAGGATACCGTGGTAATTCATTTTCAGATGACCGACAAAAGCGGTGAGGATATAGCCCCCACGCTTTTACCGAAAATCTGTATGAAATCGCTTGAATCCAACTATGCAATGGCAATAGATATGCTTGCAAAAGAGTTTCAAAAAAATATAATCTGCATTCCAGAGATAAATTCCGTAATATACAGTATCCTTGCTGAGATTTGTAAAAAACAAAAAAGAAGAACCACAAAAAGAAAATACGCTTGTATTATGAGCGGTATAGAGCTTCTTGAGCAGAACAGCGACCTTGATATAGCGGAGATTGCAAAAATTTGCGGTGTCAGCAATTGCTATTTCAGAAGGCTTTTCCGAGAGTATAGCGGAGAGAGCCCGATAGAATTCAGGCAAAAGCACAGAATAGAGCGCGCAAAGCACCTCCTGCTTTCCGATGAGCAGTACACTATAGGAGAGATATCAAGCGAGCTGAATTTCTCGGATATTTACCATTTCAGCAAAACCTTTAAAAAATTTTGCGGAGTTTCGCCTAAAGAGTTCATTCGCAGGTATACCGCAGAATAAGAAATTTGAAATAATCGAACGTTGTTTATTAATGAAAAGAGGGTAGCTCGGTTTTTGGCTGAGCTACCCTCTGAGGTTTATTCGTGTTTTTAAGAAATTACGCGTTTCTTTCCTTTTTCGCGTATCTTCTCTGGAAGAACTTAACGCATTCAACGATGGGAATAACGAGAAGTCCGAGACCTATAGCGATAAGGTATTCGCTGATACCTACGGTTGTAAAGCCAAACGCTTTTGCAAGGAAGGGAATTTCGCAAACGAGAGTGGTTGCGAGAAGTGAGCCCGCGCCTGCGATAAAGAGCGTTTTGTTAACAGAGCCGAGAGTGAAGGTGCTGCCTCTCTGCGAGCGCATATTGAAGCTGTGGAATATCTCAGCCATAGACATCGTAAGGAATGCCATCGTAACGCCGTGCGAGTAGGTAAGAGACATATTAAACGAGGTGAGAAGCGGGTCGTTTGCAATCTGTATATTAGCTCCGATAAAGTAGGAGGCAAATACGAGAAGCGCAACCATAACGCCCTGATATGCTATATCTACGCCCATACCGCCTGAGAAAATTCCTGCTCGGCTGTCTCTCGGCTTGCGCTTCATTATGCCGGGCTCGGCTCTTTCCATACCGAGAGCGAGAGCGGGGAAGCAGTCGGTTACAAGGTTTATCCAAAGCAGGTGCACCGGCTCGAGAATGGTAAATCCGAGAAGAGTTGCGAAGAATATCGCAAGAACCTCGCTCATATTAGAGCCGAGAAGGAACTGAATAGATTTACGGATATTGTCGTAAATTCTTCTTCCTTCCTCTACCGCACCTACGATTGTGGCAAAGTTATCGTCACTGAGAACCATATCCGCAACGTTTTTGGTTACGTCCGTTCCCGTGATGCCCATTCCAACGCCGATATCTGCGCTCTTTATGGAGGGCGCATCGTTTACGCCGTCACCCGTCATAGCGGTAACGTAGCCTGCGTTCTTCCAGGCTGTAACTATTCTGGTTTTGTGCTCGGGCTGAACTCTTGCGTAAACGCTGATGCTTTTGAATTTCTGCTCGAATTCCTCATCGCTCATTTCGCTGAGCTCAGAGCCTGTTATAGCGTAGGTGTCCTCGGTTATAATTCCAAGCTCCTTTGCTATTGCGGTAGCGGTGTCAACGTGGTCGCCCGTTATCATTATAGGACGAACGCCGGCGCTCTTACATTCCACGATAGCGTCCTTTACCTCGGGGCGAACGGGGTCTATCATTCCCGAAAGTCCTACGAAGGTAAGTCCGACCTCAAGCGCCTCCGGCTCAAATGCCTCGGGCATAGCTGCGTGGCGGCGCTCCGCCATAGCGAGAACTCTGAGCGCCTTATCCGCCATAGCCTTGTTCGCTCTGAGAATTTCGCTCTTGTATTCCTCTGTCATAGGAACGGCGTTGCCGTCCTTTATATAGTGAGTGCATCTGTCGATAACTACGTCAGGCGCACCCTTGGTGTACTGGATAAAGCCGTCACCGTCAATATGAACGGTTGACATCATTTTTCTTGCAGAATCGAAGGGAGCTTCGCCCACTCTTCCGTATTTTTCCTTAAGCTCTGCCTTTTTGAGACCGAGCTTATAAGCCCAGGCAACGAGCGCCGCCTCGGTTGGCTCACCCGTAACGTTGCCGTCTCCGTCAGCCTCTGCGTCAGAGCAGAGAGCCATTCCCGCGGCAATAGCTGCCTCGTCTTCGGCAAAGAAGTCAACAACGGTCATTTTATTCTGGGTAAGCGTACCCGTTTTGTCCGAGCAGATTATCTGCGCGCAGCCGAGCGTTTCAACGGCGGTAAGCTTTCTGATTATGGCGTTTCTCTTCGACATATTCGTAACGCCTATCGAAAGAACTACCGTAACGACCGCCGCAAGTCCCTCGGGAATTGCCGCAACCGCAAGAGAAACCGCAATCATAAACGAATGAAGAACGGTATCAAAACTAAAGTCCGAGCCTGCTCTGATAAGCTGAACGCCAAATACGAGCGCGCATATTCCGAGAACTATATAGGTAAGGATTTTCGAGAGGCCGGAAAGCTTTCTCTGAAGAGGCGTCTTTCCTTCCTTTGCGCTCTGGAGCGCATCGGCTATCTTACCCATTTCGGTGTCCATACCCGTAGCCGTAACTACCGCAACTCCGCGTCCGTAAACAACCGTGCTTCCCATATAAAGCATATTCTTGCGGTCACCGAGCGGAACGTCATTTTTGCCTTCGGAGAGGTTTATGATGTCAATGAATTTGTTGACGGGAACCGATTCGCCCGTGAGGGGTGCTTCCTCAACCTTAAGGCTCGCGCTTTCAAGGATTCTCGCGTCTGCGGGAACTGCATCGCCTGCCTCGAGAACTATGATATCGCCAACCACCAGTTCCTCTGACGGAACGCTTTTCAGAACTCCGTCACGTATGACCTTAGAGGTCGCGGCTGACATTTTTTGCAGCGCCTCTATAGCCTTTTCCGCTTTGCTCTCCTGATATACTCCGAGAACCGCGTTGATAAGAACTACGGCAAGAATGATGATAACGTCAGCAAAGCTTTCGTTCTCGATAATTGCAAGCACGCCACTCACGAGAGCCGCTGCAAGAAGAATAATTATCATAGGGTCGGAAAGCTGCTCGAGAAAACGCATAAAGATGGATTTTCCCTTTGCTTCGGTCAGCTTATTTCTGCCGTTTTCGTCAAGTCTTCTTTTGGCTTCGCCTTCGGATAGACCTTTTTCGGAAGAGGCGAGAGTTGTCAGCGCCGTCTTCGAATCTTCCAGATAGTATCGCATAACTGAAATTTATCTCCTTTTTTATTAATTGTACGAAAAAAATGACCTATGCATACCTAAAAACGTTATACACAGGTCATTTTTTTATAAAGAAGACTCGTGTATAGCGAATATACATGAGTCTGGCAATTTAAGGCAAGCCAGGCGAACATCGCCGGAGCTGTTGACTTGCTACGCAAAAATGCGCTTGCTACTCCCTCAGAACGAAAATAATTTTAGCACGGTTTTAGAAATTTGTCAATCCTTTTTGGTAAAATATGCTCAGCTTCCGTAATTGAGCATATTTTTTACGACCTTCTCGGCATTGTTAAAAAGCTCGTCGGTATCCTCTCTGTTGAAGTGAGAGGAAAGAGCGCCCTTCGAGCGAAGCGCTATAAGCGTATCTTCGGGCAGGTCGCAAAGCCCGGGAAGCTTTCCAAACTCGGTGGAGTGAAGATATACTGCCGCGCTGTCGAAAAATTCCACCTCGACCCCTTCTTCCACAAGGCCCTCGATAGAGACGAACAGCGGAACGTCATATTCGGTGGTCTGATATTTCTTGTAAAGAGACTCTGAGATTAAAAAAACGTAGGTGTCGCTGTACATCGTTCTGTCCCTGAAGGTCTTTTCGTTTTCGCTTAGCTGAACGTAATTAAGGGTATAAGAGCCTTCTCCCTTTTCTTTCAAATCGGCAATTTCCTTTTCCGCCGCGCTGATTTCCTCGGCGGTGAGCATATATAGCGGCTCAAAGGAAGAGCTTATCTCTCCGTTTTCGTCAAAGTCCTCTGCCGCTTCGTTAAGAGATTTTGAAAGCATCTCGTACATAGATAAATCGTTTTCTGCCTTTTTGCCTCTGACGTTTTCCGAGCCTGCGTATATTATATGCACGTCATACTCCTCCTTAGAGCACATCTGAACGGTGCATATCGTTACTACGAATATCACGAAAACAGTAATAATCGTGTGCCATTTATAATGATACCAGAAGTTTTCAAACCAAAGTCCGAACCTTCCTTTTTTAATTTTCATTCCGTCCTCACCGTTGAGGTCGTACTTTTCTTCTGCCATTTTGTAATCCTTTATTTACATTTTTATGTGTTTTTTGGTTTCGCAGCTCTCATATGCCGACTCTACAGCCTTTTGGTCGAGAATTGCCTCGGAGGCGGGAACGGGTATGGGAGAGCCTGATAAAATCGCATCTGCAAAGAGTGAGGTTTCCTTAGTGTACATATTGCCTGCCTTGTAGGAAAGCGTTTGCCAGCCGCGCTCTATTTCATCGCGGATTTTGTATCTTACCTCGCCCGTCTCTACCTGTCCAAGCGTTCCCTCTGCAACGATAGTTCCGCGCGTTCCGTAGATTTCAAACTTGCAGCCGCCCAGGTCATCGGGGAGATTGAAATTTGCTTCAACGGTAAAGATTGCGCCATTGTCCATTTTATAGATTCCGGTTGCGGCGTCCTCGGTGTCGGGATACTCGTATATCTGGTTTCCCGTAATTGCGCAAGCTTCCTTTATCCTAAGGCTTGTGAGATAGGTGAGAAGGTCTATGCAGTGAATACCCATATCCATCATAGTGCCGCCCGCGCTGAATGCCTTTGACTGTCTCCAAAGCTGCTTTGAGGCAGGATAGTCGCAGTTGAATTTTGCATAAGCCGAAACAACCGTTCCGATTTTACCCTCGTCAATAAGTTTCTTTATCTCAGTATGCGCCCCGTGAAGACGCATCATAAAGCCTACGCACAGAAGCACGCCGCGCGCCTTACAGTATTCTTCCATTTCCTCGCCTTCCTTTGAGGTAAGTCCCATAGGCTTTTCAAGAAGAATATGCTTTCCCGCGTCAGCCGCCAGGAAAACCTGCTCCTTATGGCAGAAAACCGGGGTTGCAATATAAACCGCGTCTATATCCTTGTCGGCAAGTATTGCTTCTATAGAGGTATATCTCTTTTTAATTCCGAATTCCTCGCCAACCTCGTTAAGAGAGGCTTCGTTTAGGTCCATTATAGCCTCGCATACGGCATTTTTCGAAAGCATAAGTCCGGGAATCGTTCTTTTTCTTGCGATACCGCCGCTTCCGATTATTCCATAGCGTATTTTTCCCATGAGAAAGTTCTCCTTTAAATATAAATCTTTCATGGAGAGTATATCACAAAAGCCGGCAGGTGTCAATGAACCATTATTGATTTTTTTGTTAAGTTATTTATCCCGATTAAATTTTTAACCGTCTAAAGCAATACTTGTTATTATTCTTTCAATTTCTTCGAGTCCTAGATCGTAGGGAGCATCAAATCTGTATACATAATCGTCTGTGTGCCATATAGCTCCGAAATTTCCGTGATTTATTGTATAATAAATCGGCTGAGTGCCAAAAGTTATCTCTAAATAATTTGAAGTTTCGGTATTTAAACTATAATCTGTATTTTTTATTGGTGTTTGATTTAAACGAATTTCTTTTTCACCGTTTGTCCATGTAGTTTCGATTAACAAAACATAGAATTCAGTAGATTTTAGCTGAAAATCTTCAGGAATATAAGTTGGTAGCCATACCTCTTTAATTTCTTCGTTTGCATCATTAGTTCCGGGTGAAATTAAGCTAGTATGAGTAGCTTCTTTTCTTTCAAAAAATCTGAGCAATTTTTCCTTATACGCAAAAGCAGTAACAGCGCTTGCAATAATAAGTATAGCGGCTATTATCACAGCTACAAGACGTTTTCCCGAAACGCGCTTTTGCGTTTTTTTATTTTTTGTATAGTTTTCGTATATTTCGCTTAAAAAGGAATCCGGACCGCTAAGCTTTGCTTCGGGTATCGCATCAATTTCAGCCAAATCGATCAAAATAGAATTTTTTAAAGCCGCTCTTAAAGCTTGTAAATTAAGTGCTGCCATTTTTTTCTACCTTGTGCAAAGTTGCTATGATATATTGCACTCCTTCTTTTATAATTTTTCTTGCAGTTTTTTCGCTTATATCAAAAAGACTTGCAATATGACTTATAGAATAGTTTTCGTTATATCTGAAGTAAAGAGCGTAGCGGCACTTTTCGGGCAATTTCATTATTATTTTCAGTATAATTTCTGCTTCCTCTTTTTCTGCAAGCTCTTTTTCAAAATCCTCATCGAAAGAAATATCCTCTATTTCTTCAAGGGATAGAATGTCACTATCACTTTTTATTCGGTCATAGCATTTGTTTTTGAGTATTTTTAATATGTATGCTCTTAAAGAAATCTCGTTATCGGTTTTTAAAATCTTTACGTTTTCAATAATTGAAAGAAAAGCATCGGAAATCGACTCTCGAGCACATCTTTCATTTCCTGTAATTTTCAAAGCAAGCTTGTACATATCGTTTATGTATTTTTTGTATATACGTTCAATTTTTTCTCTGTCACTGTCATCTTCTACAAGAAGCAAAAACAAGCTAAGCATAAGCGCCCCTCAAAAGAATAATATTTTGGATTCATTATACCTTTTTTCCTAAATTAAGTCAATAAGCTCTCAATTTATTAATAAATAGTTAACTAAAATAAAACTTTTTATTAAATTCTACCGGTTTTAACCAGTGAAACAGTATTTATAAATAGAAGGATAGCGTGAAATAACTTTTATCTAAATTGAGCTTAAGTGCTCACGCATCGAATTTTCGCGATTTGGAGCCTTAATCCAAATCGTCACAAGTGATACCAAAAATTCATTAAACATTTGTACAGTCAGTCGCCACAGGCGACAGATTAGAGATTAAAAGAAAGGGGGTGTAAAAATGAAAAGAATTATATCATTGATTGTCTGCCTTGTGATTATCGCTTCGGTAGGATGTATAACCGTAAGCGCCGCAGGCGCAGGTGTAACACCAAGATACAATAATTTGGAGTATACTCAAGCAACATTCAACATTGATTCTAACGGAAATGCCAATATAGTCGTAGGTTACTCAGGATATCAAGGAATAACGACCGGAGCAAGAATCACGATACTCTTGGAAAAGAGAAATTTGCTTGTATTTTGGAAGGATATTCAAGAATGGGTTATTACTTCCGACCAATATCGTGCAACTTTCCTTAGAAGCAGTGCTGTATCAAGCGGAACTTACAGAGTAACTGTAAGATTTGAAATAAGTGGTACGGGCGGTGCAACAGATGTCTACGAAACCGAGATAAAGGATTCCTATTAAACTCTAACCGCGCAAAAACGGGCGTATATGCTACGCCCTCAAAAAGACTTAAAAAAGAAAGGAACAAAAAAATGGAAAATTACACGAAAAACCAATTCAGAGGTAAACTAACAACAAAGCTTATCACGCTTTTTCTAACTCTTTTAATTATTTTCCTTGCTATACCTTCCATTGTGTATGCCGAAACGGCAGAGGCGATTTCAAGCCTTGTCGGAGATAGCGAAGAAGACTCGGCAAACGACGTTCCTTTCGATGATTCATATAAAACCGAAAACGGCATATACGAGGTTGAGGAGCTGAGAGAAGAAAGTGTAAAGCATTTCAGACTTGAAGACGGAAGCTACGTTGCGGCTCAGTATCCTACGGCAGTACATATATCCGATGGTAATGGCGGTTGGAGGGATATAGATAATACGCTTCTGGATGCTTCCGGAGATATCAGCACCTTAGACGGAAGAATAAAGCTATCAAAGAAGATAACAGGAAACGAAACTCTTTTCACCCTTCATAACGGCAACACTAAAATCAAACTCAGCCTTGAAGGCGCGCAAAAAGGCGTTGCAGGCGAGGTTGTAAATTACTCCGATGCCGAAGGCGAAACCGAGCTTCAAAAAATGATGAATCTTGAAAAGCTTTCCTCTTCGGTTATTTACCGAGACATTCTCGCGGGCGTGGATATAGAATACGTTCTTAAAGCCAACAGCATAAAGGAAAACATAATAATTAAAGAAAAAGCAGATTCCTATTCTTACACCTTCGAGCTCGGTCTGAACGGTCTTTCCGCGATTCTATCTGAAGACGGCTCGGTATCTCTCGCTGATGAAGACGGTAAGAAAAGCTACGTAATTCCCGCGCCCGTTATTTTCGATGCTAATGGCAATTACGGCAGCGCCTCGTATGCGCTTACCGAGCGGAACGGAAACGGCAAATATAATCTTACGGTAACAGCCGATGCAGAGTGGCTTAATGCGGAAGAAAGAGCCTTTCCCGTAACCCTCGACCCTGCGATTTGCCCGGCTGCCTCTACGATTACGGATACTTATATAAGCTCAGGCGCTACAACGCTCGGCTATTCAACCACAAATCATCTTTCTGTAGGCGGATATAACACTTCTTATATAAAAACATCGAGCGTAAACTTCATTCCAAAGAATTCTTACATTTCAAACGTGTCATTATCTCTGGTATCTTTTGATGCATATTCAACAACGGTTATCGGTGTTTATCTTGTTACGAGTGATTGGGATAACAGCTTGACCTATGAAAAAACTCAAGCCGAATCTCCTTCCGGGGCACTGGGAGAGTTGCTCACGTACGTTGACGTAGATGATACCGATAACAAGGTTTATGATTTCGATATTACAGAGACGTTTAAAAATTGGCGTTCCAACTCAATTTCAAATTACGGAGTAGCATTAAAGCGTTTAAACAATGCGAATTACGCTAAGTTTTACAGTATGGATAATACTGCCGTGATAAACGGGCAGAGAGTTATTCCCGCAATTAAGGTAAGCTACGTAAATCAGAACGGACTGGAAAGCTACAACAGCTATTCCTCTCATAGCGCGGCAGGGATAGCAAACGGAAACGTAAATCTTGCAACCGGCTCGCTTGTGCTGGACGTACCGCTGCTTACGTCAACAAACAGCATTTTGCCTTATACGGTATCTCTCACCTATGACAGCGCAAGAGCTTCCGTTCCGTTTTATTCCGCGATTGCTAACGTTCCGTATAGCTACGTTACCGCGCCTTACGGTTTCAAATGGTCGATGCAGCAATCGGTAGTAAAGCGTAATTATACAAACGAAAGCGGCGCAACAAAAAGCTCATATATCTGGTGCGATGCTGACGGTACCGAGCATTCGTTCTTCGAATCTTCCGTTGCGGGTATTTATGAAGACAATGACGGTCTCGGACTTATGCTGAAAGAAAGCCTTTCGAAAGTAATTATTACATCAAAGGAGCAAAACCTGTATACCTTCTCTGCGGTAGGAATTCCGAGCGGATATACTGGCGCTTGGCATCTTTCAAGTATAAGCGACAGATACGGAAACAAAATCGTTTTTACTTATGATACGACTTATCTAAAACCGTTGACTGTCAAATTCACGCTGAGTGATAACCTTGCCTCTTGGGAGATATTCAGATTTGCTTATACATCGTCAACCTCTACAGTTCCACGCGCGGTATATGACGTTTTAACCGGAAAAGGAATAGTATTCTCGTATTCAAGCGTATATAACGGAGCACTCTCTTCAACTGCTAAAAATTATCTTCGCAAGATAGACTACGTTACGGGAAGCACTTCTTGGACCGAAAACGACTGGATAAATTTCAGCACCGGAGATGTTATTGCATCTCTTGAGCTGGAGTATAGCTCGACAGGACTTATTGAATCTGCTTGGGATTCGGCATCGGATAACGGAATAAACTACACGTATTCCGGCTCTAAGGTAACCAGCGTGTACGAAAACGATATGATAGCAACAGGACAAAGGCTTGGATATACCTACGGCAATGGATACACCGAAGTGCGTTCAAGCGGCTCTGATGACGCTTACGGAAACAGTGACGATATAATAACGAGGACTGTTTTTGATGCGTACGGCAGAGCGGTAAGCGCCTATTCGCGCAATTCTGAAGGAACCAGAATTTATAACGGTGTAGTCGGAGAATATGAAACGCAGGAAAACGTAAAGAACAACCTTAAGGAAACTATAGATATCGGCGAGGGCGCTGTTAACTATCTTGTAAACGGAGGCTTTGAGGACGGCTCAAACGGCTTTGAATACTGGACGAAAAGCTCCCGTGTAAGCTTGATAACCAGTAATACCAAGCTTCCTAAAAGTAAGAATATGGCGTACTTTAGTCTGATTCCGTCATGCTCTGAGTATATATATCAAATCGTACGTCTTAACTCGGACACCTATACTATATCGCTTGATTTGACAACCACCAACGCAAACGGAGTTACCGTTGGCGTCAGAATAACCAATCTAACTACCAACACGGTTGTAAAAGACGCGGAGCTTGCAAAGAATGATAAGCTTAACGATTTTCCGTATGAGCAGGTGAACAAAAGAGTTTCCGAAAGCTTTAGCGTAAGCGCCTCTGCAAAATACAAAGTAGAAATATACGTAAACTGCAGCTCTAGTGTATCGGCTGCGACAGTCCGTGTGGATAACCTGATGCTCACCGCTGGTGAAGATATGGCAAACTACAGCCTTGTAGATTTCGGCGGATTTGAAACCTACGCTTGCGACAGCTCTCAGAATAATATACTCTTGTCTCAGCGCTGGAGCTATACGACAGGCGCAAATATCGTTACATCACCCTCCATTTTTGAAAATTCATTGCGAATAAGCAGTACCGGTATTTCCGATATACGCAAAGCTACGCAGAGAATTTATTCTTCAAGCGAAGGAACTGTAATTAACGCAGAACGAAAATTTATAGTATCCGGATACGCAAAAGCCGCGGACGTGATACTGGCTAAAAGCGCAAAATTCGAAATCCGTGTAGAGATAGGGTATACTGACGGAGAAGATGACGTATTCAGCTTTTCCTTCAATCCAAGCTGCTCCGATTGGCAGTTTTTAAGCGGAAGCTTTACCACCCCCGCCTATTACGCTATATCTTATATAGATTTGATTTTGGATTTTTCCGGACAAATCAATACCGTTGCGTATTTTGATAATATTTCGCTTGTAGATGCGACAGATTATAATAGGTTAAAGTACGAATACTACGAGAACGGAAATATAAAAACCGTTACCGACTTCAGTGATGCTGAATATTACAGATACGATGAATACAATAACCTTATAGCAAAAGGAGATACAAACGGAGTTCTTTACGAATATACCTATTCTTCCGATGGAGTAACCCTTCTTTCAGAATCTCTTTACGATTACTATTTAAATGAATACGGAGAAGGCGGTTTCGTAAAGTATCCTCTGGACGAGTTTGAGGCTAATCCGGATGCTGACGATACGGAGTTTATAACGAAAACCCTGTTAATGAATACAACGTATTTTACGAACGCCTGCGGTCTCGTAACTAAAACTATTACGTATGCGTATGATAGCGAAGGAACGCCCGAAGCCAAGAATATATATAACACTTATAGCTACGATACAAGCCACGTTTTTTACGGTGCGTTAAAATCCCATAGAAACACTTTCGGATACGATACCTATTATTTTAACAGTATAACCGATACCGGTATAGTGACGGCTACGGTTGACGGAAACAGCGGAACCGGCACCGCCTTGTTTACGGATATATGGGGCAAGGCAGAAAAGGTGCTTCCGGTAATAAACGGAAGCAGCACGGGATATACAACCGAAACCGACACGGAATTTGCAAAATACAGCTATAATATAAAAAATGAGCTTAGCGCAATAGTCACCGATAGCACGCTTTACGCTTTTACTTACGATTCCTACGGAAATCAAGCCTCTGTAAAAGCGGGAAATAATCTTCTTGCAAATTATACCTATACAGCAAACAACGGTAAGCTTAAGAAGATAACCTATGGAAACGGATTCGCAGTACAGTATTTTTACAATGAGCTTGAAAATATATCTGAGATATGGTATACTGTAAACGGAACGGCAGCCGTAGCGTATAAATACAAATATACCGAATCAGGACTTCTGCACAGCGTAGATGACGTAAGAAGCGGAAAAACCACGGTATATAATTACGACAGCAACAAAAGAGTTTGCCGTGTTACAGAGTATAATACCGCGGATATGTCTAATGATTTTTCCGTGGTATATAAGTATAACGATTACGGAGATTTGACGCATATAGATTACAATCTGGCATATGCGTACGGAACCGGCTTTTACGATAGGCATTTTTACCTCTCGTACTACTACGATGAGCTGAAAAGGCTGTCGCACGAGCGCTTGACTATTCAAAATTCAAGCTATGACTACGCAGATGCGTATTATACTTATGATTCCTTCGGACGAATCGGAAACGTTGAGCTGAACTTTGAGAACACCTTCCTTCTCGATACCGATTATACCTTTAACGAAACAACCACGCAAACATCGACACAGGTAAAAACGTATAAAACAACGGTAAACGGAACCGCGACAACCTACACGTATACCTACGATTCCAGAGGTAATATAACCTCAATTTCGGTAAACGGTGTGGAACAATACAGATATGTGTATGATAACGTAGGTCAACTCTTGAGAGAGGACAATGTTCCTAAGAATAAAACCTATGTACATACATATGATAATGCAGGCAATCTAAAATCAAGGAAAACGTATCCACTTACAGCAGCTGATGTGATACCGAGTGGTAATTACGTTTCGGTTAGCCGTGCATATTCCACAAGCGCATGGGGTGATCTTCTCACTTCGTACGGCGGAGTTGCAATAACCTATGATGAAATAGGAAATCCTCTTAGCTACCTAGGAAAAACGTTTACCTGGGAAGGCAGGCGTCTTGTTAGTGCTGTAAGCAGCAGCAAAACTATAACCTTCGAGTATAACGATGAAGGTATACGCACAAGTAAAACCGTAAACGGAGTAACGACAAATTATTATCTTAACGGTTCTCAGATAATGGCTGAAGAAACTAACGGTAATATTACGGTTTATCTGTATAATAATACAGGCATAATCGGTTTCCAATACCGCGCTTCAACCTATGCGGCTGACGTTTGGGATACTTATTTCTACGAAAAGAATCTGCAGGGTGACATAATAGCTGTATACACATCCGATGGAGCAAAGAAGCTCTCTTATACCTATGATGCCTGGGGTAATTTCACTGTGACCTACCTCAACGGAGCAAACCTAGTCACGATGAAAACTTTGTTTGCTTACAGAGGTTATTACTACGATAGTGACTTAGGTTTCTACTATCTTAATTCAAGGTATTATGACAGTAATACCGGTAGGTTCGTGAATGCAGATAACCAACTTTCAACAGGTAGTGATTTGACAGGAATAAATTTGTTTGCTTACTGTGGCAACAATCCTGTTAATCGTATAGATCCAGATGGACATGCGTGGAAAGATATTAAAAATTGGTTCTCAAACACCTGGAATAATGTTAAGAAAACTGCTAAACAAATTGTAAAAACTGTTAAGAAAAAAGCTTATACAACTTACTACAATGCAACTAAGTGGCATTTCGAGGATAGAGAAAAGAAAAATGGAACACCTCCGACTTATTCAGAAGTGAATGATAGGAATTCTGGCTGGAATCTCTTGCCTGAAAGCCAATCGATATATCACGATAATGGAGTTGGTAAATCAGAACTTAAGTATATAACTGATGATGGACGAGAAGCTGTATTTGATGGCGATACACTAGAACCAGTTACAGATCCGAGATATATTGCTACCTATAACTATTGCCCACTATACCAAATGCCATCTACTGGTGCTGGGGTTTTAGACTATGTCAAATTGGCTGGCTCGGGAGTCGGACATTTCTTTGCGGATATGGTGCCGTACTATCTAACCGGAAATAGTAATACGAGAGAGCAGTTTGAATCGAAAGTCTTTTTCTTTGATTAGGAGGGATCTGAATGAAAAAAGAATTAAGGAGCGTAATGATTATTATGTTATCCATAGGTATGATTTTAGGTTTATGCTCATGTCGCATGAAGGAGAGCTACAAGGAGTTTAATATTAAAAACATAACCGGTAGTGTGAATGATAATTATTTTACTTCAGAAGATTTTTCTTTTGCAAGAATTCAGAATATTGTGATTATACCCGAAGTCAAGGCTATAAACCACGAAGAATATATTATATACATATCCGCATATTCAAAGAGCGGAAAAGAAATTGTTCAAATTAAAAATGTAATTTTCAAAGAAAAAGAGTGTGTTTTGTTAAACAACGAGTTGGGGAACAAGATTGAATTTAAACAGAATGCTAACTCTATATACGAGGGATGGATTGATGGAGGAACCTTTACAGAAGAAACTTTGAAGGTGGCAGATGGTAAAAAGTATGACATTATAATTGAAGTTGATGTTTTTGATAATGGTTTAAACATATCAAAAAACTTAACGTTTGAAATGGACATAAAAGGATATAAATCATTTGTTTGGCCAACGTAAGAAAAAGGGGTCAAAAAAAGAAATGCATTTGTGGCAACATGATTTGAATATGTATTATAAGAGCAAATATGGCGTATTGCCGCCTCTGAACAAACGTGGATGGTGATTATAATGAACCTTCATATTAATTCCCCATCATATTACAGTCAAATTCACGGAATTGATGACGAGATATATAAAATGTGTCGATTATTAGAAAAAAATGTCGATATAAAAAAATATACATCTCTGTTAGATACCGTGGGAATAACACCGATTGTTGCTCCGAATTTTGAAATAGGCTGTGCTAACTATGCAGAAGTAAAATATATCAGTTTGCCTTATCGAATGGCAAGCATATCGCTGCATATTGACTACTTGGAGTATGTTTCTGTGAATATTGAAGAAAAAAAGGCGCTGATTATCAAAAATATTTTAAATTCGTTGTTAGTAATAAAAAAACGGTTAAAAAATGGTTTTGACTATGTACGGATTGAAAATGATATTTTAACATTAGTGAAAGCCCCGAATGATAGATGAATGCAAAAAATGAAACGAACTAAAAGCGGTTATGTATAGCATTTATAGAATATGAAAACGATGATTTTTACCACGATTTCTCATCTCAGATATTCTATAATGATAATTATACTATACTTATACATACTCTTATTCAACTTCCGGTTGGGGTGATCTGCTAACATCATATAACGGTCGTGAAATTACTTACGACGAGATAGGAAACCCTCTTAGCTATTATAACGGTGCTTCGTATACATTCTCTTGGACGGGTAAAGAACTGACGGGGCTTGTAAAGAGTGGAAACACATACTCCTTTACTTACAATGATGCCGGAATACGTACTACAAAAACCAAGAACGGAGTAACAACAACCTACTATCTCAGCGGTTCTCAGATAATGGCAGAGGAAAGATGCGGTGAAATTACGGTTTATCTGTATAATAATACAGGCATAATCGGTTTTCAATACCGCGATTCAACCTATGCAGCGGACGTTTGGGATACATACTTTTACGAAAAGAACTTGCAGGGTGACGTTGTCGGTATATACGATGCAAACGGAACAAAGCTTGCTTATTATACCTATGATGCGTGGGGCAATTTCACTACTGCATACTACAGCGGAGCACCGTATCCTGTATTTAGTAATCCCTTCACATACAGAGGCTATTATTATGATAGAGACCTAGGGCTTTATTATCTGAATTCCAGGTATTATGACAGCATGACCTGTAGATTCGTGAATGCGGATACGTTTGATGTAATAACCGCAACACCCGGTGCTCTTACCGATAAGAATCTCTATGCCTACTGCGATAATAATCCCATTATGCGTACAGATGAAGACGGTGAATTTTGGTTAGGTCTTGCGATTGGTGCTGTGGTTGGTGCGGTAGGAGGTATTGTTGGTCAAGTTATAAGCGATATGGTTACTAGCGCATTAAATTTTGAAGTAACAATTAGCAATTGGCAAACATATGTTGGTGCTGCCGTTGGCGGTGCTGCTGGTGGAGTAGTTATTGCTGCTACAGCTAATATAAGTGCCGCTAATGCGGTTGTAGGTGCCGTTACAACAGCTGTAGGGCAATCGTTAGAAAAATTAACAATTAGTGATTACGATAAATCCTGGATGGAGATAGGTTCAAATGCCGTTGTAGATGGTACAGTTAGTTATGGTCTAGGAAAAATACCCGGAATTAAGGGAGCGACTGCAGGAAGAAACAGCTGGTCTGCAGTGTACAAATCCGGACTAACCAAGTTAAGACACGGAACTGCTGCCAAAATGAGTGCCAAAGTGGTTACTAAGGGAGTTGGATCAAATGTTGTTGGTGGTTTTGCGCTCGATGGATATTATGGTCTAAAACAATATGCTTACGATAAATTAAAAAATCCATTAGCATAGGAGTTAGGAAGTGAACAAAATTAAGAAGCTCTTTGAAGTCCAAACCAAGTTGACATCTTATACCTACCCAATAGTAAAGATAATAATATGTATAGCTATTATTATTTTCACTTATATTCGAAATCTAATCTTTCGTTTTTCAATCCCATGGGCTAATATAGTACTTACAGTGCTATGTGCTCAATTAATGATTTTCAGTATTCTTTGGTTGTATATTTCTATTGGCGAATTGTTCCATACATTTGAGAATCGTAGACGTATAAATAAAAATTATCAATTCGTAAATGTAAAACAATTGACAACAGAAGCTATAACTAAAATAGTGTCCGAAAATGATATTGTTGAGATTGAAGTGTATGACGGTAATAAAATTATCCAAATAGGAGCAAGTTCAGACTGTAAATATTCAAGTTGTATATTTACAGATAAATTGTTTTATATATCAGATTCGGATTATGAAACAATAGAAATATTTACAGAAGCGTTAATTGCTTTGTTCCCTACAGGAAGTGTACCTGTTTATAAAATTGATGGTTTACCTTTAACTTAATATATATTATTTGTTCTCGATACCGACTATACCTTTACCGAAACAAGCACGCAAACCTCATCACAGGTAAAAACCTATAAGACAACGGTAAACGGAACCGCGACAACCTACACGTACACCTACGATTCCAGAGGTAATATAACCTCAATTTCAGTAAACGGCGCGCAGCAGTATAGGTACGTATATGATAACCTCAGCCAGCTAATAAGAGAAGATAATATACCTAAAAATAAAACTTATGTTTACAAATATGACAATTCAGGTAATATATTATCAAAGAAAACCTATTCGTTAACTGCGGCAGGCGTAACGCCTACAGGCTCATATACCGAGAATAGCTACACCTATTCTACAGGCGCATGGGGAGACCTTCTTATCTCGTATAACGGCGCAAGTATTACCTACGATGCGATAGGAAATCCGCGTAACTACCGAGGCAAAACGTTCACTTGGGAAGGAAGACGTCTTGTAAGTGCAATAAACGGAAGTAACACTCTGACCTTCAAGTATAACGATGAAGGTATACGCACAAGCAAAACTGTAAACGGTATAACCACGAACTATTACTTAAACGGTTCTCAGATAATGGCAGAGGAAAGATGCGGTGATATTACGGTTTATCTGTATAATAATACAGGCATAATCGGTTTTCAATACCGCGCTTCAACCTATGCAGCGGACGTTTGGGATACTTACTTTTACGAAAAGAATCTGCAGGGTGACATAATAGCTGTATACACAGCCGATGGAGTAAAGAAGCTCTCTTATACCTATGATGCCTGGGGTAATTTCACTGTGACCTACCTCAACGGAGCAAACTTAGTCACGATGAAAACTTTGTTTGCTTACAGAGGTTATTACTACGATAGTGACTTAGGTTTGTACTATCTTAATTCAAGGTATTATGACAGTAATACCGGCAGATTCATTTCAGCGGATGACATTGGTATCATTTGTTCTATACCGAATGCATTAACCGATAAAAATCTATACAAAGTTTTTATTATGTCATCACAAATCATAGCGAAATAAAAAAGCTCACTTTCGATAAATGAGCTAAAGCATTTGATATTATTACTGAGAAAGCAGCTCAAACCTTGCGTTTGAGCTGCCTTCGTTTTTTATTCGTTTTAATCTTTGTTTTTGCGATGCGTAGAAATTTTTATATAGTCGTTCGTAAGCAGCGTATCTATGCCCATATCGAAAAGCGCGTCTGCCTCTTCGGTAGTGTCAGCGTAGAAATAGTTGCATCTTATGCCGTGCGCATGCGCCTTGTCAATCATTTCCTTAGTGTAGAACTGTAGGTAAAGCTGAACCTTTTCACAACCGTATTCTATAGCTCTGTCTACTATATCCCACGGTCTTTCGGAAAGATGTCCCACGCAAATGGGGATATCGGGAGCGTATGCTTTCCATTGCTTTATCTGCATATCGCTTTCAAGCATAAAGTAGCAATGCCCCTCTGCGTTATAGCGCCTTACCGTATCCACGATTTTTTTCATAATATGCTCGGGATAGTCCTCGGAATAGGAAAGCGGCTTGACGTGAATGTTCATAATGACGTGAGAGGAAAATTTTTCAAGAATTTCTTCAAATTTTACAACCGAAAGCCCTGCAAAGCTTTCGTCAAATTTGATTCCGAAGTCGAGCTTTTCAAGCTCCGCTAAGGTTTTGTCGGTTATAAGTCCTTCACCCGTGCTCACTCTTTCGAGATTTCTGTCGTGAGAAGAGACTATTTCTCCGTCAAGAGTAGGCCAGAGGTCGAATTCTATTTCTTCAGCTCCGAGGGCAACCGCCGCACCGTATCCCGCCATAGAGTTTTCGGGCAGGGAATGCATTCCTCTGTGAGCGCAGAGCCTAGGATATCCGAGCTCCTTTTCACCGGGAATCACCGAGCTTCCCGCAGGTCGATATTGCCAAGGCTTTCTTCCGTATTCTATATATTCGTAATGCGCCTTTTCGGGATTTCCGAAGCCTGCAGGCTTATAGTGCTTATCCTTCGGGTCAAACTCGGCAGTTTCCATACCGAATCTTCCGCGCATATTGACGAGGGTTTTTCCGTAAGGCGAAACCACCATGCTCGCGCCGCAAACGGTAGCTTTTTCGTCAAAGCTTACCGAAGAGCGAAGCACGTACGCATTCGTGTTATACGCAAGCATTTTGCACATCGTTTCGATAGCCTCGTGACTGTCGCTGCGCTGAAGCGAGCAGCCGATAATTATATCCACGTTCTGCTTTGCTATATTCGCAAAAGCCTCGTAGAAATAGAAATCGTAGCAGGTGAGAAATCCGTATCTCAGTCCGTCAAGCTCCAGAACGTACGGTTCGGAAAATTCCATAGTGTAGTCGGAGTCGAGGGCAAGCGTTTCTTTTTCAAGAGGCGGAAGATGCTTTTTGAAGTATTTTCCTACCGTTTCTCCGTTTTTATCGATTGCGTAGGTTGTGTTTCTGTAATTTCCGTTAACCTCGTAAAGAGCGTTGACGAATACGGCAGCGCCGCATCTCTTTGCCGTCTCTGCACATTTTGAAAGCAGTGTTTTTATGTATTTTTTGTGGTAAAAGAGGGTTTCCTCTCTGTCCTTTGTGGCACAGGGAACGTCACTGTACTCCGGCAAAACTATTATATCAACCGAGCTGTCACATTTATCGAGCAGCTTAATTTTGTACTCAAAATATTCGTCACAAAAAGCCGTATCCATTGAATATGGCGGCTGAATTATACAGGCTTTCATTCTTTATCACCTCAGAACCTGGTTTTATACAAAGTATAACACAAAACAAAACGGCTGTCAATCGACAACCGCCGTATAAAAAATATTTTACATTCCCTTAATTTTATATCTTCTTTTACCGTAACTTTAAAGTTATAGCGGTATATCATATTTTGTAATTTACAAATTTGTTTTTGTATGCTATACTTAAGAAAAAGCCTTTATGCTTAACGGCTAAATAATCTATTATTCTTAAGGCAGGGAATACCTATGAAATCAGCACGCTATACGCCAACCGAAAACGGTTTTCGGGTCAGAGGCAGCTCCGAGGTTTTTAACAGAACCCTCTACGGCTCGCATAAAAACGATGAAAATCCCGAGAGATTTTTAACCTTTGCAGGCGATGCGCCTCAGATTATGGGCGCGGTTTCCGACTGGCTGAAAAGCACGGTTTCCTATTACGCAAAGTGCGGTGTTCTGAATAGCGGACTTGCCATAACTCCCGGTAAGCGCTCGAGATTTTATTATTCCGAGCACATCGACCAGACTTCGAAGTGGTTTCACGATTCCGAGGATATAGAGGCAGAGTTCAAAAACGGCTGGATGGAATACGAGCTTTCTCAGATGTCCGCCTGGTTTCCTGACGTGCGTATTAAAATGGAGGTTTATCCTCTTCTTCCCGATGACGGATATATAGTTCATTACAGGGTGACCTCAGACCAGCACGTGCATTTCGTGGCAGGCTTTGGCGGAATTACTGACGTTCTCTGCCGTTTTGAATATAAGGGTGAGCCGAGGCGTCATTTTTCGGCTGAAAACTGTATAGGAAACACCGTCACTATAGGCAAAAACCGCGCCTCTGTAACTCATACGGACGGCAAGAATATGAGAATTGCCACGAGCTTTGACGCGGATTTTGCGCTCGGCTCGGCAAAGTCTATGTCAGAGCCATATCCAAGCACCTTCGTAAGAAGCAATCCCGAAGATGAAAACGATTGCGTTGTCAGAATTTCCGCGCCCATTGAGCCCGGCAAGGCATTTGACGGATTTATCGTTGCCGTTTATAATTCTGACGAGGAAACGCTCGACAAGTGGCTTAATATGAAAAACCCCATAGGCTGCGTAAAGGAGCAGATATACGCAAAGCTTGCCTGCATCGACCTTGCAACTCCCGAAAAGACGCTCGACCTCACTGTAGCTCCTACCGTAATTGCCCTGGATTCCTCGTGGCATAAGGATTCCTTCCATCACGGCGCTTTTGCTTATCACGCGCCCTTCCTCGGTTGGAGAAACTGGTATGCTCCTACTGCGCTCGGCTGGAGGGACAGAGTTTCAAAGACTATGAAAAAGTACTTTGCGCTTATATCGAAGGGTGACGTTAAGAACGAGCGCGTATGGTACGATGACACTCCTATTCCTGACGGGCAGAATAAATTTGACAGAAGATATCATTATCAGGAAAACCCTGTAGGAAGACTTCCTTCCTGCTTTGATTCAAATCAGAATCCCGAATACGGCCCTTACAATATGCAGGAATGTGCTCTCGATATGATGCTCTATTACATAGAGTGGTCGGGAGACCTTGAAATAGCAAGAGAGCATTACGATGATATGTGCTCCATGGTAGAGTGGGAGAGAAGAACCTTTGACCCCGATGATGACGGACTTTATCAGAATCTTCTCAACACCTGGATTTCTGACGGTCATAACTATAACGGTGCAGGCTGCGCGCAGTCTAGCGCTTATAACTACAGAGCAAATCTCGTTCTCGCGAAAATTGCCGAGAGAATAGGCAGAGACGGAAAGGCGTTCAGAGAACGTGCAGAAAAAATCAAAAAAGCTCTAAATGACAACCTATGGTTAGCAAACGAGGGTGTTATTGCCGAATCTCTCGACACCGTGGGCAGTTGCCTTATTCACCCATCGGTAGAGCTTCCTACCGTATATCACGTTATGGATTCGGATATGATTGACGGCTTTAAGGCGTACAGAACTCTTAAATACACCGAAAACCATATACAGAACGTAACCACTCCTTCGGGAAAGGGAAGGCTTTGCTATTCTTCTAACTGGCTGCCTAAGCAGTATTCCAACTGCGGAATTTTCCCTGCCGAGAACGCGCACCTCGCGCTTATGTATTTCAAGCTCGGACTTAAGGAGGAGGGCAAGCGGATACTTGACGGAATCAGAGACTGCTATTACAGCGGCAGGAATCCCGGTATGGCGGCTCACGTTCAGTCGCCTATGTGTACCTGCGACCTCGGAGATATGGATTTTACTGACGTGTCAAGCACCTATCTCCGCCTCGTCATAGAGGGACTTTTCGGAATCAGAATCGATTCGCTTTCCGACAGACTTTACGTATCGCCCGGATTCCCGAGCGACTGGGAAAATGCCAGCATTTCCCTTAGGGATATTTCTCTTACCTATACGAGAGCCGGCAATCGCGAGGTCTTCTCAATATGCTCGGAAAGAGCCGAGAAAAAGGTTATAAGAATTCCTATGCGATGCGCGGATATAGAGGCGGTTATGCTTGACGGTGAGCCCGTGGCTTATGATATCGAAGCCTCTCCCAACAATAGCTTTATAACCGTTCAGGTTGATAAGCGCGGCAGGTTTCAGCTTCGCGTAATGCACGGCAGAGAGCCGATTCCTCAGCTTCTGTTCCCGGAGAGTGTTATTGAAGGCGGCAGAATATCCTTTGAGCTTTCGGGCGGTGAAATTGCCGAGATTTTTGATATTTCAGAGGCGCTTTCGGATATCAGTACGGTAGGAAACAAGGTTTACGCAACCGCAAAAAATGCCAAGGGAGACCACACCCTCTTTATCCGCGCAAGGTCGGGAGAGTATGACGGCTGGCTTGCAGCCGATTACAGTATTCTTTCTGAAGAAAAGGCGGAAGCTCCTCTTTCCGATAAGCCGTATCAGACTATAGATATATCGGACTTCTTTAACTGCAGTATGACCGAGCTTCACGAGCAGGCGTATATTCAGCCGAGACCCGAGGGATATTCTATGGGTATGTATCAGAACGGAAGGTATTCGCATAACTGGACGCAGATGGGACGCAACGTTGTTATGGTTGACGATTCCTTATTCAGAAATTCCGGAGGCACGGTGTACAGTCCATCGGGAATTCCGTTCAGAACGCCTGCCGAGAAGGATAATCTTGCCTGCGTTTCGGTTTTTGAAAGATTTCCGACAGAAATGACCTTCTCGCTTGACGGAAAAGGAGAGGAGCTTGCAGTTCTCTTTATTACCAGCTCCTGCTGCCTGCATTCCTACGTTGACGGCGTGCGTATAACCGTCAGCTATTCTGACGGTACTGCCGAGAGCGAAGCGCTCGTCTATCCCGAAAGCCTTGACGACTGGCTTACCTCAGCCCTAACCACCAAGGCTGAAATCTTCTATTTCAGCGACTATAACCACGCTACCGTAAAGAAAATCAGGCTCAATCCCGAAAAGAGCTTAAGCTGTGTAAAAATAGAAGCGGTAGCTAACGAGCTTATTTTCGGCGTTGCGGGAATAAGTCTGCGTAGGTAGTTGTAGTTAGACGTGGGGTTATTGCGCTTTTCGTGAAAAGCGCGCAAAAGCTTTATAGAAAAAACGCTGAAGGACATAGTTCTTCAGCGTTTTTAAATGTTTGAATGAGGTCGGGATTTTGTCTTTTTTGAAAAACAAAGAGCTATGAAATCTTGCAAAATCATAGCTCTTAATTGTTTAAAGTTTTTGGGCGCTTTTTTCAAAAAGTGCATTAACCTTCGTTTTTTTAAGCTTCCGGCTTCATTGTGGGTAGCAAGACAAAAATCTTCTAAATGACGATTTTTGTTGCAGCGAAACCGCCCAAAGCAAGAAGCGGACGGAGCCGAGTGTACCGAGGCGATGGGCTGCGCCTATGCGGCGGTGGAGGGGCTCGGCTTGTGGGTGCAAAAAAGCTTTAAGTTTCGGGTTTCATAGTGGGGAAAAGTATAACCTCACGAATGGTATCGTTTCCGGTAAGCATCATTACTGTTCTGTCAACTCCGATACCCATACCGCCTGTGGGGGGCATACCGTATTCCATAGCGGTGAGGAAGTCCTCGTCAAGCATTTCTGCCTCGTCATCGCCTCTGTCGCGGAGCTCAAGCTGCTTCATAAAGCGCTCGCGCTGTACGATAGGGTCGTTAAGCTCGGAGTATGCATTTGCAAGCTCGCTGTGGCAGATGAAGAGCTCAAAGCGCTCGGTAAGTCTGGGGTCTTCGGGGCTTGCCTTAGTGAGAGGAGATACCTCTACGGGATACATAGTTATGAAGGTAGGCTGAATGAGCTTTTCTTCTACGCGCTGGTCAAAGCAAGCGTAAAGCGCGTTGCCCCAGGTCTTATCTGCGGTATCTGCAAGCTCAACGCCAATCTTCTTTGCTGCGGCAACCGCCTCGGCGTCATCGGTTATAGCGCCGAAGTTAACGCCAGCATATTCCTTGACCGCATCAACCATAGTGAGTCTGCGCCAGCCGGGAGTGAGGTCGATTTTCTCGCCCATCCACTCAAGCTCGTAAGTACCGAGAAGCTCTTTTGCCGCACCTGAAATGATGCCCTCTGCGATGTCCATCATATCGTGGAAATCGGCATAAGCCTGATAAAGCTCGATTGTGGTAAACTCGGGGTTGTGCTTAGGGTCCATACCCTCGTTTCTGAATATTCTGCCTATCTCATATACTCTGTTCATACCGCCGACAATAAGACGCTTCAAGGGAAGCTCGGTTGCGATACGCATATACATATCGATATCGAGGGTATTGTGATGAGTTACGAAGGGGCGCGCGGAAGCACCGCCTGCGATAGTGTTAAGAACAGGGGTTTCTACTTCAACGTAATCTCTCTCATCGAGATACTTACGCATAAACTTTATGAACTGCGAGCGAATGATGAAATTGCGCTTTACCTCCGGGTTAACGATAAGGTCAACGTATCTCTGTCTGTATCTCTGCTCAAGATTTGTGAGACCGTGGAACTTTTCGGGAAGGGGAAGGAGAGACTTTGCAAGCAGGGTAGCGCTCTTTGCGTGAACCGATACTTCACCGGTACGGGTGCGGAAGAGAACGCCTTCGACACCGATTATGTCACCTATATCCCATTTCTTGAAGCTCTGATAGTCCTCGTCACCGAGGTCGTCACGGGAAACGTAGAGCTGAATTTTGCCTTCACCGTCAAGAAGATGAGCGAAGGAAGCCTTACCCATAACTCTTCTTGCCACCATTCTTCCCGCAATTCTTACGGTGATTTCTTCACCCTCTGCGAGAGCAGGCTCTTTTTCGGTGAACTCTGCAATTGCCTTTACGCTCGAATAAGTAACCTCGTACTTCGTTATTTCAAAAGGATTTTTGCCTGCCTCAATGAGACCTGCAAGCTTTTCTCTGCGAACTACAAGCTCGCTTGTTGAGTTCTGCTGATTGTTCTGTTCATTTCCCATTTTTTAAGTGTCCTTTCAAAAAGAATCAGTCCTTAGCTCTCGAAACCTTCTTTACGAGAAGGTGCTGTTCTCTTACTCCGTTTACTACGACCTCATCACCTGCTCTTGCTCCGAGAAGAGCTGCTCCTATAGGTGAGGAATCCGAAATTTTGCCTGAGAGGGGGTCGGTCTCGTAAGAGCCAACTATGTGATAGGTGAAATCCTTGTTTCTTTCCTTGTTATGAAGCTCTACGATAGAGCCAACGCTGATAACCGATTCGTCTATCTGGGATTCGTCAATAACCTTTGCGTTTGCAATCATTTCCTTAAGCTCTGCTATGCGGGAATGAATTTTGCCCTGCTCAGCCTTTGCCTCATCGTATTCGCTGTTCTCGGAAAGGTCACCGAATGCTCTGGCTGTCGAAATGTCCTTTTTGTTTTCTTCTACCTTTACGTTAACGAGGAAGTCGAGCTCGTCCTGGAGGGCCTTAAAGCCCTGGGGGGTGTAAGTCTTGGTTTCTGACATTTTGATTTATCTCCTGAAGTTGTATTTTATTATTTATTTACGAGAAGCTTGTTTGCTTCCGTATAAGCGCGCTCAAGATAGTCTGATGCCGTGGGGTTTTCTATAGGCTCACCGTCAGCGTCCATATCAACGTCAAGAGGTACTCCGTCACCGTTATAATGGTTGCCGAGCGGAGTGTAGTAATACGCAACGGTCAGGGTGACAGCAGAGCCGTCATAGAGGGTGTAGGTATTCTGCATAACGAATTTGCCGTAGGTTTTAGTTCCGCCCACGATAGTTACGGGAAAGTATTCCATTATAGCAAGGTCGCGAAGCCCTGCGGTGAAAAGCTCTGATGCCGATGCTGAATTGCGGTTGCACAGCACTACGGTAGGTATAGCGTAGGAATGCCCGTCACGTGATTTCTCGGGTGAATCGTATTCGTTTGAGAAGGAAGCGAGAATTAATCCGTCCTCAGCTATATAGTCAAGCATATTCACGACAGTCTCAAGATATCCGCCTCCGTTGTCGCGAACGTCATAAATTATAGCTTTTGCCTTATTCTCTTTCATATAGTCTATGGCTTCGATAAAAAGCTCGTCTGTGTTTTTCTTGAAGGAATTTATATCGATATATCCGATTCCGCTTTCGTCAAGCTCGTAGTCGACCGTAGGCTCGATAACGGGACCGCGGGTTACGGTGATGTCGAGAGTCGTTTCCCCGCGTCTCACGGTTATAACCACGTTCGTACCCGATTCTCCCTTTACTCTGTCAATGGCAGCCTGGTATCCGATTTCGGTAACCGCCACACCGTCAATCGCGATTATCATATCTCCCGCAAGCACGCCGGCGTTGTAGGCGGGCGAATTGCGTATCGGCTTGATAACAAGAATTCCGTCCTCGACAAGAGACGCCTGAACGTTGACGCCTATTCCGTAGAAGGTAGGCTGAGTGCCGCTCATATTCGAGGTGTAATCCTCATACTGCTCGTTCGTGCGGTAGAATGAATACTTGTCGCCTATAGCTTTAACGAACGCTGTGAGCAGAGCGTCAGAAACCATACCTGAGCTTTCAAGGTCTGTTTTGTCGTAGCTGTTTTCAAGAAAGTCGTTTGCAACCGCCTTGGCAAGCTCGTAAGAGGAAGGAATCTCCTCGTAGTAATGGTCGCGGTAAAGCTTTTCTACCTTTTTCAGCTTGTTCTGGTCAAATACCGGAAATTTCCAGGCGTCAAGGTATTCCCAAACGTACTGGCGGCTTTCGTTCGTTTCGGCTGAGACGTTTGCGCTCAGCTCTTCCTTGGTGTATATTACCTCGCTTCCCGCGGCGCAGGAGGTGAGCGTCAGAGTAAGAGTGAAAAGCAGAGTGAGCAAAACGAGAAGAAGGGAAATTTTGTTTTTTGTTTTCATATTCGCCTTTCATTACTGCCTTAGCAGTCGCTTTTCAAATTTATCGGGGAGGCGTACGGATATCCTCCCCAAAAAATATCGGTTAAAACTTAGTAGGCTTGCTTGTGAGATATTTTTTAACCATAAGAGCAACCTTGAAGGTTACTGCGTGGTCAAACTCGCGAAGGTCAAGTCCTGTAAGCTTTCTTATCTTTTCAAGTCTGTATACGAGAGTGTTTCTATGTACGAAAAGCTTTCTTGAGGTTTCGGAAACGTTAAGATTGTTTTCAAAGAAGCTCTGAACGGTCATAAGCGTTTCTCTGTCAAGCGAAGAAAGCGAGCCCTTCTTGAATACTTCCTGAAGGAAGATTTCGCAAAGAGTGGTGGGGAGCTGGTAAACAAGTCTTCCTATACCGAGGTTTTCGTAAGACATTATAGGCTTCTCGATATCGAATACCTTGCCGACCTCAAGCGAGATTTTTGCTTCCTTGTATGCTCTTGCAAGGTCCTTAAGGCTTTCGGAAACCGAGGAAATACCGATAAGAATCTTTGCCGAATATTCGTTTGCCACGGTTTTGAGGATTTCTTCCGCGAACGCTTCAAGCTCCTCCGAGGAGGTGTTCTTGGCAACCTCTTTTACTATTACTATGTCCTGCTCGCTGATACTTATGACGTAATCCTTGGTTTTATCGGTAATTATTGATGAAATTACCTCGTAAGGAACGAAAGAGCCTGCACTGAGGAACTTGATTACTATAACCGCGCGGTGCTCCTCGCTGCTGAAATGAAGCTCGTTTGACTTAATATAAATGTCGCTTGGAAGGATATTGTCAAGAAGAATGTTCTTTATGAACGAGCCCTTGTCGTATTTCTCATCGTAAAGGCTTTTGATATTGCCGAGCGAAATCGATATAAGCTGGCACATCTTAGAGGCGTGCAAATCGTCACCCTCAACGAAAGCGATTGATTCGGTCTTCTCCTGAGCGCCAACGAAGCGGTAGGTGTAGCCGTCATATACTATCGAATCCTGAGAATAGGTAAGCTCTTCCTTGATTCTCTGCTTGGATTCTCCTATCTTAGCGAGGTCGGAGCAGGCAATAACTATTCCGTTCTCGTCTATAACACCTATAGTTCTGCCAACGACATCGCGCATCTGGTGTATAATGGTCTGGTACAAGCGGTTTGACATAAAACCCTCCAAGAAAAATAATCTGAAAACAGTCAAAAAACAACCGCACCTTTCGGGTGCGTGCCTGTTGAATTTTCCTGTATGAAAAACCGCCTTTTCAAGCGGTTTGTCAATACTGTACTATATTTTAACCTATTTTTTGATATTTTTCAATAGTTTTTTGAAAAATAATTACGAAATACACAAAAAAATTAACAATTGTTTGTATATTTTTAACCTTTTGTTCTTATTACAGCTCAAATTGATAGGAAATTGCGGACAAAACGTAGCTTGGCGCCGTTTCACATCTGAGAATTCTCGGGCCGAGATTTACGATATGCGCTCCCATATCCTTGGCAGCGGCTGCTTCAGCAAGCGAAAAGCCGCCCTCAGAGCCGACAATAACGGCAAGCGTCTTTACGTTACTGTCAAACGAAGAAAGAACCTCTTTGAGCGACCTTGCTCCGTCACCCTCGTAGCAGAATAGAACGGCATCGGCTTTTTTTGCCTCGCGCAGCATTTCGGAGTAGGAGAGGGAGGGAAGAATTTTCACAAGCCTGCTTCTTCCGCATTGCTTTGCCGCTTCCTCTGCAATTCTCGTAAGCCTTGCGTTTTCGCGCTCAGCCTTCTCGGGCTTTGGCTTCTTTACGCATCTTGAGGATTCAAAGGGAGCAATTTCGCACACTCCAAGCTCAACCGCCTTCTGAGTTACGACCTCAAGCTTATCTCCCTTTGGGTATGCCATATACAATGAAACGTAGAGTGGGGATTCGGTTTTTCCCTCGCTGACCGAAAGGACAGCGCATACGCACTCGCTGTCTCTTATTCTGGTAATGGCGCAGGAATACTCAGCTCCGTGCATATCGCAAACGGTTATAAGGTCTCCCACCGCCATTCTTAATGCTCTCGCTATATGAAAAGCGTCATCTCCCGTGATTTTGACTTCGCTTTCCGAAAAATTATCGCTCGGTACGAAAAATCTAGGCATATCAGCCCTCTGCCGCAACGAGCATGGCAAGCCAGTCGTTTTCGGTTTCTTCCTTAATTATTTTGTATCCGTATTTCTTTACGGCTTCTCTTATCTCCTCGGCTCTGGGGCTTATAATTCCCGAGAGAATTATTTTTGCATCCGGCTTTACGTAGTCGGAGAGGTCGGGAAGCATACGCAGAATTATATCCGCAACTATGTTGGCAAGGCAAACGTCATATCTGCCGCCCGAAAGGTCAACGCCTTTAAGAAGGTCGGACACCCCAACGGTGATATTGTCGCAGCCGCCGTCTCTTGCGTTTTCTCTTGCAACCTTAACGGCAACGGGGTCGATGTCGTAGGCATTGCAGCTTTTCGCTCCGAGCTTTGCCGCGCAAATCGAAAGTATGCCCGAGCCCGTTCCCATATCGAGTATTCTTTTATCCGCAAGGTCCTCGTCCTGCATAAGACGGATAACCAGCCTTGTCGTTTCGTGCGTTCCCGTGCCGAAAGCCATACCCGGATCCATTCTTATGATTACCTCGTCTTTATCGGGGGTATAATCCTCCCAGGCGGGAACTATGGTGATTTTGCCGAGCTTTACCGGCTTGTAATACTGCTTCCAGCTCTCAGCCCAGTCCTCCTCGCACATTCCCTCCGCGGTTATCTCAGCGTCTATTCCGAGAGAAAGAAATCTCTCGGCAATAAAGGCTCTGCATTCGGGAAGGCTTCTTTCCTCGGGAACGAAAACCGATACCTTCACCGTATCCTTATCTGCGTTGAGTATGCTGTCGTCTACAAGCTCGCCGTACATTCCGTTAAGCGAAAAATCGCTGTAATCCTCTATCATAAGTCCGTTGTCTATCATACTCATAACCGAGCTTATAGTGTCAAGGTCTGCGGTTTTTCCCGCGGCCGTAAGCTTAGTCCAATTTCCTGCCATAATGATTACTCCTCATTGCCTAAAGCTGTGTTTATGTCAATATTTATTTGCATTTTTAGCTGTTCTACGCTATCAAACTTCTTTTCGGGACGGATAAAATCGAGAAAACTTACGGAAATTTTCTCTCCGTAAAGGTCACCCTCGTATCCGATTATATAGGTCTCGATATGCTTTTCTCTGTCAGAAACGGTTGGGCAGCTTCCAACGTTCGTGATAGCCTTATAGCTTAGCCCCGCTGCCTCGGCTCTGCATTTATAAACTCCCGAGGGAAGAGAAACTGCGTTTTTTTCCATCTCGATATTTACCGTAGGAAAGCCAAAACCCCTGCCAAGTCCGAGTCCGCGTTTTACGGTGCTTTTTACGAAATAGGGCGCACCGAGAAGCTCTGCCGCCCTCTTTACGCTTCCGCTTCTCAGCAGCTCCTTTACTCTCGTGGAGGATATCTTTTCTCCGTCTATTTCCACGTCCTCCGGGCAGATAAGCTCAGCCCCCAGAGCCCCAAGCGAGCAGGCAAGCATTTCGGTGTTTCCGAGCGCCCCTTTTCCAAATCTGAAATCCTTGCCCGAAAGCGCAACCGAAGCGCCCAGCCCCTCTATAAGCGTTTTTCTGATAAAGTCCTCTGCCGAAAGAGACCTTACCGCGTTGAAATCCGAAATGATTACCTCGTCTATTCCGCATTCGGATATAAGCGAAAGCTTTTCCTTCGTTGAATATATTCTTTCCTCGCCCTTAATGCCATCGCTTTCGGAATAGAAGGTAAAGACGGCAGAGGGAAGAGAACGCTTTTTTGCTTCGCAAACCGCTCTTTTCAGTATCTCTCTGTGTCCAAGGTGAACACCGTCAAAAAAGCCGAGAGCAACAACTCTTTTTCCGGCAAAGCATTTGCCCGGCTCGTATTCGCGTATAAGAATTGCTCTCACCCCCTTTAAAACGATTAACTAATTATACTACTTTCTTGCTTGAATGTCAAGAACGCTCGGTTGACAAATCGGGCGCGCTATGCTAAAATAAATAAAAATATATCACGGGAGAGCCCTTATGAAACCTGTTTTTATAGTTCTTATAGCGATAGCGGCAGCGCTCTTGCTTTTATTTTCGGTTTACCTTTATCTGATTATGCCTAAGCTCAGGAGAAAAAAGGCGATAAGGAAATTTTCGGCGCAGAAATATGCGCACAGAGGCCTTCACGGTGACGGTGCTGCGGAAAATTCGCTTACCGCATTCAGACGCGCGGTAGAGGCAGGCTACGGAATAGAGCTTGACGTCAGACTTTCGCGTGACGGTCAGCTGGTGGTTTTCCACGATGATACTCTTGACAGGGTTACCGGTGCTTCGGGCAGAGTTGACGCCTACGATTACTGCGAGCTTATGGGTATGCGTCTTTCAGATACCGAGGATACCGTTCCGCTCTTTACCGAGGTGCTTTCCGCGGTTGACGGCAGAGTTCCGCTTCTCATAGAGCTGAAGGAGGACGCGGGCAAATATGCGGTGACCGAAAAGACGCTTGAAATACTCAAGGACTACAAGGGCGATTATATTATCGAATCCTTTAACCCTCTGGCTCTCGGCAGAGTAAAGAAGAAAAATCCCGAAATTCTGAGGGGAATACTTTCTATGAACTATATGGCTGAGGAAAAATACCGCAAGCCTATGTATTTCGCTCTTCAGATATTCCTTACGAACGTTATCTGCCGTCCCGATTTCGTTGCCTACGACCATAAGCAGTATAAGAATTTTGCGTTCAGGCTTTGCCGCGCGCTTTTCCGTGTAACGACTTTTGCCTGGACTGTGCGCTCGGCGGAAGAAGAGAAGAATGCCTATAAGCATAAATTCAGTTCGGTAATTTTTGAAAACTATATTCCCGGAGATAATAGATAATGAAATTCGAGCTTGTTGCAACCTGCCTTTTCGGGCTTGAGCATCTTCTGGGCGAGGAGATAGAGGCTCTCGGCTATGAGAGGCTTGAAACCATTGACGGAAGAGTGACCTTTTACGGTGACGCGGAGGCTGTTGCGCTTTCAAATATATTTTTAAGATATGCCGAGAGGGTGTTTATAAAGCTTGGCTCTTTTCCCGCGGCGACCTTTGACGAGCTGTTTGAGGGCACTCGCGCGCTCCGCTGGCCTGATTTTATAGGCAAAGAGGATATGTTCCCTGTAAAGGGGCATTCTATAAAAAGCGCGCTCACCTCTATTCCCGACTGCCAGAAGATAGTTAAAAAGGCGGTTGTGCGCTCTATGTCCGAGCGCTACGGAATATCCTACTTTGAGGAAACGGGAGTAAAATATCAGATAGAGTTCTTCATTTTAAAGGACGTTGCAACTCTTATGATAGATACCTCGGGCATACCCCTTCATAAAAGAGGCTACCGCAGGGATTCAAACGATGCTCCGATAAGAGAAACTCTTGCTGCGGCAATAGCGAAAACCGCAAGGCCGAGAGAGGACGTGCTTCTCTGGGACCCTATGTGCGGCAGCGGCACTATTGCTATTGAGGCGGCTATGCTTATGAAGAATATAGCTCCCGGTGCAAAGCGCTCCTTTGCGGCTGAGAAATTTCCTTTTATCGACAAAAAAATATGGATTTCGGCAAGGGAAGAGGCAAAGGACGGCGAGACCGACACCGCCTTTGAATGCTTTGCCTCGGATATAGACCCGAATGCCGTTGAGCTTACGAAGAAAAACGCCTCTATAGCAGGCGTTTCGGATATAATTACCGCATTTTCCTGCGACTGCACGACCATATCCTCTGAGGGCAGGCGCGGTACGATAGTTACAAATCCCCCGTACGGAGAAAGGCTTATGACACCTGCAGAGGCAGAGGCGCTTTATCGCAGAATGGGCGAGCATTTCAGAAGTCTTTCGCCCTGGCAGGTTTATATTATAACCTCGCACAGAGAGTTTGAGCGCTTCTACGGCAAAAGGGCGGACAAGGTCAGAAAGCTGTATAACGGAATGATACCCTGCTATCTTTATCAGTTCTTTAAAAATAAATAGTCTGAAAGTTTTTCCGCAGGCTTTATTTTATTAACACCTAATTAATAAAAAGGGTGTAAAATACATCTGTGCCTATATTTCAGCGCCCGAATAAAAGGGCGCAAAACGGGTGAGAGTACATATTTTTATATCTAACGGAGAAATTTATGAGAATAAAAACCAAAATCATTTCTGTTCTTTTGCTTTTCGTACTTGCTCTGTCGCTTTCCTCCTGCGTCTTTTACACCACCGTTTCGGATTTGACGGACAATGACGGCGGGCAGACGCCTGTCGGTGACGTTACCATAAACGTTGACGAGGTTAAAAACCACGATATAAATATTAACAGCACCGAAAGCGGAAGCGAGATTGCGGCTGCAAAGGCGCTTATGTCCTCAGTCAGTATAAGAACCCCAAGCGCAAGCGGCTCGGGCGTAATTTTCAAATTGAGCGAGGATAAGAGCGAGGCATATATACTTACGAATTATCACGTCGTATACGATTCCTCGACACGCCGCGTAAGCAGCAATATAAAGGTCTACCTTTACGGTATGGAAAGCTATCTTTACGGAACTGACGATTGCGCTATACCTGCGCAGTATATCGGCGGAACTGTAAAATACGACCTGGCGGTGCTTAAGGTTAGGGCAAGCAAGGTTCTGCTGGAAAGCAATGCGCGTGCCTGCGATTTTGCCGATTCAAACAAGGTTACTGTGCTTGAAACTGCCATTGCCGTAGGAAATGCGGCAGGCGCGGGAATCTCGGTTACTATGGGTAAGGTAAACGTGGAAAGCGAATATATCGCGCTCCTCGCGGCTGACGAAAAAACCGAGCTTGAGCTGAGAGTTATGAGAACTGACGCTGCGGTAAACAGCGGAAATTCAGGCGGCGGACTTTTCAATTCAAAGGGCGAGCTTATAGGAATAGTAAACGCGAAGAGTGCAGCCTCCTCAACCGATAATATCGGATACGCAATTCCCTCGAACGTTGCAAAATATATCGCAAACAACATAATGTACTACTGCAACGGAACGAACGATTACTACGCATACAGATGTATGCTCGGCATAAGCGTTACGGCAGATAAGCTTTATACCGAATACGATGAAGAAACGGGTATTCTTTACCGTAAGGAAAGCGTGGTTGTTAGCTCGCAACCCCAAAAATCCGCGGCTGCGTTCGGCATTATTGCAGCGGGAGACGTTATTAACAGCATCACCATTGACGGTGAGGTTTACGAGGTAACGAGAATGTTCCACGTAGTTGACGCAATGTTTAACGCAAGAGTTACCAGCGAGGTCGTCGTGAATGTTACGCGTTCGGGTAATTCGCTTGACCTCACGATTCCTCTTGCAAATAAGGATATAGTGAACGCGGACAGCTCGGTAAATTAGGAATTAGGAAAGTTTAATTTTATAAAATTAAGAGAGAGTAAACGAAATGGGCACGCGCGATAACGAAGGTTTTTCCGAAGTTGTCGATGCGTGCCCATAATGAATTGCCCTTATGGGCATGAATTGGCTTACGCCGTGATTTGCACCGGTGGTGCATGAATTGCCTGCGGCATTAAAAACAGGGCAATTCAATTCATGAAAACGCAGTTTTCAAATCATGAAGACGAAAGGCTTCAATTCATGACGCAAGGCGTCAATTCATTACTATCGGGAATAATCTTTCCCAAAGCAACGCAAAAGCACTTATGACAAACGATTTTTCGTTATCATAAGTGCTTTTTCTAAAACTTCGTTATGGGGCTTTCGCTAATGCTTACTCTCTCTTTTCTTTTATTGATTTTTCGTTGTGCCGAACGCTTGTATTATTCTGTTCTGAGCGCTATTACGGGGTCTTTCTTTGCTGCGCTTCTTGCGGGAATAAGTCCCGAGATGCAGGTGAGAAGAACGCTGAGCACTACGAGTATAATAGCCTGGCTTATGGGAAGCGCCGCTATGCGCGAGTATCCGATAAGAGGCGTGAGGATAAGGTTTACTATCACAGAGGCGAGATAGGTAAAGCCAACGCCGATAATTCCTGCCAGAAGTCCTATAATAAAGGTTTCCGCATTGAAGAGGTGGCTTACGTCCTTCTTTCTTCCTCCGAGCGAGCGTATAACGCCTATTTCCTTTATTCGCTCAACTACCGAAACGTAGGTTATAATTCCTATCATAACGGTTGAAACAACGAGTGAGATTGAGGTAAAGGCAACGAGCGCGTAGGTGATAACGTCTATCATAGTGTTTATCATATTAATGATAAGCTCAAGCGTGTCGGTGTAGGTAACCTTAATTCTGTCCTTTGCAAGCACCTCTTTGCCGTCAACCTCTATATATTCCGCATCGTGCCAGTCGTCAAGATACTTGGTGACAAGGCTCTTTTCGTCAAAGGATTTCGGATAGATAAGAATATTGTTTGCAAGGTCGTTTCCGCCAAGGCTTCTGATAAGCGCATCACGGCTCTTAAGCTTCTCTGCCTCGGGGTCCTGAGCGCCGCCGCCCAGCATAGCGCCTATCATATTAGAGGCGGAGGAGGGGGGAGCGATGTATCCGATACCGTCTGCAAAATGCTGAGTTTCGTCACTGTCATTTGTGGGATCGTTGTAATCGTAGGTGTAGGTGTAGAGCATCCAGTATGCAGGAATTGTAAAGGATTCTCCGCCGAACTGCTTATCTCTTGAGCCCATTTCGGTCATAGAAGCTTCGCTTCTGAGATATTCGAGATAGCTTGAGGTCTTGTTGGTTTCAAGAATATGATTTGTAAGCGCCTCGGTGTAATAAATTCCGGAGGAAAGAGAGCCGTAGGAAACGTTTTCCTTAGGAGTGAGGATTCCGACAACCTTAAGATTCACTCCGTTTTCCTTATTTTGAACGTTATCACCTGAGGAGGCGTATGCGTATCTGATTCCATTAAGGAATCTGTCTCCGTTAAGCTTATCAGATTCGGTTGTGAACACCGAATCGGTGGGATACCACACGAATTCCTTGCCGAGAAGCTCTTCGTATTCAAAGTATTCGCGGTAAAGTGCCTTCATTGAAAAGTTTTCCTTGTCATCTGAGGTAGCCTTGTCGACTATTGCAAGGAATTCTTCCTGAGTATAATAGCCGAATATCGCAAGCAGAAGGTCGGAAATCTCTTCATTTGGGTTAAGAACGAGCATTATTTCGTCTGCCTCGTCAGCAACCTCGCTGCCGCCGAGCAGGTCATACTGCGAGAGTATGTAATCCGAGTTGTTCGGTGCCTGCTTCATAGAGGGAACGAGATAGGGAATAAACGAGGAATACTGCGCGTATTCGGTTTTTCCGAGTATTGACGTGTAGTTGTCGATAAGACGCTTTACCGAAAGCTGCTGCTTTTCGGAGTTCTTGTCAAAAGAAAAATCGGTAAAGATATTAAGCGACATATCTATTCCGTAGCTGAGAAGCATTGCCTCGTAGTTTTCCTTCGGCATAGACTTGACGTATTCAACGTATTCGGGGGTTATGGTATTTGCCGAGAAGAGACGGTTAAGGTTCTCGTTCATTTCGGCAAGTCTCTCGATCGTGCTGGTTATATAAACCTTGTCTGCAAGCTTTTCCTTGTCCTCTACGTCAGCGGCAGACATAAGCTCGGATACCGCAGAAGCGTCAAAGCCTGTTTCGGCAATCTCTATGGGGTTACCCGAAAGCATATCGTCCTGCATAGATGCAACGAATCCCTTGATACCCGCGGAGAAAGCAAGAACCATCGCTATACCGATAATACCTATAGAGCCAGCGATGCCGACCATTGTCGTGCGTCCCTTCTTGGATATAAGGTTTCTTGCGGAAAGCTTGAAGGCGGTAAGGAAGGACATTCTTGCCTTTTCCTTTTTACGCTTCTTTTTCTTGCTTACACCCTCGGCTGCCGCAGCCTCAAGCGCTGCTATCTCGGCTTCCTTTGCCTTGAGCTCCTCTTTGATTCTTTGGCACTCTGCTTCCTCCTCCTCGGCTGAGAAGGGGTTAGTGTCCTCAAGCACTTGTCCGTCAAGAAGCCTGATTATACGTGAGGAATACTGTTCGGCAATTTCGGGGTTGTGAGTGACCATAATAACAAGTCTCTCGCCCGAGATTTCTTTTATGAGGTCCATTATCTGCTTGGAGGTAACGGTGTCAAGCGCTCCCGTGGGCTCGTCTGCAAGCAGGATTTCGGGGTCGTTTACAAGAGCTCTTGCAATAGCTACTCTCTGGCACTGACCACCCGAAAGCTGATTGGGGCGCTTGTAGTATTTGTCTGAAAGTCCCACCCTGTCAAGAGCGAGCTTTGCTTTTTTCGTTCTCTCCTCCTTGCTGATGCCTGCTATCGTGAGAGCAAGCTCAACGTTTCCAAGCACCGTCTGGTGAGGAATCAGGTTATAGCTCTGGAAGATAAAGCCTATTCTGTGGTTTCTGTAAACGTCCCAGTCTCTGTCCTTATAGAGCTTAGTGCTTCTTCCGGCAATAAGCAGGTCTCCCGATGTATAGTGGTCGAGACCGCCTATTATGTTAAGCATTGTCGTTTTTCCGCAGCCTGACGGGCCGAGTATGGAAACGAATTCCTTTTGCCTGAAGGAAATATTAACGCCCTTCAGCGCTTGCACCGTTTCGGAAGCGGTAACGTAGTCCTTTGTTATGTTCTTTAATTGCAGCATTTTTTTCTCCGTATAAAAAATAAGTGACTATATTATACACTTAAAATATGAACAAATCTTTATTAAAAATAAGTTATTTTACAAATGTTTATTTCTGGAGAAAAACTTCGGAGAAAAAATTCGTAAATCGGTTTACAAAATTCGTAAAATATGCTATACTGGTAAGGACGAAAACATATCCCGAAAGGAAAGCTATGAAAAGAATAGATTTGAAACCCGGAACGCTTCTTGCCCCTCTGCCTGCCGTAATGGTCAGCGTGGGAGATATGGAAGAATCAAATATTATAACTGTTGCCTGGACGGGAATACTGTCAAGCGACCCTGCCAGAGCCTATATTTCGGTTCGCCCCTCGCGCCACTCTCATAAATTTCTTAAGGAAAACGGAGAGTTCGTTATAAACCTCACCACCGAGGCTCTTGCGAAGGCTACCGATTACGTGGGAATATATACCGGAGCTAAGGTCGATAAGTTTGAAAAGTGCAAGCTTACGAAATGCGAGAGCAAATGCGTGAAAGCTCCCACAATAGAGGAGTCTCCCATCTCTCTTGAATGCCGGGTGTTTGAGGTTATTGAAAGCGGCACTCACGATATATTCCTTGCCGATATAGTTAACGTTTCCTGCCGCGAGGAGCTTATGGACGATAAGGGCAAAATCTGCCTTGAAAAAGCAAAGCTTATAACCTACTCTCACGGTGAATATTATGCTCTCGGAAGAAGAATAGGAAAGTTCGGCTTTTCAGCCGCAAAGAAGAAAAAACAGCCTAAAAAGTAAACTTTAGTAGGAAAAATAAGAAAAATGAATCTGGAAAACAATGAAAAAATCCGTCAGAGAATACTTTCTCTTATAGAAACCGAGTTCGAAAGCGATGCCGCCTTTGAGCGCGCTATGGGGCTTCGTGATAAGACGGTGAATAACTGGAGGCGCGGCAGGTCTGCCTCTTATATGAAAATGCTTCCGACACTTTCCGAGCGCTTTTCGGTAAACGTTGGCGAGCTGCTTGATATTCCGCTGAGAAAGGATACCTCCGAGCTTTCGGAGGACGAGCTGCACCTTTTGCACCTCTACCGCCGTTCAAGAACGATGCCGCCTAAAATGAGAGCCGCTCTCAGAGAAACAATCGAAAGTCTCATATCACTTTATATAAAATCCGCCTCCGAGCAGAAGGGTAAAAAAACCGAGAAGAGCGAAAAGAAAAAGAAGGAGGGCGGCGAGGTATGAGGCTCTCAATTCATACGGACAGGCTGGAGAGAAGATTCGGAGCTATCGCCGCTATCAAAATGATAGCCGAGGCAGGCTTTGAGGCAATAGACTACTCTATGTATTACACCGATTCCGCCGTCTTCGGAAGGGGCGGAAGAATTCTTGCCTCAGAGATTAAGCGTATCGCAGAGGCGAGAGGACTTGCTGTTAATCAGGCGCACGCGCCCTTTTCGGATTTTCGCATCGGGGCTGAGAATGAATCTCATAACCGCAAGGTATATAGCTCTATATGCGAGGCTATCGCTATTGCGGCAAGGCTCGGCGCTCCAACCGTGGTGGTTCACCCTGCCGTTATCTGCCCCCGTCTTTCAAGAGATGCAAGATTTGAAATGAATGCAGAGCTTTTCTCGCATCTTGTGGCTTTTGCCGATAACTGTGGCGTAGGTATATCAATAGAAAACCTCTATCCGAGAGAGAGAGAAGACGGAGAAATGCCTCTCGGCAGAGTTTGCGCGGACGCAGAGGAGCTTATAAGATATGCTGATGCGCTTTCCGATAGAGGAGTGACCGTTTGCTTCGATGCCGGCCACGCAGGTCTTGCAGGCGAAAGCGCTGCCGGAATGGTAAAGGCTCTCGGAGAAAGAATAAAGCACGTGCATCTTCACGATAACGATTTTAACGAGGATATGCACACGCTTCCGTATCTTTTAAATACTAACTATTCTTCCTTATGCAAGGCGCTCGGAAGGGTAGGCTACTCCGGAGACGTAACTCTTGAAGCTGACGGCTTTATCAAAAATATGCCTGACGGACTTGTAGGCGCAGCGCTTTTGTTTTCAAGAAACGTTGCAGCGTATATCCGTGACGAAATAATCAGATATTCCTAAAAAATTGTTGACAAATCCGCAGAAGCGGTATATAATAATTACGTCAAAAGCGACCTGAACGCAAGCAGGGAAAGCGCGGTGTAATTCCGCCACAACAGCCATTACCGTCAAAGTCGGAATGCCTGTCGGTCGCGATTCGGATTAAATTCCTTGGGTAAAAAGAGGGGATTCCCGGAGCTGATGGTTTATGGGTGAGTCGTAGCCGAAGAGACCGAGCAAATAAGTCTTTCTTTGGCTATAGGATTTTTCGGCTTTCGCGAGGCTGGCAGGCAGTCTTGCTTTGCCGCGTTTCCGCCTTGCCGTACTTTGCCTTTTCAGCCTTTGAGTCTCCTCGGCTCAAAGGCTTTTTATATTTCAAAAACAAAAAAGGAGAAAACAAAATGAAAAAAATTCTATCCGCAATTCTTGTCCTCACTCTTGTTCTTACGGCAGCTTTTACCCTCTCGTCCTGCTCGAAAAACGACCCTGTGGGAAATGCAACTCTCGTTATCGCGACAGAGGAAAAGCAGGTATACGATATTCCGCTCTCAAAGCTTCGCGAGGGTAGCGGACTGCTGCCTGCGTTTGAATATCTCAAAGCTGAAAAAGGACTTGAATACGATATAAACGGAACTATGATAAATAACCTCGGCGGGCTTGAAAACGACTACGAAACGGGAAGATATATTTACATTTACACCTCTGTAGAGGCTGATTTTGACGTAAGCGAATATAAAAAGGAAATAGAGTACGAAGGGAAAACTCTCGTTAGCTCGGGCTTTGGATTTGACAAAATGAGCCTTAAAGACGGCGCGATAATTTACGTAGGACTTATTTCCTGGGAATGAGAAAAAGCAAAAATGCCGTAAAGTATACGGCTCTCGTTGGAATGATGGCGGCGTCAATAGAGTGCGCAAAGCTTCTGCTTGCCGTCATTCCAAACGTAGAAGCCGTCAGCCTTCTTATAGCCCTTTATTCCTATGCGTTCGGCTGGGCGGGAGTGCTCAGCGCATTCGTCTTCGTATCTATCGAGCCTCTTGTGTGGGGAATGGGAACTTGGTTTATCTCATACCTCATTTACTGGCCTCTTCTGGCTTTTGTTTTCTTCATTTTAGGAAAAGTCAGGCTGAAAAACCGATTCGCAATAACGGGAACAGCAGTTTTTATGACCTTCTTTTTCGGCATACTTACCTCTCTTGTAGATATAGGTCTTTTTTCCGGAAGCTTTGATAATTTCTTCTATCGGTTCGGAATTTATTATGCCAGAGGTATAGTCTTTTATCTTTTGCACGTGGGCTCAAATCTGGTTATTTTTCTATTTGCCTTTCCGCCCCTAAGAAAGTTTTTGTTAAGACTAAAAATAAAATTTTTCGCATAAGCAAGCGGTTTTTGTTAAGATTTCCGCTTGCTTTTTGTATGCTTTGTTAAGGTTTTTATCGAATTTGTGTATTGTATTTTATCAGGGCGATTATTATAATAATCTTAGAAACAAAAACTTCCGGAGGTAAATTATGATAGTTAAACAGTACATTAAAGATTTTGAAGCTCTTGAATTCGGTATGTTCGTTCATTTCGGTATTTACAGTGAAATCGGAAAGGGCGAATGGTCTCGCGATTTGCTTAAAATTCCCGCAGAAGAATACGAGGCTTACGCGGATAAATTCAACCCCGCGCCTGACTGGGCAAAGAAGCTTGCAATAACCGCAAGAGAGGCGGGCTGTAAGTATATAACTCTCACCACAAGACATCACGACGGATACTCCCTTTTCGATACTAAGGGACTTAACAGCTTTGACGCTCCGCATTGCGCAGCAGGAAGAGACCTTATACGTGAGTTTGTAAACGCTTGCCGCGAGGAAGGTCTCGTCCCCTTCTTCTATCATACTCTCCTCGATTGGCACGAGCCTACCTATAAGACCGACTTCAAGGCATACCTTAAGTACCTTCGCCGCAGCGTTGAAATTCTCTGCACCGAGTACGGAAAAATAGGCGGCCTCTGGTTTGACGGTTGGTGGGATAAGCCTGACGAGGACTGGGAATTTGACGAGCTTTACGCTCTTATAAGAAAAAATCAGCCCACCGCTATGATAATAAACAACACGGGACTTGGCAGGCTTGGAGAGATAGGCCACCCCGAAATCGATTCGGTTACCTTTGAAAGAGGCAGACCTGTGAAGGTAAATACTCCCGATGCTCCGAAATACGTAGCGAGTGAGATGTGCCAGATTTTCGGTGACCACTGGGGATATGCTGCTCTTGACTTCAACTTTAAGTCTATGGCGACCATAATCAAGGATTACTGCTCCTGCCGTAGCTGCGGCTCGAACTTCCTTCTTAACGTAGGCCCTATGGGCAACGGATATCTCCGTCCTCTTGACACGGCGATGCTCACCACTCTCGGTCAGTGGATAGAAACCGTGAAAGAGGCGGTAGTAGGTACTCGTCCTTCCGAAATAGCGGTAGACGGAGAAGAGGGCGACTTCATAATGAAGGGACACGGGGCATACTATCTTTTCTGCAATAACCTTTCTCAGAGAGGAGACCCCAACGTAATTAAGCAGAAGCCGGGCGGACCAAAGTTCAGAGTTACTTTCAGCCTTGCAGAAAAGGTTAAGAATGTGAAGTGGTTATATGATGATACTTCCCTTGAGTTCACTCAGGACGGTGAAGAGGTTGTAGTAACCACGAAGCCGCAGCAATACGGAGAAAGTATGGTTGTCAAAGTAGCCAAAATCGAGGTTTAACGGGGATATTTTGGTATAATTTCCCGTTTCCTCACTCGATGTAGGTAACTACATCTTCGTTCGTCAGCCGAAAAATTCTCCTCAAAATCTCCCTCGTTAAACAGGTGGGTGAAGGGGGGTAAAACGGGAAAAAAATCAAAAACGAGGAAAATCGCAGTTTTTTCTTGGTTGTTTATAAAGTAACATTATGTAAAGCGGAGATGCCGATTTTTTAGCATCTCCGCTCCTTTTATTTGGTTGTGCAAAATGTGAGAACACTTTATTTTATTTTTGCGCTATTGACATAATATTTTTAATATGATAAAATAAAAGTTACAAAAGCTTTTAAATAAAAAGGAGTCTTATTATGCTCAAGGTTGAAAGAATTTCTGTAATGAATATGGAGAATGCTATAAGAGGAGCAAGAAATCCTCTTAACAGCTGGGACAGAATGGACAGCTATTACGATGAGGACGGCAATTTCGTTCTCGGTGAAAATGACCTTTCTCTTGCTGTAAGACTTGCCAAGGCGGGCAGCGACCACAGAAAATATCTTCGTCAGATAATGGTTTCTATGGATATCACTGCGCCTCTTTACTGGTGGAAGGAATTTGACACCTACAAGGTAGGCACGGTTGCAAACTCTACCTCGACTATGCATAAAATTCAGGCAAAGAAGTTTGCGCGTGAGGATTTTTCTATGGAAAAGCTGACGGGAAAGAGCCTTGAGGTTATGGATTCGGTTATCTCTTGTCTTGAAGAAGAAAGACTTAAATTTATAGAGACTAAGGACAAGGCAAGCTGGATAAATATGATTCAGCTTCTTCCCTCATCGTATAATCAGATGCGTACCGTTACTATGAATTACGAGGTGCTTATCAATATGTATTATGCGAGAAAGAGCCACAAGCTTTCCGAGTGGCATATTCTTTGCGATGCTATAGCAGCTCTTCCTTACGCTGATAAGCTTATACTTGTTAAAGAATAAATGGAGTTTTAAATGAAAAACGGATTTTTGAAAATCGCTCTTATAAGCCCGCAAATTCGGGTTGCAGACCCGATATATAACGCTGTGCTTTCTGTAAATTCGGCAAGAGAAGCCGCTGGGCAGGGGGCAAAGGTGCTTCTTTTTCCCGAGCTTACTCTTTCGGGCGCGACCTCCGGCGACCTCTTCTTTCAGTCTGCGCTTATAGAAAAGTGCTTTGCCGCACTTGAAAAATACGCTGAGGAAACCGCAGAGCTTGACCTGATAAGCTTTATCGGATTTCCTCTTAAATACGGTTCTAAGCTTTATGACGCGGTTGCCGCTGTTTCTCACGGAGAAATTCTCGGCATATCCACTCGCGAGCCTATGGGAAATGAAAGATATTTTTCGGATTTCGGAGAGGCTGAATATATAAATCTTTTCGGTAAAGAGGTTCTTGTCGGCGAGAATATTATTTATTCGCTTTCGGGCACGGCTGCAAGGCTTTTCGTTGAGATTGGCGATAATGCTCACTTCGCAATTTCTCCTGCCGCTTATGCTGCAACCTCGGGCGCGAATATTATACTCGGTGCGATGGCTTCTCCCGAATATCTTACCCTTAAGGAGAGGGAAGAGCGCCGAATTCTCTCTGTGAGTGAGAGGCTTTCTTGCGCGTATGCGGTATGCTCTGCGTCCTCTTACGAGAGCGGAACTGACGGTGTTTATGCCGCAAGGCGCATTATATGCGAGGTTGGAGAGACCGTTTCTTCTGCGCCGCTGTTCTCTTCCGATATAGTATACGGAGTAATAGATACCGAAAAGGCTGACGCGCTGAGAAGCAGAAGAGCCGATTTTGATTCGCTTTGCCGCGAATATGCGGTTGTTGATTTTTCACTTTCGGAAGACGTTATAAATCCTGCTCCGCCCAAGAGATTTCCGTTTATCCCCGATACCCAGGCGGAAAGGGAGGCGGCTTCCGCTCTTGCGCTTGCTATTCAGGCGCGCGCTCTTGCGGGCAGAATTGAGAGGGCAGGAGCAAAATGCTGTGTTCTTGGCGTTTCGGGCGGACTTGATTCAACGCTTGCCGTTCTTGTGTGCGAGAGAGCGATGGAGCTTCTCGGACGCGAAAAGACCGATGTTATAGCGATAACTATGCCCTGCTTTGGAACAAGCGAGCGCACTAAAGGGAATGCTTTGCTTCTTGCCGAGGAGCTTGGGCTTTCGGTACGCACTATTGATATAAAGAATGCTGTAAATCAGCATTTTGCGGATATAGGACAGGACGAAAACACCTATGACGTTGTTTATGAGAATGCGCAGGCGCGTGAGCGCACGCAGATTCTTATGGACGTTGCAAACAAGGAGGGCGGAATAGTTGTCGGAACAGGTGACCTTTCCGAGCTTGCTCTCGGCTTTGCTACCTATAACGGCGACCAGATGTCGATGTATTCGGTAAACGGCTCCGTGCCGAAAACGCTTATGCGCGAGATTATCAGATGCACGGCTAAATCTGCTTACAAAAAGGGCAGAGAAAATCTTGCAAAGGTGCTTCTTGACGTTATAGAAACGCCCGTAAGCCCCGAGCTTCTTCCCACCGAGGACGGCAAGGAAAACGCTCAGTATACGGAGACGATAGTCGGCCCTTATGAGCTTCACGACTTTTTCCTTTATTACACTGTTAAGTACGGATTCGGTGCTGAAAAGGTGAAGAGGCTTGCGCTTCTCGCATTCGGTGATAAGTACGCAGAGGACGAGGTCTCTGCTTACCTTAAAAAATTTCTTACCAGACTTGTAACTCAGCAGTTCAAACGCTCCTGTATGCCTGACGGCCCGCTTGTGACTGAAATTTCATTCTCTCCGAGAGGAAGTTTCGTAATGCCTTCAGACGCTAGCGTTGAGGCATTACGAAGTTAAATCCACACTAACGCGTGGAATAAATCTGCTACGCAGATGAAGTCCTCGCAAGGCTCGGATGAAGTCGCTGCGGCGATGTGTGGATTTAACAAAACCGAAACGGAGTTTCGACTTCATCTGCCAAAGGCAGACTTCATCACGAAGTGACTTCATCGTGCGTCAAAGCACGATTTCATTAAAGCTGCTTTATAGAATGAAAAAATCCACACTAACGCGTGGAATAAATCTGCTGCGCAGATGAAGTCCTCGCAAGGCTCGGATGAAGTCGCTGCGGCGATGTGTGGATTTAACAAAACCGAAACGGAGTTTCGACTTCATCTGCCAAAGGCAGACTTCATCGTGCGTCAAAGCACGACTTCACTAAAGGAGTTTTTATGAAAGAAAACAAGCTTGCGGATTTGACAATGGATTTTGCAGTAAACGCACTGCGCCTTGCAGACGAAATTGAGGGGCACTATGCTTTGAAAAATCAGTTTGAGCGTTCTGCTACAAGCATTGGGGCAAATCTTCGTGAAGCTAACTATGCTCAAAGCAATGCGGATTTTTTGTCAAAGCTGCAAATTGCTTTAAAAGAATGCTATGAAACGGAATATTGGCTTGAGCTTTTTGTTAGGTCTAATCTTTTGCCTGAGGATAAAGTCAAGGTTCTGATGCACGACTGCGGAGAAATCCGCCGCATTCTTGTCTCTTCTGTTAGAACACTAAAATCAAAATAAAGTTAATAAAATACTAACGTTTTTATGTCTTTTTTGGATTTGTGTGCAATAGTAGATTTGCTAATACTTTAATAAGTGCATGTAGAGGGAAAATAATGGCAAATATTTTTGACCTTTTTAAGAAAATAGAGAAAAGCAGTGAGACTGCGCCGATAACCCATATTATCGTTGGGCTTGGCAACGTTGGCTCTGAGTACGTAAAGACGAGGCATAATATCGGCTTTATGGCAATAGACTATATTGCTGAGAAGGCGGGCGTGCGAATAGACCGTCTGAAATTCAACGCTTACGTTGGAGAGGGAACTCTCGGCGGAAAAAGAGCTCTTTTTATGAAGCCTACAACGCTTATGAACCGTTCGGGACTTGCGATAGGCGAGGCGGCGGCATTTTATAAGATACCGCCTGAGAACATTTTGGTTCTTTGCGATGAGATAAGCTTTGAGCCGGGCCTCTTCCGCATAAGGAGAAAGGGCTCTGCGGGAGGTCATAACGGACTTAAGAGCATTATTGCCTCTCTCGGCTCGGAGAATTTTCCGAGAATAAAAATCGGGGTAGGGCAGAAGCCCACTCCCGAATACGACCTTGCGGCGTGGGTGCTGGGAAAATTTTCCGAAAGCGCTCTTTCCGAGGTCAGCGCAAGATATAACGATATATATTCCTCGGCTGAGCTTATTTTTATGGATAAGTGCGAGGAAGCTATGAACAAATTTTCAAAATAAGGTGAACTTATGACGGATATTTTTTCGCTTATCCGTTGGGACAAGGAATTTATCCACTCGGTTGAGGCTATCCGCGAGCAGCTTAATGCAAATTCTCCCCTGCCCATAGCGATAAACGGCTTGCAGGGCGGCGCGACAACTGCCTTTCTCTGCGAAGCTCTTCGAGAAGCCGTGAGGCTCTCGGGTGTGCCTGCTCTGGTTCTCGTGCGAGACGAGGGGACGAGGGCAAAAATTGCTTCGGATATCTGTGCGTGCGGATTGCGCGCGCTTGAGTACAAGTCCCGCGAACCCGTGTTTCATAACATTTCAGCCTCTGCCGATGTGGATCGGGAGAGGCTTTCGGTGCTTCTTTCGGTAATGCGCGGCGAATGCGATGCGGTGGTTTCCACTCTTTCGGCTGCGCTTTCGTATACGATGCCTGCCGCAATACTCAGCGAAGGCTCAGTTTCTCTTTCGGTGGGGGACGAGATGCCCTTTGGCGAGCTGGAAAAGAGGCTTTCCTCTCTCGGCTTTATGAGAGTTGAGACGGTTGAATCGGCGGGTCAGTTTGCCGTGCGCGGCGGTATACTTGATATTCTTACCGGAAGTGATAATCCCCCTACGCGCGTTGAGTTTTTCGGTGACGAGGTGGATAGAATTTCGGTTTTTGATATCGAGAGCCAGCGCACCGTTGGAACGGGCGAGCGCCTTTCGGTTTTTCCTGCCGTTGAGGTGATTATCGATAAGCCTGCATCGCATAGGATTATCAAGGAAATTGATAAGCTTCTTCGCGATGTACCCGATGAGATAGGGCGCGAAAAGCTTATGCGCGAGCGCTCTTATCTTGAAGCAGGACTTTCTCTTCCGTCAAGAGACAAATATTTTTCGCTTGTATACAAAGAAAAGGAAAACCTTCTCTCATACTTTAAAAACCTTTCTTCGCGCGCGGCTGTGTTCACTCTCGGAACGAATGAAATACGCGAGGAGGCTTCAAAGCGCGCAGAGCTCGTTTCTTCTTCGGTATCCGAGCTTGAGGCTTCGGGACTTCTGTTTAAATCTACGGCTCAGACCTCAGCGCCCGTCTCCTCTGCCGACACTCTTCTTTCAGAGCTGGTAAGGGTTGACGTAAACCCGTTCGCGGGCGGACTTGGCTCTATGCGCCTTGGCGGACTTTTTGGATTCCGCTGCCGCAGGACTGTGGAATACGGAGGCTCTCCCTCGCTTCTTTTTGATGACGTGAGGGGGCTGAGAAAGTCGCTTTACAGAACGCTTATTCTCTCCGAAACAAAGCAGGGGGCAGAGTCGCTCGTTGCTTCTCTCGGAGCTGAGGACATATACGCAGAGCCGATTTACGAGCTTGACAGCTTTGATTTGGCGAAAGCCGAGGGCGGCAGAGTTTTCGTTGGCGTTGGAGAGGCTGAGGGCTTTGACCTTATTTCTCCGAAAATTGCCGTGCTATCTATGCGCACGCCCGAAGGCCACGTTATAATGAAGCGCCGCCGCGAAAAGAGGCTTATCAAAAAGCTTGGCGGAGCAGGGCAGAGGCTTATGAGCCACGCCGACCTTTCGGTAGGCGATTACGTCGTACACGCAAACTACGGTATAGGACTTTTCGAGGGAATTCAGGCTGTAACCGTTGACGGAGTTACAAGAGATTACATTACGATAAGATATGCGGGAACGGATAAGCTTTTCGTTCCTTGCGACAGAATTGAGCTTATCGGAAAATATATAGGTAAAAAGGACGATACAGGTGAGGTAAAGCTATCCAAAATGGGTGGCGGAGACTGGCTTCGCACGAAGACCAAGGCAAAGAGCGCGGCAAGGGATATCGCGAAAAATCTTCTTGCGCTTTATGCCGAGAGGCAGAGAAGCGAGGGCTTTGCTTTCCCTGCCGACAGCGACCTCGAGGACGAATTTGCGGCTTCCTTTGATTACGAGGAAACTCTTTCTCAGCTTATAGCCATTGAGGAAATAAAGCAGGATATGATGCGTCCCATTCCTATGAACAGGCTGCTTTGCGGTGACGTTGGATTCGGTAAAACCGAGGTTGCGCTCAGAGCTGCATTCAAGGCTATTATGGGCGGCAAGCAGGTTGCTTTTCTCGTTCCTACGACCATTCTGGCGCTTCAGCATTATCAGACCGCGCTTTCCAGAATGAGAGGCTATCCGATTACGGTGGAAATGATATCCAGATTCAGAAAACCGAAGGAGCAGGAGCAAATTCTCCGAAGGGCGAGAAGAGGCGAAATCGATATTCTTATAGGTACTCATAAGCTGCTTTCAAGCAAGGTGGAATTCCACGACCTCGGACTTCTGATAATAGACGAGGAGCAGCGCTTTGGCGTTTCCCAGAAGGAAAAGCTGAAGGAAATGAGAAAGAACGTTGACGTTCTTACCCTCACCGCAACTCCTATTCCCAGAACGCTTAATATGGCTATGAACGGAATATCCGATATGTCAATTCTTGACGAAGCACCGGGAGAGAGACACCCGGTTCAGACCTACGTTCTCGAATATGACGAGGGAATAATATACGATGCCATAAGAAAAGAAATTCAGAGAGCCGGTCAGGTGCTCTATCTTTATAACAGAGTCAGCGATATAATATACGTTGCGGATAAGATAATGAAGGCTATTCCCGAGGCAAGAGTTGCCGTAGCTCACGGAGCTATGGAAAAGGATGAGCTTGAGGATATCTGGCAGTCTCTCGTCAGGGGCGAGATAGACGTTCTCGTCTGCACAACGATTATAGAGACGGGAGTTGACCTTCCGAACGCAAATACTCTGATAATTGAAAATGCCGACAGAATGGGTCTCTCTCAGCTTCACCAGATACGAGGAAGAGTGGGAAGAAGCGAGCGCGTTGCTTACGCTTATTTCACCTTCAGACCCGGCAAGGCGCTCTCCGAGGTAGCAACCAAGAGGCTTAACGCAATAAGAGAGTTTGCCACCTTCGGAGCAGGCTTTAAGATTGCTCTTCGCGACCTTGAAATAAGAGGCGCGGGAAATCTGCTGGGAGCAGAGCAGCACGGATATATAGAGAGTGTCGGATACGACCTTTACGTAAAGCTTCTTTCCGAGGCGGTGCTTGAGGAAAGCGGCAGAGCTGAGGCGGTGCAGCCCGATGCAACCGTGGATATCAAGGTTTCGGCAAATATTCCCGAAAGATATATCCGCGTAAGCTCTCAGAGAATGGAAATGTATAAAAAAATATCCCTAATCAAAGACAAAGAGGATATGCAGGATATTCTTGACGAGTTCATAGACCGATTCGGAGAGCCGCCCAGAGAAACTCTGGCGCTTCTTAAGATTTCGCTTATCAGAGCGCTGGCAACAAAATGCTCAATAACGAAGGTTGAGGCAAGAGAAAATTCGCTCATATTCACAGCGGATAAAGCCGGTCTTGAGGTGTGGTCCGAGGTGTTTGGCAAAATCAACGGCATAACTCTGCGTCCCTTCGGTCAGGGTATGGCTGTCGTATACAGGCTTCAGAGCGGTGAGAGCGCAGTTGACGGCGCACTCAGAATTCTTAAGCTCTATACAGATGCGGCAAATAAAAGCAAAGAGGAAAAATAAGGTGACTATTAAAGCTCAAAAAACTAAAGAAAAGATGAGCAGAGGCAGGATAGTGCTAACATTAGTTTGCATTTTTATGGCTTTAGTTCTGATTTTCGGCATAGTTTTCGGAATAGTTCTGATTGTCAGAAATGCAAAAGCCGTCCTTTCTTACGGCAACGTGCGCATAGGCGAGGACGAGGCGTACTTTCTTTCTGCCTTCTATAAGTATAGCTTTTTGATTGACTATGCTTCGGACGGAGCGGAGGATACTCCTGAGTTCTGGAATTCTGCATACGATGATGACAAAACCTACGGCGAGCTTCTCAGAGAGGGGAGCGAAAAATACGTAAGGGAAACCGTAGTTAAGGCTTATCTTTTTGATAAATTCTGCGACTTTGATACTCTTGACGAAATAAAAGTCAAAAGGGCGGTAAAACAGATTATTGATTTCAGAGCCTCAGGAAGCGAAGAAAAATTTAGTGAAATTTACGAAAAGTACGGCTTTGATTTTGAAGCCTTTCAAAATATGGCAGCCGTTCTCTATAAGGCTGCGGTTGTCAAGGACAGAATTTACGGAGAAAACGGAGAGAGTGCCAGCAGATTAACCTCTGAATGCAATAAATATTTTGAGAACTACTCGCACGTAAAGCTTCTGTTTATAAGAACCGAGGATACCTACGTTCTTGACGGTGAGGGAAACCTGACCTTTGACGAGAAAACGGGTGAGCCGATTACTATCAGTCTTACGGATAGCGAAAAGGCTCAGAGGCAGGCTCTTCTTGCGGAAATACGAGCCTCAGTAAAGGCTTTCGAGGATAAGAGTGACGACTATAGAATGACACCCGAATATTTTGACACTCTGCTTTCGAGGCATAACGAGGAGCTTAGAGACAGAAATCAATCGGGTCATTATTTCCTCGCGGAGTCCTCATACACGGCGGCATTTATAAGAAACAAAGACGGCACGGCAGACCTGCAGCGCGCCGAGATAGTCAAGCGCGCGCTCTCTATGAAAAAGGATAGCTATGCCGAGCTTGCCTATGAGGGCGGAGTTTGCTTTATTTATAAGTACGAAAACACTCCGATGGCATATACCGATACCTCGGCAGACGGATTTTTCCCTGATTTCTATTCGCTCGTAGCTGCGAAAACCTTCAGCGATGCCGTAAGCGACCTTTCCTCTGAGGTAAAGGTAAAGAATAAATTCTCGGATATTGATATTATAGCGATGCCGAGTGAAAAAATGTTTATTCCGAGGTTCTGATATGGGAATTTTTTTAGCGGCTCTTATTGCGGTGGCAATTCTGCTTCTGACCGCAGCTCCCGGATATATTCTCATTAAAGCCAAGGCTATTTCGCGTGAGAGTATTCCTGCGTTTTCAAAGGTTTTGCTTTTCGTTTGCCAGTCCTCGCTGGTTATATATACCTTTTCCGTGACACCCTATTCGGCTGATATGCTGAAAAATCTCGGGCTATTTATGCTCGGAACTGTCGCAATTCACGCGGTGATGCTTATCGGAGCTTGCCTTATACTTTATAAGAAATTCGACAACGTTACCGCCAGAATATCAACGATAGCGACCACCTTTGCAAACAGTGCCTTTTTCGGAATTCCGATAATTGAGGCGGTTATGGGAGACGGAGCGTCAGAGCTTATAATTTATACTACGGTTTACGCTATGGTAATGAATCTTCTCGGCTGGACGGCAGGCTCTGCGATAATATCAAAAAGCCGAAAGTATATTTCGTTAAAGAAGCTTTTCGTTAACCCTTATATGATAAGCGTAATAATTTCCCTGCCGTTATTTCTTTTCTCGCTGAGCCTTCCCGCACAGCTTGAAAATATGATAACGATACTCGGAAAAATGACCACGCCTCTTTCTATGCTTATTATAGGAATGCGTCTTGCAACCTCTGAATTAAAGAGCGTTTTCGGAGACCTTAAAATATATGCCGCCGCGCTCGTAAAGCTTGTGGTAATGCCGCTTCTGGCATTTTGCATTATATATTTCTTTCCGCTTCCGCCTGAGGCAAAAAAGACCTTTTATATAATTTGTGCCTGCCCTACGGCATCAATAGTTCTCAACTTTTCCGAGATTATCGGAGAGGGGCAAAAGGAAGCGGTTGCATCGGTTCTTCTTTCTACCGTGCTTAGTATAGGAACACTTCCGCTTATGATGCTTCTTTTGCCTCTTCTTGCGTAACGAAAAAACAGGATTTTCACCTTGAAAATCCTGTTTTTTGTATTGAATTTTGCGAACGCTTGTCCCTACGGTATTGATTTACGGACAGTCGGGGTCGCTTGTTTCTACGGTATTTGTATTGATTATAACAGAGCTTCGTAAATGAGCTTTGCGATTGCGAGATGCTCTCCTTTGAATATCTTCGGCCAGTTTAAGATATTCATACCCATAGTTATTGATATTCGGTTATCGGTGTCAACGAGAACGTAAGAGCCTGCCGCGCCGTCCCAGCCGAATTCGCCCTTCGGAATTCCGCATTCAAGCGGAAGAGTACGCACGCGCACACCGAGTCCGTAGCCGTAGTCTGTACCCTGAACGCAGGTGAAGGTGTTTTTTACGTTCACCGAGTCAAACTGTATTTCTTTCATTTTTTCTATCGTTTCGGAATTTATAAGCCGATATCCGTCAGCTGATATGCCGCCTGAGGCAAGCGCGTCTGCAAAAATCGCATAGTCGTCTACTGTTGATATCAGACTTGAGCCTCCGTTGCGGTATTTTCTTACAGGGCTGCGGCGTGCAAAAGCGCTTTTGCTTTCGGGCTTGAATCCGTCCTCGGTTATTTCAAATACCGTAGGAGGATTTTCCGCATGCTTTTCATGAAACATTGTAGAGTTTTTCATTCCCAGAGGATTAAAAATATGCTTTTGCATATATTTCGCAAGGTCAACTCCCTCTACAGTCTCAATAAGCGCTCCGAGCGCATCGTGAGAAAGGCTGTAGAGAAATCTTTCTCCCGGTTTAAAGTTAAGAGGTTTCTTAAGGTACTCGCAAACTACGTCCGTTGTTGTTGCGGTATCGTATTTTTCTTTGGCAAGCTTTTCTACCTCGGGAGTATATCTTTTATAATCAAAGCCTGTTGACATGGAAAAAAGGTGGCGGACTTTTATAATTTCGGAATGCTTTTCTCCGTTTTCGTCTAAGGTGTAAGCCTTTTCAAATTCAGGGATATATTTTGACACGGGGTCGTCAAGGGAAATCTTTCCCTCCTCAATAAGCCTCATTCCCGAAACCGCGGTCAGAACCTTGGTGCAGGAGAACATAGACAGAAGCTCCCTGTCATCGAAACTAGCTTCGTACGAGCCGCAGTGCTTGTAAACCGGCTCGTGATTTTTATATACGCGAACGTCAAGAAGCGGCAGCTTCTTTTCTTTAATGAGCTTATCTATATAAGCAGTAGTCTTTCTGAACATAACTTAAATCAATTCCTCATAAAAAAGCTTTGCAATTTCGGTATGCTCGCCGCGGAAAACCTCGGGCCAGTTCATAATATTCATACCCATAGTTATGGAGATGCCGTTATCTGTATCAACGAGAACGTAAGAGCCTGCCGCACCGTCCCAGCCGAATTCTCCCTTGGGAATTCCGCATTCGAGAGGGGAGGTTCGTACGCGAACACCCAGACCGTATCCGTAGTCCTTACCTTGAACACAGGTATAGTTATTGTCAACGTCAACGGCAAGGAAGTGTACTTCCTTCATCATTTCTACCGTTTCGGGCTTCAGAAGACGGTAGCCGTTCTTTGCAGTTCCGCTTGCCGCGAGAGTATCCGCAAATATCGCAAGGTCCTCGGTGGTAGAGATAAGTCCCGCACCGCCGCTTACGTAATTTTTCGTTGGGTGGAAGTGCTTATAGGAATTGCCCTTTTCGTGCTCGTAGCCGCCCGGCACTATATCGTGATTTATAGGCGGATTGTCTATATATTTTTCGCTCTTCATTGTGGAATTTTTCATTCCGAGAGGCTCGAAAATATACTTCTGCATATAATCCGCAAGAGTTATTCCCTCAACCGCTTCGATAAGCGCTCCGAGCGCATCGTGAGAGAGGCTGTAGAGAAAGTTCGCTCCGGGGGTGAAGTTCAGCGGCTTTTTTAAAAGGCTGCATATGACCTCAACCGTACCTGCGGTATCGTATTTTTCTTTAGATATCGCTAATATTTCCGGGCCTGTTAATTTGTAGTCAAATCCGCTAGACATTGTAAAAAGGTGGCGCACTCTGATAATTTCGGGGTGCTTTTCTCCGTTTTTGTCTAAGGTGTAAGCCTTTTCAAATTCGGGGATATATTTTGACACGGGGTCGTCAAGGGAAATCTTTCCTTCCTCAATAAGCCTCATTCCCGAAACCGCGGTCAGAATCTTGGTGCAGGAGAACATACAGAGAAGCTCGCTGTCGTCAAATTTTCCCGAATACGAGCCCCAGTGCTTGTAAAGGCAATCGTTATTTTTATAAACGCGAACGTCAAGAAGCGGTAATTTCTTTTCTTCTATAAGCTTATCGATATAAGCGGTGGCTTTGGTAAACATAATTTACACCTCAAAAATTAAATATCTTTTGCAAGGCCCTTGCGGCGATTCCATTTTGCAAAAAGGAAGTATAGCGTTGCGGGTACTGCAAATCCGTACGGAGCAAGCGCATATCCGAGAACGAAGCCGAAAAATCCAAGGTCGAACACTATTCCGAAAAGCCAGGAAAGACCTATTCTCAGAACAACACCGTCAAGCATTGCAAGTACCATTGATAGCTTTGCGTTTCCTATTCCCGAAATAAACGCTCCGCTTCCTCTCATAAGTGCAAAGGCAGGGAACATCCAGAGAATAGCCTTGATAAAGGTTTCCGACATATCGTGAACGAGCGGGTCCTCTGAGAAGAGCATAAACAGCTCTGTGCCGAGGAATACGTAAAGAAGCATAAACACAGCTGTCAGTATAAAGGAATATATCCACGCGTGGTAGACGACCTCTTTCATTCTTTTTTGATTTCCCGCGCCGTCATTCTGGCTTATCATAGGCATAGCGGCATACTGAATACCCTGGGAAATTTTGTTTATTATATCGTCAATACGAACGCCGACACCGAAGGTTGCCGAGGCAACTACACCCGCATCGTTTATCATAGCGTTGACGAAAAGCATAGACAGATTTATAAAGCCGGACTGAACTGCCATAGGCGTTCCAAGCTTAAGAATCATAGAGGAATATCTTTTGCTGAGCGTGAAGCTTTCGCGCTTAAAATCAAAGCCGAATGCCGCCCTCTTGCGATAAAGGTATATTATCGAAAAGACGAAGGAGGCAGCCTGACCGGTAATGGTAGCCCACGCCGCGCCTGCAACACCCCAGCCGAAAATACCTGTGAAAAGAATGTCTAAAACGAGGTTGACGGCAGAGGCTATACCGATAAACAGAAAAGGTCTTTTCGCATCTCCCATACCGCGAAGAACCGCAGAAACCATATTATAGCCTGCCGTGAAAACCAGACCGCCCGCGCATATAACGAGATAGTCCCAAGCCATATCGTAGGATTCGGTAGGAATCTTTATTGCTTTAAGAATCGGAACGGAAAGTGCAATCATTGCTACGGAAAAGGCAAGAGCAATAATCATAATGAGGCAGAAGAGCGTACCCATTATATCGTTCATTTCCTTCCGCTTTTTAGCACCGAGCGCCTGAGCTATAAGCACCTGACCCGCATTTGAAAAGCCGAGGCATACCATAGTTGCGAAGTTGACTATCTGGCTTGACTGCGAGACTGCCGAAAGTCCCGCCGTGCCAACGTATTCGCCAACGATAATCATATCTATGGTGCTGTAAAAGACCTGTAATGCGTTTGACGCCATAAAGGGAAGCGCAAAAAGAAGAAGCTGACGCGCTATGCTGCCCTGTGTAAAATCCTTAGATAGTTTTTTTGCGTTCGTCAATTTAGTATCTCCAAAATATTTGTCCTTTAGTATTTTAGCACAGGATATATGTAATTGTCAATTAATTACAAAGAAAAAGACGGCCCGTTTTTCAGTCCGAGCCGACCTTATTTTTGAAAACTATTCCTTTTTCTTTTTGCCCGAGGTAAGCGCATATTCACCGCCAAGATACATAGCGACAAGCCCGAACAGAACGGTTATAGACGTTGCGTAAATAAGAACCTTGAAAATCTTTTTGTAAATTACCGTGCATATAGCGGCTGCGCCCTCACCGCCTATAATGATTGCGATAACGTATCCGAGAACGGTAAGTCCGCCTATAAAGAGGTTTATCATTATGCTGTATCCGAAAATAAGCTTGCACACCTCTGATATTTTTTTCAGCTTTTCTTTCATTAATCTATCCTCCTATCAAAGAAGTCCGATTATCGGAAGCCAGCCCATAAGAACGACAACTTCCATAATGAACTGTCCCGCAACCCAGAAGAGATTGTTTTTGAACGTCTTCGAAAAATCCGATTCGGCAAGCGACATTCCTGCGTACATACCAAGTCCGAGAGGCGGTGTTATTCCGCACATAACTCCGCATATGCAGGGAAGCATTGCGGCTGCGAGAATGGGATTTACTCCTGTCGATGCAAGCACGGTTATAAACACGGGTCCGAATATAACGACCAGTGAAGAGCCCGGTATAACCATTCCGAGAAAGCAGGTTATAATGCATATGAAAACAACCATTCCGAATTTTGAAAAGTCGAGGTCCATTATAAATGACTGCATTTCTTCTGCAACGTTCATAGCAGAGAAAAGAGCGCCAACCATATATCCGATAATGCACACGCCTATAGCGGGAGCAATCGACTTCGTGCTTTTGGCAAATGCCTTTGCAATAGCGTGAGGGGTAACGACCTTTTTGTCCTTAGCCATAAAGCAGGTTATTATGGCAACCATACCGGGTATGAATAGGAGAAGTGAGCTTGACATAAATTTCGCGCCCTCTTTTCCGAGACGGGAGGTGAAGAAAGTATCCTTAAATATGTAATCGAGAAGAAAGGGAAGGAGAATTATAACGGGGAGAAGAAGTCCCTGCCAGCTTTCCTTGAAGGTTTCCTTAAAGGAAGGAAGGTCTTCCTTTGTCATAGGCTTTACCTTGTAATATTTGCAAAAGGCAAAAAGCGTAAGTATTCTCTGAAGAATAAACCATACTGCGATTCCCCAAAGCACTATCCAGAACTGTCCCGTGGTCATATTACTGAGAGGATAAAGCGCGGTAAAAGCTCCTAATGCAGCAACTATGTTTGAGGAAGGAGGAATCATATTTCCCATATAGCTTGCGTTGCTCTCAACGTTTGCGGCAAGCTCTGCGGGAAAGCCTGACTTTTTCATAGCGGGAATGGTTATAGCTCCCGTTGCCATAACGTTACCGGGGCCGCTTCCCGAAAGAGCGCCCATAAACGAAGAGGCGATTATTGACACGTAACCCGCTCCGCCCGGTATCCTTCCGAGAAGGGAGAGAATTATCGCAACGCAGCCGTCTATTATTTTGGTTTTGGTAAGAATAATCGACATAGCTACGAAGGCTGTCATAGAATAGATAAGCGAAGATGAAAGTCCTGCATTTATAAAGGAAGGGATTTCGCTCCAGGTGTTAGTAATGGCAAGCAGGATTATAAAGCTTATGAGAATCGCTTCGTATACGGGACGCTTCAGCACCATAAACCAAACGATAACCACAGCTAGCATAACACCGAGATAAATAAAGGCTGACGGCATTTTGATTACTCCTTTGTAACGGTTTTAGCACAGCAGATAAAATCCTGCTCCGCTTTTGTTAAAAATTGTTCTTTTCTATAAAAAATGTAAACTTTTCTTTCTGTTTCTTGCATATTTTTTCTGGGAACGGGGAGAAACCTCACGTTTTTATTCTGCTCGGCTGTTCCGAATTTCTCTATATAAGAGGGGGCAAGCATAACTCCGATTCCGCGCTTTATAAGCGAGAGGCCCGATTCAATGGACTGGCATTCTATTTCAGGGCGGGGCGTTCCGAGTTCTTCTGAAATTTCATAGAGGGTCTGCCGCATAGACTGCCCTTTTCCTACGCTTATTATCGGAAGAGAGAGCATAAGCTCGGCTGCCGTGCTAGCATTAGAGCATAGCTTTTTAGGCGCGGCAAGAAGCACGTTTTCGGTGAAAAGCTCTTCGCCTTCAAAATCCTTTGTCGTCTCGTCAAAAATGCTTATTATAAGGTCAAGCTCGCCTCTGTAAAGCCTCTCGGAAAGCTCCGCTGTTGTTCTTTCCTCTATAATAACTCTGCCGTCTGGATTTTTCTCTCTGTACGCTTCAATAATTGACGGCATCATATACGGTGAGCGTGAAGGGCTTATACCAACTCTTACAACAGAGCTTTTGCCAAGCTTGATTTCTTCAAGCTGCTTATCAAGCTGTCTTTCAACGTCCATAAGGCGCTTTGCAGCTTCAACGTAGCATTCTCCCGCTTTGGTAAGCCTTATCGGCAGCGCGCTTCTGTCAAAAAGCTCGATTCCGAGCTCTCCCTCAAGCTTTTTGAGATATTTGCTGAGTGTCGGCTGGGATATATCAAGTATTTCCGCTGCTTGAGAAATTCCTCCCGCCTCGGATATTACTCTGACGTATTCAAATTTCTTAAATTGTGACATATTTACTCCTTTATAGCCTTGTTGCTATATGGTATGGCAATTTTGACATAACAGATTATACACCTTAATTTCGGATTTGTCAATAGAAAAATGAATAAAAACTAAACAAAAAATTCCCGCAGTAAAAAACTGCGGGAGCGATATAAATGAAATATTTATATTTTGTTTATTAAATCTTCCATACTTACACCGAGAATTTTTGAGATAACGAAAAGCTCCTTGTCCGTTGCGCTTCTAAGCTGTCCTTCAAGCTTTGAGTAGCTTGTCGGATTTATATCACAGCCCATAGTTTGCATTTGCGCTATAAAATCCTTTTATTTTACTTGTTTCGGTAGGAAACGCTTGCCGTTTTCGATGCAGCGTGAATAAAATCTATGAAGTTTTTTTATAATAAATTAATTCAAAGCAGGGCAAAATGGTTTTTTCTGGCGCTTATTATTCCTGCTCGCTGAAGCTTGCTTATTTCTGCCGAAAGTCCGCTTCTGTCTACCTCGAGATAGTCGGCAAGCTCCTGGCGGTCAAACGGAATGTCAAATTCGCTCTTTCCCGTCTTTTTTGAGTAAAAATCAAGATATGCCAAAAGCTTTTCGGCTGTGGTGCGCTTAGACGTTATTTCGATTCTCTGGTGAAAGGCTATGGTTTTTTCCGCAAGATCCTTCATTAAATTATATATGAGCTTATGGTGAAAGGAGCAGCCGTTCTGACAGGTGTGGAGAATACGCTCCGCCTCTATCAGCATAACCTCGCAGGGCTCGTCTGCAATCACGCTTACAGGCAGCGATTTCGTTCCTGCGCAGGCAAATGCCTCGCCGAATACCTCGCCCTCGGCAATCTCGGATAGAATGCTTCTGTTGCCGTAATAATCTATCTGAACCACGTGCGCCGTGCCCGAGAGAAGTATTCCGATATGCTTTGCAGGTCTTGCCTCGGCAAAAACCGTGTATTTCTTGTCGAAAAAATCGACCTTAGCTCCAAGGCAAGCGAGCATTTTTATAAGCTCCTCGCTCTTTATATCCGCAAAAAGAGGACATTTTTCTAAAACTTTCAGAAATTTTTTCAATTTTTCCTCACTTTTGTTGAAAATTCAACATAATTTATAAAAAAATTATACTATAATATACTCAGAAAATCAAGAGGCTCAGAAAGGAATTTTATCTTGAAAATTGCATTTTTTGATACGAAGCCGTACGATAAATCGGCATTCGATAAATTCAACGGGCAAAACGAAATCACATTCAAATATTTTGAAACCAAGCTTAACGAGGATACGGTTGAGCTTTGCGAGGGTGCAGACGCCGTTTGCGTTTTCGTTAACGACACGGTAAACCGCGCTGTAATAGACAGGCTCTGCGAGCTTGGAGTAAAGCTCGTTTTGCTCAGATGCGCTGGCTACAATAACGTTGACGTAAAGTATGCGTTCGGGAAAATACACGTGCTGAGAGTTCCCGCATATTCTCCCTACGCAGTAGCCGAGCACGCGATAGCAATGCTTCTTACCTCGGTTCGCCGTATTCACAAGGCTTATATAAGAACCAGGGATTTTAATTTCAGCCTTGCGGGAATGACCGGCTTTGACCTTCACGGCAAAACTGTCGGAGTTATCGGAACGGGGCGTATCGGCAGAGCATTTATAGATATTTGCGTGGGATTTGGAATGAACGTTCTTGCTTACGATAAATTTCCGTCTCCTCAGCTAATCGGCAGAGAGCGGGTAAAATACGTCTCTCTTGACGAGCTGTTTTTGGGAAGTGACGTTATATCCCTGCACTGTCCTTTGAGTGAGGATACCTATCATATTATAGACGCTGCGGCAATAGAGAGGTGCAAAAAGGGAGTTATCATAATAAACACCTCGCGCGGCGCGCTCGTTGATGCCGAGGCTCTTCTGGCGGCTATAAAATCCCGCAAGGTTGGCGGCGCTTGCCTTGATGTGTACGAGGAAGAATCCGACTTCTTTTTCGAGGACTACTCTGGGCATATACTTGACGATGACGTGCTTGCAAGGCTTATTTCAATGCCTAACGTAATAGTTACCTCGCATCAGGCGTTTTTGACAGACGAGGCTCTTACGAATATTGCCGAGACTACCGTAAATAATGCACTTGCGTTTTTTAGCGAAAGTGAAAATCCTAATCAGAACGAGGTTTGCTACCGCTGCGGAAAAATTGAAAACTGCAAGCCCGGAAAATGCTTTTAAGAAAGGAAAACTACTGAAATGCTAAGAAAAGTTATCAAAATAGACAAAAACAAGTGTGACGGGTGCGGTCTGTGCGCTGCTGCGTGTCACGAGGGTGCTATAGGAATAGTTGACGGAAAGGCAGAGCTTTTGCGCGAGGATTTCTGTGACGGACTTGGCGATTGCCTTCCCGCTTGTCCCACGGGTGCTATAAGCTTTGAAGAAAGAGAAGCTCCCGCGTATAACGAGGCTGCGGTCAGGGCGGCAAAGGCAGAGCCGTCTGATAAAAAGCTTTTCCACGGCTGCCCCGGCAGGCTTTCAAAGACTATTGAAAGAGAAAAATTTCCGAGAGCGGAGCGCGGCGCTGTACATAGTCAACTCTCGCAGTGGCCCTGCCAGATTAAGCTTGCGCCCGTAAACGCGCCTTACTTTGACGGAGCAAATCTGCTTATAGCTGCAGACTGCAGCGCCTATGCCTACGGAAGCTTTCATAACGACTTTATAAGAAATCACATAACCCTTATCGGCTGTCCTAAGCTTGATGCGGGAGACTATGCCGAGAAGCTTACCGAGATTATCAGAAATAACGATATAAAGAGCGTCAAAGTGGTAAGAATGGAAGTGCCCTGCTGCTCGGAAATCGAGAATGCCGTCAAGAGAGCTCTTATGGCGAGCGGTAAATTCATTCCCTGGCAGGTAGTGGTGATTTCTACTGACGGAAGAATTATAGACTGAAAATTAAATAGGGGACTTGAAAAAAATCTTCTTTGTGGCTATAATGAAAATAACGATAAAAAACGAGGTGACCTTATGAAAATCACAAAAGACGTAAAATATATTGGTGTGAATGACCGAAAAATAGATTTATTTGAGGGTCAGTACGCAGTTCCGAACGGAATGGCGTATAATTCCTATGCAATTATTGACGAAAAAATTGCCATAATGGATTCGGTTGACGCAGCTTTTACGCACGAGTGGCTTGATAATATTGCGGCTGCAACCGAGGGCAGAGCTCCCGATTATCTCGTGGTGCAGCATATGGAGCCCGACCATTCCGCGAATATACTTAATTTTACCAAGGCGTATCCAAATGCGAAAATCGTTTCCTCGGTAAAGGCGTTTGGTATGATGAAGAGCTTTTTCGGAACTGATTTTGAGGACAAGCGAATAATTGTGGGCGAGGGGGATACACTTTCTCTCGGTAAGCACACTCTCAGCTTTGTCACCGCGCCTATGGTGCATTGGCCCGAGGTTATAGTTACCTATGACAGCACGGATAAAATTCTTTTCTCGGCTGACGGATTCGGAAAGTTCGGCGCGCTTGACGCTGACGAGGACTGGGCGTGCGAGGCAAGAAGATACTATATAGGCATAGTAGGTAAATACGGCTCGCAGGTGCAGGCTCTCTTAAAGAAGGCGGCAGGACTTGATATCGAAATTATCTGTCCTCTCCACGGCCCTGTGCTTAAGGAAAACCTCGGATACTATATCGGCCTTTATAACACCTGGTCATCTTATCAGCCTGAGGAAGACGGTATAGTGATTGCCTACACCTCGGTTTACGGAAACACTAAAAAGGCTGTTGATATTCTTGCCGATAAGCTCAGAGCCTCGGGCTGCCCCAAGGTTGTGGTAAACGACCTCGCAAGATGCGATATGGCAGAGGCTGTGGAGGACGCCTTCAGATATTCTAAGCTCGTTCTTGCCACGACAACCTATAATTCCGAGATATTCCCGTTTATGCGTGAGTTCATAACCCACCTTACCGAGAGAAACTACCAGAACCGCACCGTTGCCTTTATAGAAAACGGAAGCTGGGCGCCTATGGCTGCTAAGGTTATGCGCCAGATGTTTGAGAAGTCTAAGAACATAACGTTTGCCGATAATACCGTAAAAATTATGTCTGCCTTAAATGCAGATAGCTCGGAGCAGCTTGACGCTCTTGCAGCAGAGCTTTCGCGCGAGTACGTGGCAAGGCATAGCGACACCGCAAACAAAAACGACCTTACCGCTCTCTTTAAGATTGGCTACGGTCTGTACGTTGTTACCTCAAACGATGGAAAAAAGGATAACGGAGCAATAGTGAATACCGTAACGCAGGTTACGAATACTCCGAACAGAATTGCGGTTACGATAAATAAGGAAAATTACTCTCACCACGTAATAAAGCAGACGGGCAAAATGAACGTCAACTGTCTGACGGTAGAAGCTCCGTTCAAGGTGTTCGAGTCGTTTGGCTTCGTTAGCGGAAGAACCGTTGATAAGTTTAAGGACTGCGAGCCGCTTCGCTCGGATAACGGACTTGTTTTCCTCCCGAGATATATAAACAGCTTTATGTCGCTTGCGGTTGAGCAGTACGTAGATCTTGGCACTCACGGAATGTTTATCTGCTCGGTCACCGAGGCAAGAGTTATTTCGGATAAGGAAACTATGACCTATTCCTACTATCATCAGAACGTGAAGCCGAAGCCTCAGACAGAGGGCAAAAAGGGCTACGTTTGTACGATTTGCGGATATATCCACGATGAAGAAATTCTTCCCGAAGACTTTATATGCCCGTTGTGTAAGCACCCCGCTTCCGACTTCGAACCCATAAAACCGTAAATTTTGGCATAATTTACCGTTTCCTCACTCGACGTAGATTTCTACGCCTTCGTTCGTCAGCCGAAAAATTCTGCTCAAAATTTAAGGGTTTTAAGTGTAGGAGAAACGGTGATTTAAATTTTGTTTTCGGTTTGAGTAAGATTTCTATGCTTTCGTTCGTCAGCTGAAAAATTCTGCTCAAAATTTAAGGGTTTTATAATGTTGAGTCGATTAAAATTTTTAAGTATAGTTTTAAAATGTGACCGATAAAAAGCAACGGTTAAAAAATAAATTTTAAATATTGATAAGGAGAAAATTAAAATGAAAAAGTACGTATGTGATGTTTGCGGTTGGGAATACGATGAGGAGCTTGGCGATGCTGAGCTTGGAATAGCTCCCGGCACTAAGTTTGAGGATTTGCCCGAGGACTTTGAATGCCCTCTTTGCGCAGTAGGCAAGGATATGTTTTCCGAGGCAGACTAAAAACGAAATTTTTGTTCTGAATTCTATTTCATTATCTAGGCTGGCGTGTTTGGTATAAAAAGATTTTATCTGACGTAAAGGAGCAATTATGATTCCTGTTTTGTTGACGGCTCTTGGAGTTGGAGGCGCTACCGTTTTCGGCGCGGCAATAGGCTTTATATTTAAAAAGGTATCGCACACCTTTTCGGATATCGTGCTTTCCTTTGCTGCCGGAGTTATGCTTTCGGCTGCGGTTATAGGGCTTATTATTCCGTCTCTTGAATATGGCGGAGACCTCGCTATTCTCATAACGATACTCGGCATTTTTGCAGGCGCAGCCTGCCTTAACCTTATGGATAAGCTCGTTCCGCACTTGCATCATATGGCGGGCGGTGAAGAGGAAAGCCATAACAATAAAAATCTCGGCAAGGTGCTGCTTTTCGTCAGCGCCATTGCCATACATAATCTACCCGAGGGAATTGCGGCAGGCGTAGGATTCGGTTCGGGTGACACAACCGGGGCGCTCATAATCGCAGGCGGTATTGCGCTGCAGAATATCCCCGAGGGTATGGTAATTATAGGCCCTATGCTCGCTGCCGGAATAAAGCCGAAAAAGACCTTCCTCATAGCTCTTCTTACAGGACTTGTTGAGGTTGCCGGAACGTTTATCGGTTATTTTGCGGTAAGCATCGCTTCGGCAATACTGCCGTTCGCGCTTGCTTTTGCCGGCGGAACGATGCTTTACGTAATAAGCGATGAAATGATTCCCGAAACCCACGCTCACGGGCATCAGAGAGGGGCGACCTATGCGCTTCTCGTTGGCTTTTGCGTAATGCTTCTCACCGATTTTCTTTTAGGGTAAATATTTTTGCGGAAAAGAAACTGTAAACGCTCTTTTCCGCTTTTTCGTTAAAAATGTTGTTTTTTATAATTTTGCAGTGAAAACGGCTGTATAATCTAGATGTAAATAGTTTAAAGCGTAATTGTACCAAATAAAGGCAAGATTGTACATAGACAACGGATTAGTTTTTTGCTAAAATGAAATAAAATTGAATTTATTTAAAAGTTAAAGGAGAGGATTATGAAAAAATATCTTTTACCGAGACAGGGCAAATTCTATAAGGCGAATATGCATTGCCATACAAATATCTCAGATGGACAAATGACACCCGAAGAGGTTAAGGCGGCATTTAAGGAAAAGGGATACTCTATAGTAGCCTACACCGACCACGAAATAATGATGCCGCATTACGACCTTGCCGATGAAAATTTTCTTCCAATAACGGCTTACGAGGTGCAGCTCAGGGATTGGAACAGGCAGGTTAACTGCATTAAGCTCTACCATATGAATCTTTACTCACCCGACCCCGAGAGATACCTATCAAAGACATACTGCAAAAAGGACGCCTGGTGGGGAAATATAGTAAATCATTTTACCGATGAAATGGCAGCAGCCGGGCTTGCGGAGCGCGAATATTCTAAGGAGTTTGCTCAGTGGATAATTGACACGGCAAAAGAGGAGGGTATGCTCGTTTCCTATAACCACCCCGTATGGTCGCTTCAGAATCACGATGATTATTCGGGACTTAAGGGGCTTTGGGGTGTTGAGTGGCACAATACCGGCTGTGTAAGAGCCGGCTACGTTGATAGCGAGCAGCCGATAATTGACCTTCTTAGCGAGGGAGAAAACGTTTTTCCTCTTGCTACTGACGATAATCACCGCACTGCTGATTTGTTCGGCGGTTGGATTTGGGTTAAGGCAAAGAAGCTCGATTACGCTACGGTATTTAAGGCGCTTAAAAACGGAGATTTCTATTCCACAACCGGCCCTGAAATAAAGAGCCTTTACCTTGAGGACGGAGTGGTTAAAATCAAGACCTCTCCTGCAAAGAGAATAAGCCTTATCACAGACAGAAGACATACCGTTAGCAAAAATGCGGACGGAAAGCTTCTTTCGGGAGCAGAGCTTAGTCTTTCCGCATTTCTTGGAATTAACGATAAAACAAAGGAATACAGACGCGCATATTTCAGGCTTGAGGTAGTGGATAAGTACGGAAACAGAGCCCTCACGAGAGCATACTATCTTGACGAGCTTGGATTTTAATACATATCTAACACGGGAGAATGTAAACAATGGATTACAAAAAGTATTTAACTGACGAAATTTTGGCGCATTATCTCAGTCTGCAGACGGATAAGGAATGCGGAGGAATTCTTAACTTCTTTAATCCCGACTGTACTCTTAGAAGAGACGAGAAGGACGTATGGTTTCAGGGCAGAGCGATGTGGACATACTCACTTACCTACAGGCTTGTTGAGAAGAGGCAGGAATACCTCGATATGTGCGCTCACATATTCGACTTTATAAAAAAACTTGACCTTTATGACGGCAAGATGCCTTACTGGGTAAGCCGTGACGGCAAGACTATGACGAGAAGCCAGGGGGATAACTTTTATTCCGAGTGCTTTTGCGCTATGGGCTGCGCTCAGTATTACAGAGTGAGCGGCAGAGAAGACGTTAAGGAGCTTTGCGAAAAGCTTTTCGACATAATGTATGACGGATATTTCAAGGCTGCAAAAGAGGGCAGAGTTGGCGGACACGGCGTACGCACCTTTGTTTTCGGTCTTCATATGGCTATGCTTGCGGGAGCTCAGTTCGTTCGTAATGCGGGTATCCGCGTTGAAAAGGCAAATATTCTTGCAGACGCCTGCCTTGACGGAATGATGAACGAGCCGCATATTGATGACGCAAGAAAAATGGTTATTGAGGAGCTTGCAGCTCCGGGAGAGGTTCTTCCTATAGAAAAAAACCACACCTGCCCCGGTCACGTATACGAGGCGGCATGGTTTGTTATGTGCGAGGGTGAATACAGAAACGACAAGAAAATCAAGGACTTCGGAAGAAAGCTTCTTGACTACGCTATGCCCGAGGGCTTCGAAGAGAAGGAGCAGCTTATTCCTACCTTCCTTCGCCCCGATGACCCTTGGAACTTTGACTGCACCGATAATACTATTTCCTGGCCTGCTCAGGAGGCTATAATTGCTTACAGAGTGGCATATCATATGTTCGGTGAGGAAAAATATAAGCGTCTTTCCGAGATAGTAGAGAAGGCAGCCTTCGATTACTTTGCCGACAGAGAGCAGGGAAGATGGTACATAAACATCAAGAGAGGTCTTCCTCCCGTTTCCGAGCGTAAGGATAAATCCGGACATATTGAAGGTCCCTTCCACCTTGAAAGAATGCTTCTCGGCCTTGCAGTTCTTGCCGAAGACGCCAGCATAAAGAGATATATTTCTTAAATACAAAATGCTCTGTGCAAGTCAAATCGCACAGAGCGTTTTTTGTAATGTTTCAAAATCTTTTTGTAATTTCATTTTCGGTTTGTTGGTGGTAAAATAAAGGTAAATATGGCTCTCGGGAGAACGGATATATGGATTACGGAAAATATCTTACAGAAAAATCGCTCGCTCACTACCTTAAAATATTGAAGGACGAGAAGTGCGGCGGAATATTCACCCGCTTCACCCCTGAGGCTGAAGTATCGGTAAACGAAAAGCACGTCTGGTTTTTTGGCAGAGCGATGTGGAGCTTTTCTATGGCGTATCTTCACGTTGATAAGAGGCAGGAATATCTCGACATCTGCGATTGCATATTCGACTTCCTTAAGAAAATAGAATTCGTAAACAACCGACTTCCGCTTTGGGTAACGCGTGAGGGCAAGCCTTTCAAGGCGGCGGTGACAGGTCCATATAACGAGGGCTTTGTTGCTGTCGGCTGCGCTCAGTATTACAGAATAACGGGCAGAGAGGACGTTAAGGAATATGCAGAGAGATGCTTTGACATCCTCTACGACATTTACTTCAACCTTCTTGATAAAAGGCAGAATAATCCTGACGAGCCTGTTCCTACTCAGGTTCTGGGACTTGATATGGCTATGCTCAATAATGCTCAGTTTGTCAGAAACGCAGGCATCCGTGTAGATAAAGCCAACAAGCTCAGCGCAAAATGCATTGAGAGACTCGCTCTGCACATAGACGAGGAGAAGAAGCTCGTGCCAGAGCATTGCCCGCTTTCCGGCTATGAGGTGACTCGTGAAATGGACCACTTCTGCCCCGGTCACATATACGAGGCTGCCTGGTTTGTGCTCTCGGAGGCAGAGTACAGGGGTGACGAAAAAGTGGCTCTTATCGGAAAGAAACTCCTTGATTACGCTATGCCCGAGGGCTTTGAGAAAATGGCAAGACTTATTCCCACTGTCGTTCCCACATACGAGCCATATAATTTCGGAAAGAGCCAAACACTCATTTCTTGGCCTCAGCAGGAGGCGATAGTTGCGTATAATCTTGCATACCTTATGTTCGGTGAGGAAAAATATAAGGCTCTTGCGGATATGATTGAGGAAACTGCGGAGAAGTATTTTGCAGATGATGCAGCGGACAGATGGTATAAAGAAATACATATATCCTCTCCTGTCGTAAAGAAAAGAAGCAAAAAGGGCACTCATGCGGAGGGACCCTTCCATCACGAAAGAATGCTTATTGCTATGGATATTCTTACTTGTGACGGCAGCATAAAGAGGTATATCTCCTAAAATTTAATACTCTTTTTAAGTTCGGGATTTTTGTCGTAAAATTCTTTCAGCTTTGTGCGGAAGTATTTCGGCAGAAGTCCCGTTTGCTTTTTGTGGCAAAGAACGAGGTGAGAGGGAGAATTAAAGCCGCAGAAATCCGAAACGGCAGATATATCGTAGGCGGTATGAGCGAGATAGAAAACCGCGTTCGAAACTCTCACTCTCTGTATATAGTAGGAGCAGCGCATTCCCATAAATTTTTTGAATAGCGAAAAAAAGCTCGTCTGGCAGAGGTAAGAGACGCGCAAGAGCTCATCGGTGGTTATCTTTTCGGGAAAATGCTCGTTTATATACCTTACGGCGCGTGCGATAGGCAGCGCCTTTTTCGTAAGAGCTATGCGGGCCTCGGCTTTTTCCTTTTCCGTGAATATAAGCTCGGGAAGGGTAAAGAGCTTGTTTATCTCGGGGATAAGCTCGGCAAGGGAGGAGCTTGACATAAACAGATAGGAAAACTGCGCCTTGAATTTTTCGCAGGACCTCTCCGAGAGGGAGAATTTTTTTACTCCGCCCATAAACGAGGGAAGCAGAGAATGAAAGAAAAATTCTTCTGCCAAGGAGAAATCAACCTCAAGATAAACCTCGGTGGATACGCTGAGCGAGAAAAGCTCGGTATTTGCCTTCACGGAGAAGCTGTGAGGCTTTCCCGGAGGAACGGTAAGGATATCTCCCGGCAGCATAAGAAAGCTGCTTTCCTCTACAGTATGAAGACATTCGCCGGATATGCAGAACCATATCTGAACGAAATCGTGTATATGAAATTCCTGCCGCCATTCCTTTTCGTAGCTGTCCTTTCTGAACGAAAGCGGAATTCTTTTTCCGTAAAATCTATCGTGCGCAAGGTCGGGAGAACGAAGCGGGGCAATATATTCGTTTTCATTAGAGTTTTTCATAGCTTTACCTTTTTATCGGTTTTTCTTTATTTTACAACTGCGTAAAAGAAAAATCAAGACCGAAACAATAAATAGAAAAGCTATTGAAAATAAAATATTTATGTGTTAAAATTAAGACAATATAAAATCTTTTGAGGAGAAAAATATGGATATCAATGAAATTCTTTCCGGTGTGGAATGCTCTTGCGGTAAGCACCACACCTGCTCTATAGAAAAGGTATATATAGAGAAGGGGGCTGCAGCAAGGCTTACCGAGCTTTGCGCCGATTATAAAAGGGTGATAATCGTGGCTGACGAAAATACCTATGCGGCAGGCGGCGAGAGGGTTATGGCCGCTCTTTCGGACAAGGAAGCTGTGAAGGTTATTTTTGACGGTAAGACGGTTCTTATACCTGACGAGAGAGCGATTGACAGAGTAAACGCTTCTCTTGGAAATTCGGAAATAATAATCGCGCTTGGCTCGGGCGTTATTCAGGACCTCTGTAAATACGTCTCTCATTTTTCGGGTATTCCTTATATAGACGTTGCTACGGCTCCGTCAATGGACGGCTACGCCTCTGACGGCGCGGCTATGATACTTAAGGGAATGAAGGAAACCGTAAAGGCAGGACTTCCGAGAGCTATAGTATGTGACGTTGATATACTTAAAGATGCGCCCCTTGAAATGATTAAGGCGGGATACGGAGATATAATCGGTAAGTACAGCGCGCTCTGCGACTGGAGACTTGCAAATATCGTAAACGGAGAATATCTCTGCGAGTATATTTATAATACCACTATGGATATGGTTGAAAAGACCCGCGCGCTTGCCAAGGGACTTATGGATAGAGACGAGCAGAGCATTGCCGCTCTTATGGAGGCTCTCGTGGTTGTCGGAATTATGATGAGCTTTGCAGGCTCGTCTCGCCCCGCATCGGGAAGCGAGCATCACCTCTCTCACTTTTTTGAGATTGTGGGAATCGTAAGAGGGGAGGATTATTTTCCGCACGGAATTGACGTTGCCTATTCTGCTATAGTCACCGCTTCCATACGTGAGGAGCTTATGGAAACGCCGTTCCCGAGGAGAAAATTCCTTCTTCCCCGCGAGGAATACGAGAAGAAAATGGAGAGAATATACGGTCCGGTTGCCAAGGGCTGTATTGCCTTGCAGGATAAGGTAGGAAATTACGTGACTGACAGAACCGAAGCCTATCTCAGACACGAAAATGAGCTGAAACGCCTTTTTAAGAGCACTCCTACCTCTTGGGAAATAGAGGGAATGCTCAGGCTTGTAGGACTTGAGCTGTCCGAATTTCACGCAAAATACGGTACGGAAAAGATTAACGATGCTATTTCTTATGCTAAAGACCTCAAGGACAGATATTCGGTTCTTTGGCTTTACTACGACCTTTTTGGAGAGCAGATATGAATTTACCCAAGACCATTAAATTCGACGGAATGAAAACCGGGCATATTCAGGGAATTGCCACCGATAAAGAAAGAAAATATATGTACTATTCCTTTACGACCTCTTTCGTAAAGACGGATATGCAGGGTAATATTATAGGCAGCGTTGAAGGGCTTTGCGGTCACCTCGGCTGTATCGCATATAATTACGATGATGGAAGAGTATACGGCTCGCTTGAGTTTAAGCACGACTCGATAGGTAAGGAAATTTTAAAAAGAGTAAGCTCTCAAAACAGCGAGGAGATAGACGTTGAGGACGGCTTCTATATCGTTTATTTTGACGTAGAAAAGATAGACAGAATAGGAATGAATGCCGAGACTGACGGAATTATGAAGGCGGTTTATCTTGCCGAGGTTACTGCCGACTACAATGCCGAGGGACACAGACACGGCTGCAGCGGAATTGACGGTCTGACCTTTGCGCCTATTCCTTCCGAAAAGGGAGAAAGATATCTTTACGTTGCTTACGGAATATATTCCGACCTCGAAAGAGACGACAACGACTGCCAGGTGCTTCTCAGATACGATTGGCGTGAGTTTGAAAGGCTTGCAGCTCCGCTCAATCAGCAGAATATGCACAGAAGCGGCCCGAAAAAGCCTGAGGACAAGTATTTTGTTTATACCGGAAACACGACCTGGGGCGTGCAGAACCTTGAATACGTTCCCGAAAACGATATTATGCTGCTTGCGGTATATAAGGGGGTTAAGCCTCAGTTCCCTAATTATCCGATGTTCTTTCTCGATATGAGCCTGCCCGCAAAGGAGGAGAACGGTAAAAGGCTTCTGACGCTTGCAAGGCTTGGAAAATGTCACGAGTCCACCGGCATTTGCGGAAGCGATTTTCCTTACGGCTCAACCGGAGTTATAGCTCTCGGAGATGGAAAATTCTATTTCTCCAAGCCTTCGGATACCCACGGTGTCTGGAGCACTGAAATAGCTCTTTATTCTTTTGACGGCAAAGGCGGTTTTGCCGAAATATAAGAAAAACGAAAGAGAGAAAAAATGAGATTACTGAGAACGCTGTTGCTTCTTGCCGTGTCATTACTATGCCTTGCTTCTTTGTTTTTCTATGATGACGGAATATGCACCGAGCATCTTGACGGTGACGAAAATTTCATATGCGACAGGTGCGAGGCAGAGCTGGAAAAGCCGAAAGACCCGATATGCGCTGAATGCACAGACGCTGACGGAGATATAAAATGCGATGCGTGCGGTAAAGCCGTGGCGTATCCCATAAGCCTCATATCAGATGGAAAGTGCGGTTATACCTTCGTAATAGGCTCAGGTCTTGACGGAAACGCTATGATGGCGATAAACGGGCTTTCTTCCGAGCTTAAGTCGCTTGGCGCAGAGGTCAATACCGTTTTTGAGAGCGCAGAAGAGACCGGTGAATGCGAAATTCTTTTCGGAACTATGACCCAAAGAGCAGACGTATATAGGGTTGACCCGCATCTTTTCGGAGTTAAGGGCTATACCGTAAGAATAATAGGCAAAAAAATCATTGTTCTCGGTGGCTCGGCAGCAGCGCTTTCCGAAGCAGTCAGCGCGCTGAGAGGCGAGTTTTTCGGAATAACCGACAAGACGAAGGCTCTTTCTGACAGACTTATTAATCCGGAGGACAGCATAAGCGTTATTCAGAGCGACTATAAGGTAAATAAGATTACCCTTTTCGGAGAGGATATCAGAAATTACACTATAGCTATAGATAAACAAAGCATTGATTCTATTTCTGCGGCAGGTAAAATTCAAGCCCTGCTTTATGAAAAATGCGGATATTGGCTGCCTGTGGTTGATATTGCCGAGGCAGGAAAATCAATACTCATAAGCCTCACTCAAAAGACTGACGGAGAAGGGCTTTACGCAAGCTTTTCCAAAGGAAAAATCGAATTCAAGGTTGAGTATACGACCTCTCTCAAAAAGGAAATATATAATTATTTTGCAGAAAAAATCGAAAATAACGAAGGTACTCTGAAATTCGGTTCGGGTGATAGCTTCTCAAAGAACGTGCGTGACGTATTCTACAAGGATTTCGGCGCGGTGGGCGATGGAGTAACAAACGATGCCGAGGCGATACTTGCAGCGCACAGATACGCTTACGATGGCGGTCATAAAAAAATAGTTGCCGAGAGCGGAAAAACCTATTACTTAGGTAAGCTGAACGCTGCCGCACCGATAATTTGTGACGTTGACTGGACGGGTGCGAAATTTATAATTGACGATACGGTTATAAGTGCGTCTGAAATGAAGGATATATTTGAGGTTATGGATACCTCGGGCGCAGCTGTAGGCTTCAATCCGCAAAAAAGCGACACCCTGAAAGAGATAAACGCCGGCGGCGGTATAGATGCTTCCGCCATAACAAAAATCGACCTCGGACTTGGTTATCCTGCCATGCTCAAGGTCAATAACGGCGAGCATAAGAACTATATCCGCTACGGAGCTAATGCCAGCTCGGGAACTATGCAGACCGAATTTATTCTGGTAGATGCCGAGGGAAATATAGACCCTACTACTCCGTTTATGTTCGACTATGAGAAGATTACCTCAATTTACGCATATAAAATAAACGCTGAGCCTATTACGCTTCTGGGCGGAGAATTTACTACGGTAGCAGCTGACAAAAGCTTTTCATATTGCAGCAGAGGTATTCGTATTCAGCGTTCAAACGTGACGGTTAAAAACCTTAAGCACTACGTAATCGGCGAAGGAGAGAAGGGCGCTCCGTACTCTCATTTCATAGGAATATCCTGTTCAAATAACGTTCTTGTGGACGGCTGCGTTTTTTCGGGACACAAAACCTACTATAATTCAAGCGGAGTGGGAATTGGCAGCTACGATATAAACGTCAGCGAGAGCATTAACGTTACCTTTAAAAACTGCACTCAGTCGAACTTCTTTAAGGAAGACGGCTCGCTCGTCACGGACAAGTGGGGAGTTATGGGCTCAAGCAAGTGCAAGAATATTACCTATGACGCTTGCGTTTTAACACGCTTTGATGCTCACGAGGGCGTATGGAATGCAACGATAAAAAATACGGCTATAAGGGATATTCGTATCGTTGGCGGCGGCAGGTTCATATTAGATAACTGCCATATCTACAAGAATACCGTAATAAGCTTCAGAGAAGATTACGGAGCATTCTGGTTTGGTGAGGTGATATTAAAGGACGTAACCGTTCATTCAAATCAGGCGGTGGATATTATGGACGGTTACTGGTATAATCACGACTTTGGCTATAAGACTGCCGCACCGAGAAGTATTACCGTTGACGGTCTTGAAATCGTGGGAGAGGCAAAAACGGTGAGTCTCTTCAGCGAAATCTTTATAAAGAGGCTGAACCGTTCTACGCTTGATGAGTTTGCTTCAACAAACAGCGAAACGGGCGAGACTGTAACCAAGCCTAATATAAATAAAGTTGAGCCTATCGAGAAAATAACGGTGAAAAATATCGGAGAGGGAATCGACCTTGTGCTTCCTCCAAAAACCGAGTTTTTTGAAAATACCGTTATTAGTGAAATCTCACCTTGAAAATAAATACCGCAATCGCTTAACGCATAAGAGGATAGCTCGTTTTAAATTTGAGCTATCCTCTTAAATTATTTCTTATATCTGAGCTGCCAAAAGGCTACCGCTGCCGCAGCTCCCACATTAAGCGAATCGACACCGTTTGACATAGGTATTTTTACGGTGTAATCGGATTTTTCGATTGTTTCTTTCATAAGTCCCGTGCCTTCCGTGCCGAGAATAAGAGCCAGCTTTTCCTCAGCCATAAGCTCTCTGTCATCTATGCTTACCGAATTGTCCGACAGCGCCATAGCCGCGCACTTAAAGCCGTGTGACTTCAATAGGTCAATATCCTTTGGCCAGTCTTGTGGTGTATTGCCGATTTTTGCCCACGGAACGAGAAAAACAGTTCCCATGCTTACACGCACCGCGCGTCTGCAAAGTGGGTCGCAGGAGGTTGGCGTTACAAGCACGGCATCTATTCCGAGCGCTGCTGCGGAGCGGAAAATCGCGCCCATATTCGTTGAATCGCAAACCGCCTCAAGCACCGCAATTCTTTTTGCGTTTTTCAGCACCTCGCAGGGTGTTTTCGGTTCGGGACGGCGCATAGCGCACAGCGCGCCTCTTGTAAGCTCAAAGCCCGTAAGAGCGGTAAGCGTTTCTCTGCTTGCGGTGTATACCGGGATATCCGGGTGATTTTTTATAAGTCTTTCCACCTCTCCCGTCTTTATCAGTCTTTCGTCCGTCAGGATAGATATAGGCTCGCAGCCGCCCTGCATCGCAACCTCGATTACGGTAGGGCTTTCCGCTATGAAAATGCCTTGTCCGTTCTCCTTTTTAGCCCTTAGCTCTGCACCCGTAAGCCGTACGTACACGTCAAGCAGAGGCGAGCAAAGACTGTCTATTTTCGTTACGTTCATATCAGCTGAGTCTCTTGTCCTTACCCTTGAAGAGCAGAATTCGGGAATCCGAACCGACTATTCTTGAATAAATGCGGTCCTCATATTTTTCCGAAAGCTCGGCAGGGGAGAGGTTGGTGGAAATAATAGTTGCGAGTCCCTTGTTCATTCTGGTGTTGAGGAGATTGTAGAGACAGGAAACCGTGAACTGACTTATAAATTCTGTTCCCAGGTCATCAAGGATAAGAAGCTCGCATTCAAGATATTTCGTTCCCTCGGGCTCGTACGCACCGTAGCCGCTCTTGAATTTATCCTTTTCAAAGGCGGAAACGATATTCTGCGCGCTGTCGTAGAGCACCTCGACACCCTTTTCGATAAGCACCTTTGCAATAGAGGTGGATATATGGGTTTTTCCCGTACCCGTAGGACCTATGAGAAGAAGATTTTTTTCTTCCTTGCCGAAGCTTTCGGCAAATTCCTTGGCTGCGGCAAGATTTTTTTCCATAAGCTCCTTTGTTGCGGCGTCATAGCCGGCAAGCGAGAAGTTATCAAACGACTGCTTTTCGATAAGCCTTCCTATGCCCGAGGACTTTATATTTTCCTTTATGAGCATTTCACGGAAGCAGGAGCACATAGCTGTGCCTACGAATCCCGTGTCCGAGCATTTTTTGCAGGTGTACTGCGGCTCGGTGTAATCTTCGGGGTAGCCGAGCGTTTTGAGCAGCTCGCGTCTGTTAGCGTTCAGAGAGAGATTTCTTTCTCTTATGGGAGCTATGTCAGCTCCGTCACAGGCTGTTTTAAAAAGCAGAAGACCGGTTTTCACAAGCTCCGCATCAATGATACGGATATCCTCAGAGGAGGCTCTTAGCTCGAGATTGCGGCGGTCAGCCTCGGCAATCGCGCCGAGTCTTCTTTTTTCTATCTCCGCTTTTACCTTTTGATAATTATCGTAGCCGTACATTTCTTTCTCCTTTATTCTTCGTCCTCGGAAGCTCCGTAGCTCCGCTCAAGTGCCTTCGCAAAAGCATCATTAACGTCAAAGTCTCCGTATCTTGGCTTTTCTTTCGGTTTTCTTCTCGGAGAGGACTGCGCGCTTTCTCCGCTTAGGTTTTCCGCCTTCCATTCCTCTTTAAACCTTTCGTTCTGAGCCTCGCAGTCGGCAACCGTTTTGCAGCCGCTGTTATACCAGCCTGTAATTATGCTGTCCATATAAGCGATTTCAAGGGTGCTTTTATTTCTTGTGGTTATGCTGTAGGCAAGGCTTATTATCTCCTCGGAATATCCGAAGGTGCAGAACCATTTTTCAGCTCTTTCGGACTCATCGGGCGAGAGGGGACGGTTATATATAGCAAAAAATTTCTTATACTGCCATTCGGCATCGCTTACCTTCGCGCTTTTTGCCACGTATATTTCAAGCTCCTCTGTGCAATCTATCCCTTTTTTTACAAGCCGCTCGGCATCTGCCGCAAGCCTTACCGCAGTAAGCTTATTTTGCTCTTTAAGAAAGGCTGCAAGGGTGATTATGTATTCCTCGTTTAGTCCATATTGTACATAAACGTTTACAATTTTCTTGGTTTCTGCCGTAGAAAGCATAGGCTTTCCCATCAAATGCGCGCATTCTGAGAGAAGGGAAGCAAGCCCCTTGTCCTTGATTTCACGCGCAATCTCTTTTGCGCTTTCCTCTTCTTCGTCTTCGCTTTCGTATTCTTTTGTGACGTTATCCGAAGAGGGAAGAGTGTTTTTCTTTTCGGATATAACACCCGCATCCTGCCAGAAGGCAAGAGACGCGGCAGCTCTGGCTCTTGAGGTATGCGCAAGGCTTGCGAGCTGGTCGGTATCCGAAAAAATTCCGTCAGCCGAAATAAGAGCAAGCAAAACCCGCAGCTCCTCTCGCGAGGCATCGGCAAAGCATTCCCGCTCTGAAAGCTTAAAAATGTTTATTGAATATACGGTCATTTTTTAGATGCTCCGTTTCCTGTTTGCTCGTCACTCGTCTTTATCTCATAGCATAGCTTCATAAGCGAATCGCCGAGATGTATATTTTCAACTATAACAGCCTCGTTTGGAAATTTAAGCTCCATATTTGCAAAATTCCAGATTCCCTGAACACCGGCATCTATCATAGCACGGCAAACCTCGTATGCCGCCTCCTTTGGTACGGTGAGAACGCCTATCGCAACCTTTTCCCTCTTACAGAACGCGGAAAGCTCTGCAACGTCATAGACGGGGATAGAGGAGAAGCTCTTGCCGATTACCTCGGGATTTGAATCGAACATCGCTATTCGGTTAACCCCTCTGCGTTCGAACATATGAGTAGATGCAAGCGCTCTGCCCAGGTTTCCCGCACCGACTATTACAGCGGTGTAGCCCTCCTCAACGCCGAGAAGCTCGCTTATTTTTCCGTAAAGGTACTTAACGTTATAGCCGTAGCCCTGCTGACCGAAGCCTCCGAAGCAGTTGAGGTCCTGTCTTATCTGGGAAGCGGTTACGTTCATAAGTCTCGATAGCTCTGCAGAGGAAATTCTGAGCTTTCCTTCTCTGAGCAGCTCACCGAGATAGCGATGATATCTCGGCAGTCTTTTTATTACCGCACCGGAAACCGTTGGCTTTGCATTATCCGAAATTCTTTTTCCGAACGTGCCGTTTATCTTGTCAATGCTTTCCATAAAAATCCTTCCAAATTTTATATTGAATCAAGCGCGCTTGCATTCAGCGAGGAATCACTGAGAGCGCCGCTTTTATATTCAAAGTATCCTGCCGCCGCAATCATTGCCGCGTTATCTCCGCAGAGTGAAAGCGGGGGTATATATATTTCTTTTCCGTGAGAAGCCGCAACCTCGGTAAGCCTTCTTCTGAGGTGCGAATTTGCCGCAACTCCGCCCGAAATAGAGAGTGAGTATCCGTCATAAAAATCAAGAGCCGCCGAAATCTTTTTTGCCACCGCTTCAACAGCCTCGTAGGTGTATCTTGCGGCAAAAAGCTCACGGTCTATCTCCTTACCCTTCTGCTCGAATTTGTGGAGCAGGTTTATAGAAGCCGTTTTAAGTCCCGAGAAGGAAAAATCGAAGCTTCCGTCATTGATAGCGGGTGAGGGAAGGAAGGTTTCGGGGTTTTTATACGCCTCGCATTTTTTGTATTTTTCGTAAATTCCGGGTGTGCTTATATCAAGCCCCGTAGCTTTTTCAAATCCACGCTCCGCGAGCGCGTCAAAGCCCTTGCCGGCAGGATAGGGAATACCGATAATTCTGCCTATTTTATCAAAGGATTCGCCTATTGCATCGTCTCTTGTCGAGCCTATTTCGGATATATCGGTGTATGAATCGACCTTGTATATGGAGGTATGTCCTCCCGATGCCGTGAGGGCTATAAAGGGCGGTCTTGGAGCGTCCTTTATGAGATAGGTTGAGGCAATATGTCCTTTTATGTGGTCTACCGCAACGAGAGGTATTCCGTTTGCCGAGCTTAAAGCCTTAGCAAAGTTAACTCCCACCAGAAGTGCGCCTATAAGACCGGGCATTGCCGTAACTGCTATGAGGTCTATGTCCGAAAGAGCTAGCCCTGCCGCTTCGAGAGCCTCGTAGGTTATTTTTGATATTGCTTCGGTGTGCGCTCTGCTTGCAATTTCGGGAACGACACCGCCGTAAAGCTTATGTATCTCTATCTGAGAGGCGATAATATTTGATTTTACGGTAAATTCCCCACCGTCACCGAAAACGACAGAGGCGCTCGTTTCGTCACACGAGCTTTCAAAAGCGAGTATATTCATTATATCACCATAGGCTCGCTCGAGCGCATCATAACTATTGCGTCATCGGGCGGGTCCTTATAATAGTTTTTTCTTATTCCTATCTGTTTAAAGGATAGGGCGGAGTAGAGCTTCATAGCGGCAAGATTTCTTGAACGCACCTCAAGAAAAAGGTTTTCAAGTCCTCTTCCTTTTTCGGTTTTTATGGCATAGGTCATAAGCCTGAAGGCAATTCCTCTGCCGCGCTTTTCGGGCGCTGTGGCTACTCTGTAAATTTCCCCCTCGGGAGCTATCGTTCTTCCGAGAACGTATGCGTAAAGCCTGCCGTCATCTCCGAGCGCGGTGTAGCACATAGCGCCGCTTACCGATATTGCCGAGGAAATGTCCTTTTCACTCCAGGGGTCAGAAAATATTTCTTTTTCAAGCTCTGCTATAGCCGAAGAATCGGACGGCAGAGAACGCCTGATAATCAATTTAAAGCTCCTTTGCGATTTCCTTTATGAATTCTCTGAGGCTGTCCTTGGTTTCGGGGTGGGTAAGACCCTTAACGATGTTTGCCTTAAGAAAACCGAATTTTGAGCCGAGGTCGTATCTGTCACCCTCAAATTCCAGAGCGTAAACACCGCTCTTGCGCGCAATATCCGCCATAGCGTCTGTAAGCTGTATTTCACCGCCTGCGCCTGCGGGGAGATTGTCTATTATGTCGAAAACGTCAGGTGTGAGAAGCACTCTTCCAAGTATCGAAAGGTTAGAAAATTCCTTGCCGGGAGCAGGCTTTTCTATCATATCCGTGCAGTATGTAACGTTTTTCTCGCCCTCGATGGCGTCAACCTTAAGAGAGCAGTATTTTGCAACGTCTGCCCACGGAACAGGCTTAACGCCCACAACGGGCTTTCCGTACTTTTCGTATACGTCCATAAGCTGACGGCAAACCGGAGTTTCCGAGAAAATAACGTCATCACCGTACATAACAACGAACGGCTCGTTTCCTACGAAGGAGCGCGCTCTGCCAACCGCGTGACCGAGACCCTTCGTTTCCTTTTGACGAAGGAAAAATACGTTTGCCATATTTGCTATTTCGTAAAGCCTTGCAGCCTCAGCGGTCTTTCCCTTTGCAGTCAGGGCCTGTCCGTATTCTATGGAAAGGTCAAAGAAATCCTCCATAGCGTCCTTGTCTCTGTTCGTTATAACGAGAATGTCGGTAATGCCGCTGTTTACAGCCTCTTCAACGAGGTGAAAAATTGCGGGAAGGTCAACTATAGGTAGCATTTCCTTGGGAACTGCGTGCGAAATAGGCAGCATTCTTGTACCGAGACCTGCTGCAGGGATAATTGCTTTAGTGATTTTTTTCATTGTCTTTTCCTCGCTTTATTTTAAAATGTCTTTGAGCTTTTCTATAAGAATTTTTGCACCGTCCGAGGCGCTTTTCGTAGGAAGATTGCAGCCTGCGGCTCTTACGTGTCCGCCTCCGCCGAAGAGCGCCGCAACCTCGGCTACGTTTATTCCGGTTGAACGGATTGACGCCTTAACGCTTTCGTCATCGTTTTCACGCACGAATACCGCTATTTCGGCAAAAAGCACCGAGCGGACGATATCAATCGCGGTTTCAAAATGCTCGCTTGAAAGTCCCAGTGCCTCTCTGTCGTTTTTCGAGAGAGTGGCGTAAGCGATTTTTCCCTCTGCCGCGGTAGCTATTCTTGATGCGATAAAGCCCTCGGCTTTAAGCTGATTTTCGGATTTTGAATGAAATAGTCTGTGGTTGATATCGGCAAAATCTATTCCTGTTTCCATAAGCCTTGCCGCAAGTCTGTAGGTATCGGGTGAAGCTGACGAGAATATAAATCCGCCCGTGTCAGAGCTGATTGCCGTGTACATCGGATATGCAACTTCAGGTGTGAGCTTGCATTTTCCCATATCTATAAGCTCGGAGAGCAGATAGTAAAGAACCTCTCCCGCGCTCGAAACGTCAGGAACGGTAAAATTATCCGAGAAAGGCGTATTCACTTTATGGTGGTCTATCGTAAGTGAGATTTTGTCCGCATACTTTGCAAGTGAGCCGAGCTGGGCGGGGGAGGCAACGTCAATCGCTATGAGCTCTCGCCCGTCAAGAGATTTTGCTTTTTTTTCGCCCGAAAGAACGAATTCGAGCCTTTTCGGAATGCTGTCTGCAGAGGCGTATTCTGCATCTGCGCCCAGCTGCCTCAGTATTTTAATAAGGGCAGAGGCTGAGCCCGTTGTGTCTCCGTCAGGGTGAGCGTGCATAATTATAACCGGATTTTTATAAGTCAGAAGCCTTTCCGCCGCTTCCCTTGAAGTTAGTTTTTTGTATTCTTTCATTCGTCCTCTTCCTCTGGCTTCGCCGGCATAACCTCTTCAAGAAGCTTTGCAATTCTCGCTCCGTGCTCGATAGAGCCGTCCTTGTTGAAATTGAGCTCGGGAGTTATTCTGAGATTAAGCGTCACGGCAAGGTGATGGCGAAGCATTCCCGCGCATTTTTTCAGTCCCTCGCGAGCCTCGTCAAAGTCTCCCATACAGGAGAAATACACGGTTGCATATTTGAGGTCGGGCGCAACTTCTGCACGGGTAATGCTTACGAAATTGTTTACTACCTTAGGCTCTCTTACTTCTCCGAGAGCTATTGCAAGCTCCTTTGCTACCGCATCGTTTATTCTTCCACGTCTGTATTTTGCCATTTTCTTTTCCTTTCACAAAAAAACGGTTTTTCCGTTTCCTTTGCCGTCTGTGTGCCTTAGTATTTCCTGTGCTCCGATAAAAGAGGAGCTTACCATATTGCAGCTTATTATCTGCGATATGGTTTTTTCCAGCCTCGGAAAGTGGGTACAGCCGAGTACCAGAACGTCAAAGGAATAATTCTTTATTTTTGATAGTATTTTTTCTATTTTCTGTAGGGTGTGCCCCTTGACGCTTCCGTCACGCGCACCGCCTTCAATGAGAGAAACCAGCTCCTGCGCCTCTTCGGTGAACACCTCGGCATCGGGCAGAATTTCTTTTATGCTTTTTTCAAAAGCTCCTGAAAGCACGGTAGCCTTAGTTGCTATTACTCCGATTTTTCCGAGCTTGGTTTTTTCGGCTGCGGCTCTTGCCGTTGCCTCGATAATCGGAACGGATATCCTTTTTTCTTCCTCGGACAGATAAGGAAATATACTGCTTGCCGTGCAGCAGGCAATAAGAATTTTTTCTGCGCCCTCTGCCTTCAGCCTCTTTAAATTTCTTTTTGTCAGGGATATAAGCTCGCCTCTGGTTTTCGTTCCGTAGGGAGCGTTTTCTCTGTCGGCAAGAAAGCAGACGTCCTGATATGGCGCAAGCTCGCGTATTTTTTCTACGGTGCAGAGCCCACCGTCACCGCTGTCGAAAACGCCTATCATAAAAGCGCCTCCGCAATAAGACGGTTTATAAACTCTCCCTCGGCAAAGCCCATCTTTACGGTCAGAGAAGGATAAAGGCTGGTTTTCGTCATTCCGGGGAAGGTGTTGATTTCATTAAAAAGAATTCTGCCGTCTTCCGTAAGGAAAAAGTCAAATCTTGAAATCTGACGAGCTCCCACCGCGCGCCTTAGCCTATCCGCCATAGCGGTTATTGCCTTTTCGGCTTCCGGGTCGTCAAAGGCGGCTTTCGTTTTCGTTTCGGTGAGATATTTTTTATCAAAATCGTAAAATTCACCGTCTGCAAGGATTTCGCCTGTTTTAAAATACTCCTTGCCGTCCGTATAAAGATAAGCGCATTCAAGCTCTCTCTTCACGGAAATTGCCTCTTCTATCAGAACTCTGTCTGAGAGAAGAAATGCTTTTTTATATGCCTCTGTAAACTCTTTTCTGTCGGTAACTCTGGATATTCCTATGGAGCTGCCGAGCGAGGCAGGCTTTATGAACATCGGGTATCCGAGAAGCTTTTCTGCATTTTCTGCCGCCGCTTTTGCATTTTCCTCGGTAGAGAAGGTCCATTTTGCAGTAGGAATTCCCAGCGCCTCGCAAACCAGCTTGGTAACTATTTTATCCGAGCAAACAGCTCCCGCAAGCACTCCGCAGCCTACGAATTTTATATGAGCTGCCCTGAGCGCGCCCATAATTACTCCGTCTTCTCCGAGGTCACCGTGCAGCAGCGGAACCGCAACGTCTATAGGAAGAATTTTCCCTTCTTTAAAAAGTCCGCTTTGCCCGTTGATATAAGCGGGGAAGGTAGGGATTTTTCGGCTTTCATTTTCTATAAACCACTCGCCCGTCTTTTCTATAAAAACCGAAATCAGATTGTATTCCGAGCGGTTTATCATACCCGAAAGATTTCTTGCTCCGATAAGCGAGATTTCGTGCTCTAAGCCCTCGCCTCCGTAAATTAAAGCCAGGTTAATTTTCATTTAATCACCTCGCCACAGAGTATGTGACGGGGAGAAAAAACGTGTTTATCTTTCGAGAACGGCAACTCTCGCGTTGCCCGAAAAGTCTTTTATAATTTGGATATTCATCGAGTGCGCTTTTGCAAGCTCGGTGAGCGCGTCAGCCTGGTCGTAGCCTATTTCAAAGGCAAAAAATCCGCCCTTCTTCAACGAGCTCGAATAAAGAGAAAGGATTTTTCTGTAAAAAATCAGTCCGTCTTCACCGCCGAGAAAGGCAATGTCGGGCTCGTAGTATATTTCGGGCATAAGGTTCTTGTAGGCAGCCTCCGTGACGTACGGGGGATTGGATACGACTGCGTAAAATTTACCTTCTGCCGCGCCCGAAAGAACGTCCTTTTCCACAAAGGTAATTCGCTCGCTGAGCGAAAGCCTTTTTGCGTTTTCCTTTGCAACCCGAATCGCAGGGGCTGAAACGTCAAGCGCTGCGGCGGTAGTTGAATCGGTATTATTCAGCACCGAAAGGGCAATACAGCCGCTGCCTGTACATAGGTCGATAAAGGATTCGCCCTTAGGAAGTCTTTTGATTACCTCGTCAACCAGGATTTCGGTATCCGACCTGGGAATAAGGCAATCCGGAGTGACCTTGTAACGCTCGCGGTAAAAATCAACCTCCCCGATTATATACTGAAGCGGCTCTCGCTTGGCGCGTCTGCTGATAGCCTCTATAAGAAGCGGATTTTCGGATTCGGCATCAGCTCCGTAAAGCTCGGATTGCGAAATTTTGGCAATCTCCGAGAAGAGAAGCCTTGCTTCATAGCGCGCGTTTTCTATTCCTGCCGAGCTTAGTATCTCGGTTGCTTCAGAGAGCTTCATCTTCGCCTGCTTTGTCTGTCGGCGCTTCTGCCGCATTATTTGCGCTTCCGTCCTCAGAAATATCGGCGGTGTCGGCAGGCACTTCCTCTTTTTTCTCCCAGGAGCGCGCGCTGTAGAACTCCATAAATTCGGGAAAATCGTCACGAAGCGCGCATTTTATGGAGATTATAGCTACCTCAAGCATATCCTCGGTAGGCTCTTTCGTGGTGAGCCTCTGTACCCAAAGTCCGGGTGCGGACATAGCTCGGGTAAAGAAGTTATCGTGCTTTCCTGCAAACATAATAAACTCATAGCCAAGTCCCATAACGAGAGGCAGTATGAGAAGTCTGATTCCGGTATACGCCGCCCAGTGAAGTCCGGGGAAAATCATTTTCACGAACAGTCCCGCGAATACTCCGAGCAGAATCATAAAGAACATAAAGCTTGTTCCGCAGCGAGGGTGAAAACGCTTGTAATTCTTTGCGTTTTCGGGAGAAAGCTCGCCTCCTGCCTCAAAGCAGGCTATCGACTTATGCTCAGCTCCGTGATACATAAAGGTTCTTTTTATATCGGGAATGAGAGATACGAGCCAGAGGTAGAGAAGGAATATCATTATTTTGATAACGCCCTCAATAACCGCAGTCCAAAGCTCCAGATTTCCGTTTGCCAGATATTTGTCGATAAGGCTGGAAATAAAATTCGGAAGGAACATAAAAAGAAACAGGGCAAGAGCAATACCGAGAATGACCGAAATGACCATAATAATTGCCGTGATTCCTATGCCGAGATGCTTTTTCATCCATTTTTCAAATTTGCTTTCCTCGTCCTCAATTCCGAGAGCATCAGCCGAATTTGAAAGGGTTTTAACGCTGAGAATCATCATTTCGATGAAATTTATAACTCCGCGCAGAATCGGAATGTTAAGAAGCTTGTGCTTCTTTCGAACGGAAACGAAGCTTCCGTCATATACTACAAGGCTTTTATCTTCCTTGCGGCAGGTTGTTACCGTACGCTCGCCTGCCTTCATCATTACGCCCTCTATAACAGCCTGACCGCCGACCTTATTAAGTCTTGCGGGGTCTTTGTCGGCGCAGCACTTGTTTTGTTTTGCCATAATTTCCTCACTAAAGAATAAAATAATCAAAATATTTTCAAGTATAATATTAGATATTACCATATTATATCACATTATAGCGAAAAAATAAATAGCAAATTCGAATTATTTTCAATTTTTTAAAGAATGGGCTTCGGAGAGAATAAATTTTACTCTGAAGGAAATAATTACTTCGGAACGGCAACTGCCGAAAAAGGAGAAAACAAAAATGACTCTTACTCAAAAAGAAACGGGACTTCTCAGCGATCTTAAGTCACAGGAGCAGCTTTGCATTGAAAAATATACAAGGTATGAAAGTGAGGCGTGCGACCCGCAGCTTAAGGCGCTTTTCTCTTCGATAAAGACGACAGAGCAGAGCCATCTTGACACCGTAAACAAAATTATGGGCGGTGAAGAGGTAAAGATGCCTGCTAATGCACCTGAGGCAAAAAAGTGGTCGGGTACTCCGTCAACCTGTTCAGCCGAGCAGAAGACTAAGGACGCCTTTCTCTGTAAGGACGCTTTGACCATGGAAAAGCATGTTTCCTCGCTCTACGATGTTTCGATATTTGAATTTACAAGCACAACTCTTCGTGATACTCTCGCTCACATTCAGAAAGAGGAACAAAATCATGGAGAGCAGTTGTATAGCTACATGAGCGCGAACTCAATGTATTGATAGCGGATAATTTTGGTGAATTTCTCCGCTTGCCTGACTTGCCGTAGGTAACTACGGCTTGCGTCAGCCAAATCGAATAAATTCCCTCAAAATTCTCTCGCTCTCAACCGGTCTGTAAAATGCTTTAAAGACAAGAAAAAACGAAGAAATGTAAATTATAGTTGTCAAAATAGGCAAAAATATTTAAAAAATAAAAGAGCTTATTCCTCGAATGCGGGGCGTGACTGTTGCCGGCACTCTGGAATAAGCTCTTATTTTATTTCCTGTTCTATATCGTCAAAAATCGGACTGTCAAAAAATTGCCTTATACTGATATCTAAACCGTCACACAGTTTTTTGATTGAGACTACTCCGGGGTTTTGACTTTTTTGATTTAACATACTGTAGATGGTTGATGGCGGAACTCCTGAAATATTGGCAAGAGCATTGACTGCGATATTTCTTTCGCTACAAAGCTCAAGTATTCTTTTGGCTACAGCTCCTTTTGTGTTCACAGCTCTGCCCCTTTCTGTAGAATATATAAATATTCTAACCAAAAATGCGATATATCGTGTGGGATATATCGCAAAAATCTTGAAAATGTGTTATAATTAAGATGTGATGTGGGATATATCGCATTTGAAAGGAGAAAAAATATGATTTGCACGTTTTTTGGGCACAGTGACGCGCCGGATTCTATCAAAGAAGATTTGCGTAAGAAAATTTTACATATTGTTGAAAATGTTGGAGTAAAAACATTTTATGTAGGCAATAACGGTAATTTTGATTTTTTGGTGCAAAGCATACTCGCAGAAATGTCAATCGAAAAAAGTTTTGAATTTTCGATAGTTCTTTCTTACGTTAATGAAAAAGCTTTGTCAGGAAACCAAGAGGCTACGATTTTTCCGGAAGGACTGGAAAAAGCTTTGCCAAAATTCGCAATTTCAAAAAGAAATGAATGGCTAATTAAAAAATCAAATTATGCTATAGTATATTTGGAGCATAGGTTTTCTAATTCTTGCAAATGGGTTGAGAAATCCAAAAAAAGCGGATTAAAAATAATTAATGTTGCAAAAGTCTGACATTGCCTCGAAATGCATAAAGAAAAAGCGAAGATTTATTCTTCGCTTTTTCGGGTTATGTAGGGGTTGTGAGTTCAAATACCGCCTCTCAATCCTGTTTTTATTCTGCGCTGTTCGCCATAGACGGTCTTATAATCGCGTATTTATCGTACGAGTAAAGCGATGTCAGAATGTTCTGGATTTTCTTGATGTCAGGCTCGTTGCACTTAACCAAGGAAGCCTTGCCTTCGGTTGTTGTAATGGCAAGAAAATCGCTTTCACCAAGATAAACGTATGCGGTGTGTACGGTAACGCTGTCCTTGTTGACGTGCTCTGCGATTATAACGTCACCCACCGTCAGATATTCGATACGCACGGCTCTTATGCGGTTGTTGTTATGAGGATTCTTTCCTTTGATAAGGTATCCGCCCGAAAGATTTTCGATAACTATATCCTTTGCCGCGCAGTTTTGATTGTATTTTAAGCCTTCAACGTCAATTATATCGCTAAGCGCTTCGGCGGTGGTTGCGTAGCTGAGAATATCATTTCCGATTAGCTCTTTGTAAATTGCGTTTATCATAAGGATAGGATCAGCGTATTCGGTACGGCTTTCTGCTGCGGTGTAGCCTATGTCGCTGAGCTCGTCAAGCTTTTCGCGGCTTATGCCCGAAAGAGTGTTTGTGATTTTGTTAAGCTCAAGCCCGTTAACCTTACCTTCGTTACTTTCTATAAGCGTTCCCGCTTCTGTTGCGGTAACTCTTACTTTGAAAGATAGGGTAACTGTTTCGCCTGCCTTTACGCTGCCGCTCCAGCTGATAGCACCGTTACTGTGAGAGATGCCCTCGCTTGCCGAAACGAATTCGGTGCCGTTCGGAATCCTTTCGCTGAGCTGTATTCCGTCAAGGTCAAATCTGCCGTTGTTCTTAAGAGTAACCGTATAAGTGAGCTCGTCACCCGTGAATACCGCGGAATACATATTGACGTCTACGAGCTTTTCGATGGAGAGCGAGGGAATAGTCATTCTCGCTTCGGTCTGCTCTGTTGCCGTAAGCCCTCTGTTCATAGGTCTGAGTATTGCGAAGCTTACGTAACTAAAGAGGTATCTTGAAGCAAACGGGTTTTCGAAAAGATTGTAGGTGCTTTCAAAGCCTATAGAAGAGGAGGAAATCCAGTCGGCAGCATTCTCGGGATTATTTCCGTCATGGCTATAGGATTCGGTGTTCATACAGTGGAGTATTTTTCCGCCGCCTACGTAAATAAGCGCGTGTCCGGAGCTGGGCTTTCTGTAAACTATAACGTCACCTACCTCTAGTTTGCTCAGCAGCTCCTTGAGAATTGCTTTCTGCTCCTCGGGGTTTTTGTGATTTGCGGTTTCGTAGTAGCATATAACGTCAGCATTGTTAGGATTTTCCTTGGCGTATGCGTTGAAGTTCGCTGTGGTTGCACCTTTTTCCGAAATCGTGTAGGGCATTACGTTCACTCCGAATGCGTTATAATAAACCGCATTGACGTAGCTTGAGCAGTCGAGATAAATTCTCTGCTGAGCCGTAGCGTCCTCGGGCGCGGGATTAACGTTTCTTCTGGTGTTGTACTGCTCGTAATCAACGTTCGGAAGCTGATAGTAAAACGCGTATGCTAATTCGGTTAAGTATTCCTGTCCCGAAACGTAACGGTCAATAAGAACCCAGTCCTTGTTAACTATCTCGAACTTGAAGCTCTCGGTGTCATCGTTAAGATAAATAGCGGAAATTGAACCGCTCACGAGAGCTCCGGGGAAGGAATTAAGCTCGGCTTCGGAAAATCTTTCGCTGATAATTCTGCCGTCAATGCTTTTGAGGGAGACCTTGACTGTTTTTCCGCAAGCGAGCGCTGCACCGCTTTTATCGGTAGCGTCCTTGTTAAAATGAATTATGTAATCATCACCGTCTTTTGCGATATAGAAACGCTCTCCGAATTCCACCGTATCGTAACGGGATATTCCGTCAGCAAAAAGTGCCTCCAGCCTATCCTTGCCGATTGCGTATTTGTTGGCGTCACCTACGGTTACGGCATTTCCTTGTGAAATTACGGTGTCCTCACCGTTTCCGTTTTCGCTTGCATAAGTCAGATATTTGCCATAGGTATCCGATGCAACCGTTGCGTAAAACTCGATTTTGTCACCAACCTCGTAGTCGTAATTCGTTCCCGTGAGCAGTATGAAGGAATTTGCGGTAAGGTCTTTTACCAGAATCTGCTTTGTGCCGTCAGATGCCGAGGCAAGAGCCGCGCAGTATCCTCTGATATACATCTGAGTGCCGTCATCTGAAGTGAACGATTTCGTTACAGAGCCTCTTATAAACGGAGATACCGTTATCGGAAAATCTGCCGTTAATTCTCCGTATTTTATCGTTACGGAAGTATCTTCGGGGGTGAGGTTCGATTTTGTGAGAAGCTCGTAATCCTTTATAACTACAGTGCTGCCGTCACTGAGAACGGCAGAAACCTCAAGTCCGTAGGGATTGAAAAGCTCACCGTTAAAGTATGATGTGGTATATGGGGTTTGCGTAATTTTCAGCTCGGTGACGGATAGCTTTGAAATCGCGCGTGTAATAGTTGCGCCGCAAACGTCACAGGTGTTGGATTCTCTGCCTGCAGCCGTAAGCGTGGGAGCTTTTTTTACGGTCCAGTTGGCTGTAAACGTGTGCGTCTCGCAGTATGATACGGTTTCAATTACCGTTTCACCACAGGTGTCGCATACGCAGGACCTTTCACCGTCTTCGGTTTTTGTTGCGGGCGTTATTACAGTCCACGCCTCCGAGAAGGTGTGCTCGTGCTTAGGGATAACCCTTGTAACCTCTTCGTTACATACGTCACACACGTTGCTTTCCTGACCTTCTGCTTCTGTTGTAGCAGGAATCTTGACGGTCCACTCTCCCGAAAAGCTGTGCTCGGTGCAGCTTTCGTTGCCCGTATCGGAGCAGGAGAAGAGAAATGCCGCGCTTAAAATTAAGAGCATCAAAAGACTGAAAATGCGCATTTTGAGTTTCATAGTTGTTACACCCTTCATATGTTTTTGTATGCAATTATATTTTAACATAATATGCAAACAAAATAAAGAATAAACTACTTGATTTTTGTCAAGCGTTGCTTGTCGGGCTTGCAAAACGGCTTGAATGTCTTTATCCGATTTTCCTTTTATTAAATCGGGCGGTGAAACGGTTTCTTTCATTAATATTATATGTTAAACGGTTTTTGGAGAAAATTAAAGCTTGAATACAGTTAGAGCGAAGCTACAAAAAACAGCTCCGCTCTTTTTGTTTTGACTGAGTGTGAGAGTATATACAGAGTATAAACGTTAATCTTCTTCGTCCAGCTCTTCGTTTTCGGCAGCTTCATCAAGCTCGTCGTTGAATTTCTTTGCTTCTCTGGCATTGACGTAGTAGGAATCTCCCGCCTCGCTCGTAAAGCTGTATTCTTCGTCAGAAACGTCATATATATGACCTGAAATTTCCAGATTCTTTCCCGCCTTGCAGATAAGCTCAAGAAATTCATCGGTATCAAATTCGTCAATTTCTATGCCGAGGTCATCGTTAGTGAATACTATTTCGCTCTGCTCATCGTCAGGTGTTCCTATGTATTCATCTGCATAGCAAACGTAATCCGGAGAAAACTCAAAAAAATCCTCAAGCTCTCCCGATTTCAAAAATTTAACCATTTTTTTAAGCTCTGCCTTTGCACCGGTAAAGGTTATTTCAAAATAAATTTCTTCATTTAAAATCATAATATATCTCCGTTAAAATAAAGTGTTCAGATTTGTGAAATAGAGTATAGCATATCTGTATTATTTTGTCAATATCAGAATATCTGTTTTCTCGGTACTATAATATTATGCTTAACGCGCGTTGTTGACATATAGAAGACTTCGGAAAAATAAAAAACAAAAAAACGAAAAATTTTTTAAAAAACCCTTGACAAACCGATTGGAATAATGTATAATAGTCAAGCGCCTCAAGCGAGGCAGCGAACTTTGCTCCTTGAAAATTGAACAACATGAAATTTCGAGCACTGAAAAGTGCGAAAGATCTCGTTAAAACACTTTGAAAAAAGAAACTCAAAAAAGTAAAAAGAGAAGCTAGAGAAAATAGCTCTAAGAAAGATGTTAGCTTAGGCGAGAGTCTAAGATAATATACAATTTTTTAGAGAGTTTGATCCTGGCTCAGGATTAACGCTGGCGGCGTGCATAACACATTCAAGT
>JAZNZE010000005.1:0-45609 GCA_045594785.1 Eubacteriales bacterium
TTCTTTTTTCAAAGTGTTTTAACGAGATCTTTCGCACTTTTCAGTGCTCGAAATTTCATGTTGTTCAATTTTCAAGGAGCAAAGTTCGCTGCCTCGCTTGAGGCGCTTGACTATTATACCCCAGTTTTCTAAATTTGTCAATACTTTTTTCGAAAAAACTTCACTTTTTTTGAAATTTATCCGAATTTAACAAAAAAATATGCAACAAAATAACATTATAAATGCAAAACCATCAATTTTGCATCATAAAAATTATCTTCTACTTTAAAATAATCTTTATAAACACCTATATCGGTAAATCCAAATTTTCTATAAAGATTAATAGCTCTATCATTGTCGGCACGCACTTCAAGATATATACTTTTGTAACCAAAATTCGAAGAAAAGGACAAAAGACGTTTCATGAGCATACTTCCAATTCCCTGCCCCCAATATTTTTTTAGTACGGTTATCGAAAGCTCTGCTCTGTGAGAATATCTTTGAACTCTATTTCCCTCAATCGATGCATTTGCAATAATTTCTTCTTCGTCCAGTGCAATAAGCATAATATCTTTTGGAGATTTTCTGAATCGCTCAAGAAAACGTGCTTCTTTTTCCAGAGTAATATTAAAGGTATCTGAACCAAAAGATAAAAAATCGGTTTCTCCGCCTACAGCATTATTATAATGAAGCATTTTTTGCGCATCTGCAGCGGAAGCCTCTCTTATTTCAATATTCATACGTCCTCCAAATAAAAATTACATAAAATTACCTATTATAAAAACGAAGTTGCGAGATAAAATAGTAACAGAGTCAAGAAGCAACGGAGCCGCAGCACCGAAGCTTCTGCGGCTCGATAATATAGATTTAAAAAGAAAACAGGAGATTAATTCTTATGGCTAAGAATAACGAAGCAAAGGCAGCTCTTGAAAAGTTCAAGATGGAAGCTGCAAACGAAGTAGGTGTAACTCTTAAGCAGGGTTACAACGGTGACCTCACCTCTAAGCAGGCAGGTAGCGTTGGCGGTCAGATGGTTAAAAAGATGGTTGAGTCTTACGAGAACTCCATCAAAAATAACGGCTAATTAAAAGCTAACCCATCGTCTTCCTTTCCTTTGCGTTAAGCAATTGATTAAAATTAGGTTTTAATCTGAAAAACGAGGCTGCCGTGCTGTGCGCGGCAGCCTTTTATATACTATTTTTACATCTCTGCAGACGGGCGTAAAACAATGTAATAATTACCGGCAGACGGCATTCGCATCAACCGTATAGGTGCGGAATATACATCCTCCGCCAAATCGGCTTTATCTAAGTCAACAAGCACTCCGTCTCCAATATAGAGATAAATCTTCTCGCTTGACAAAAACTTGGTTATCAGAATATCTCCTACAATCAACCCCTGTTCACGAGGAAGCCTTGCTCTATCTGTATTTTGTTTTTCAGTCTCGGTGTACATCTGAGGTGTGAAAAACCTTCTTCCGCCATAAAAAGTTGGAACGATCATATTGTAGTATGAACTTTCAGTATCTAAAGTCCATACGAGACTTTTACCGGTAGAATCGTTTTTTGAGTTAAAAAGCGACTCACGAACAAATTCTTCACTTTCCGCAAAAGGCCGATCAAGCCCTGCTGCCATATAAATTGCGTTAAGAAGTTCGATACCAGTCAAAGAATCGGGATTGCTTTTTCTATATTTTTCAACTGCGCTAACGATCGCTTTCCGAGAAGCTTGTTCGAGAGTATTCTTCACATATACGCCCGGGCATCTATGAGAAACTCCGCCAACCTTACCGTCTGAACCGTATATATACGCACCGTTTTCCGCTTCAACGCGAACCGTATACGATACGATAGAGGTCTCATCAGGAGCCACCTCAATCAGCCAATTAAGCATATTCCCGTCAAGAAAATAATTGTCCGAGGAAATAAACGTTGTCCCCTCGGGAATCCTATCGGTTACCATCAGCGTCCTTTTCTCTTTGCCGATATTCTTTATTACAAAGCTATAGGTAATGATTTCACCGTTATTAACTGTTGTACCTTCGCAATGAGACGAAAGTTTTTCCGAAACTATATCCTCAAGGTTTTCAATACGGTTGAGCGTGTTTTCTGGTATTTTCCCCTCATAAAGATCAAGAGGTCTTACAATGCAGAGGCGATTGATCTCGGAATCCTGACGAAAAATACAACTTTTAGCCTCGGGATCAAAAAGATAAGCGAACACGTTCATATATCTTATCGTCGGTTCGTACGTTTCGCTGTCACCGCTGTAATTAAAGCTTGCGCCTGTGCTATGTATAACGGTATCATTACCGATATACATCATTACGTGACCGTTACCGTTTTTGCGGGTAACTATAAGATCACCGACTCTGAGTGTTGCGCGAAATCTATCTATCTCTGCATTTCGCGAGGCTTCGTCAGTAAAAAATTTAGGAACACAGTCGTACGGATACATAGGCGCTCCCTCTACACCGCTTGAATAATACGACGCCAAGGCCGCTGTAGAATACAAGCCGCCAAGATCCATGCCTAAAGCAGTGCGGTAAACCTCGTAAGTAAAACCGGCACAATTGACGTATCCCCATTTTTGTGAGGTATAGTCCTCAGGTTCATATAAACCAATCTGCCAACGGAACTCCCCCCTGTCAAGAGTAGTTTCATAAGTAGAAGACATTCTGCTATCATCGTACTGCAAGCGATATCCTCGCAATAAATACGCCTTCGCCGTTTCCACCAATGCCTTTTGTTCAAGTGTTAAATCATCAAAATTATCAAAAGCATCGTACCCGAAGCTCTCTCCTATCGACATTGACGGACGAAGAACTGCATAAAGATCCGCATCACTTAGTGAGGTAAGTACCTTCTCGGTAATCTTTACGTCATATCCCTCATTAAAAAAGATCAAATTATCTCCGTCGAAAATATACAAATCCGTATTATTTTCAGCTTTAACGAATAACAAATCTCCAATTATTAGATCTTCTTTATTTACGTTGCAACTATCTCCCTTAAATGCATCGCGATTGATCTCACCGATTTTTTTCCCGCCGTAAAGAGTGGGAGCCATAAAAGAAATATATTTTAATCCATCTTCTGTCGGATTTTCCTTAAACATCTCATTCATAATGTCACCCGCCGTTACCAAAGCGGAAATGTTTTTAGAAAAAGCTACGTTATATATTTGACGTGCCAAAACCATAGGATCAATATTTTCGCTGTAGGAAAGCGCCGCAATCGCAGTTGAGATGCGCTCTTTATCTAAATCCGTAAAGGTATAACCGACGTATATATCGTTACAGACTGCGCTCTTACTCAAAAGAGTAGCTTTTGTGGAAGTAATTTTCCCGTTTTTGATATCATCGATATCCTCTGAAACCTCTACAATATATTCAATATCTTTGATCTCTCCTGATTTCAAAAGCAAATCGCAGCTTAACCTCGAACCATCTACGTCAAAACCGCCCGAAACATATCTGCATCCATTGGGAACGGTATCGGAAATTTCAATTTTCATATCACTGCTACCACCATTTGAAACCGTTACCGTATAAACTACTTTTCCGCCGGGAGAGACTGTGTGCGCCGCTAATATCGAAGATTTTTTGCTGATCGTTATTTCGTTGTTTTTTATTTCCTCAATATTTTCCTCTCCGCAAGAAAATAAGAAAAGCGCCATTATACCTAAAAGGCAACACATCAAAAACTGCTTTTTCATAGGTTATCTCGCTTCCAGATGTTATCGCATAACTCGCGTATTTTGTGCAAATATTATCAATATATATGTTACTATATTTGATAATTTGTCTCTTATACTTTATCACAAACTAATATAATTGTAAATAGATTTACATAAAAAAAGTCGAAAACAAGCTTGAACCTGTAATCGACTCTTAATTATTAAATTAAATCAGTTAGATTTATCATCGTCAAATTCTCTGCCGAAAAGAATTTGCATGAAGTTGCGCCTGCCGTAGAGTACACGAATGATGTGCACCTCATCATTTTCAACCTTATAGAACGCAGTGTAGTTACCGCAAACAAGGAAACGGTAAGGCACTTCTAAGTTGATTATGGAAGACAGAGGGGCTCCGCTTTCCGGGAAGTCGGCAAGTTGGCGGATACGTTTCGTTATCTTCCCCACTGTGTTTATTGCTGACTGCTCACTGCAAAGCTCGTCAGTGATGTACTGCTTGATTTCTTTCAAGTCCTCAAGCGCATCGGGTGTAAAGTTAATCTTAGCCATTGCCGCAGTGCGGCTCCCATACTCCGCATTTACTTTTTCTAAATGGGAACATCGGTTGCACGCATCCTTTCTACTTTTATATTTAATCCTTGATACCTAACATAGCTTCGACGTCGGCAATATCGATATAGCCTTTTTCACGTGCTGAAGCCTCACCCCTTGCAAGCTCGCTCATAAGCTTAAGAGTTGCCTGTGTCTTTTCAAACTCTTCCATATCAACTATGGCATATCTGCCTCTGCCGTTCTTGGTAAGGAATACGGGCTCACCTACGGCAATATCGCGAAGAACCTCGTTGTAGTTACGTAAGTCGGATACAGGTTTAATATTTGGCATTTCAATTCTCCTTTCAGTCTAGGAATTTGCATCTGCAAATTCGGGCGCGAACAGGCAAATGAACGAGTTAAACAAAATTTCTCGTTCGCGCTAGCCTCACTTTTTAAAAAACATTATCTGCTGTATTTATTATATACAAATTCTTCGTAAAATTCAACAGCAAATTCAAAATTTAATAAAAAATTTATATATTCGTGTGTTTTGCATAGAAAATTCTTATACTATAAGGCTAAATCTGTATTTATGTACGGCTTTGTGGCTGTCTGAAATACGGCTTGCACGAACAAATGTCAAAGTTCGTATGGGTTTCATTTTTAAGAAGATGGTTGAGTCTTACGAGAACAACCTCAAGACCAACGGCTAATTTAGTCCGAAATTAACCATTGTCTTCCTTTCCTTTGCGTTAAGCAATTGATTAAAATTAGGTTTTAATCTAAAAAACGAGGCTGCCGTGCTGTGCGCGGCAGCCTTTATTTGTTTTGTAAAGATTTTCACAACGAGAGTTACACTCATATTTATGATTTTCACTTGAGTATTTTAAAGTTGTATACAGAGCGGTCATCGAAAAAGTCGAGTGTCTCCATATCCTTTACATGTAGTTACTGTTTACCGTCTATATGTATTTTCTTCGCTTCCATCAGTTGTCTGAAGCTTTCTTCATAAGCAGGAATGTATTCAACTGACATACCGGTCCACGGGACAGTAAAATATCCGAGAATCGAACTCTCGCCACCCTCCGCGTTTTCAAAGAAATCAAGCATCTGCTCGTGGTTTGAAGGAACAGAACCCCAGATTGATGCCATCGGGATATATTTGTAACCCATCTTCATAGCAGGGAGAATTATATCGTAAAAATGGTCGAGTAGAGGCTTAAGGAAGGGATGATCCTCCATATATACAAGTCCCATTTCAACGCATTCTTTCGCCAACTCTTTTTCTACCGTTTTTTCAGCCCATTCAGAAACGGGAGTCAGTTTGTCTCTATAGAATGCGTAATACCACCATGGCTCTATAACAACTTCGTCGGGAGATATCATTTTAAAAAATTTCTCAGTCTCAACAAACATTGAGCAATGACTTATAATAGGCTTTGCACCGGTTTTATTAACCTCGTCTATAAGGAACTTCATATCGTTCATCAATAAAGAACCTCTTCGAAAAATGACAAGGTCTGATTTTTTCTGGTGTTCGGCGTCTTCTTCGTCCATCCCGATATGTATATATTGGGGATGTTCAAAAATCTCGTATATTTCTTTTATTATATCGCTGCAGAAATCGTAGTATTCGGGTGTGGATGTCAAAGAGCGGTATTTTTTCATCCAGAAATTATGCGTAGATGAGAAATTAACCCTTGGGATTATATCAATTCCAAGCTCCTTACAGCGCGCAACCTCTTTTTTCACTTTTTCTCTGTCCCATGCGTCAACAAGAGAAATTTCAGGATGGCTCTCATACTTAACTCCGTCTCCAACTTCGATCATAATTGTGTTTATTCCGGATTCGCTTGACTTTTTGAGCAAAATGTCCCAAAAGGGTTCACCAAGAGCGATTTTGTCCTTGAGCGGTAGCCATTGATTAGCGCTGAGATATACCAACGTTGCGTAAATTTTTTTCATAACGAAGTCCCCAATCGTATTTATGTTTTTTGATATTATATAAAAATTCTTCGTAAAATTCAACCGCAAATCCAAAATTTAATGAAAAATTTATTTATTCTCGTGTTTTTCACAGAAAATTGTTATTTTCCAAATCTAAACCTGTATTTATGTACGGCTTTGTGGCTGTCTGAAATACGGCTTGCACGAACAAATATCAAAGTTCGTACGGGTCACACTTTGAAAAAGATGGTTGAGTCTTACGAGAACTCCATCAAAAATAACGGCTAATTAAAAGCTAACCCATCGTCTTCCTTTCCTTTGCGTTAAGCAATTGATTAAAATTAGGTTTTAATCTGAAAACGAGGCTGCCGCGCTGTGCGCGACAGACTTTTTATTCTTAAAAACGAAATTACAACCTGCCACGCGAAATATATACGTACCTAGTCAATATCAAATTCTATATAGTTCACCGCACCGCAGCTACCTAAAAATTCAAGTGAATATATGCCATCCGTTCTGGTTTCAATTTGCGTTTTGTACGTAACAGTGCCGGCCGGAACATATCCACAGCCGCAATGCAGTGAAAATTCTTTTGGCTCCGCATAAGGATCGTGCGGCTTTGGATTTTCTCTTTTCATTTTTTCATACTTTTTTCCGGAGGAAATAAGGGTCACATCCTCCGGCCTAATCCCTTGATAACCGACAATAAGAGTAACTTTACGATTTTTCGAAAGTCTTCCGAGTTTCAGCGTTATTGTTTTACCGTTTTTGTCAATGGGGATAGGAAGCGGCTCGTATTTTTGAAATCCGTGCGGTGCAATATCCTGACGTGTAACTATATATCGCATAGGATTTTTCTCTACACTATCCAAATTTTTACATGTAGTGAAAATTTTCATACTTCTGCTTGTTCTGAGCATTTCTTTATCAGAAAAATCATTCGGAACGCAGTAGTAATTGAAGAAATAAATACCGTCCGATCCCTCTGATAAATACTTGTTAACATATCCTCTCACAACTTCAGGAGTGGCAGAAAACTGGGAGCTTGTCGATGGCGCTAAAAGAGTTTCAAGGCCGGCGCAAACACAGGTGTTTTTTAGCCTGGATTTCCATTCGGATATTGGCATGTCACTATCGCTTGTTTCCCAACGTGCTGACAAAACTGCAATGTCTATAAGTTTTTCTTTATCCCAGAGAAGTACGTCAAATCCAAACGCCTTGCATTGATTTATGTCTCTCATTAATCTTACTGCAAGCCGAATACTGTGACCCTTTATTTTCTCGTGCTTTCTTATAATCTCGCGCACATTTCGAATAAAATCGGTCATTATGTTACAAATATCGGGCTCATTTAAATAATCAAAACAATATATTTCCCGTAGAAAATCAAGCTCAACACCGTACATATCGTACCGAGAAAGTTGCTCATCGATATAAGAAAGCCATATGCTTCGTATTTCGGGAATTGCATAGTTCAAACAATTTTTAAAGTAACCGTATTTTTCGCCAATCATCCAACCGCGCTCTCTTGCCTCGTAAAAAAGCTCAGGTCTCCAAAAACAAGTTTTTTCATCGGGAAAATGGCAGTCGTTCATACGAAATGATACCCAAGGATTTAATCCGATATCTCGGCAACGATTAAGCCAGACTTTTATTGGGTCTATTCCATATGTTTTACAAACGGTGTAAAAACCACTAAAGCGTTTTCTGTAATCAACGGGAATGCCATTTTCTATCCGCTGCTCATATTTGAAAATTGAATCGCTGAAAAATCTGCTATCGGGAATCGAATACTGACAGTTGAGACATATCAGAAGATCGGTGACACCCGTATCTTTATACTGATCGATAAACGAATATAAGTCTTCTTCACATATCTTTTCTTTTTCACAAGTAAGAGCATTAAGAAATTTAGTTCCGTAATCGTTTGTATCTATGTTTACAAAAAGCCTATTCATATAGCACTCCTTTAGCTCTTTCAAACTGTCTTTTTCTCAATTATATATGTCGGTCGTAACTCTATCAAGCCTGATCTCATTTTTATCGTCAAAGAAATTCATTTATAAAATCCAACAAGGTATTTAGCCCTGTTGGATTTTACGTTATTATGCAATTAACACAAATAGCAGTATTGAAGCAGCGGCGGTAAAGAGCGCACTGAATACATTCACCACATCGTTATCGAAGAAGCGATAACCCGATACCTGCTTTGTTGGAGCTTGACAGTGCACTTCCCTTTCGGTAAGTGATGCGCATATCTTGCATTTGTACTTTACCTGCAAGACAGAACCCAAAAATGAATCAAATACAACGCCAAAAAATGCCGACAAAGCTGCTACAAGAATAACATAAAAGTTATCAATACCAAAAGGAAGGACAAGAAGTGGAAAGGCTATTGCGGCAACAAGAGATGCAAGCGTACCTATAAGCGACATTCCGCCACTGAGACCACATTCGCATTTGCGCATTTTGAAAATGTCAAAGGTATTTTTTGAAAATACACCAAATCCCGATGCAGCGGTATCTGCAAACGCTTCTGCGAGAACTGCAACGTAAGCGACTACGAACACAGGATTAAAGGTGCAGGAAAAAATAACCGCAAGCATCATAGGAACAAGTCCGTTTGCAATAACCTGTATTTCGTCTCTGCAATCTCCTCGTTTTGTAACAGTATCCTCTTTTTTTGCAAGCCTTTTCACTTTATCAATGGCAATGCTTGCAAAAAGGAAGGCTAGCAGCAAAATAAAGCCGAAATTTCCAAGCGTAAGAGTAATAACCAAGTCAAGAACTATGGCAGCGATTAAACCTTTTGCTGTAAGTGCTTTCTTTTGTATTACAAGAATGATTACAAGCGGTGTCAGGATAATTGATGAAATATAGAAATTTATTGACGGAATATAAATAAACGCATATGCCAAGAACGCCGTGGCAAGAGTTATAAATATATTATCAAGACCATAGGCGCCTAAAAGCTCAATCATAACAGAGAGAAGGGCTATCAAAACGCACTGCCATATTAAAAGCTTCACATCGAACAAAACGGTAAAAATCCAAGCCGTTGCAAATGAAAAAACGAAATTGGCAATAGCTCCTAAAAGGGATTTGTTTCTGAAAATTTTAGGGTTGTATTTTTTAATACTCTGCCCTACAAGACCCGCAAAGCCGTCCCCTAAAGAAGTGCAGAACACTCCTATACCAAAAGGAAGAAGCATATCGGGAACGAAAACACATATAAACGCCATGATAGACATTGCAACGCAATAATACACTGTCCCGGGAGCATTTTCGCCATCAGAAGATATCATAGGAAGCGCATTTTTAAAGTAGATAAACGTCATTAGAGCAAGAAACGCAAGACAAACTATAAGAAAATGAATGCTTGCTCCCATGAACGCGTAAAGAATAAGCCATTCAAATCCTACAAGTATATGTACCGCCTTACGACAATAGCTCTTTGATACTCCGAGTTTATGGAGCACAACTGACAAAAGAAGACACAGTATGCCGTAAGCTATCGCAAGAATATATCCTTTTAATTCGGGAGACATAAACACCTCCAAGTGTTATTATACGGAACAATTATACAACTGTTTTTGATTTTAGTCAATACTAAAAAGAAAAAACGAAGGCTTAGGGAATTTACCTCTAAGCTTTCGTTTTTATCTCAGAAGAATATTATTCTTCGACATCGACCACACCGATCTCCTTACCGGGTATAACTATACCGTGAGTCATTGCTCGGCGATTTTCTTCATTCTTCTTATCTAATATGACTTGTTTTGCCGTTTTGGCATTTCTGATATCTTCGAGGATCTCTTGGCTAACAGTTCCATCGTCAAGAGTCAAAAAATTCTCAAAGGCATCGGGGTATACGAACTTTTTCTCCAGAGAACCAAACAAAGCCGTGATGTACTTTCCGTCCATCGACTTAACAATTCCCTCGCCAAAAGTTTTGTGCTTAATCTTAAGATTATCAAAAACCATAGCTACCTCCGAATTACTTTACGATACATTTGCTATATACAAAGCGGTGACTATTGTAACAGATAAATGTGTCTAAAGTATGAACAAATGAAACATTTTTAAATTTATTTTGTTTTTTTATTTTTTCAGGTAAAATCCCTTCTGTTTTACTTCTTTCATTATTTATTATATTATTCTGCTATACTTATGCGAAAAAGGCAAAAAAATCTTCCTTACCCTAAAAAGAATAAGGAAGATTAAATGTTTTTAAAGCGTTATCATTGATTCATCCCAGATTTCAGGAGCTTCGTAACCAAGCATATTAACCGTAGTTGCGGCAACTGCGGAAAGTCCAAAATCTTCTCTACCAAGCTTTACGGTATATTTATCGGCTGTAAAGTTATCGTAGATTATAAAAGGAACAGGATTCAAGGTATGGCTGGTCTTTGCTTTGAAGCTGCCGTCTTTTCCAACCTTGGGTGCTTTAGTTTTCTTATCTATCTCATACATTTCGTCAGCATTTCCGTGGTCTGCAGTTATGAGAGCAGCGCCTTCCAGCTCATCAACTACTGCAAGAATTCTTGCAAGCTGAAGGTCAAGAGCCTCCATAGAGCACTGTGTTGCCGCAAACGAACCGGTATGACCTACCATATCTCCATTGGGAAAATTAACTCTGAGATACTTATATTTTCCTGATCTGAGACACTCGATAAGCTTATCTGTAATCTCTGCGCACTTCATCCAAGGACGCTGCTCAAAAGGAACAACGTCAGAGGGAATTTCAATATAAGTTTCAAGCTCTTCGGAGAATTTACCGGATTTGTTTCCGTTCCAGAAGTATGTCACATGACCGTATTTTTGTGTTTCTGATATAGCAAGCTCGTTTATGCCGGCACTAACGAGATATTCAGTCATAGTATTCGTAATTGTAGGAGGATTTACGAGATACTTTGAGGGAATATGAAGGTCTCCGTCATATTCAAGCATACCTGCATAAAGAACGGCAGGAACTCTCTTTCTGTCAAATTTATCAAAGTCCGCACCTGATTCAAAGGCCTTGGATATCTCTATGGAACGGTCGCCGCGGAAATTAAAGAAGATAACGCTGTCTCCGTCCTCCACCGTACCTACGGGTACGCCGTCTTTTGCAATTACAAAGGGAGGAAGATCCTGGTCTATAACTTTGGTTTCATTTCTGTATGCGGTTATAGCCTCCTCAGCCGATGCAAACTGCCTTCCCTCGCCGAGAACGTGCGTTTTCCAGCCAAGCTCAACCATTCCCCAGTTGGCTTCATATCTATCCATCGTTATCTGCATTCTTCCGCCGCCCGATGCTATAGCGATATCGAAGCTGTTATCAGAAAGAGATGCAATAAATTCCTCAAAAGGACGAACGTAATCAAGAGCGCTGGTCTCTCCAACGTCACGACCGTCAAGAAGAATGTGAATTCTTACCTTAGACACGCCCTCTGCCTTTGCCTTTTTAATAAGTGCCTTAAGATGATCAATATGAGAGTGTACGTTTCCGTCAGAAAAAAGTCCGAGAAAATGAAGCGTAGTGCCCTTCTCCTTTACGCTTCCGATAAGCTCCTGCCAGGTGGAAGATTCGAAAATCTTACCGCTTTCAATCGACTGAGAAACAAGCTTTGCTCCCTGGGCAAAAACCTGACCCGAGCCGAGTGCATTGTGTCCTACCTCGGAATTTCCCATATCATCATCACCGGGAAGTCCTACGGCTGTACCGTGAGCCTTTATAGCAAGAGTGGGGTATTTTTTCATAATGCGATCAAGGGTGGGCGTATATGCCGAAGCAACCGCATTAGCTCCGTTATCCGCTGCAATTCCCACGCCGTCCATTACTATCGTAAGAAGAGGACCCTTTACACCCTCGAATTTTGCTGATTTTTTGAGTGTTACCATGTTTTTGTATTACCTTTCTTAAATATCTGCATCTTTTATATATCGATGACCGTTTTCTGTTATAAACTTTTTTCTTTCTGCAAGAGCATCTCCAAGCAGTACGTCAAACATTTTGGCTGTGGCTTCTGCATCCGCCGGCGTTACGGCTATCAACCTTCTCGTCTGAGGAGACATAGTGGTTCTAGACATCATTTCCGGCTCGTTCTCACCAAGTCCCTTAGAACGCTGAAGCGTATATTTTTTACCGCCAAGACCTGCTATAATATCATTTTTCTCCTGCTCATTATAAGCAAAATAGGTTTCAGAGCCCGAATTAATTTCAAAAAGCGGGGATTCTGCTATGAATATTTTGCCCTTTTCTATAAGAGTGGGGAGCAGGCGGTAAAACATTGTAAGAAGAAGAGTTCTTATCTGGAAACCGTCTTCGTCAGCATCGGTACATATAATTATCTTACTCCACTTAAGAAGGTTATAATCAAAGGTTGCAAGATCTCCCGACTTCTTAGTTTTCACTTCAACACCGCAGCCTATTACTTTAAGAAGGTCAACGATTATATCGCTGGCAAAAATCTTATCGTATGAGCTTTTCATACAGTTGAGCGTTTTACCTCTTACGGGAATTATTGCCTGAAAATCAGCATTTCTAGCCGTCTTACAGCTGGACATAGCCGAATCTCCCTCAACTATATAGACCTCACGAAGCTCTGGGTCTTTAGAGCGGCAAGGAACGAACTTCTCTACTCTGTTAGAGACATCCATAGTTACCGTAAGCTTCTTCTTAATATCGGTTTTGGTTTTTTCAGCAGCCTCTCTTGCCCTCTTGTTAGTAAGAACCTTGCTGATAATAGTATTTGCGGCATTTTGATTTTCGGTAAGATAAATTTCAAGATTAGTCTTAAGAAAATCAGTAAGCGCTTTGCATATGAAGGCGTTCGTTATCGCCTTCTTGGTCTGGTTTTCATAGGACGTTTGCGTAGATGCGGAGTTTACAATTACGGCAAGGTTGTCCTCTATATCCGAAAATGAAATTTTAGATTCATTTTTGGTGTACTTATTTTGATTTTTAATATATTTATCTACTGCATACACAAAAGCCGTTCTGACAGCCTTATCAGGCGCGCCGCCGTATTCAAGGAAGGAGGAGTTATGATAATATTCGTGAGAACCGGATTCAGCAAAGCAGAAGGTTACCTCGGCTTTAAATTTATAGTCAGGAAGGTCCTCTCTGTCACGGCCTTTCGTTTCGATTCTGAAAAGCTGCGGCTGAGTAAGCGTCTGTCCCTCGGTTATCTCGGCAATATAATCCGCTATACCGTCTTTATAGAAAAACTCGCTTTTTTCAAATTTGCCGGTTGAAACTTCGTTTTCGAGTATAAACTTTATTCCTGCGTTAATAAACGCCTGTCTTCTGAGCGTTTTTTCAAGGAATTCAAGCGGTATATCTATTTCTTTAAAAACCTTAAGATCGGGACGCCATTTTATAATAGTTCCGGTCTTCTTGACACCCGGTCCTGAAACTATCTCCGAAACCTTTAGCTCGCCCTTGGGATTTCCTGCAGAAAAGCTCATCTCCGACAGCGTTTTTCCGTTATAGGATTTTACATTCATATACTCGGAGGAATACTGAGTTGCCGTAGCTCCCAGTCCGTTAAGTCCAAGTGAAAACTCATACGCAGAGTTTCCCTCGTTATTATCATATTTACCGCCTGCGTAAAGCTCGCAGAAAACCAGCTCCCAGTTCCAGCGTTTTTCCTTTTCGTTATATCCGAGAGGAACGCCTCTGCCGAAGTCCTCGACCTCTATCGAGAGGTCCTGATACTTCTTTACAATAATCTTATCGCCATAGCCTTCTCTTGCCTCATCGACAGAGTTGGCGAGAATCTCTATAAAGGAATGCTGACAGCCTTCAAGGTCGTCCGAACCAAAAATTACCGCAGGACGCTTACGTACTCGCTCCGCGCCCTTCAGGCTTTTTATACTTTGATCGTCATATGCCGTTTTCTTAGCCATTATGCCCTCCGCAAAAATATCCTACTTAAAAATGATAGCATAATTATAATAATTTGTCAAGATATCTAATATATGGTAAATAGAAATTTTCTTAATCATCTAAGGGAGAAAATTTGAAAATGCAAAAGCTTTTACATGCAATTTTATGCATACTCTGCGGACTTTTCTGGACTATTCTTATGATTGGATTTTCTGACGTAAAAATGACTTTATTTACAATACTTGCGGCGCTTGTTCACGAAGGAGGACACCTGATGGCGCTCAGTGCTTTAAAAAAGCATTTTTCTCTTCCCTCTTTAGTTTTCTCCGGTTTCAGAATTAAAACTCGCTCTCCCCTTTCGTACAAAGAAGAAATTTGGGTTTGCTCGGCAGGTCCTCTGATAAATTTTTTAGCATTTGCTTTTTTATTTCCTCATACACCGAATTTCGCGATTATAAATTTGGCTACCGCTATATCAAATCTTCTTCCTATCTCCGATTATGACGGATACAAAATAATAAGTGATACAATTTCTTTATTCTTTGGAAGCAAAGCAAGCGACAGTATAATGCCTTACGTTTCGCTTACCGTTTGCACACTTGCCGTATTTCTTTCCCTATTTATTATCCTTATACTCAACGGTGGATATTGGATATTTTCCATTTTTTTCATAGTAATGATACGACAAATTTTATTTTTTCAAAACAGGATAAAAAACGAGGATTTGTGAGTTTTTGCGAGATTTAAAGAGATTTTGCAAGATTTCACAGCTCTTTTTGCGGAAAAATCTCGGCTAAATTCGATTCTTTACGCTTAAATGCGAATATTTTTGAAAAAAACTATTGCAAATCTCATATCTTTTTGCTATAATTACTTTCGTTAAGATTAAAGGGCGTTTTTCGCTTACAGAAAGGATCTGAGATTTTAATAAGATGGCAAAGCTCATTGAGTTGAAGGGGATTTCAAAATCTTATGACGGTGAAAAGGTAATTGATTCTATGAATCTCTACATAAGAGACGGAGAATTTATAACCCTGCTTGGACCGTCCGGCTGTGGAAAAACCACAACGCTTCGCATTATCGGAGGCTTCGAAACAGCTGATGAGGGTCAGCTTTATTTTGACGGAGTTGAGATAAGTGACGTGCCGGCGTATAAGCGTAACGTCAACACCGTGTTTCAAAAATATGCTCTCTTCCCTCACCTTAACGTTTACGAAAATATTGCCTTTCCGCTTCGTCTTAAAAAGGTTGCGGAGGATGAAATAAAAACAAGAGTTTCGGAGATGCTCAAAATGGTTGCGCTCTCCGGCTTTGAAAATAAGAGCGTCAGCACCCTTTCGGGCGGTCAGCAGCAAAGAGTAGCTATCGCAAGAGCTCTCATTTCTCACCCCAAGGTGCTTCTTCTTGACGAACCTCTCGGAGCACTCGACCTAAAACTCCGTAAGGATATGCAAAACGAGCTGAAAACTATACAGCAAGCTATAGGTATCACCTTCGTATACGTAACACACGATCAGGAAGAGGCACTGTCTATGTCCGATACGGTAGTTGTTATGGCAGACGGTGAGATTCAGCAAATAGGTACGCCTACAGACATATATAACGAGCCTCAGAACGCTTTTGTTGCCGACTTTATCGGAGAAAGTAATATTCTGGACGGAATAATGCTCTCTGACGGAAAAGCGAAGTTTGCAGGTCATATTTTTGACTGTGTTGACGGTGGATTTGAGAAAAACGAGGCTGTAGACGTTGTCGTTCGTCCGGAAGACGTTGACGTTGTATCAGTAGACAAAGGTATGCTCACCGGTCAGGTAACAAACGTTACCTTCAAGGGTGTTCACTATGAAATAATAGTAGACATCAAGGGCTTTAAGTGGATGATACAGTCTACAGATTACGTTGCACCCGATGCAACAATCGGTCTTTATATCGAGCCTGACGCTATTCATATTATGAAGAAGTCAAAATATTCTGGCAAATTCGGCGATTACTCGTCATTCTCTGACGAAATCGACCAGCTTTCCGATGCCGACACGGCTGAGGAGTTCTGATTTTATCACTTATAAAGGTGCGGAGAGCTTTTCCTCTCTCTTTGGGTATAAAATGACAAAGAAAAAATCACTTATGCAATCGATTGCGGCAGCACCTCACATTTTCTGGGCAGTGCTCTTTATAGTTTTGCCGCTTATAATCGTTGTGTATTATGCATTCACAGATTCGAACGGCTCTTTTTCGTTCGATAATATTTCCTCGCTCACAGACTATGCTCCAATATTCAGCCTATCTATTGAGCTTGCTATCATCGCAACCGCAATATGCCTTGTAATCGGATATCCGCTCGCATACGTTATTGCCAAAGCTAAGCCCAAGAATCAGAAGCTGTTCATAATGCTTCTCATGCTTCCTATGTGGACAAACCTTCTCATTAGGACCTATTCTATAATGGCAATACTTGATGACGGTGGCTTTCTAAACACGCTTCTCGACACATCATTCCATATCATCGGCACGAAAGGCGCTGTAATATTCGGTATGGTATATGATTTCCTTCCCTATATGGTATTGCCTATCTACACCTGCATTTCAAAAATAGACAAGAATATGTGGGAAGCGGCAAGCGATCTCGGATGCAGTCCCATCCGGGTTATGACTAAGGTAATTCTTCCGTTATCAATGTCCGGCATTATTTCGGGCGTGACAATGGTTCTTGTCCCGTCAATAAGCACATTCTATATTTCTCAAAAGCTCGGCGGAGGAACGTTTGAGGTTATAGGTGATACCATTGAGCGTCAATTTGTAACAGGTGCGCTTAACACCGGTGCGGCAATATCACTCGTAATGATGATACTTATCCTTATATCTATCACGATTATGAATAAGTTCTCAGACGAGGACGGAGGTATAATAGTATGAAATATACCTCAAGAATCTACATCGGTCTCATATTTGCGATACTGTATATCCCTATTCTCACTCTTATCCTTTTCTCTTTTAACAGCTCTGAGAGCACATCGGTATTTACCGGCTTTACGTTCAAGTGGTATGCAGAGCTCTTCTCTTCCCCCGATGCATTTACTGCTCTTCGCAACACTCTGATACTTGCTATTCTCTCAGCCCTTCTGGCAACCGTAATAGGTACTGCTGCAGCAGAGGGAATATATAAAATGAGAAGCAAGATACTGAAAACCTCTATTACATCCGTAACCAACGTACCTATGATGAACCCTGATATAGTAACAGGTATGTCTATGATGCTGTTTTTTGCGGCTGTTATGGCAATATTCAAGATAGCAGATTATAACGAGATAGGCTTCGTTGCTATGCTGATCGCACACACTACATTCTGCCTTCCGTACGTTATACTGTCAGTTCTACCGAGAATTACCGAGCTCGGTAATACGCTTTCCGAGGCGGCACTTGATCTTGGCTGCCCCCCCTTCAAAGCATTTTTTAAGGTAAAGCTACCTAACATTATGTCATCGGTTCTTTCCGGTGCCGTAATGGCATTTACCCTTTCGCTTGACGATTTTGTTATATCATATTTCGTAGCGCCCCCGAACTTTCAGACGCTTCCCCTTCTTATATACTCTATGACTAAAAAGAAGGTAAAGCCTGATATGTACGCTCTTTCAACCATTATTGTCGTTGCAATTTTTATACTTCTGCTTATTTCCAACGTCCGCGGAGAGAAAAAAAGTGCCGACAGAAAAAAGAAGCGCATTACGGCCATAGCTACCGCAACAGTATCCGTGCTTGCGGTTGTCGCTATTATAGTAACCTCGTTGGTTGGCGGTGTTGCTACTCCGGATACCGTTACGCTCAACGTTTACAACTGGGGTGAATATATGGCTGACGGTTCAGACCCGGAATACGAAAACGTCAACAAAATGTTCGAGGACTACTATTACAAAAAGCACGGCAAAAAGGTTATTATAAATTATTCAACCTATGCTACAAACGAAGACCTATATTCAAAGCTCAATAACAGCGCGGTCTCATACGATATAGTTATTCCGTCAGATTATATGGTAGAAAAGCTTATCGAATCCGACCTTTTACTCGAATTTGACGTAGAGAAGGATATTCCAAACTTCTCATATATTGATAGTTCCTTCAAAAATCCCTATTATGACGAAAACAATGCGTATTCCGTTCCATATACATACGGTATGATGGGTATAATTTACAACAAAGATATGGTTGACGAGGAAGACCTAAAGGAAATGTCCTGGGGAATTCTGTGGAACGAGAAATATTCCGGTCAGATACTTCAGTTCAACAATCCTCGCGATGCGTTTGCAACTGCGATGTACTGGAAGGGTATGGACGTAAATTCAACCGACCCTGACGTATGGGATGCTGCTCTTGAGCTTCTGATAGAACAAAAGCCTCTTCTCCAAGGTTACGTAAACGATGAAATATTCGACAAGATGACCTCCGGCTCAGCGGCAATTGCACCGTATTTTGTTGGTGACTATATTACCATGGCTGAAACCGAAGGCGCTGCAGATCTCGGCTTCTACTTCCCCAAGGAAGGCGTTAACTATTTCGTTGATGCTATGTGTATTCCCAAAAGCTCAAAAAATCCTGAGGTTGCAAAGGAATATATCAACTTTATGCTCTCAGCGGAACCGGCCATACAAAATGCAGAATATATATATTACGCATCTCCTAACACTCTCGTATCTTCAAACGAGGATTATATTGAATATATGGGAGATTTTGCTTACGACCTTCTTTACGATACGATGCCCAATGACGTGAACGCCGCTTACAACGAGAAATTCGGCACTTCCTGCTATAAAAATTTCACTCCCGAAATTCAAACGAGAGTTAACACTCTTTGGGAAAACCTTAAGCTTGCCGATTCCACGGAAGCCTGGATACACATCGTAGCAATCGTCCTTGTAGTCTCTGTCATTGCGCTTGCGGTATACACAACCTACGTAAAGAAAAAGCGCTCGCGTGACTACCGTTTACGTGACAAAATGAAAAGAACTGCAAAAAAACAAGAAAAGTAACAAAAAATGACGCCTGCGGACATATGCCGTAAGGCGTCATTTTAATTATAGTCCGGTGAAATCAAATGCCGGAATAAAGCTTTCGGAAGCGCTGCCACCCTCTTGAATAAATCCGTTTTTAAGTCCTTTTTTTACCGCATAATCACATAGCTCTTCGTATTCTTTCTTTGTAATTCTTCGGTTCAAAGGATTTGGTAACAAGCCTATAGGAGTGTACTGACTCATAAGGCTTATATAAATATCGTCTCCGTAGGCATCAAGAAGATATGAACAGGAAAGCTTCGCTTCTGCCAGATGACCGGGCAAAAGAAGAATTCTGACAATAACTCCGGAGCTCATCAGTCCGTTTTCTATTATTGCTCTTCCCTTTTGCTCTACCATCTTATCAATCGCAAGCCTTGCTGTTTCGGGATAGTTTTCAGCACCCGAATATTTTTTTGAAGTCAAGGATAGGTGATACTTGAGGTCAGCGAGATATACGTCTACGGTATTTTTGAGTGACATTATCGTTTTCTCGCTATCATAGCTTGAGGTATTATATACGATAGGAACGGAAAGTCCGCGTCCTCTCGCTTTGCTAACTGCTGAAATAATTGAAGGTGCATAGTGAGTAGGGGTAACGAGATTTATATTGTGTGCTCCCGACAGTTCAAGATTAAGCATTATATCAGCAAAAGCTTCAACGCTCACCTGTTTTCCGATATTTCCAGAGCTTATCTCCCTATTTTGACAATATATACAGCCGAGAGAGCAGCCGGTAAAAAACACCGTTCCCGAGCCACGTTCTCCTGAAATTATAGGTTCTTCCCAGGCGTGAAGCGATGCTCGGGCGAGCATTATTTTGTCGGACATTCCGCAATAGCCTTTTTCTCCGTTTTCTCTGTCAACAGCGCAGGCGCGCCCACAAAGCATACAAGATTTATATTCACTCAAAAAATCCATCTTTACGCATTCCTTTCTCGGTGTTGACAACAATTAATATTTGTGATAAAATAATTGTAATAATTTTTTCAGAGGTATTTAGCTATGTCAGATAAGAGAACCGATTACATAGGCTGGGACGATTACTTTATGGGTGTTTCGCTCCTTGCTGCTCAAAGGTCAAAGGACCCCAACACTCAAGTGGGCGCCTGTATAGTAGATGACCAGAACAGAATACTCTCCACGGGCTATAACGGATTCCCGCAGGGCTGCTCAGATGACGATTTCCCTTGGAACAGAGATGAATCGCTAGGAGAAACCAAATATCAATTCGTAGTTCACGCTGAACTGAATGCCATACTGAATTCAAGAGGAAAAAGCCTTGCAGGCTCGAAGCTTTACGTAAGTCTTTTTCCATGCCACGAATGCGCAAAAGCTATTATTCAATCAGGAGTAAGCGAGGTCGTTTATCTTTCGGATAAATACAACGGAACCGTTTCAGACATTGCCTCCAAGCGAATGCTGTCTGCTGCCGGAATTAAGCTAACAAAGCTTAAGCCGACTAAAGCCGAAATTGTTCTGGGCTTCGACATCAAATAAAATATTTTCTAATCTCGGAAAGCTCGGCGGCAAAATTTCCCTGAGCCATCACCGAAGATCCACCGCCCCTGCCGCAGAGGGCGGTGTTTATTTTTTTGATTTCGCTTTTCAAATCCACAGTTCTTGATGCCAGAAGATATTTGTATCCCCCTTCACTTTCAGATAGAAGAACAAGTATTCCGCCAATCTTTTGAACTGCTTTATTAGCAAGAGCTCGCAGTTCATCCTGCGTTGCATTATCAAACGACAAAACCAGATTGCCGTCTTCTTCACATATAAGCTCGGCTTCTCTTTCAAAATAAGCAATCCTCGAATTTTTGTATTCGGCTTTCTTTTCTTCAAAATCAGACAGCGTTTTTTTCACGGCGTCTGCTGTATTAAGCCTTGGAACAGAGAGGGCGTGTGAAATTTCGGCAAGATTTTCATACATTTTTCTGTAGATTGAATAAGCTCTTTTTCCTGCCGCTATGTGTATTCTCATACCGCCGCGAAGCTTCTCCGCATCAAGTATTGAGATGAGTCCTATTTCACCGGTTCGCATAACGTGCGGAGCGCAGCAGGCGCAGCTATCGTAATCTCCAATGCTAATTATTCTCACGTTTTCGGTTATATCAAGCTTTGAACGATAAGTTAACCCCGAAAGCTCCTCGGGTGCAGGATAAATCGCAACAATCTCTGCGTTGGCATAAACGGCATCGTTAGCAAGAGCTTCTATTTCCATAAGCTGATCCCACGAAAGAGGCGATGAAATATCAAGCGTCACGTCATCTTTGCCAAGATGAAAGCCTACGTTGTCAAGTCCGTGTATTTTGTGTATTAATCCGGAAAGAATGTGCTCTGCGCTATGACATTGCATTTTTTCATATCTTTCCGAAAAATCAATTTTACCCCTAACCGTTTCACCGACTGCAAGAGGCAAATCGGTATAGTGATATATTATTCCGTCCTCTTCGAGCACGTCAAGCACCCTTGCATTGCCGAGGACTCCTTTATCTGAATATTGCCCTCCCTCTTCCGGGAAAAATGCAGTTTTGTCAAGAACAATCTTATACCCTTCACCGTCAGGAACGGAAGATATAACCTTTGCGTAAAAATCTTCAAGATACGCGTTTTTATAATAAAGCTTTTCAGTCATATTTAAAAAGACTCCATGGATAGTTTTCTTTTTCCGGCATTTTTACAAATTCATATTTTTTTCCCGCAATTTCAAATGAGAGCCTAAATGCAAAAAGCGCAGGAAATTGTGTTTTACCGTCCTTACTGCCATACTTTCCGTCTCCGACAATCGGAAGCTTTCTTGATGCAAACTGAGCTCTTATCTGATGAAATCTGCCGGTATGAAGCTCGATTTTTACTAAAGTTTTTATTCCGTTGTCGGTTTTGAGCTTGGAAAGCGCACTGTACTCGAGGCTTGCTTCTTTAACACCCGCTCTTTTTCTATCCACTACAAACGCCTTCCCTGCCCTAGCATCCTTATATAGAAAATCGGTTAGAATTCCGCCGTCAGCTTCTCCGTCAATTACGGCGAGATATTCTTTTTTTACCCTTCGGTCAGAGATAATGGAAGACAAATCGGCAGCACAAGCTTTAGTACGTGCAAAAACGAGAATGCCTCCAACAACTCTGTCAAGGCGGTGTATAAGATACAATTCTGTATTTTTATCACCGGATTTTTCAAGAAGCTCGGAACAAAGCGTCATAGCATCTGCATCTCCGGAAGGATCTGGTTGGCTGGGGGTTCCTGCAGGCTTATAAACAGCTACGATATTTTTATCCTTATAAAGTATTTCCATAAAGCATCCTTAATTTTAAAGAGCCGCAGTCGTTTTTTGCCGACTGCGGCTCTATCTGCTATGATAATTTTATCACCTTTCCGTTAGTTTTTCAAGTCCTTTTCTTAAAATTCTCTTTACCAACCGATTTGATAGGCGAGACCGTTCCTGCTTTTATTGATTTTCCTCCCGCAAGCGCTATCATTTTTACAGCAGACAAGCTGAAATCATTTGCGTATACGTCAAGAGGCTTATCAATAATTCCTCTTGCCAGAATCTTAATATATCCTGTGTCGTACGGAATGAGGCTCTTCCCTTTTAAGAGATTGATATCGACACGTTCTCCTGCCGAAAAGCTTCTTGAAAGCGTATCGACGTTTATTATTTCCTTTCTGCGTCCTTCGGTCTCTATATCTCCGTCCTTTCTTATAAGACTTCGAGCAAGGGAGTCGGTAATTACGCTATCCGCATATCCGGAATCGATAACTGTAGCTTCGGAAACCGGATATTCAAGCTCTTTATAGCAATCAATATCATTATCCACGCTATCCGATATCATATCTTTGCGTTCTTCTGCTGCCACCTCTTCTGCCACTGTCTCAGCATCACTATACTCCAGCACTTCCTCATACGCCTCTTCCTCTGCCATTTTCTTTTCTGTTTCTGTAAATCCGCCATTCGCTGAAGCCGTTCCCTCTTCCGTTACGATTGGCATTGATGGGATAAAGCTATCGTTTTTAGAAACGACTCGCTTATAGTAAGCCAAAAGTCTTTTTCTGTTAATAATAACAATGACAATTGAAATTATCCCAAGAACCGTTATGGATAAAACCAGCACAAGAATCCTTGTATCTTCCGGTGAAAGACGTTTGTTTCGCAAAACATTTCCGGCAATGACCTCAATTTCGTAATTATCCTCATTGAAAATACCGAAAATCTCGTTTTCGCTTATATCATATTTTATTTCCAGCGTCTCCCCTGCTGCAAGCTCACCGGATATTATTTCAAATGACGGAGCGCTATGCTTTTCTCCAATATATACTTCAACGTCTGATATGCGTACTGTAATTTTACGTTTTGTTATTTCAAAGCTTTTTTCTACAGTATCAAGATTTCCTTCAAAACAATAATTTTCAGCATCGGTAAGAGTAAAGTTCAAAGTGTAAACACCCGAATCTATTGCGCCCGAAAACTCATAGTCATACAGCTCGGAAGCTTCTACCTTAGGAAAAATAAGTTCTGAGGTGTATTCAGACTTTTCAATATCAGGAATTACCACGACCTGTCTTTCTATCGTCATCACCGCGTCAGGAATAATAGGCGGATTATAGTTTTCTTCATCATATGACAATTCTGCGCTTATTACGTAAAGTCCTGCATTTATCACTCCGTTGCCAACGTATCCCGTAACGGTTACCCCATCAGGAAGACCTATGAGACGTGCGTTCTTTTCTTCACCGTTATAGACACCTCTTATTCCTTCCCAAGATACAGCCGAAAGATCGTAATCCCTCTTAAAAACGCTAATTTCGCTTACAACAGAGAAATGAAGATAAGAAAAGGTTACCGACACGTCAGAAAAAGCTAATGAAACACCGTTGTTATATATTATCGATATATCGGAAGCAGGTATTTCAACGGTTGAAGAATCGTTATTTATTACGTATGCGTAAACATCAGCATCTCCTATTTTTTCAAGAGTCAGGAACTGTGTTTTTATCATATCGACAGAAAAAGAAACCGGTACTACGGCAATTATTTCAAATGATATCCAGTCCGAACATATCGGCAAATGGTTTTCGTCTCCGTCAGAGATTGCTCTGAAATAAAATTTTCCTGACGTATAAGGAGCTTCGATAAGGCTAGCTTTATCACACGAATATTCGTATAAGGTTTCTCCGTATGCAGCCTCTCCGATTGGCTCGAGTGAGCCCGATGTATAAACACTTTTTATAGAAGGAGATATGCTCCATATATTTTCAGCCTTCAATATTTCAAACTCGCATTCAGAATTTATAACGAAGTAATTTGTATTCATTGCCTTTGCGATTGCCGTATGATTACCTGCTGAGATTTGGGAACCTACGACCAAAATTTCGCATTCCTCCGCTACTGCGGAAGGCGCAAAAAGCTTTTCCGAATATACAAAGCTTAAATCACTCCAACTGACATTTATTCCCCTAGGTGAAATTTGAACGTAGAATTCTCTGTCTCTCGGAGCCGAGTAATTCTCGCTACCGCTTGAAAATTCTATCAGAACGCGTACTTTTCCATCATCTACGTCGGTTGCTCCGCCAGAATAACAGAAGCGCGGGCTGCTGCCATCAATACCGACAGGCATACTGCCGTAAAAAATAGGATAATGCTCCTCTCCGTCATAAACGAATTCACCGTCGGTAAAGTAAAAAGAGGTTTCATCGTACTCCGCAGGATAAATATTCCATTCGTGCGGTTGAATTATAGGAGGATTATAGTTGTTCTCGTCATAGCTAAGCGCAACACCTGCGGTATACCTGCCGGCATTAACAGCTCGGTTATCCGAATATCCTATAACATTTACACCGGCAGGAAGACCTGATAAGGTTACCCTCTGCTCACTTCCGTTATACGTCAAGAAATCTTCAGTCCACTTTATTTGCGACAAATCGTAATCTGCCTTATTTATAACAAACATTGCGGTTAAATTTTCAGCTGTATAATTTGCATCAGAAAAGATGGCGCTTGCTTCATAGATGCCTGCATATGAACGAGCCCCCTTTACGTCCAATAGAACCTTTTGCCCTGAAAGATCGGTGTAATATGCAGTTGGAGTCTTTGCGCTGCCATCATATACAAAATCAACATTATTCCAAATAACATCGACCACCTTGGGAGCCACGGTCATAATTGCCTTTATACTGTCAGGAAGGTTGTAATTTTCGCTTTCTCCGTAAAACCTTAGCTCAACAGCATATACGCCTACGCCCGTACCACCGCCGACAACAGTGGCAAACAGAGGGATTCCATCAGCACCTACAGGAAGAGCTCCGAAGAAATCAGGAGAAATGTATTGAGCAGAATACTCGTATTCACAATTGCTGAAAACTATAGCCGAAATGTCGTATTCCGCCTTTGAAACGCTTATCGGATAATAAAGTGTTTTTCCGCCATAGTTAATCTCTACGGAAGTATCGCCAAACAAAAGGCATTCACCGCAGTGATAGTTAAATATCAGCTCGTCATTCCTCAAAATCACCTCTTTACCGCTTATATATCTTGCCGCTACGGATAAACCTTCCGGCAAAAAAGCTTCAAAGGCAACATAATTCTTTTTTGCAGCTTCACTAACAATGTGAAGTGAGGCAACACTATCCTCCATTACTGTAAACAAAACCGCTTCTGAAGAAAGTGACGTATAGTTTTCAGTTCCCTCAACAATGCCTTTAATATAGTACCTTCCAATAGAAAGCTGAGGAGTTTCCGTATACTCTCCGTCAAGCGTAGTTGAAAAAAGAAATCTTACTGTGCCGAATTTTGCCGTTGCTACAGGCTCTGCCATTTGCCACGAATAAAAATCCGAGCATCTAGGCTCTTCTATCCATTGATTTTCAGCCTGTAAAATACTAAAATAAACGGTAGCTTCGCTGACACAGCTTTCGCCAAATCCGTAATTTTCTGCATCTCGCACCTTAAGATTTATCGGGTAAACACCTGCATTAACACCACCTGTATATTCAACCTCATAAAGAGACACGGAGTATATTTCCGGATATCTAATCTCACCGTTATACTCAACCGAAGCAACTTCGGGAATATCAATTTTTCTTTTAAAAACTGTTACTTCAACTTCCGGTGTTTCTACGCTAACAACGTCCGATTTGTGCGTAAATGTAAATAAACATTTGTATTTTCCGCTATCAGAAACGTTTTTAATCGAAATCTTGTCACCGTAGAAGCTTAACTCTTCACCGTCTTTATACCACTTGTACGCAAGTACACCTTCGGAAATAAGAGGATGCTCAAGCTCTGACAGCTCCAGATAACGCTCATCGCCGTCAAAGGTAAATTTCATAGATAGAAACGAAAACGTTGGAGCTCTGAGACGGTAGTAGGGATATAAAACCAAATCCGCCTCAAGAGGCAAACCGGGATCGTATGGCTCACCGCTATAATCTCCTATTTTCCATCCCAGAAAATCATATCCCACACGCTCTGCGGCTTCGGGCAAGAGGACAGCTTCACCCGAAAGATAATACTGACTTTCCATCTGAGAGTTTCCCGAAAAGCTGATTTCATATGGAAGATATGCAGTAAGAAAGTGCTCTTCGGATATTCCGGAAAAATTCTCATAATACTTCACCGCAACAGCTCTTCCCAGCCTATCGTATAATTTCAGGTCACCCTCGTTGTCTTTCTTTGTACCGTACGCAATAATAGCAATTTTTCCCTGTTCAAACTCGGTGTCGTATTTTACTCTGCAGTTACCTGTATAGCTGTTGGCGTTTTCCGAAAGCGTTATGGGGGAAGAAGTAAAAACATCAAAGTCGACACCGACAATACTAGGAGCTCCTGAAATTATTAGGGTGGTCGAGTTTTTGATGGCTGCGTCAGATGTATTGACGATTCTTCCACCGCTGATTTTAGCTGTTCCGTAACTGATATCAATGGTTCCAGCAGCTGAGGAAGAACTAATATTACCGCTTAGCACATTGAGCTCACTAGATGAAGAATAATCCATTTTTATTACGGTATTGTTTGACAAAAGTGTGCTTTCTTCTATTTTAAGATATCCCTGTTTCAATCGTATACCCGATTTTTCAAAATTCATTTCAAGACCAGAAAAGAACACATCTGCACCTGCAATTACCATACCGCCGTTATCAGTAAAGTCGATATTTCCTGAGATTGTATACTTCCCGTCAACAAGCGTTATTATCTCAGAGGTATTAATATCAGAAAATCTTATACTCCCATAAATGCTTTCCGCTGTGATATACGAAATCACCTCTCCAAGCTTCGCGGATTTAAAGGAAGGCTCGGTTTCACTTGATGAGCTTTTATAGGCTTCGTACACACCTGCCGTAAATCTAACGGAGTAGCTCTCGCCGCTTATTTGCAGTGTATCGCCTCTAGCCTCTGCCCTGACCGCCAAAAGCATAGAACACAAAAGGAACAGTACAATTAATACTATCTTTGCAAAGTTCTTCATTTCAGTCTCCAAACTGTTAATTTTTACCATTGATTATAACAGACTTGAAGACGTTTTTTCAAGAAATCAGAGGATTAACTTTGAGTAAAAAACGACATGATTTACTGCATTTTTTCAAGAAAAACTATAATAAAACAACCATAATAGAACCTATCTGGCATATTTTCTTGTTTTATGTAAAAATGTTTATAGGTAATAAAATACAAATTCGAATATTCTTTAGTTTAAAAAGTAAAACGGGCAACATTGCGTTGCCCGTCAAAGCCTTTATAAATATTCCTTTATAAGATTAACTAATTTTTCCTTTGGGACAAGTCCTACCGACATATCAAGAAAGGTATTGTTCTTAACTATTGCTATAGTAGGAATGCTCTGAATTTTAAATTCCATAGCAAGCTCACGTTCATCGTCTACGTTGATTTTGCAGAATTTAACCTCAGGCATCTCTTTTTCAATTTCATCGATTATCGGTGCCAACATCATACACGGTCCGCACCAAGTTGCCCATAAATCAATTACGACAAGACCGTTATAATCTTCTACCTCGGATTTAAAATTGCTTTTTGTCAGTACAGTCACAAAATTCACCTCGCTTTTTTATTTATGATACCACATTTTCAGAAACTTGTCCATACATTTTCTTATATTTGCAGTTTTTTAAAAAAATGTTATTGAATTTTTTAACAAAATGGTATATTATGTTTTATATATTCAAATTTTGAAAATGGAAGATAATATGCAACTTTACAGAAAAAACATAGAGGTAGACATTCACGACGTTGATTTTAACGGTATTGGCAGAGCCTCTTCTCTTATGAAATACATGCAAGGAGCCGCTCAATCGCAGTTAACCGACAACGGTCTTTCCTATGATGCCTTAAAAAATAAAAAACGGGCATTCATTTTGTCCAGAATAAAAATGGAATTTACAGAAAGCGTGCGTGCTTATGAAAAGCTCAGCGCAATCACTTTCCCCTGCGAAAGCAGAGGCTATAGCTTTTTGAGGTGCTACAGCCTTGAGCGTGACGATGCAACGATTGGCCGCGCCGTTTCCGTTTGGGCTCTCATTGATACCGATACGCACGGACTTGTTAAGGTCTCTGATTTTGAGCTCGGTCTTGAAACATATTCGCCGCTGGATATGACGCTCACCAGAATCGTACACCCCACGGAAATGATAAACGTTGGTACGTACAAGGTTGAATACGGAATGATTGACCAAAACAGACATATGAATAATACCGTTTATCCGGATATGTATTCAAGCTTTCTCCCGCTTGAAGGCAAGCGCATAAAAACCATATCCATTTCATATCTTGCAGAAGCTCCCGCCGGGGATACGCTTACCGTTATGAGAGGTTTTTTTGACGGAGCGTATTATTTCAGAACAATACGAAGCGATGGCAAAATAAACTCCGAAGCTGAAATTCAAATTTGCGACATATAAATTGCATTTATTGCTTTTAAGCATTCAAATCATCAAAAAGTGCTTTTTTATGCCTATTAATTCCTTTTTTTGACAACATTTTATAATAAAAAAAGACAAGTTTTTGATTTTTTTCATGAAATCCCTTGTCTTTTTTTCTATTTTGGGGTGTTTTTATCAATTTTTGCAATCTTTTCGTTTTATTTTAATTTTTCATTTATTTCTTGCCGGACATTTTTAAGACACCTAAAAAATAGAAATGTTATAATGGATATTGTGTAACTTATCACCTTTTACTTTTTCGGAGGATTATATGAAGTATGTATCTGATATCGAAAGCATCGTTAAAAGCGAGTGCACAAGTCATGACGGAATAACTTATAAATATGAGCTCAGAAGCTTTGAAAGCCGAAGTGTTGCTTCGTTCGGCATCGTTTTGTATGAAATATGCATAGAAATGAAGATTAAAGATTCCATTTCATTTTACAAAACGGGCGGTATTTTTTCCGACATAGAACGTGCAATGCGATTTTTTGAAATGCTCAGAAAAAATCTCGCAACTCCCTACGACTTGCCTTACATAATTGAGGATTCTTTTTCATTTTGATACGCTTAAGGTATAGCCTTCAGGCAGCACTCTTTTTCTGAACTTCAAAGCAGATATTCCTACCTTCTGAGAGAAAAATTCAGAAAAATAATTTTCATTTTCAAATCCAACCTCATAAGCAATCTCCTTTACGCTCATTCTGCCTTCAAGAAGAAGTCTTTGACTTTCGGTTAAGCGCTTGTTGAGAATATACTGCTTCGGACTTATATGAAAAACCCTTTTGAAGTAATTTGAAAAGTACATAGTACTTATGTTCATTATCGAAGAAAGGCGGTCCAATGTGATGTTTTTCTTATAATTTTCGTCTATGTATTTCAGCACCTCATCAAATTTCACAAGATCAGGTACCGATGCACGAACGTCACTTACAAAATCAGCGAGTATCAGATTCATTGCCCCTTGAAGACGAAATCTTGCGCTTATCGAATCCTCTTTATAGTTCTCTGCCACAGTTTTAAATAAATACTCCGATTCAGGAGTAGCGGGAACTGAATTTTTGTCCGAAAGATACCTATATAACGAAAAAAATGCCGAGTTTGACTGAAAATGAATATAATATTTGTTCATTTTTCCATCAATTCTGCTTTCTTTTATGGAAAATGCCGGAATAAAGTAAATTTGTCCCGGGCATAAGAGAAGCTCCTTATCATATAGCCTAAGTGTTGCGGAGCCTTCAGTCAAAAGGTACAATCTGTGATACTGTATCTGAGGATTATTTATATCCCATTTAACAAGATTCCATTCGTTTCCTACATCGCAGTTAACTGCTGCAACAACCGAATAAGTTCCCGTTTCAAAAAGTGAATTTTTCATAATTACCCCATAACCAAGTCTTAACAAAAACGGTTTAAAGTAAGTTTTGTTAAGAAATTTGTGGATTTATTCTATTGAAATGATTATAATACGAATTTATAATAAAATCAAGGATTATTTTAAATTTTTATGCTTGGAGGATAAAAAATGGCAGAAAACAGATACGTTGGCAGCTATCCCGTAATCGGAATACGTCCTATAATAGACGGACGCCGCGGCCCTATGAAGCTTCGCGAAAGTCTTGAAGATCAAACCATGGCTCTTGCTATGGCAGCAAAAAGGCTCTTTGAAGAAAACCTTTACTATTCTAACGGAGAACCGGTTAAGGTTGTTATCGCAGATACCAGCATCGGACGCGTGCCTGAGGCAGCTGCTTGCGCGGACAAGTTCAAAAAAGAAGGCGTAGATATCACCCTTTCGGTTACTCCTTGTTGGTGCTACGGCTCAGAAACCATGGATATGGATCCTAACACCATTAAAGGTGTTTGGGGCTTTAACGGTACTGAAAGACCCGGTGCGGTTTACCTCGCTGCCGTTCTTGCTTCTCACGCACAGAAGGGACTTCCCGCTTTTGGAATTTACGGGCACGAGGTTCAAGACAGAGATCAGGTTACCGAAATTCCCGAGGACGTAAAAGAAAAGCTTCTCAGATTTGGCCGTTGCGCAATTGCAGTTGCTACTATGAGAGGAAAATCCTATCTTCAGATTGGTTCTCAATGCATGGGTATCGGTGGTTCGATTATGGATCAGGATTTCCTTGAGGCATATCTCGGAATGAGAGTAGAATCGGTTGACGAAGTAGAAATTCTTCGCCGCATGGAAGAAGGAATATACAATGAAGAAGAGTATCAGAAGGCACTCGCTTGGACCAAGGAGCATTGCAAAATGGGGCGTGACGATAATCCCGACTTCGTTCGCTTCTTCGATGAAGAAAAAGAAAAGCAGTGGGAATTCACCGTTAAGATGTACTGCATAATCAAAGACCTTATGGCCGGAAACAAAAATCTTCCCGAAGGTTTTGAGGAAGAAATGGTCGGTCACAATGCTATAGCAGGCGGTTTTCAGGGACAGAGACAGTGGACAGACCACTGGCCCAACTGTGACTATCCCGAAGCTCTTCTCAGCTCCACCTTTGACTATCAGGGTGCTCGTGAGCCCTACACTCTTGCTACCGAAAACGATATTCTCAACGGTGTAGGAATGCTCTTTATGCGTTTGCTCACTCACAGAGCTCAGATTTTTGCAGACGTCCGTACCTTCTGGTCGCCTGAGGCTACAAAGCGCGTTACCGGTTATGATCTCGAAGGCAAAGCAAAAGAAAACGGCGGTATTATTCATCTTCTTAATTCCGGTGCAGCTTGTCTTGACGCCTGCGGTGAGTGCCGTGACGAAAACGGAGAGCCCATTATGAAGAAATGGTGGGAGGTTACTGACGAGGATATCAAGAAAATGACCGATGCTACAGTTTGGTGCGAGGCCGGATTTGATAACTTCAGAGGCGGCGGATTCTCAAGCCACTTCACTACCCGTTGCGAAATGCCGGTTACGATGATCAGACTTAATCTCGTTAAAGGACTTGGTCCTACACTTCAGATTGCTGAAGGCTGGACAGTAAATCTTCCCGATGAGGTTTCCGACACTCTTATGGAAAGAACCAACCCCACATGGCCTTGCACTTGGTTTGCACCCAGATGTACCGGTGAGGGAGCGTTCAAGTCTGCTTATGACGTTATGAACAACTGGGGCGCTAACCACGGCGCAATAAGCTACGGTCATATCGGTGCAGACCTTATAACTATGTGCTCGATGCTCAGAATTCCCGTTTGTATGCACAACGTTCCCGAGGATCAGATATTCAGACCTGCTGCTTGGAATGCGTTCGGCATGGACAAGGAAGGACAGGACTACAGGGCTTGTCAGGCATACGGCGCACTTTATAAGAAATATTAATTGAATCTTGAGCGACTGTCGCATTTAGGCAACAGAATAAAAATCCAAGCGGAGATGCTAAAAATCGGCATCTCCGCTTTTCTTATGTTAAGGGTAAGAAATTGAACTTGGAAAACTGCGTTTTCTTAGTCTAATCGGCTATAGTTGTTACGTAAATGTTAAGTTTTACATAACAATTGAAATATTTTAAAAAATGTGATATACTCTTCTCAACAACTTTATTAATTAAGAAAGGAATGCCGCTTTGAATAACAACGCAGAAAAAAATCCTCTGTCCCCTAAAAAAATTGGTTTATTTATATTTTATGGAATTCTTGCAGTATGCCTTTTCATAACAGTTCTCTCATTTAACGATTTGCCTGAAATTTTAGATCAATTAAAAGCAATTGAAGCAAAATACGTGCTTCTTGCAATGCTTATGCTTCTCATATATATGGCACTGTATCCTTTATCTCTTTGCATTCTGACGAAAGCAAGAAGGTGTGAAATTTCTTTACCTCTGACATACTCAATAGCTATGACCGAGCATTTCTTTAACGGTATCACACCCTTAGCTACCGGTGGTCAACCGTTTCAGGCACACTCTTATTCAAGAGCCAAGGTGAAGATATCCGAATCAACAGGACTGCTTCTGACCAATCTTATAATCTATATGATAGTTACTACCGGATACTCGCTTTTAGGTATGCTCTATTTTGACACACTTACTGCCAACATTGATTCTTGGTGGATTCCGATTATTATAGTCGGCTATGCTCTTAACTTTCTCGTACTTGTAGTAATGGTTTTGCTCGGAACAAGCACAAAGCTTCGGTCGGGTCTTGTCAGATTCATTTATTTTTTGTGTAAATTCAGAATTTTCAAGTGGCTTGAGCCAAAAGCAGAAAGCTTAACCGTTTATTTTGAGCAGGTACAGGAAGCCTTTGCTGACCTTACAAAAAAGAAGGGTTCTTTTCTTCTCGCACTTATTACCAAAATTGCATCGTTCGCATTTTTTTACGGTTCTACGTTCTTTATTCTCAAGGCTATGAATATTCCGGCCGCCCCTTCTCAATTTATGCTTATCCTTCTCGGAACATCCTTTGCAATCACCGCAGTAGGCTTTGTTCCCACACCGGGCGCATCCGGCGGTGTTGAAGGCTCTGCAGGTCAGGTATTCAAATCTATAATCATTTTTATTGTCGGTGATGCAATTATTTCCGGTGTTGTCCCGATAGCAAACGGCGTTATGCTTATATGGAGACTTCTCAGCTACTATTTCGTGATGGCAGTTTCACTTCTTTTCACCATCGGAAACGAAATATACTTTGCAAGAAAATCAAAAAGAAATCGAGGAATATAATAGTGCAGATTAAATTTGACGATTTAAGAGCCGCCGCCATCGGCGCTGTCTATATCACACAAGAGGGCGAAGGCGTAACGTTTCACCGTTTTTCCGCCTCAGAAGAACAAATGTACAAGGAGCTTGACGCAAAGCGAAAAAGAATAGACTACGAAAAGGCTCATTCGCCTGCAGGAATTAAACTCAAATTCAGAACCAACAGCAAAGTCTTGGAAATTTTTGCAAAAACATCTGAGTCTTCGAGAAAATATTTTTGTTTCGATATTTTAGAAAACGATATCCCTGTAGCATATCTTTCAAACTTCAATGAATCGGACCTCAAGTTTGCTTTTACAGCAAGCGATATTCCCCTTGGTGAATTTTCGGCTTCCGCTACGCTCTCGGAGGGGGAAAAGGAAGTGACGATTTATCTCCCCTGGTCTGTTGCGATAAGAGAATTCAAGCTATTCATTGATGATAATGCATCCTTTGTTCCTTCTCCTAGACCTAAGAAAAAAATGCTTGTTTACGGTGATTCTATAACACAGGGATACGATGCCCTTTATCCTCACAGAAGATACGCCGCAAAACTCGCAAAAGCACTTGACGCTGAAGAAATCAACAAGGCGATAGGCGGTGAGATTTTCCGCCCTGCCCTCGCGCTTCAGAAAGCGGATTTCAATCCCGATTTCGTCACGGTTGCCTATGGAACTAACGACTGGTCTACCATAAAAAAAGAAGACTTTATGAAAAATGCGAAAGAATTCTATACTATTCTTTCAAAAAATTATCCTACGGCAAAAATATTTGCAATAACGCCTATTTGGAGAGCTGATAACGGTGTAGAACGCGATGTAGGTCTATTTTCCTTTGTTGACGAATATATTTCGGATATAGCAAGTACTCTTCCCAACATTACCGTAATTCACGGAATAGACCTTGTTCCCCACTACACAGATCTTTACGCAGACCTAAGACTTCACCCGAGAGATGTGGGATTTGACTTTTACTCCACTAACCTATATAACGAGATCAAAAAGCACTTATAACCAATAACAAAAGTGAGGATACAGCCTTGTGCATCCTCACTTTTTTGCTTTCGTCATTAATTGTTCTTATAGTTTTCGATTTTTTCAATAAGACTATGTCCTACGGCAGACATATATCTTGCTCCTTCGTGAAGAAGCTCGTCAGGCACCTTGCCTACGAACCCTGCTGCCTCATAATTAAAGGTTCCCTGATAATCGATATCTGCAAGAGCTTTCGCAACCTCGTCCCACTTTACCGTTCCGTAATAAGGAAGCGTGTGAGCGTCATGCACACCGTCATTATCGTGAATATGGAGACAACCGATTCTGCTTCCAAGAGCTCTTATTTCATCTCCAACGTTCATACCGAGTATATTTGAGTGACCTACATCAAAGCAGAAAGTGAACGCCTCGTTATTAAGGTCGTCATAGATACGGTTAAGCATTTCGGCTGTCGAAATAACGCATGCATTTTCGTTCTGATTGATGTTTTCGATAGCAATCTTTACACCGCTCTTTTCATAATAAGGAACAAGTCTCTTATAAAATTTAAGATTATATTCGTACATAGCCTCGTGATTTGTTTTACTGTAAACAAATTGCTGACAAGGATGCACTACCATGCACGGTGCACCAAGAAGCGCTGAAGATTCAAACGAAGCGGCAATTTCATTGAATCTCTGCTCATTTAACTCGTCACATGCATGGGCTGAGGCAAATGGAGCGTGTGTCTGACCGAATACCACACCCTTATCATTTGCATACTTTTTAATTTCTGTATAAAAATCCTTACCATAAGTTCCGTCATAAAATTCCTTTAAGTCGCAGTTGAAGTCAACAGCCTCAAAGCCAACCTCGGAAAAAAGGTCTATCATTCCTTTTATCCCGAAAACCTTGTAAAATCTTATAATATTTGATGAAAGTTTCATTAGAATTTTCCTCTCTAACTTTTTTGAATATCTAATACCTTTTCTTCTTTTCACACCGGTTTACACTGTGATAAGATCTCGGCTTTTTTCTTTTCTGTAATATACCGTATCAATTCCTGCTCCTCGATCATTTTCCTTGCGGTACAACTCCAAAAAGCCAAAGTTAAAAAGTATTTTCGTGTGAGCAAAGTTGGTAGACCAGGTTCTTGTAAACACGGTTCTTTCGGGGTATAAATCAAAAAAGAGATGCGAGTATATCTTTTTTGTAAGACCTTTTCCTCTCGCCTGCTCGCTAAGTACCAAAGTTGAAACGTAAATGTTTGGAAGGTCTGATTCGGATATGTATTCGTTTGAAAAATCAAGTATGTATGAAACAAAGCCGATAATTTTACCGTCTTCTATCGCTGCTAAAACCTCTTGCTTTGCCATTTCTTTAAAATAAAATTCTATCCCGTCAGCAGTTTGTGAAAGATTCGAAAACGTCTTGTCAAGAGTTGATTTTCTGGAAGACAATGCTGGAACAAAATCTTTATCTGATGCTCTAAGAATCTCTTTGATCTCGCTTGAATAATAGTTTTTATCCTTACAGTCGAGTACCTTTAAATGCATTTTTCACCTCCAAAAGTCTGATATTTACTCAGTTATAGCATATAAAAATTTAAAAGTCAATATTAGTAAGCAAATTTGGATTAACTTCCGGTCAAATTTGTGCTTACAAAAAAGATGTTGATTTTTCAACATCTTTATGGTATAATAACCTCATGGGACGCTCTTTTAAGGAGCGTCAATGGCTGTGACGGCTGCACTCAGCAACGCTCTTACAGACAAAAACGTGAAATATTTTACAATTCACTAAAAATTTTTTCAAATATGCAAGAAATTTGCAAAAAAAGCAAACGAAACATCAAAAACGACATTTTTTAATTGATTTGGGGTTTATACTATATCTGAAAGGAAATATTAATATGGCTAATTACAAAATATATACCGACTCAGCTTGCGATATAAAGAAAGAAATTCTTTCTAAATGGGAGGTTTCTTCGGCTTCTCTTACACTTAGATTCACCGATTCTGACGTTGAATATAAAAACGATGAGATGGAAATCACCGAATTTTATACAAAAATGACAGAGGGCAAAATAGCAAAAACCGCAGCCATAAATACCGAAACGTTTGCCGAGCTCTTTGAGCCTGCTCTAAAGGAAGGTTTTGACGTTCTTTATCTCGGTTTTTCCTCCGGTCTCAGCACAACCTACAACTCAGGAAGACTTGCTGCAGAGGCTCTCAAAGCAAAGTACCCCGAAAGGAAAATAATAACCGTAGACAGCCTTTGCGCTTCTGCAGGTCAAGGCCTTCTTCTTCGCTTGGCTCTAAACAAAAAAGAGGAAGGAAAAAACATAGAAGAGGTTGCTGAGTACATCGAAGACATAAAGCTTAACATTTGCCACTGGTTTACAGTTAACGACCTCGTATATCTTAAGCGTGGCGGACGCATAAGCCCCGCCGTTGCTTTCGTTGGAAATATGCTTGGTATAAAGCCGGTTCTTCACGTTGATAATGAGGGACATCTTATAAACGTGAGCAAGGTTCGCGGAAGACGGGCAGCTATAAAAGCTCTTGCAGATCAATATACAGAGCTCGCAAAAGATGCGCAGAACGGACTTGTTTATATTTCGCACGCATTCTGTGAAAATGACGCTAAAGAGCTTGCAAAAATAATTGAGGAAAAGCATGGAGCAAAAACCGAAATTATAACCGATGTCGGTCCTGTCATAGGCGCACACTCAGGTCCCGGAACACTCGCACTTTTCTTTGTGGGAACTAAAAGATAACTTTGGAGAACAGGCATATGGAAGATAAGAAGAAAACCACAATCACAAAAAAGGCGATAAAAGAAACAAAAAAAGAGGCCACAAAGACCGTTAAAAAGACAACTAAAGCAAAAGAAAAGCCCCCAAAGACAAAAGAAAAGAAAAAAAACACAAAACCGCCCAAGGATTCTCCCCCCAAAAACGACACGCAGAAAAAGGGCGGAATAAGAAACATAAAATACCTCGGCGGCAAGCTTTTTGCCAAAATGGTGCGTGGCGGAACATCTGAGCTCAGAACAAATGCCGATGAAGTAAACCGCCTGAACGTCTTCCCTGTTCCCGACGGTGATACCGGTGATAATATGCGTATGACTATTGAGAGCGGATTCGCAGCTATTGAAAACGTTAATACCGACTACATCGCTGACGTAATGAAGCTGTTTTCTCAGGGAATGCTCATCGGAGCAAGAGGAAATTCCGGAGTTATACTTTCGCAATTTTTTGCAGGACTTGCAAAGGGTCTTGAAAGCGAAGCAAAAGCAGGTCCTAAATCTCTTGCAAAGGCGCTTGAAATGGGTGTTGATAAGGCATATACCGCCGTTATGACACCTACAGAGGGCACCATACTCACGGTTGCTCGCGAGGCGGTAGAATACGCTGTTTCGCGTCTGACACCCAGCAGTACGATAAAAACCCTTTTTGCAGATCTGGTTGAAGAGATGCGTAAATCCCTTGACAGAACTCCCGAAACCCTCTCGATACTGAAAGAAGCGGGAGTAGTCGATAGCGGCGGAGCGGGTCTTTATTACATTATGGACGGCTTCAACCGCGTTCTGAACGGGGAGGATATACCTGATTTTGAGCTTCCTGTGGAAACTAACAAAACCTCTTCTCCGACAATTTCGGGATTTGGTCCCGACAGCGTTATGGAATACGGATACTGCACAGAATTCCTTCTTCAACTCCAAACTGCAAAAACTAATATATCCAAGTTCGATATCGAAGCTCTTAAAGCTTTTCTCGGTGGGATCGGAGACTCTATAGTAGCTTTTAAAAATGACAGTATAGTCAAGGTTCACGTTCACACAAAAGAACCTGAGAAGGTTCTTGCTCACGCAAGACTTTTCGGTGAATTTATTACCGTAAAAATCGAAAACATGTCAGTTCAGCACAACGATTTGAAGGACGATGATAAAAGCACAGACAAAAGCGAACCCGAAATAAACAACTCTCCCGAAGAAAAGAAACGCTACGGTATTGTAGCCGTCAGTAACGGAAACGGCATATCAGAGGTTTTCAAAGAGTTCGGTGTCGATCAGATAGTAGAAGGCGGTCAAACCAATAATCCTTCTACCGGAGATTTTCTTGATGCATATGAGAAAATAAATGCCGAGCATATTTTCGTGCTTCCCAATAACGGAAACATCATTCTGGCAGCGGAGCAATCAGCCGAGATATACGAAAAAGCAAAAATACACGTTATTCCGGCAAAAAACACCGGTGCAGGATACGTTGCCGTATCGTCAGCCAATCTGGAAAGCGAGACACCGGAAGAAATAATCGACAGCATGATCGAAGCCATCGGAAGAATAAGCACGGGGTACGTCTCTCCTGCGATCAGAGATGCTGATATCAACGGCGTTCATATAAACAACGGCGATACTATCGGAATTATAGAAAAAGAGATTGTTATATCTATGCAAGAAAGGCTTGATGCTATCTTCGGACTTGCTGAAAAGCTTTTATGTGCAGATGATAAATTTATGCTTACAATTTTTTACGGTAAGGATTCAACCGAAGACGAAAGAAACGCTCTTTCGGCATACCTTGCAGAAAACTTCACTTCCGTTGAATTTTATTTTATCAGAGGCGATCAGGAAATCGCACCTTACATTTTCGTTGCGGAATAGCACAATTAAAAAGCAGGATTTTCTATTGAAAATCCTGCTTTTGACATTTTTTGTTTACATTATTGAGTTTTCAATCATTGATTTTAACTCTTCTTCGCTGATCACCGGAACTCCAAGTTCGTTTGCTTTTGTAAGCTTAGAGCCTGCTTCCTCACCTGCTACTACATATGACGTTTTCTTTGACACAGAGCCGGAAACCTTGCCGCCGTTCTTCTTGATAAGTGCCGAGGCCTCATCTCGAGTCATCGTAGGAAGCGTTCCTGTAAGAACAAAGGTAAGGCCTGCAAGAATATCAAGCTTTTCTTCCGCTACCGCATCGGTTTTCAATCCCAGTGATTTAAGGCGCTCGCAAAGTGCCACGGTGTTTTCATCAGAGAAGAACTCCACAAGCTCTCCTGCCGTTATCTCGCCTATATCGGATATAGCAGTAAAGTCCTCCTTGGTTGCAGAAATGCAAGCATCAAGGGTTCTCATCTTTGCAGCTATTTCCTCTGCAGCTACTTCTCCAACCTGACGAACACCCAAAGCATAAAGAAGTCTTTCAAGGCCTCGGGATTTTGAGCTTTCTATCGCTGAAATCAGATTTTCAGCGCTTTTTTTACCCATTCGCTCAAGTCCCTCAATATCTTCAACGCGAAGAGTATACAAATCCGCTATGCCGTCTATTTTACCGTTTTTCAAAAGAAGATCAACCACCTGAGGACCTAGTCCGTCAATATTCATAGCTCCCTTGGACGCAAAATGCACAATACCTCTTGCCTTCTGTGCAGGACAACCGGCAAAGACGCATCTTACGGCAATTCCGTCACCTGCCTCATCACGCACTACCGGGTGATTGCAGGAAGGACATGTGTCCGGCATTTCAAATATTTTCTCATCGCCCGTGCGCTTTTCCTTCAAAGCAGAAACAATCTCGGGAATTATCTCTCCCGCTTTACGAACGACAACGGTATCACCGATTCTGATATCCTTGTCAGCCACAAAGCTCGCATTATGCAGAGTTGCTCTCGAGACTGTCGTTCCGGCAAGACGAACGGGTGACAAATTTGCTATAGGAGTGAGAACACCTGTTCTGCCTACCTGTATATCTACAGACAAAAGTTTGGTTTCTTTCTCTTCGGGAGGATACTTATACGCAACCGCCCACTTAGGTGTGCTAGTTCCCTCTCCTACAATTTTTCTCGCATCAAGGTCGTTGAGCTTTATTACAGCACCGTCCATATCAAATGATAATTCAGGCCGCGCCTCACCCAGCGCTTTTACGTGTTCGGCGATGTTCTCGTATCCTCTGAGCGTTTTCCTGTGTGGAAGTGTTGTAAATCCAAGCTCCGATAGCCTATCAAGAGACTCTGCGTGAGTTTTACAAACCCTTCCGTCCGTATATAACTCTCCCTCTTGGAGATTAAAAACAAATATAGCAAGCCTTCTCGAAGCGCACACCGATGAATCAAGCTGACGGAGCGATCCTGCTGCCGCATTTCTTGGATTTGCAAGAAGAGGCTGGCCTTCCGCCTCTCTGATTTCATTAAGCTCAAAAAATACTTTTCTAGGCATATACACCTCACCTCTTACAACAAGGTGAGAAATTTTTTCTTTGAGTTTTAAGGGAATAGTTTTGATTGTTTTCAGGTTTTCTGTAACGTCTTCACCTACAATACCGTCACCGCGAGTTGCGCCTTTTACAAAAACTCCGTTTTCGTAGGTCAAAGAAACCGAAAGTCCGTCTATCTTAGGCTCTACAGAGTACTCTGCGTTTTCTATACTTTGATCTATTCTCTCTACAAACTCAAAAAGCTCATCGTATGAGAAAACGTCAGTCAGACTTCCCATTTTTACGGTATGTGTATATTTTTCAAATTTATCAAGGGCTTTTCCACCAACTCTTTTTGTCGGAGAGGTCGGCAAATCAAATTCCGGAAACTCTGATTCAAGGTCGGAAAGCTCCCTGAACATCGCATCGTATTCATAATCAGAGATAACCGGAGCATCTTTTTCATAATAAAGCTTAGAATTATACTCTATAGCTGCTCTCAGCTCTCTTATTCTTTTCTCGGCATTTTGCTTATCCATTTCGGCTCCGCCTTCCTTTATGTTTAAAAGTATTTTACCACTTTCCCTGTTTTTTGTCAATCAAAATATGTCAAAATTTATTACCGCTTTTATATTTTGAATTTTCTTTACAATCGTAATTCATTTTAGGTTCATATTGTCAAAAAAAGCTCTGTTTTTTGCAATTTTTGCATTATTGACCATTCATCTGTTTTTAGCTATAATTTTAGTTGCAAGTAAAAAGCAACGGAGATTATTATGAATTTAAAGAAAATTTTCGGCTCAAAAAAGAATTTTACCGAATTAGTCAAATACTTCGCATTTTTGAATCTCGGAATCCTTATGATGTCGGTAGGAATCTATTTTTTTAAATCAACAAACGGATTTGCAACCGGTGGTGTCAGCGGTATTTCGATTCTTCTTGCTAAGCTCTTCCCTGCTATCTCTCAAGCGATATATATGCTAATAATAAACGTTGTCCTTCTTATTTTAGGAGTTATAATTCTTGGTAAAAAATGCGGTGCGCTCACCTTTTACTGTTCACTTATGATGTCCGTACAGAACTGGTTGTTTGAGCATTTCGTAGCGCTCGAGTGCCCGATAACCGAATACACGCTGCTCGAACTCGTTTATGCCGTTGGACTTACCGGAATCGGAGCTGCAATTATTTTCAGATGTAATGCATCCTCCGGAGGTACGGATATAGTGGCGCTTATACTCAAAAAATACACGCATCTCAACGTTGGAGAAGCGCTTTTGATTTCCGACCTGATTATTGCCGCGTCTACAATTTTTATTTACGGTATCGAGACCGGACTTTTCTCTTTGCTCGGACTTTTTGCTAAGGTTTTTGTCGTTGACGATTTGCTTGACTCAATGAATATGTGCAAGGCGTTTACGATAATAACGACTAAGCCTGATGAAATAGACGAATTCATAATGAAAGAAATGCACCACGGTGCAACAATACATAACGCAAGCGGTGCTTATTCCGGTGAAGAAAAGAAGGTTATAATCACGGTTTGCAAACGTACCGAGGCGCTTAGACTTCGCAGAAAAGTAAAGGAAATAGACCCCCACTCATTTATTATAATAACAAAAACGAGTGAAATAATGGGTAAAGGCTTCCGTGACGTATAAAATTAAAATATAATATCAGCCTTCTCACTTAAAATGTAAGAGGGCTTTTTTTATAAAACCTCTTGACTTTTTGATATCATTATGATATCATAATTATAGCAACAATTTCTAAAAGGGGGATACTATGAGAGATATTATAGAAATATCCAATCTTTCTAAGTCTTTCGGAGAAGTTAAGGCGGTAAACGACCTTAGCTTTAAAGTAAAGGAAGGCGAGCTTTTTGCATTTCTTGGAGTAAACGGTGCAGGAAAATCTACGACAATAAATATTATGTGCGGTCAGCTTCAAAAGGACAGCGGCACGATTACCGTTGACGGAGAAAGCCTTGACGGGAATATAGACAAAATAAAGTGCGAAATTGGTGTTGTTTTTCAAAACTCGGTACTCGATTCTCCGCTTTCAGTTTATGATAATCTTGAAAGCAGAGCGGCTCTTTACGGTATAGTGGGAAAGGATTTTGAAAAAAGATTAGAGGAACTCTCAAGGCTTCTTGGCTTTGAAGATTTGCTAGAAAGAACAGTAGGCAAGCTTTCCGGCGGACAAAGAAGAAGAATAGACATTGCAAGAGCGCTTCTTCACCGCCCTAAAATACTTGTGCTTGACGAGCCCACAACAGGTCTTGACCCGCAAACGAGAAAAATTCTATGGGACGTTATTTCTTCACTTAGAAGAAGCGAAAATATGACGGTTTTCCTTACCACTCACTATATGGAAGAGGCGGCAGATGCCGATTACGTGGTAATAATAGATGCCGGAAAAATTGCAGCTGAAGGCACGCCGCTTGAACTGAAAAACTCATATTCGGGTGATTTTGCAGTTATTTACGGAATAACAGAAAAAGAAGCCGAAAGGCTTGGTTATCCCTATGAAAAGATAAGAGACGCATTCCGAATATCTGTCCCAGACACGAAAACCGCAACCGAGATGATAATAAACAATCCCGACCTATTCTCCGATTATGAGATAACTAAAGGAAAAATGGATGACGTTTTCCTCTCGGTTACGGGCAAAAAGCTTAACGAGGAGGTGTGAAAATGACTACCGCATTGACTCTGATAAAGAGAAATATAAAGCTTTTCTTCAAGGATAAGGGAATGTTCTTTACTTCTCTAGTTACTCCCGCAATACTGCTCGTTCTCTACGCCACTTTTCTATCGAACGTATATAAAGATAGTTTTATGGCAGGAGTTCCTGAGGGAATCATAATAGACGAAGGACTGATTGACGCTCTCGTAGGCGGTCAGCTTGTTTCGTCAATTCTCGCGGTTTCCTGCGTTACCGTAGCCTTTTGCTCAAATTTTCTTATGGTTCAAGACAGAGCGAACGGTACTGCAAAGGATCTTCTTATATCGCCTGTAAGGTCTAGCACGCTTTCCATAAGCTACTATGCCGCAACTCTTATCTCCACGCTTATCATATGCTTCACGGCAGCGGGGCTTTGCTTTGTGTATCAAGCGATAGTCGGCTGGTATCTTTCTTTTCTTGACGTGCTCTGCATAATACTTGACGTATTTTTGCTCGTGCTTTTCGGAACTGCTTTATCTTCGATAATTAACTATTTCCTTTCTACTCAGGGACAAATATCTGCAGTAGGCACAATCATAAGCGCAGGCTACGGATTCATTTGCGGAGCTTATATGCCTATATCCTCATTCGGAGACGCTCTGCAAAGGGCTGTACTTTTTCTGCCCGGAACTTACGGAACCTCCCTGCTTCGAAATCATGCACTCGGAGGTGTATTTGAGGAAATGAACGCATCCGGTATTCCTTCCGACATAACCGACATTATGGCTGACGTTGTAGACTGCAATCTATATCTTGGTGATTATACCTTCTCTGAGCCTATTATGTACCTTATTCTCGCCGGAAGCGCAACTCTGCTTATAGCTGCTTACATAGCTATGAACTTCTTTAGAAAAAAGGCAAAATAAAAAGTGTCGACATATTTTTAGAGGGTAGCTCAAAGTCTTAGACTTGAGCTACCCTCTCTTTTGATAAAAAGCGTAAATTTAAATTTTTTTCAATTCGTTCAAATCGGATTGTATTCTTTCTATAAGTTTTTTCTTCTTTTCTTCCGTGAAAAAATCACGGTTTGTGCGACCAACCAAATAATCTATAGATACGTTAAAAAAATCAGCTAGTTTTATTAAGGCATAAGCATCGGGGGAAGTCTTTCCCGTTTCATAATTTGAAATGGTACGCTGATCTATACCCGTTGCTTCGGCAAGGTCGCATTGACGAAAATCCATATCCTCTCGTAAATCCTTTATTCTGTTTTTCATTTAACGATCTCCTTAAAGAAATGTTGTGTCAATTTTACCACAATATTAGTATAGACTTATTGACAAACTAATATTTTTCTTATATAATTAAATCATACTAAAACATTGGTAAAGGAGCCCGTTATGACTAAAAAATTAGCATTTTTGTTTGTAACAGCGTTTGCGCTGTTTTCTTTTGCATTTGCTTTTACATCATGCAAAGAGGATATCGAAACACCTTCGGTTGATATCTGTGAGCACTCTGACGTTGATGGCGACAGCAAATGCGACAAATGCAGTGAAACCGTAACAAAAAATCCCGATAGTTCCAGTGAGCCCGAAGGTCAGACGCATGTGCTTACAAAGGTTCCTGCAAATTCTGCTACCTGCACACAGGATGGCAATATAGAATATTATAGATGTTCTGAATGCGACAAGCTGTTCTCCGATGCTAACGGAAAGAATGTGGTTACAGACGTAACTGTTCCCGCTGCACATACCAGCGGCACCGAAATCCGCAATGCTAAAGAAGCTACAGAAGAGGAAGAAGGCTACACCGGTGACACCTATTGTCTTGGCTGCAATACCTTGATTTCAAGCGGCGAGGTTACAAATAAGCTTCCTCACTCTCACAGTATGCAAAAAACCGAAGCCGTTTCTGCCACCTGTACCGAAGACGGTAATATCGAATATTTCACTTGCACTAAGTGCGAAAAGATTTATTCTGACGAAAACGGAAATACCGAAATCGAAGTTGCAGATACCGTTCTTCCCGCTGCTCATACCGGTGGTACCGAAATCCGCAATGCTAAAGAAGCTACGGAAGACGAAG
>JAZNZE010000006.1:0-45400 GCA_045594785.1 Eubacteriales bacterium
TTCTTTTTTCAAAGTGTTTTAACGAGATCTTTCGCACTTTTCAGTGCTCGAAATTTCATGTTGTTCAATTTTCAAGGAGCAAAGTTCGCTGCCTCGCTTGAGGCGCTTGACTATTATACCCCAGTTTTCTAAATTTGTCAAGAGAAATTTCAAAAAAAACGACTTTTTTCAAACTTTTCTGGTTTATCGCCTAATTTAACATAAACAAAATCCAAAAATTGTGCATATTGCACAAAACAACAGACTGCTTTTTGTCGACAGAAAGCTTTCGTGTTTTTTATTTATTATACTTGACAATAAAGTTATATGGTGATATAATGTTTTTAGCACTCAAGTCCGAGGAGTGCTAAAGCTTTTGGAGGAAATATAAAATGAAGAAGAAACAATTTAAAACAGAATCAAAAAAACTACTCGATATGATGATCAATTCGATATACACTCACAAAGAGATATTTCTACGCGAGCTCATTTCCAACGCTTCTGACGCAATAGACAAGCTATATTTTCGTTCTCTGACAGATTCAAGCGTTGCCGTAGAAAAAGAAAACTATGCAATTCATATAGCTGCCGACAAGGAATCACGCACACTTACAATTTCGGACAACGGATGCGGCATGAGTGCAGAAGAGCTTGAGTCAAACCTCGGCACTATCGCAAAGAGCGGCTCTTTCGACTTTAAGCGTGAAAATGCTGACAGTGAAGGGGTTGATATCATTGGACAGTTCGGAGTTGGCTTCTACTCTGCTTTTATGGTTGCGGACAAGATTACAGTTCGCTCAAAGCAATACGGTGCAGATATCGCTAACATCTGGGAATCCGAAGGCGCAGAAGGATATACTATAGGAGAATGTGACAAAAACTCTTTCGGTACAGAAATAATCTTATATATTAAGGAAGATTCTGAAGACGAAAGATATTCCGAATTTCTTGACGAATACCGCATAAGAGGACTTATCAAGAAATATTCCGACTATATCAGATATCCGATTAAAATGCAGGTGAAAAAAAGCGTTCCAAAAAAGGACGCCGAGGGTGAATACGAGGATAAATATGAGATAGAAACCCTCAACAGCATGGTACCCATTTGGAAAAAGGCGCAGAGTGAGGTAACGGAAGAGGAATATGCCGGCTTTTACCGCGATAAATTCTATGATTTCGAAGCTCCTGCAAGAGTTATAACACAGAAATCGGAGGGTACGGCTACCTATACTGCTCTTCTCTTCATTCCTTCGCACACTCCCTTCAATTACTACACGAAGGATTACGAGAAGGGACTCGAGCTTTATTCAAGCGGTGTTATGATTATGGAAAAATGCGCAGACCTTCTTCCCGATTATTTTTCTTTTGTAAAGGGTCTTGTGGATTCTTCCGACCTTACGTTGAACATTTCAAGAGAAACGCTTCAGCATGACCGTCAACTTAAAATTATGGCAAAAGCCATAGAAAAGAAGATAAAGGGTGAGCTCTCAAAAATGCTGGAATCCGAACGTGAAAAATACGAAAAATTCTTCGATGCTTTCGGTATTCAGCTCAAATACGGTCTCTATTCAGATTACGGAATGCACAAGGACGTGCTGGTTGACCTTCTTCTCTTCCATACCGCAGAAAAGGACAAATACGTAACCTTAAAGGAATACACCGATAATATGAAAGAGGAACAGAAGGCTATTTATTACGCTTGTGGAGAAAGCCGTGAGAAAATAGATATTCTTCCCAGGGTTGAGGCTGTCAAAGCAAAGGGATACGAAATACTTTATCTCACCGATGACGTTGACGAATTTGCTCTTAAAATGCTCGGCAAATATGCTGACAAGGAGTTCAAAAACGTTTCCGATGAAGCTCTTGACATTACCAGTGATGAGGAAAAGGCAGCTCTTAAAGAGAAAAACGAATCCGAAGCAGAAATGCTTAAATTCATAAAGGAAGAAATCAGCGAAGTAAGCGAGGTAAGATTTACTGCATCTCTCGCAAGCCACGCCGTTTGCCTCACTACCGAAGGAGAGCTGTCCGTTGAAATGGAAAAGACCCTCAAAAGAATGCCCGGTGACAATCCCGATATGCCCAAAGCAAGCATAGTGCTGGAGATAAACCACAGCCATCCGATAACAGAAAAGCTCAAGGCTCTCTACGAAACGGATAAAGAAACTCTTAAAAAGTATGCGCGTATTCTATATTTGACAGCCTGCCTTATAAGCGGTGTGACACTTGAAAATCCTGCCGAGCTTTCCACGCTCGTAACCGGACTTATGATTTAAAAAAGTATTGACATTTACACCCCATATAGTTTAAAATGGAGGTAGCTAAAAACTACCTCTGTTTTTTTGGAGTAAATTATGAAATTCAGACAGCTTTATGACCCGTTTAAAGAAATGCAACCGAAGATGACTTTCACCGAGGAGCTATCAAGACCCCTGCATAGCGAGATGCCGCCAAGGTGGAATAAAGAGCCCTTGAAAGTGGGCGAGGTTGACTTTTCGGTTTTAAACCTAAATATCGAATTTTGTGACGAACTTCTCGAGACTGCATACGCAGATTTTAAGAGATTTATGTCAATAATGCAAATAAAAGTTTGCAATAGCGGCAAGAAATTCATCATAAAGCACGAGCAAACATCCTGCTTTGAAGAATATATAATTCGTATATCCGAGAACTGCTGCGAGGTTAGCGCAGCAGATACCGAGGGTATAAGGCGTGCGCTCGTTTACATTGAAGACGAGATGCAAAGACGCGAAGGAGCAAGACTTCCTCTGGGCGAAATTAAAAGGCGCCCGCATATTACCGCAAGAGTTTCGCGCTGCTACTTTACACCGGCAAGCCACGTAGCTATAGAGGAGAGCGAAAACGAGCTCATAGACGATATAGACTATTACCCCGATGAGTACCTCAACAGACTTGCGCATGACGGTATAAACGCTCTCTGGCTTGGAGCAACCTTACAGCATCTAGTCAAGAGTGATATAGTCCCCGAATACGGAAAAACCGCCGTTAAACGAATGAAAAAGCTCAACGAGGTTATTGAAAAATGCAGAAGATACGGAATAAAAACCTATCTGTTCTCGGTCGATCCCGCGTCAAGCTATAAAAACGAAAAACTTAAAAACAATCACCCCGATATGCTCGGAGACGAAGGAGACAATTGGATAAGCCATCTTTGTCCATCTACAGAAAAAGGACTTGCGTACATAAAAGAAGCAGTTGCAAGGGTGTTTACAGAAGCCCCCGGACTTGCCGGATATATAAACCTTTCGATCGGTGAAGCCGAGTCGCACTGTGCCTCTACAAGCACTCTCTACTGCAAGAGATGCAAGAAGAAATTCGGAAGTCTCGGAAAGACTCTTACGTTTGTTGAAAAAACTATAGCAGATACTATAAAATCGGTTAATCCCGATGCTGAATACATAAGCTGGACTTACGATCAGAGAAACTGGAAAAAGGAAGATATTGAGGACGCTTGTCTTGCACGTGACAAATCGGTAAGGCATCTGGTCAACTTTGAGGATCTCGGAATCGAGATGCAGCTTGGTGAGGAACGCCTTGCTTACGACTACTGGCTTTCCTACGTTGGTCCGGGAAAGCTTTTCGAGGATTGCCTTTCCCATAACAAAAAAAGAGGTATCGAAACTTGGGCAAAAATTCAGGTTTGCTCTTCACATGAGATTTCGACAATTCCATACGTTCCGGTCCCCGCTCTTCTTTATGAAAAATACAAGTTTATGTATGAAAACTCAATACACGGGGTAATGCAATGCTGGTTTTTCGGCAATTATCCCTGCCTCATGAACAAGGCGGCTGGCGAGCTTGCTTTCGAGCCCTTCTTCCCTGAAAAAAAGGACTTTCTGCGTCACCTTGCCGGAATATATTGGGGTAATGATGCAAATAAGGTTGCAGATGCCTGGGCTGATTTTACAGAGGGTTATCGCAACTTTCCTATCGGAGTTGATTTCGAATGGTTCAGCACAATGCAGGACAGCCCATGCGCTCCGTATCACCTCAAGCCGATAGACCTTCCCTTACCTGCAACCTGGACGCTCGACGATATGGTGGGCGGTGACAGAGTTTGCGATTGCATTCTCGACAGTCATACACTAGAGGAGGTCATCACCCTTTGCGGCACGCTTTCGGAAAAATGGGAGAAGGGCTATACCGTGCTTTCTGAAATCAAAGACTTTTCTACCGAGGCGAGAAGAGAGCAGCGCGTAGTTGCAGAAGCTGCAAACTATGTATTTAAGAGCGGACTTAACACATTTAAGTTTTACAATCTGAGAAATAAGCTTGCACTTGGAAAGGATAACCCAATTGCGCTTCTCTCTGAAATGAAAAGTATAGTTCTGAACGAAATAGAAATAAGCAAAGCGCTTATACCGATTACCGAAAAGGACAACCGCATAGGATATCATTCAGAGGCACACGGATATAAGATTTTCCCGAAAAAGCTCAAATGGCGAATTTCCGAAATGAAAAAGCTTCTCGAAACCGAATTCCCCGAGGTTGAAAAGCGGATTGAGAGAGGCGAGCTTCCGCTTCCCTTCTATTACGGACTTGAAGAGGGCGCAAGACGCTACGAAATAAGTGAAGGTGATATCGAGCTTGCAGAATGGAAAAATTTTGTTGACGAAAACGGAGACGAAACCGACAAAACAAAAATCAGGGTCTCTCAAAGCTCCGAAAAATATACTTTTACAATCGCGCTTTCCGGTATTGGTGATACGGTAAAGATTGACCCGGAATTTAAGTTTTTCCACAGAGCGTCACCTATATTCCTCTCAAACGGTGAGCTTACAGTGAATGAAAGCCCATCTTATTCGCTCTTTGGAAAAAAGCTTAAAAAAAGAAGAGATGCCCTTAGTTGCAGGTATAGTACAAAAGGTGACGTTGAATACTACACCATAACCCTCGATATGAGGGCTCTGGGAATGGAAAAAGGAGACCCTTTCAGACTTATGATAAAGCGTACCGGCTCGCGCTCCGATGCTTTCGCACCTGATGACAGAATTCTCACAAGACTTGTTGTGGGCAGGTTTTCTACCGATGCATTTGGATTTTTCGTTCCAATTAACTCTAAATAGTTCTCTATCCCCATTTTACCGTTTGGTTTAATGGGGATTTTATAATCGGTTACGCTTTACGTATTCATTTTAACAATCCAATTTGCTCAAAAGAAAATCACCGACATTTCAAAAAAGGCAAAAGCACGTACAGTTTTCCTTACAGATCCCGTGCTTTTGCCTTTTAAATCATTCCTTTAAGGTGTAAAATGTTTGTTTTGTTACATTTTCAGTTGATATAACCGTCAAGATAAATAAACTTTGCAGGAACGTGAAATCTTCCTTGCATTGTCGGATTAAGAGCAAACAGATGCTTTTCAGGCTCGCCTCCATCAGTTTCTATACGGTAGGCGTTGAAATAAATCTCGCCCTCGCCCGTGTATATTTCACATTTATTGAACGAAAGCTCTGCTCGGTAGCCACTTGGGGTTTTATCGGCTCTAGCGGTTATAAACGGTTCCTTAGCGAAGTCTATATCAAGTATAGGCTTTCCTGCAAGGTCGGTTCCGTGGTTTGTCATCTTAGCTATCATAAGATCACCTATGGGGTTTATTTCTATTTCGTAGTATACCCTTCTTTCAGGGTCGGTGCCTATAAGAATTTCGCACACGTCACCCAGCGAATGAATATTGTTATATCCAGGCTCACAGCAAAAGCTTTCCGAATTTTCCGCATTGAACACGAAGGTTAGCATTCCTCCATTCTCCGTTATCTCAAGCTCGGTTTCGTAAATAGCAGCCTGACCGTCTATACAATTTCTAAGTTTAAATTTCATTTTTTATCTCCATAAAAATCGATTTTACAGTCTCAATACTGACACCGTTAAGCGAACAAGCAACAGCCCCGTCATATCGCGGCTGTTTTTCAAGATAGATTTCTCTATCCTTCTCCAAGGGGAAAAGACGCACAACAAACTCTCTCGGGAATCCGTGATAGCGCATGGAAACCTCAAACGGCACGCCCGTATAGAACATATCGTTTACCTTTTCACCGTCTATATATATTTCAGCAAGGTCGGCATCGAAATCAATACCGAGATACGCTTCCTCTGCTATTTCTTCTCCGTACGCAACCCTTACCGTATAATCGGTATATTCAGAGGTACGCTCGCTCTCTCTGTAGGAAGCTCCGACAGACGATCTTTCGTCTTCAGCTTTAAAAACAGCAAAATCGCCGCAGTCGCCAACATAATCAAATCCGTTTATTGCGATAGGCCTGGGATAGATTTTGAGTGTCGGTTCTTTTGCATATTCAAATCTCAGCTTCTCACCTTCGGGATAAAGCTCGGCTTCAGTGATAATAAGATATTCTCTTCCCGAAGCTTTTATTTTAAACGAATTCCTTGCCTCTTCCTTGTTTATTACGATAACCTTACCGCCCGTGCTATCATACTGAGCTTTTCCAATTTTATTAAAAAGGACTACCGTATCACCGTTAAGAGTGCAAAGAGGTGTTGCGGTTGCATATCTGAGCACGCAGTTTCCAAACGGCAGGTTGAACGGAAACGCCATATACTCACCGTCTCCCAGTACGACATCGGGAAGTATAATTTTTTCATTTTCCGCATCAAAGCTAAAGCCTTTTATCTCTTTTGACGGCATTTTTCTGCGGCGCAGATAATTGTTATAGAAAAGAAAACCGCTGCTGCCGCTTTTTCTTACCGAATATCTGGGAGAATCAAGATCCTCGGGGTCGGTAGCATTTCCCTCTCCAAGCTTCACGTCAGCCTTACAAAGTATTTCCTTAAATTCGTTTGCAAACGTATTCCATATTTTCAGTTCTCTTCCGTTTTCGGTTATACGGTTATACATGCTTACCGCACCCTGAAAATCATAGTTTCTCTCAGCGAGGTCGCAAAAGTACCCGTAGCGGGTGTTCATATATTCTTCGTCCCTGTATTCCTCGGTAGTTGAAAGAACACCGACAGGATTTATTCCGCCGTGAAAAACGTAATAGCCTATTCCTACAAGCCCTTGAGCCAGACGGCAAAAAAGCATTGCTCCGTTGTCCTCTCCCGTAACTATCGGTCGTCTCAGCTTGGTAGGCTGATTTCCCGAGCCCTGCTCTATGGTAAGGTACGGAACGTTCGTCTTTACGAGCTCGTTTTCTCCAAGAGCTGCAGGACGTTCCTTGTACTCCCCCACAGGTACCTCGTTCGGATTGGTTCCTATCAGATATGCGCTGTTAGCCGGCAGTTCCCCCGCGTGCTGCTCCCATGGCTGCGCAGCATATTCTCCCCAAGTAGGAAGAGCCTCTCCCGTAACCGAATTTCCCCAAGCCGTACCTATGTAAATCGGAACGTCAAAGCCTATGTCGCAAAGCATTTTTATAAGAATGTTTATGTGCTTATTACTCTCCTCCGATGAGCCTGCAATGTAACGTCTGTACTCATTTTCGACCTGAATTGAAAATATCGGACCGCCCTCAGATGCAAAGTATCCTTTACATTGAAGGTATATTTCCCTAAAATATCGCTCTACGTCAGCAAAATATGCAGAATCATTTTGCCTTGGTTTATAGCCCGATTCGTATACCCAATCCGGAAAGCCTCCACCGCGAAGTTCCGCATGAACCCATGGGCCGACACGCAGGCACATTTTCATTTTTGCTTCCTTAACAAGCCGTATAAAAGCACGGAGATTATTATTGCCTCTAAAATTGAAATGCCCCTTCACTTCCTCGTGGTGAAGCCATATGACGTAGGTTTGAACCGTATTGATGCCGAGAGCTTTCATTTTCGCAATTCCTTTTTCCCATTCGCCTCTTTCGGTACGGGAAAACTCATATTCTCCCATTATGGGAAACCACACGCTTCCGTCTTCCGTAAAATACTTCTCGGTGTATCCTATCATATTATTCTATCCTTTCAAAATTTCTGCCGCACTTTATGATTATTGTAGCATAACACCCAAGTGTTTTCAATAGAAAACAAGATTTTTCCTTGACAACGAACAACATTTATTCTATAATTATCTTACAACTTACCGTTTTTCTGTAAGCGGTAGAATTACTAAACACGGAGAAACCAAAATGGCAAGCAAAAAGAAAAATTCAAATTACGTAACCGAAAAAACGATTGCAGCAAAGGCGGCAAAAGCTGATGTTGAGCGCAAAAAGAAATTAAAGAAGAAGCTTGTGCCTATTATTGCAATAGCCGTCGCCGTTGCCGTTATAGTTGGTGCAGTATTCGCAATAGGCGTCCCTCTCGGAATGCTTGATTACCGCCCTGAAGCTACAAATCACGTCAACCTCGAATTTGAAGGCTACACAGGCTCTATACATATTGAGCTTTACGGAAGCGAAGACGACGCCCCCAAAACAGTCAAGCATTTTATTGATTCCATCAAACGTCTTGAAGGAAAACCCATTCGTGACTTTAAGGACGGACTTCTTTACTTCGGCGAGCGTTCCGCAGATAACGGTCCGAACGGACTTACAGGCGAATTCTCGGAAAATAACGTTGATAACAGAATTTCCATCAGACGCGGTGTTATCGCTGCCGCAAGAGGCGAGGACTATAATTCCGGCGGTACTCAGTACTTCATAGCAACAGAAAATGCAACCGAGCTTAACGGAAAATACGCTGCGTTTGCAAAAATCATCTCCGGCATGTCCATAATAGAAGAAATAATAGAAGACCTCGAATTTGATGATGAAGGTAATATTATAAACGCGCCGGTAATTAAAAGCATCTCTACCCACGACGCTCACTGATAGCACTTTAATTTAGATTTTAATAGTCAAAAGGCTGCAAAAACCGTTATTTAACTCAGTTTTTGCAGCCTTTTTTGTAAACCTTTATTGGCGTTTTGCACATTTTATTCTGCGTAAATTTGTTACATTTTACCACATTCTATTTTTAAATCGCCGTCACGTCTGCCTTTCTGCTTTTTAGTTAATCTTTCTTAGTCTATTTACAGCAGCACAGTTTGTTTCGTCACGCAGGGTAGTAAAAATATTTTTTTAATATTAATTGTAGTTATTTTTCCAAAATCCCTTGACTTTGCTCGCTCTAAATGTTAATATAATATATATAACAAATTCGTTATAAACAAAATAATAAATTTAGCGCGTGCTAACGAAAGGAAAAGTTATGAAAAAGGGATTTTTCAGAGTATTACTTTTGACCTTGTGTATCACTCTGCTGGCTTTCTGCCTCTCCGCGTGCTTCGGAGGCGTAACGGTTACGTTTGAATCCGAGCCCGGTGTTGTGATTGAGACCAAGGAATTCAAGAACGGTGACTGCTTGATAGCGCCCGTGTCCCCGGAGCGTCCCGGCTACGAAATAGTAGGCTGGACGTACGGTGAAACCGAGTGGGATTTCAACTCAATGAAGGTTGAGGGCGATATGGTCCTCGTTGCAAAGTGGGAGCATACAACTCACGTGTATGACAACCCTTGCGACACCGACTGCAATCTTGAAGAATGCAACTTCGTAAGAGAACCTCTTCACGTTTACGATCACGTTTGCGATACCGACTGCAACAGAGAAGAATGCAGCGCTGAGAGAGAAATCACTCACGTATATGACAACGACTGCGATAAGGTTTGTAACAACCCTCTCTGCAAAAAAACACGAGCTGTCGGAGAGCACGTTTACGATCACGGCTGCGATACAGATTGCAATGAGTGTGGAGCAACAAGAACCACCGAGCACGTTTACGATTCCCCCTGCGATCCTCTTTGTAACGTTGTGGGATGCAATCACACCAATCCCGAGGCTGCTCACAGTTTTTCCGCGGCCTGCGATTCTACCTGCAACTACTGTGATTTCACAAGAAACGTCACTCATACTTATGCAGCTGCATGCAGTGAGTACTGCTTAATTTGCAATGGACGCACAAACGCAAACGCAAATCATAAATACGACAGTGCCTGCGATACCGAGTGCAACGTTTGTAATCAGAAGAATCCCGGCATTGTACATACCTACACCAACAACTGTGATTCCGACTGTAACGTTTGCAAAGATACGAGAGTTCCTCCTCACGTATTTGACAATTGCGGTGATACCAAGTGCAACAATCCCTCTTGCGCTTTCCAGAGAGTTGTAGACCCTGCCAAGCTTCCCGCGGATAGCAAGCTTCACACTTATACGAACGGTTGTGATTCCGACTGCAACGTTTGCGGAGCTGTCAGAGCAGCAAGTCACGAATACGTCAGCGTATGCGCAAAATTCTGCAAGGTATGCTTTACCGCAAGAGTTGCAGCTGAACACGATTATGACAATAACTGCGATGCTACCTGTAAGAACGAAGGCTGCACGTATGAAAGAACTCCTGCAAATCACGTTTACGATAACGGTTGTGATTCCGACTGTAACGAGTGCGGAGAAACGAGAGCTACCCAGCACACTTACTCCTTTGACTGTGACGATAGCTGCAATAAGTGCGGTGAGATAAGAGAAGTAAGTTCCAAGGCGCACGGATATATCAGCTGTGAAGACACGGTTTGCCCCCGCTGCGGTGCGGTAAGAGAAGCTCTTGAGCACGAATACTCTAACGCTTGTGATAACAAATGTAACAAGTGCGAGTATACAAGAGCAAACACCTCTCACCATTACGACCACGACTGTGACGAAACTTGTAACGGATGCGGCCAGACAAGAGAGGTACCCCACAAATTTGCAAGTGCCTGTGCTACGCGCTGCTCTAATCCCGACTGCACCTTCGAAAGAAAAGACGTAGAACACGACTACTCAGACGAATGCGATATAGACTGTAACTACTGTAACGCTATCAGAGTTGCTCCTCACAAGTACGATGATAACTGCGACGCAGATTGTGATAAGTGTGGCAAGGTAAGAGTTGCTCCTCACGAGTGGGCAAACGATTGCGACACCGATTGCGAGGCAGAGGGATGCACCTTCACCAGAGTTGCCTATGCTCATAAGTTTGACAACCTCTGCGATGCAGATTGCAATAGCTGTGGCGAGGTAAGAGAAGCTCCTCACAAGTGGGCAAGCGAGTGTGATGACACGTGCGACTGCGGTGAGAAGAGAGAAGCAACCGCAGAACACGACTACGACAATGAATGCGATATAGTATGTAACTACTGCGAAGCTGTAAGAACTCCCTCCGAGCACGTTTACGATAACGATTGCGATACAAGCTGCAACGAGTGCGGCGAGATAAGAGTTGCTCCTCATATTTGGGCAAACGAGTGTGATTCAGACTGTAACGAGTGCGGTGAGACGAGAGTTGCTCCTCACTCAGAGGGCTGCGACCCCATATGCAGCATTTGCTCGGCAATAAGAGATCCTCATATGGGCGAAAATTCCTGCAATTTTGTTTGCGAGTCTTGCGGATATAAGGGAACTGCAGATCACGTTTACAGTAGCGAATGCGATATCGATTGTAACGAATGCGGTGAGATAAGAGAGGTTGAACACTTCTGGGATGGCCCCTGTGATATTCACTGCAATGAATGCGGAACCACAAGAAAGCCTCCTCACGTTACAGATAACAATTGCGATACCGAGTGTAACGCATGCCACGAAGCAATAGATGCTCCTCATATGTTCTCCGGTGATTGTGACGTAGTGTGCAACGACTGTAACCACGAAAGAGATACCGAAGTCCAGCACTCATTTGAAGAGGACGAAAACGGCGGACAGTCCTGCACCGTATGCGGCGCTAAAAAAACCGAAGCGTAAGCATCAGTTTCACTAATCTTGATAAAATTTAATTTATATTCATAGCGTAAGCTCTACGAAAGGAATAGTTATGAGAAAAGGTTTAATCAAAATATTGCTTCTGACCTTGTGTCTGACTGCGCTTATGTTTTGTTTCACGGCCTGCTCCAAGGAGGTTTCGGTAACCTTCGAAACCGAAAGCGGTGTCGTTCTCGAAACAAAGACGGTTGCAGTAGGCTCAAAGCTGGTTGCACCCAGTGTTCCCAAAAAAGCAGGCTACGAGGTTGTTGATTGGATGTGTTCCGGAACCATCTGGAATTTCAACACAATGACTGCTAATGAGGATATGGTTCTGGTCGCAAAATGGGCGCACGCAGATCACCTCTTCGACCACGAATGTGACGAGGACTGTAATGCAAGCGATTGCGATTTCAGACGCGATATTCTTCACGTATACGACAATGGCTGCGATGCCGACTGTAACAATGAGAATTGTAACTTTGTAAGAGAAACCGCGCACGTTTACTCCGGTTTCTGTGATTCCGACTGTAACAACTGCGGAGAGGTAAGAGTTCCCCCTCACAGATACATTAACGACTGCGACCCCATTTGTGAAGACTGCGGAAACGAAAGAGGCGGTCTCAGCCACGCTTTTGACCACGATTGCGATACCGAGTGTAACGTTTGTAAGACTAAGAGATCCGTTTCTCACTTCTGGGATAACGCTTGCGACACCAAGTGTAATAACCCCGAATGCGATTTTGAAAGATTCACGGTACACGATTACAACACCGATTGCAGCACCGTATGTAACATCTGCGGTTACGTAAGAACCAACGTAAAGCATTCCTTCTCCGATAACTGCGATAAGGACTGCTCCATCTGCCTTGAGGTAAGAGTTCCGGAGCATTATTTCGACAATGCCTGTGACGCTACCTGTAATAACCCCAATTGCGGATACGTAAGAGTAACCGAGCATGAATTTGATCACGATTGCGATACCGAGTGCAACAAGGGCTGCGGATACGTAAGAGTAACCGAGCACCAGTTTGATAATGCATGCGATACAGAATGTAACGTCAAGGGAATTCGCGTAAACTGTGGATACGTAAGAGTGACCGAGCACGTGTACGACCGCGAGTGTGACGACACTTGTAACGTATGCTCGTACGTAAGGCTTGTTGAGCATCTTTATCAGGACGATTGCGACAACTCCTGTAACAGAGAGGGCTGTGCATACATTAGAGTAGCTCCTCACTGGACGAACGCTTGCGATTCCGAATGTGACATCTGCGGAGCTACGAGAATACCTCCTCACGAGTATGACAACGACTGCGATCCCGACTGTAACAACCCGAATTGTAATGAAGTAAGATATCCCACAAGCAATGCTATTCCTCACAGATGGGATAACGATTGCGATGCCGAATGTAACGAATGCGGATATTTGAGAACCGTTCTCGATCACAACTGGGGACTTGACTGTAACCCTGTTTGCCCCAGCTGCGGTGCAAAGAGAGAGGTCAGCCACGTATACGACCATGCTTGCGATCCTACCTGCAACGTTGTAGGTTGTACCTTTGAAAGAGAAACCGAGCATAGCTTTGACAACGACTGCGACAAGGTTTGTAACGTTGAAGCCTGCTCCTACACCAGAGATACCTCCCACGTTTATACCAACAGGTGCGATACCGACTGTGACAGATGTAACGAAAAGCGCATTGCTCCTCATACGTACGACAATGCTTGCGATACTACCTGTAACGAGTGTGAGCATACCAGAAATATAACACACTCCTATCTCAACGACTGTATTTCAAACTGTGAGATTTGCGGTGAACTCCGTGAAGCTCCTCACTATTGGGAAGACGACTGCGATGCTCTTTGTGTTTGCGGAGCGACAAGAATTCCCACCCACTATTTCGACAGCGACTGTCAGTCTGTATGCGGCAATGAAAATTGTGATTACGTAAGATTTGCCAACCACGAATACGACAATAGCTGCGACAAGACTTGTAACAAGTGCGGAGAAGAAAGAGAGGTTGTTCACAACTTTGGTGACGATGAAAACGGCCAGGGCTGTAACGCTGTATGCCTTACTCCCAACTGCTACGCAAGTAGAAGCATAATTCCTCACAGATACGAAAACGCTTGCGATACCGTTTGTGAGTGCGGTGCAGAAAGAGTAGCACCTCACAAATATTCCAGCGATTGCGATGCAATATGTGACGTTTGCCAGGAATTTGAAAGAATTCCTCTCTCCGATACACACAACTTCGAAAACGCTTGCGATGCGGACTGCAACGACTGCGGATTTGTAAGATACACCTCCGAAGAGGATATTCCTCACGACTGGGCAAGCGATTGTGATAACCTTTGCGACATTTGCGGCACTAACAGAGCTGCCTCGGCTGAGCACTGCTGGGATAACGATTGCGATACCGAGTGTAACGAATGCGGTGAAGAAAGAGCTCCAGAGCACAGATATTACGACGACTGCGATGCTGAATGTGACAATTGCGATGAAGTCAGAACTCCTCTTCACGCTTGGGAAAGCGACTGCGATGCTCTGTGCGATGCTTGCGGCGCAACCAGAGACGTAGGTCATATCTATGACGCTAATAACCCCTGCGATACCTCCTGTAACGTTTGCGGTGAAATAAGAGTAGTCGAGCATAACTACAAAAACGCTTGCGATACCGAGTGTGACGACTGCGGAATGCCCAGAAGCATTGAGCACGTATTCAATTTTGACTGTCAGGAATTCTGTAGCGTAGAGGGATGCGGATATCAAAGAGATACCACCGGACACAGCTACGAATACGAGTGCAGTTCTGAATGTAACGTCTGCGGCGAAACCAGAGAAGCAGAACACCTTTATCTTGGTAACTGCGATGCCGACTGTGAGTACTGCGGTTTTGAGCGTACGGAGCCCACGGAAGGATTCCATTTTTACGATAACAATTGCGATACAGAGTGCAATGCTTGTAAGAATACAAGAATCGCTCCTCACGATTACGACAACGGTTGCGATGCAGAATGTAACAACCCCGATTGTGCTAACGTAAGATATCTTACAACCGATGACGTTCCTCACGCATGGGATAACGCTTGCGATACCGAGTGTAACGAATGCGGCGAAACAAGAGTAACCGAACACAACTACTCAACCAACTGTGACGTTTGCAGTGAATGCGGATTTACAAGAGAAGCAACGGCACATCAGACTTCTCACAGTTGCGATGATTTCTGTGACGTGTGCGGACTTGAAATAGCAGCTCCTCACTCCTGGGATAACGACTGTGATACCGAGTGTAACGACTGCGGAAAGACCAGAGTAACCGAGCACGTATTTAATTCCGACTGTCAGGTATTCTGCAGCGTAGAGGGTTGCGAATACAAGAGAGATAACACAGCTGAGCACACCTACTACGTAAACGGCTGTGACGTTGACTGTAACAAGTGCGGTGAGACAAGAGAAGCTCCTCACGTATGGGACGACACCTGCAAGGATTTCCGCTGCAACAGATGCGGCACAACAAGAGTGGCTGAGCATACTTACGATAATCCTTATTGCGATGCCGACTGCAACGTCTGCGGTGAAACCAGAGAAGCAGGACACCTCTATTCAACCTCTTGCGTAGCTGAATGTGAAAACGGCTGTGGCGCGACAAGAGTGCCCGAGCACGTTTGGGATAACTCCTGCGATACCGAGTGTAACGACTGCGGAAAGACCAGAGTAACCGAGCACATTTACGATAATCTTAAGTGCGATCCTGATTGCAACGTCTGCGGTGAAACCAGAGAAGCAGGACACCTCTATTCAACCTCTTGCGTAGCTGAATGTGAAAACGGCTGTGGCGCGACAAGAGTGCCCGAGCACGTTTGGGACAACGACTGTGATACCGAATGTAACGGCTGCGGTGAGACCAGAGTAACCGAGCATCAGTATGACGAAAATAATCCCTGCGATCCCGATTGCAACGTATGCGGTGAAACAAGACCGATCGAGCACAAAGGTTCTCACGTGTGTGACAAGACCTGCGACAAGTGCGGAGCAGCTATAGAACCCGAGCACGTTTGGGATAATGCTTGCGATGCCGTATGCAACGGCTGCGGAGCAACCAGAACTCCCACTCACGAGGACGGCTGCGGCTGCGAATAATAACTAAAAAACTTAAGGGTGAAAATCCATTTGGATTTTCACCCTTTTAATATTCATAAAAAATCTCAGCTCCAATTTGAATTAAGCCGGATTAATGCTCGTAATAGCCGCATATGCAGGAAGAGTTAAATCAACAATAACATATGCTGAAGTATACGAGTCGCTTTCAACCTCGCGATATTCAAACGTGTTTCCGTAATCCTTAGTATAGGTAACGATGTACTTTTTCATAATTTCTCCTCCGTCCTTAAAGATCCTTCATAACCATTATTGCTTCTCCCTGAATGACGAGGCGTTCACGGTCATTGCCTCTTATAACAATCGGTTCCATTTCGTCATTTTCGGGAATAAGATATATTGCGTTTTTGTCCTGTTTAAATCGCTTTAACGTTGTTTCTGAGTTATCGTACAGAAAAGCAGCTATTCGCCCCTCACGCACCCTCTCGCATCTTTTGATAAGCACGAGGTCTCCGTCATCAATGCCCGCTCCTATCATAGAGTTGCCTCTTGCGTGAAGAAGAAAGAAATCACCGTTTCCGATAAGCGCTGTTGGCATTCTGATGCTCTCAAGCTCGGCATCGCACACCTCGTTAAGCATACCGCACGGAATTGAGTTTCCCATCAGAACGCGGCTAGTGCCCTCGGTAGCTGTGCGCATATAGTCGGTTATAATGCCGCGGTGCCCGTCATATTCAAGCTCGCCTCGCTCACAAAGCTCACGCAGATATCTCTGGACTGTAGGTCGGGAAATGCCCGTCCCTGCCTCAATCTCTCTTGTGGAAGGCGATCTGCCGATATCGTCAAAATACCGATTGACGTAGTTGACAATCGTTGAGTAATGAGCTGTATTTTTTGACCTCATTTTGCCCTCCTTTTCTTTGTGAGCCGTTTGGCTCATTTAGATTATAGAACATTTTTTGAGCTTTGTCAAGGTATTTTTTAGAAAAAAATCAATTTTTTACGTTATTTTTTTGTTTTTTACATAAAAAGGTACGAAATTCAGTAGAATCAAGATAAAAACAGCAAAAAGTGGAGATGCCGATTTTTAGCATCTCCACTCGTTTTTTACTTGGCTGTAACTAAGCGACAGCCCTACGATATTGTATATTAAATTTTCAGATTATGGCACAGTCAATAAAATTATCATAAGCCGCATTGTTTATAAAAACTTTTATTTAGATGAATCTTCTGCTTGAGATGCTCTGCCGAGCTTTTTGATAAGAAGGATAAGACCTACAATCATAAGCGCAGGAAATACGGTAGCAAAAAGCAAGCCTGTTTTCAGATTGCCTCCTGCTGAATCTGCTATTGTGCCAACCAAGCCGGGACCGAGCGCTGCGCCAAGGTCTCCCGCCAATGCCAAAAAGGCAAACATAGCAGTTCCGCCCCTGGGGCACTTTTGCGAAGAAATACTGATAGTTCCCGGCCACATAATTCCAACTGCCAATCCGCAAAGAGCGCAGCCGATAAGACCTATAATCGAAACAGGCGACAGAGCTGCCAGCAAATAACACACAACGCACATTGAAGCGCAGACAAGCATAATCTTAGTCAGATCAAGCTTCTCACTTTTCTTGCCGTAAAATACACGTGACAGTCCCATAAATGCAGCAAAGAGACACGGTCCTGCCAAGTCACCTATTGTTTTGGAAACACCGAGCGCGGATTCAGTAAACGCTGATGCCCATTGCGTCATCGTTGCTTCAGACGCTCCTACGCATATCATAAGCATAATCATAAGTAAAAACAGAGGCAGCCTGAAGAGCTGACCGACACTCATTCCCTCTCCGTCCTCCACGAGCCGTTCTATTGGGCAAAACAGGAAATTAAAGCTGTTAAATAGCGGCACTATTGCCCATATAAGCGTAAGAATCTGCCAGTGCTCCATACCGAATATTGCAAAAAAGACAGTTGAACCGAGAATAACACCAACGGCACCCCAGCAGTAAAAGGAATGCAAAAGGCTCATAACACCCGCTTTATTCTCAAAAGGACAAGCTTCAACTATTGGGCTGAGCAAAACCTCAACAAGTCCGCTGCCAATTGCATATAGAACTACCGAAATGATAATGCCGATAAAAGGACTGGGGAGCAATTCCGGAAGAAATGCCATCAGAATAAGTCCCAGAGCAGAAACGACCTGCGAAGCTACAACACAGGTACGGTATCCGATGACGTCAGCAAATTTTACTGCCACCAGGTCAACGAGCAATTGTGTTAGGTAGAACACCATAGGAATAATTGCAATCATTTCAAGCGAAATTTCATAGCTTGCCTTGAACGTCAAAAACAAAAGCGGTGTAAAGTTTGCTGATATTGCTTGCGTGATAAAGCCAAGATAACACGCAAGCAGCGTTTTGTTGTATTTTTTGGTTTCGCTCATAATGCCTCCTTGTAGAGATAATACTTATATAGTATTATATCATCAAAAGCTAAGAGATAAAAGACACTTAAGCACCAGAAACAAGCACTATTTACCCAAAGTGCGATAACTTCCAGGGGCGTGACCGTAATTTTTTCTGAACTGACGGATAAAATAGCTTACCGAATGAAATCCGCACTCAAGGCTGATTTCCTCCAGAGTGAGATTGGTCTCAGTAAGAAATTTATGCGCAGTCTGTAGGCGGTAACGTATCAACACTTCGATTGGCGAGCAGCCCATATACGCATTAAAGCATCGTCCGGCTTCTGTTCTGCTTATATTAGCAGCACCTGCAATATCCTCAAGCGTGACCGATTCTCTGTAATGCTCGTAGATATACGAAAGCATTTTTTGAATTCTAATCTGCGCCGTGATCTGTATTCGCGAGGCTTTGCATTTTGGAAAAATCTGAAAGCTGTTGAATATATACTCAAAAATATAGCTAAGGTTGCGCTGAACGGTCATCTCATAGCACCCTTCCCTACGGTCCAGTTTTTGATATATTTCGGTTATCAAGCGATTAATTTCCATACACTTTGCATCTTTGCTGTGAAAAACGATATACGGCAGCAAGTCACAGCTTAAAGTAGGCTTAATATATTTTTGATTAATCGTACTTATATCCGATGCTATCACGCCTGTCGAAAAAACGATGTTGGGCATAGGCTCCGGGATATCTCCGTCAAGCTGCTTAATTCCGTGAAGAATACTTCCGTTTACAAAAATACTGTCCCCTGCTTCCAGTATAATATGCTCCTGCCCTACCTGAAAATCTAGGGAGCAAAGTGTTGCTGTAGCAATTTCAAATTCAGGATGCCAATGCAGAGGGCCTGCGCGATTTGGCAAAGAGGCAAGCTCATCGTGAAAATACGTTATCGGAAATTCGTTATTATTACACGGTATCTGTTCTCTTAACTGACGGTCAAGTATTATAGCCATTATTAATACTAAGCTCCTCAGGTATGCTTTTCTTCACGTTAGATTATACATTAAAACTTGTTGCTTTTCAACCTTATATAATAAAAATGTTAACTAAAAGATAGAACTTAAATTCAGAGCTGCGAAGTGAACAGCTTTGCGCGCCGCGTAATTTCCTCATAATTCTCGGAGATGATTGATTTTTTATCGGCAATAGCGGTTGCAACGCCTATTCCTTTTGCGCCTGCAGCAAAATAATCCTTCATATTTTCGTGATTCACACCCCCGACAGCAAGAAATTTTATGTGCGAAAGAGGAGTCACAAGTGCCTTGAGGTAGGAAACCTTAACCTCGGAGTTGGGAAAGAGCTTTACGAAATCTGCACCTAAACGGTGTGCATTCGCCGCTTCAGTTGGAGTGATAGCTCCCGGAATCGATACCATTCCGAGCTCGCAAGTCTTTTTGATAACAGCCTCATAGCAATCGGGAGAAATGATAAATTCTGCGCCTGCATTATATGCAAGTTCAACCTGCTTCTCGCTCATAACCGTACCCGCGCCGATTCTGACCTTGCCTTCAAACCTTTCCTTTAGCGCACGAATGTACTTAGCAGTCATATCATCGCTTGTAGCTCCGCTTTGATCAAACGTAACCTCAACAAGCCTTATGCCGCCTTTTTCCATTGCATCGACAGAATGTATTAGCTGTTCAGTGGAAAATCCGCGCAAAATTACGATAATCTTATTTTCTTCGATGTCTTTTATTATTTCTTCTCTGTTTAGCATATTTTTCTCCTCAATTTTATTTTACGTCCCACAGATAGCGGAGCGCAATGGCAAGTTTTTCACACTCGTCTCTGTTTTCTTCGTTGATTGCGCTGCTGTTTTTTATGCGGTTAAAATATTCATAGAAGCTTTCTTCCGTACGCTCAATCCCCAAGTCACTTACACGGTATGGCATAGAATACTTTTTCATAAGCTTCAAAAGGTCGGTGTTTCTCTCGGTTTCATTATTATAGAAATTTTGCAAAAGAAGTCCCACTCCTACAATCTCTCCGTGAAGATAATGCTTTGAAGCTTCGTTAAAAAGCACTCGCGTAATCTCGTAAAATTTATGAGCCAGAGCACATTGATTAGAGCCTCGGGCTATACCGCTGATTACTCCGGTTGCGGCAATCGTTGTAAATACGACCTGCTCAACAGAATCACCGGAATCTCGGTTTTGAATATCCGAAAGGCAACTATCGGTTTTTTCAGAGAGTACCTCAAACGAGCGTTCCGATAACGTGAAGGCAAAGTCAAGCCCCAAAGGACAATCTGTACTCTCGCCTCTGTAGCGATGTTTTATCTCCAGATATTTAGCCATAGCATCAAATACTCCTGCCAGCAAGAGCCTTGGCGGCTGTGTAGATATAACGTCTGTATCTGCCAATACGGCATTTACCTCGCATTCATGATGAAAGCTGGCTACCGTACGGCCTTCTTTGGTATACATGACACTTAGCGGAGTGTAGGCGGCACAGGTTGCGGACGAGGTAGGTACGTTTATTATCGGAAGGGAGGCAAAGTGGGCTATCATTTTTGCGAAATCCATGATAACGCCTCCGCCTACACCCACAATAACGTCAAAGCCTTCCTCCAAGGCAAGCTTGCCAAAGGCTCTTGCATCCTCCTCATTGCAGGTTCCGCTGTGCGTTTCTATACGGTAGCGAGGGCATGCCCCGGCAACGCTTTGCTCAATTGTTGAGCGGGTAAGAGACAATGCGGTTTTGCCGCCGACTATCAGGGGTGCTTTACCCAGCCGCAGAACCTCTGAGCCTAGATTTTGCAGTATTCCCGCCTCCTGCAAGTATCTTCCACAGCCTATACGAAATGATTTTTCTCTAATCGGCATTATATAAGTCCTCCGATTTTCTTTGATAAATTTTCATAGTATTCATTAAATCCGTCATCTCTTGGGTGAAGCCTCAAATCTGCAAAAAGCTTCTCATCATGCCCCACAAGATCAAATCCGCAAATCACTTTGACGTTCTCAAGGGTTGCCGTTGCTTCTCTTATTATTCTCTCAACCGTGAAGAAGTCACCGAAAGGCTTGGATTCCTCAAAATTCGCTCGCCAGATAGGAGTGATTGCAAAAATCGGAACGTTCGGATAGTTTTGGCTGAGAAATCCGTAAAAGCTCTTGACGTTTTGATAAAAATCCTTTCCGTCAGTCGTGCTCCAATCATTAGTTCCGTATGCCACGGTTATGTAATCCGGCACAAAATCAAGCTTATCCTTCACAAGCTCCGGCACAAAAATCTCGCCACCTATAGCCTTGTTTATTTCTTCCGCACCTAAAAAATCAGCAATTCTTGCGGAGTACCTGTGGCTTGGTCTTTTTGCATCGTAGCCTTGCGTGATGGAGTCTCCGTATACAAGGAGCTTCTTTTTCGGTCTGATAGGCTCTATCTCAGCTCCACGGTCAAGCTCAATTTCAATGTTGTCAATAAAAACCGACCAAGGAAAATAAACTGTTATTTCACTCTTACCGCCGGAAAGAAGAAAGCTCTTTTCATGCCTGCCGAGAGAAAATTCTTGCTCGGTGTAGTTTTCAAGCAGCTCCTCTTCCATAAAATTATCAAGATATCCAAGAAGACTGCCGTTTTCAAATAGGTCAAAGGAAAAATAACTACGCGAGGTAGCAGCACCGACCATAACGGTAATTTTCAAGCTTGTGCTGTTTGTAGCGAAGCAAAGCTTGATTCCCGCAGGCGCAGAGCATCTGTCACTAAAGCTTCTGCCAAGCATAGCATCTCTTTGCTTATAAAAAAGCTCCTCTTCTTCGGTAAATCTGTGAAATCTTATTTTTCCGTTTTCCTCTGTGACATCGGCGCAGCCAAGTGCGATTCTTTTATAATCATTCAATAAAAGTTTCATAAAGAATTCTCCTCAATGTTGACATATTTATATTTTAATGCTATAATAAGCCAATGTAAAGCCCATAAATTGCGAAATATTTTAGAAATATTGCTATAAGAGGTTTTTTATGATATTTAACAGCTATGCTGAAAAGAAAGAAACGCTGGCGGGAATAAAGCTGGTCAGCTGCGGTCAGATTTTCGCAGAACCGAAAAGAGAGATAAATCGCCCAAGCGGTCGTGACGATTGGCTGCTATTCTACGTAGCGAAGGAAAGCGAAACCTTTTTTCTCGACAAAGCCGTCACCGCAGAAGCCGGCTCATTTATTATTTTTGCTCCCGGGGAAAAACAGCATCACGTGTATAACGGAAATGCGACTGCAGAATTTTTTTACGTTCATTTTCAATGTGAAGCCTTGCCTGAGGGAATAGCGCTTGAAAGCTCTCGCGTTTATTCTCTGCCGTTTCACAAGCGCTTTGCAGCCGTATTTGAAGAAATTATAGAAGAAACCCTATCAAAAAGACCGAATTATGAAATTCTGTGTATCTCCAGGCTATTATATCTGCTCGCTACGATACAGCGTGCAAGCACAGAGACAAGCTACGCCTGCAACAAAGGCTGGAGCGGCATTGCGCGTGCCATACAGCATATGAACAGATATTGCGACCAAAACCTGACGCTTGAAGATTACGCATCTATGTGTAATATGAGCAAGTATCATTTTTTGCGCGTTTTCAAATCGGTTACGGGAACAACTCCGCTGGAATACCGCAGCCGAATTCGTGTTGATTTGGCAAAGGAGCTTCTAAAAAACAGCAACTTTTCGATTTCTGAGATTAGTGAAAGCCTTGGATATTCATCGCTTGCCTATTTCAGCGCAGCCTTCAAGAAAGCTACCGGAATTTCTCCGACAGAATATAGTAACTTATAAATACCGAAGCTCATAAATCTCAAAGTCTCCCCTGTTGGAGAAAAAAGAAAAAGCCGCTTGTGCGGCTTTTCTTCTTGTGAAGGGATATAAAAAATTATTTCCAATCCACTTACGTGATTTGAACTTAATTAACATTCAATTAAGCTTTGATATATCGCTGACAATGAGCGCAATATGGCTGATTTGCTCATCGGTTAATCCACTTGCATCAATATATACTTTCTCGTTTCTTCCCAGAAGATAGTCGGTTGTCACGTTAAAAAAATCTGCAATTTTCACAAGCATTTCTATTGAAGGCATAACATTATCGTTTTCCCAGTTTGAAACGCATTGCTTTGACACCCCGAGAGCCTTTCCAAACTCAACCTGATTTATTCCTCTCGCTACACGCAGTTTTTTAATGTTTTCATTTAACGCAAGTATCATAAAACACCTCTTAGTCAATTTTTACAATACTATTATAAAACTTTCCATTGACATTTATAAAATACCGTGGTATACTAATAATGGACTTGCGTTGTAATAAACGCTCGATCTACAATTGACTGTAAAAAGGAGAGAAAGAAATGGCAGACGGATTTACATCATACGAAGGCAATGCGGTTCTTTGGATAGTTTATCATAATCAAGGCACTACTCATGTTCATGCAACATGTGAAGCAATTGCATTACAAAGGTTTATGGCAAAGTATCCGGATAGGCAGGTTCGTGACATAAAACGCGCGTAAGGCTAATAACAACTGTAATGTTCAATCACATTGCAGTTGTTATTCTTAAAAACCTGCATAATAAAAAAGTTGTAGAGTTTTTCTAACAGTCCTTCCAATTTGCATTTAGTTGATTAGAAAGTTTTTATGAAAAAAAAGGAGAAAATTAAAAAGTGAAAGAAATACCTGCATTTTATTTTGAAAAGTTGCAAGATGAAGAGCGCATATCGGCTTTAACGCTTTTGGAAAAGGCAAAAAAGGCGGACGAAATGTGGCTTGCTACACTTGAAAATTTGCTTCCTGTGAAGGCAAAAATAAGATACTTGGTTGAATACATCGATACAACTAAGGGTTACAAAAGTTCAAGTTTTTTTGACAGGATTCAGAAAAAGATAAAATATGCATTCAACATAAATAATACCAAAGATAAGGTCACAAAGGCAGAAACCGAATATAAGCGTTTGAAAGAAGAGAGCAAAAAAATGTATGAAGACGAATCAAACGCAAGAGATTCGCTCGGATTGGCGGAATTTACTTTCGCAAGCGTAGTATATCAGGGCGATACAGATATGGCTAATTTTTTTGTTAGTCAATGCGAAGAAGACCGAAAAAAGCACACAGAGGAAATAATCGCAAAGTACATTGACAAGCTTAAGGAAACAAAGCAATAAAAGCTTTTGTTATAAACAGGAGCTTTTATGCAAGCGACTGTGAAACGTCAAGCTCAAAGCTCACGAAAAGCACATAGCCGACATTAAACAAAAAAGAAAGAACTCAGGACACCCGAATGGGTAACCTGAGTTCTTTTGTGTTGTGCCGTCAATTTAGATGGTCTTTTGATAACCTAGTCATAATTGGTTACTAAAATATTTTTGAAACATAATTTGTTTCTTTTCATCATTTAATTCATCGATTTTTTCCTTCGCATTTTTATATTTTATAGCGCCAAAAATCAGCAAAGGCCAAAGAAAAAATATCGAAATAAACATCATAATACAAGCTGTTCTTTTGTTACTCTCAGCTTTTGATATTTCATGTTCAATCTGCATAAGTCGCATATCATTTGTATTATACATGCTATTCATTACCAATTAGAAACATTCAAATTTTCTGAAGAAAACTGAACTATACCTCCATTTCTTGTAAATATAATAACTCTTCTGTAAATGGTACCGCCCCTAAATATACCTTTCCAAATACGATTCGACCAAGTGAGAATTCCTTCCTCTAATGTTCCTAAACAAGAATCAGGAAATCCTACAATATTTATAAATTCCGCAACAGGCATATTGGGATAAACAGCCTGATATGCTTTACGCATTTTCCTTATATTAGCCAAGAAATCCCCTCCATTTTCGTTTTTGCACTTATATAGGTGCAAAATAATTGTATCACAATTCTATAATAATGTCAAGGGTTTGCACCAAAATAAGTGCAAAAACGAAGGGGTCTAAAAATGAACGTTGAATACGAAAAAAAGATTGGTAATAATATACGAAGCATAAGAGAATCAAGAAAAATGACGCAGGATATGCTGGCAGCAAAGCTTCAACTCTCCGGTTGTGACATAACAAGAAGTGCCGTTGCGAAAATAGAAGTTGGACAACGACATATATATCCGGATGAAATCAAATTGATAAAGGAGATTTTAAACACAACCTTTGAAAAGATTTTTTATGGTTTAGAATAAAGACACTCCAATTAGTTAGCGAGTTCATTACTTGTAACTCGTTATAAAAAATATTTGATAAGTATAATAATGATTGTAGTGTTATTACAGGACAAAAAAGATGGGGCTCTCTCATTAAGAATTCAAGCAAATCAAGGCCAAAATATGAAAAATGCGGTTGCTGCTCGCAAAGAGTACAAGAGCAAGAAGAATACAAAGGTACGCTGAGCAAGGAAACGAGGATTAATAAAAACTTTAACAAAAACAAAAAAACATAGTTTTTAACCTTAATTTCCTTAAATTCGCATAAAGAAACGGCAGAAACACTGTTTTATGACAACGCTTCTGCCGTTTTTTATTTGGTTCTGCCTAAATGCGACACCTCTGGATAATCATTATATATGTATCTATGTATCCTTGACTTTTCCATATTTAAATGCGAAGGGTTGGAATGTGGTAAACTCAAAACGCGGAGATGGGATTTGAAATAATGGTGAAGAATGCTAAGTGCGTACATATCCCAGTCCAGTCGCATAGTTGTTGCGCGTCGCTCGGTACACTCTCTCCTTCAACGCCTTGCTTTGTGGACTTCCGTCGCTAAAAACAGTACTCAACTGTTTTTACCTCGTCACCCAACGAGCACCGCTCGTCGTTCTCATAACCCGAAGGTCATATAGCACAGAGCCGCCACCGCGACCAAAAAGAAAGAACTCAGGACACCCGAATGGGCAACCTGAGTTCTTTTGGTTGCGGAGATGGGATTTGAACCTCATGACCTTCGGGTTATGAGCCCGACGAGCTACCAGACTGCTCCACTCCGCGATATAATGGTGCCGGAAGCCGGGGTCGAACCGGTACGAGAAATGAATCTCACGGGATTTTAAGTCCCGGGCGTCTGCCAATTCCGCCATTCCGGCGCACAAGCGACCTATTGGTCTTCCTTATTGCTTATATATTATAGCACACATCTTTAGGAAATGTCAATACTTTTCTGGACTTTTTTGAAAAAAACATTTTTCGCTCTTGACATTGAAGTAAAAATATGCTATCATTATATGCGTTGCACATGCTTTCTATATATTGTATGAAATTTTTAATGCTTTTATGCAAGCTGCTCTTGAAAATTTGAAGTCGCGAATTTCTGCAAATGTCCAAAATCCCTTGCTACGCTTGATGTTTTCGCCCTTCGGACGAAGCAGAAAATTATTCCTTCTAAAACTTTTTCTAAAAAATTCGCAAATCTAAAAACCAAATAGTCTTATACGGAGAGGTATCGAAGTGGTCATAACGAGGCGGTCTTGAAAACCGTTTGGGGGCAACCCCACAAGGGTTCGAATCCCTTCCTCTCCGCCAACCAAGCCCCGATTTTCGGGGCCTTTTTAGCAATAAAAGGAGAATAAAAATGGCATTTCGATCCATAGCTGATATCTGCAAGCAATTTGAGCTTGATCCTACTTTAGACATTTCCCAATTGATTAAAGAACTAACTAAAATTCAAGCTAAACTTCACCCCGATGTAAATCCTAATTATTCTGAAAAAGATGCAGAAACATTATCCGAAATTGAAGAAGCAAAGAAGTTTTTGAGAGAACACTCCGAACAACATTTAGTGCCAATTTCAGATGTAATGGAAATAATTAAACTTGTTAAAAGCGAAAGCGTTTCCAATAAAATCGAAACAGAAATTATGGAAAACCAAATTACACAAACTTCTTTGTCGATTATGAAGAATGTAAAAACCAAGCATCTTCCGTACAAAATAACCGCCGCGTCTATTTGGGCATTGATTACTTTGATATGGGCATTTCCTTCATTGTTAATGCAACACCCCATCATTGGCTCTTGGGTTCTCCCAGAAACCTTATATTTGATATTAACAATTGTTTGGTTGGGCTCATTGCTTTTGCTTTTCCCAATATTCCTTTTTGCATACACAAGTGAAAAACATGCAAAAATGATATTAGAATTTTTAAAAAGCTCGGATAACCAATATGAATTTTTTGCGGCTTTTCGTTATACGTTGGAATTTAATGAAAAAACAAGTTTTACTCAAAAAGAACTGACAGAATTCTTGTATGGCCTAATTTTTCATGATAGTTTTAGATACAGTAATGCAATTGAACAATTGTATGAAATGAATCGTGAGCTATTTTATCGGTTAAATTTCATCTCGGATAAAAGAAATTCGCTATTTATAAACAAAAGAAACAATAGATTTATTCGTTCTCAAGTATCAGAAATAATGCCTAAAATATCAGATATGATAATTGCAAGGCTCTTGGAAAAAGATGTGATAACTAAAAAAAGCGAACGAAATTGGTATGATGTTTATGAGTTGAATTAATAAAATTACCCGCAAACCAGCTCGCAAAGATATTGATTGTTGACTTTATTTCTACGATTTTATTTTACTCAATATGGTTTTCACAACATTTTCATGCCACTCCGATTTCTGCGTATTTCTAAACGCCTTATCGGTGGCGAGGTAGTTAATGATGCTCTGCTTTGAGATGTAGTACTTGCCCATTATGGCGACTGCGTATATGTATTTTCTCTGCACGTACCGAAGGACTGTTCTTCGGTGGTAGCCTCTCAGATCGGCTACCTCGTCAACGGTGAGTGTATCGGGTACGGCAGAAAGAAGATCCTCGAGCATTTCTTTGAACCTTGCACGCTCTTTGCCACGGAGCTTATAATTCGTATCATCAAAATAACCCCCACAGTCCGAGTCCGGCGACTCGGTTCTGCGAGGGTTATTTGTCTTTTTAGCGTTAAAAATACCGACGGGGATTTCTTTCCGCTTCTCGCGGTCACTCTTTGCCATGTAGGCGAGAACATCCTCCTTTCTGATAGAATTATTTGTGCGTGGGTGTATTGCGGATTTTGCACGGAATGATACCGTTTTGCAGCATCCAAGCTGCTTTGCGTTTGCTGATATGGAGCATTTTGTAAAGCTGCTCCAAGGAGATGATCTCGCCGTTTTTCATTTTGTTATTTCCTTTATTTCGTGTAATAATCGTTGTTTTGCCTGTCTGGGATTTTGGGTTGAAAAACATCAAGCTTTATGCTATAATTAGCTCATATAACTTTGAGGTGCGCTTTATGTCTATAAAAGTTCTTTTTACACGGGGCGAGGGGATTTACGTAATACAGAAGGACGAGCTTTTTTATTTGGTAAACACAGAGACGAATATAAAGCCGTTTGTCAGTGAGTTCTTAGACTCTTTTCTAAAATTCGGATATTTTACTGAAGTAAACGAAATTGATGAAAAAGAACTTCTGGCAATAGAAGCATTATTATCATAATAGAGGCAAGGTTATGACACGCAAAGAATTTGAAGCTTTGGTTCTGGATACGTACGGCACACGCGCCGATTATCCTTTCGAGGACGATTTTGAAACGGGTGTTTTCCGGCACGAGAATGGCAAGTGGTTTGCACTTGCAATGAATATCGGGGAAAGAAAAATCGGGCACGGCGGTGACGAAAAGATTGACGTAGTTAACCTCAAGTGCGCTCCCGAGGTAATTGAATCACTTGCAGGGATTGAGCCGGGCATTTACCGCGCGTATCATATGAATAAAACTCATTGGTTAACTGTTGCTCTCTCTGAGTGTGACACCGATACAATATCCTGGCTTCTCGGTATAAGCTACGATTTGACAAGAACGAAAACAAAGCGAAAAAGAAGGTGAGTTATCTTGAAAAAATTCAAGTTTTTATGTGAACTGTTTTTCTCTATGATAAAAATAGGAGTGTTCACGTTCGGTGGCGGATATGCAATGATAAATCTCCTTGACAACGAATTCGTCGAGCGCAAGAAGTGGCTGGGCAGTGAAGAATTTATGAATCTCGTTACGATTGCAGAATCAACCCCCGGGCCTATTGCGATTAACTGCTCTACCTACATCGGATATAAAAAAGCCGGATTCTTGGGTGCGATTTTTGCAACGCTTGGAATGTGTATTCCGTCATTTACTATTATCTATCTCATATCCCTCTTCTTTAATAGTTTCCTTGAGATAAAGTGGGTAGCGTCAGCCTTTCGTGGCATTCAGGTATGCGTGGTGTTCCTGATTCTCTCAGCAGGTCTTAAGATGTTGAAGAAAATAAAGAAAACCGTGTTCAACCTTACAGTCTTGCTAATTACGTTTTTTGTTATGATACTGTTTTCGCTGTTTTCGGTAAGCTTTTCTTCGATATTCTATATTCTCATATTCGGTCTTATAGGTTTTTTGATTTATACGGTGGAATATTTGAGAAATAAAATCGGGGAGGATAGAAAATGATTTTCTTAAAGTTGTTTTTGACCTTCCTTAAAATCGGTGCAGTTTCATTTGGCGGTGGATACGGAATGATTTCTCTCATAAGAGACGACTGCCTTGCAAACGGTTGGCTCACGGAGGAGGAACTGCTTAATCTTATTGCGGTTGCGGAGTCAACACCCGGACCGATTGCCGTGAATATGGCAACCTTTGTAGGCTCGTCACAGGGAGGTATTCTCGGTGCGTTTCTTGCAACGCTTGGAGTGGTGCTTCCTTCATTCGTTATTATTCTCCTGATTGCATCGGTATTCACTAAGCTTTTAAAATACGCGGGTGTCAAAGCTATCCTTGGCGGTATTCGCCCGACAATTATTGCTTTGATTTTGGGAACTGCATTTACTATGTTTTTAAGCCTTGGCTTCGGTATCAAAAACGTGCACAGCATACCTGATTTTGACTATCGAACGCTCATAGTTTTAGCGGTTATATGCGCAATTTCATTTGCCTACTCAAAATGGAAAAAGAAGTCCTTTTCTCCCATAGTTCTGATTGTAATATCCGGAGCACTTGGAGTTTTGCTTTACGGGATATAAATTAAAACGCCGATGAGTTTTTGTGCTCATCGGCATAACTTTTGCAAACAATTATTATCATTTCTTAAAGAATGGGCATCTTTTTCCGATACATTGATTGTTTTGTGCGGAGTGAGTACACTCAATTTTCCCGGTTTCCATTTTTACACCGAGATGTTCCCTCGCGAATTCTGCCGCACGAGCAATGGCGAGATATGAATCACGCTTACAGCAACGCGGACCGCCAACTTCTCCGATCGCGTCAAGGGCGCTTGACGTCATTTTGTTAGAGAGTCCCCATGCTTCATTTGCGAGCGGAGTCGAGTCGGTTACAATAGACACGAACATTCCTGCGCTTATACCAGCACCGCACGCTCCCCAGAATCCGCACGCGCCACCGGGAACTTTCTTTCCACGTGATTGCATTTCAGAAAGTGCTTTCGCAAGGTCAATATCACCGCCCGCATTCTTGTAGGCGGTAAGAAGCGCAGATCCAACCAGCACGTGATGCTCGGGACCGTGCATATGGCAAAACGGAAGCGCCATCAGTTTTTTGATGATATCAATTGGATCTTTTGATTTTTCCGCAAGGCATACTCCTAGAATGCTGTCCATTCCTTGCGTATGACATTCGTTGCATATGTAATGACCGTTTTCACAAGCGGTCTTGCTGTTTTCTTTTTTGTGGCAGATGGCACACTCCATCAGCTCGTCCTGCTCTAAATATTTGAGCGGTGCACCGCATATTAAGCATTCATCTTTCATAGTCTTCTTCCTTATTTTTCGATTTCACCCTTCCAATCAAGGATACCGCCAAACTCAACGATGTTCGTGTATCCGAGCTTAACTAGCTTTTCGGAGGCTTCCTTGCTTCGTCTTCCGCTTCTGCAATATACGAGTATCAGCTGCGACTTGTCGGGAAGCTCTGCTATCTCAGCAGTGCCTATTTCCTCGTTCGGAACGTTTATTGCTCCGGGAATATGCCCCTCGGTATATTCGTCCGGTCTGCGCACGTCGAGAATTATATAGTTTTTCTCGTCTTTCATCATCTTAACTGCTTCGTCCATACTTATCTGACGGTAGCTTTTCGCAGTACCGCCGAGAGTTCCGCAAGACGACAAAAGCATCAGCGAAAGAACAAACGGGAAAAGCCTTTTTATTTTTCTCATAATCAATCTCCGTGATTTTGGATTTCTTTGTCATTTATAGAAATTCTAATATTTCCGCAGCGTTTGTATCCGGCTTAACCTTGGGCATTACCTTTTCTATAATTCCGTTCTCATCGATAATGAACGTGGTACGAACAACACCAAAGCTAACCTTTCCGTAGAGCTTCTTCTCTTGCCACACACCGTAGCTTTGGATTGCCTCAAGCTGTGGGTCGGAAAGCAGCACAAAGGGAAGATTATATTTTTCCGCGAATTTAACGTGAGAGGCGATACCGTCACGGCTGATTCCGATAACCTCTACGTCTCTTTTCCGGAATTCTTCGTATGCACCTGCGAATGCACATGCCTGTCTTGTGCATCCCGGAGTATTATCCTTGGGATAGAAATACAAAACAATCTTCTTGCCGATAAAATCTGACAAACTTACGTCATTTCCGTTTTTATCTTTAAGGGTAAATCCCGGTGCACGATCACCTATATTTAGCATTTTTCTTTCTCCTTTTTTGTGGTGTTATAACGTTATCCAACTAAAAATATTATACCACAAAGCTGCTAGAAATTCAAGGAGCTATTCCTTTCGGCATGGTGATTTTTGATTAAAAGAAGAGAAAATCGCTTGATGAAATCGGTAAGGTATGCTGCACTGAACACCCGAGAGGGCGCGTAAATGCTCCTTGTAGGTGCTGATTTAGGACAAATGCGGCTATACTCTTATGCGGTCGGGGCGTTGTCGTTCGGTGTCTGGAATTTTGGTTTTTTGGGTTGAAAAACGTCAGGCTTTGTGCTATAATTAGCTCATATAACTTTGAGGTACTGTTTCTCTGCTTCTCGGAATCGGCTATGACCTTATGAAAAACGAAAAGCACTAAGTAAATTCGCTCATAAACACAAGGAGATTATATATGAAAATTTCAATTTTACAGGGCATTGAAGGCGCAAAGGCAGCAAAAGGACTTACCGTTATTATAGACGTTTTCAGGGCTTTTTCGCTTGAGGCCTATCTCTTTAGCATGGGAGCTGAAAAAATAATACCAATCGGTGACTCTGAGCTGGCATACAAGCTCAAAAAAGAAAATCCGGACTATATTCTGGCAGGAGAGCGTGAGGGTAAAATAATGCCGGGCTTTGATACCGGAAATTCCCCCTCTCAGCTTGCGGGGCTTGACGTTTCGGGCAGGACTGTCGTACATACGACCAGCGCAGGAACACAGGGAATAGCGAATGCAAAAGGAGCAGACGAGCTTCTCGGCGCAAGTCTGCTGACTGCGAAGGCTACGGCTGAATACATAAAAGCCTCAGGTGCAAAGGAGGTTTCACTCGTTTGCATGGGACTGGCAGGAGTAAAGGAAACGGAAGAAGACACGCTTTGCGCAAGATACATAAAGAGCATTATTGAAAAGACTGAAATTGACTTTCCTTCAGAGATAGAGGTTTTAAAGCGTACTAGCGGAGCTAAGTTTTTTGACCCTCTTCAAAACGAGGTTTTTCCGGAGGAAGACTTCAATATGTGCACTATTATTGACAAATTCGACTTCGTTTTAAAATTAATTCACAAAGACGGTCTTAATTATATGATTAAGATTTAAGCAACAGTTTTCATTTTTTTGACTTTTTTCTTTATTTTATTGAAAACGCTCAAAAGCTATGGTATAATCAATTGACACGGGCAATTCCGCGAGCGAGGTAATATAATGCTTCTATCCAAGAAAAAAGACGTTGATATGTTATCCGGCTCGATAGTAAAGGGACTTCTTACTATCGCGATTCCGATAATGATAATGAACGTAATTCAATCGCTTTTCAACATCATCGATATGACTGTGCTAAAAACCTACGATACAGACGTAACGGTTGGCGCTGTAGGCACTTGCGGCACATTGATAAGCCTTATGACAGGACTGGTTGTAGGCGTATCCTCAGGTGCAAACGTGGTTATTGCACGATACATAGGTCAAGGTAACAAGGAGCGAGTTGAAAGAGCTATCGGCACTTCTCTGCTCTTTGCTTTGCTTGGCGGTATTGCGCTTATGATTATCGGTATTTCGTTTGCCGAGGTATTTCTCGGCTGGATGAACTGCCCCAAAAATCTTTTGCCGCAGGCTGCGCTTTATTTCAGGCTCTATTTTGCAGGTGTTCCGATTCTTATGGTTTACAACTTCTGCGCTTCGATTCTCCGCTCGACAGGAGATTCCCGCAGACCTATGATTTATCTTACCGTTGGCGGAATTCTTAAGGTAATATTCAACTTCTTGTTCGTTGCCGGTTTGGATATGACCGTTGACGGCGTTGCGTTCGCCACTATAATTTCATGGTCGGTTTCAGCCATTCTCGGAATAGTTACTCTTGCAAAAAACAACAGTATTGCAAAAATCAATTTTAAGAAGCTGAGATTCTACAGGCAGGAGCTTAAGGAAATACTTACTATCGGTATTCCCGCAGGACTTCAGCAGGCGCTATATTCAATAGCTAACGTTATTATTTCCTCTACGGTTAACACCTTCGGAGACTACGCTACGACCGGTATTTCTATCGCAAATACCTTTGACGGAATTCTTTACCAGATAGCCGTTTCGCCTTCTCTTGCAGTTATGCCTTACGTCAGCCAAAACGTTGGTCACGGCAATATAAAGCGTGCAAAGCAAGCGGTATCAAAAGGCATGCTTATTACGATTGCTCTCGGTGCGTTCTTTGGTTCACTTTCCGCTATATTCTCGGGTCAGCTCTCGTCTATAATGGCAGACAATCCCGAAATTATCAGATATTCACAGCAAAAGATGGTTATTATTTCAAGCACCTACTTTATCTGCGGAATAAACGAAATCTTCGGTGCTTCAATGAGAGGAATGAGACGCCCGCTTGTAGCAATGGTTTGCACTATGGTATATATGTGCGCATTCAGATTTGTATGGGTATTCCTTATATTCAATCCGCTCAGAGCAAACGGATTTTTGCAGAACAACCCGCTCACCTTCCTTTATCTCGTTTGGCCTATAGGCTGGATACTCTCTATCGTAACACTGCTTTTCTTCTTCTTCCCTACCCTGAAAAAGCTTACGCGCCAGTGCGAAATGCCAAAAGAAGAAGCAGAAGCAATAAAAGTATAAATTTTCAGTCTGTTTCAGATGCAAAAAACAGCGTTGTCCCACTAGGGTACAACGCTGTTTTCATATTTTATATGTACTGAAATTCTCTTAGTATTTGATTACTATAGCTCCGAAGGGCGCACCTGCAAGACGCGCAATTTTAAAGCACTGCTTAGCGAAAGGAATACCTATAATCGTAATGTAGAGAATAGCTCCTATAAGAAGAGTGATAAGAGCGTACAAATCTACAATCGACCAGAAGATGTTAAGATACGGATGCATATCAAAATCATTGTCTACTATCTTTCCAAACGGAAACGCAACGAGCCTTGCAAGCTTAAAAAACTGACGTCCGAAAGGAATGAGCACCAGGGTAAGACAGCAAATAATTCCAAGCAAAAAATGAATCAGAGCAACAATTGCTCCTCCAAAAAAGAACCAAAGAAGGTTACCTATAAATTTCATAAAAGATTCCTTTTAATCAATATATTTTTACTACTTTAAGTATATTATATCATAAAAATTGCAATTGTCAACTATTTTTATTTTATAATATTGTTTTTATTTTAGATATCTTGAATTTTAGTTTTATTTAATATATAATAGTGTTATATTTTTAAATGAGAAGGAAAAACAATGCTAAAACGCTTTTTAAGCTACTACAAGCCATATAAGAAGATGCTGGCGCTGGACATGCTGGCAGCGCTTCTTATATCAATTATCGGTATGGTTTATCCGATAGTTACGAACAATATGCTCAACGATTACATTCCAAACAAGATGTATTCCACTATTGTCATTGCCGGCATTATCGTTCTGGCTCTTTACGTAATACGTATGCTTCTTCGCTACTTTGTGCAGTATTACGGACATATAATCGGTGTCCGTATGCAGTCCGATATGAGAAAGGACCTTTTTGCACATCTCGAAAAGCTTCCCTACAAGTTTTACGATAATAACGAAACCGGAAAAATTATGACGCGAATCACGAGCGATCTTTTCGAGGTTTGCGAGCTGGCGCATCACGGCCCTGAAAATCTTTTGATAAGCTCTATAATGATTATCCTGTCATTCATATATCTCGCAACTATAGACTGGATACTTACACTCATAATTTTTGCCTGCGTTCCTATTCTGATTATCGTCACTATGCATTACCGCAAGGCAATGAAGTCGGCTTTTGACAAGAGAAGAAAAAGTAATGCAACTATAAACGCTGCCGTTGAAAGCAGTATTACCGGCATTCGCGTTACGAAGGCTTATACGAATTCGGCACGAGAGGTTGAACGCTTTAACGAGGGGGACCGCGAATTTGTAGATTCATCCTTTGAGGCATACAACGCTATGGCAAAATTCCATGCCTCGACCTCGTTCGTAACCGATATATTCAACGTTTTCATACTTATCGCAGGCGGTCTGTTTCTATACGGCGGAAGGATTTCATTCGGTGATTATTCCACCTTTATCGTCTCGGTAAACCTTTTTATAAACCCTGTAAATATGCTTATAAGCTTTATGGAGCAATTCCAGAACGGTGTCAGCGGCTTTAAAAGATTCGTTGAAATTATGGAAGAAGAGCCTGAATGCGACCTTGAAGGCGCAGAGGAAATAACAGACGTTCAGGGTGAAATTGAATTTAAAAACGTTTCATACTCTTACGATGCAAATTCCGAGGTTATCAGAGACGTAAGCTTTAAGCTTCAAAAGGGACATAGGCTGGCCCTTGTCGGTCCCTCCGGCGGCGGAAAAACCACGCTTTGCCATCTTCTGCCAAGATTTTACTCACTTAGCGATAACGAAGGTAGTATTATGATTGACGGCAAGGACGTCAGAAATATCACGCTGGAATCACTAAGAAAAAATATAGGAATAGTACAGCAGGACGTATTTCTCTTTGTTGGAACTATCCGCGATAACATTCTTTACGGCAAGCCCGATGCAACCGAGGAGGAAATGTTCCTTGCCGCAAGACGTGCAAATATACACGATTACATAATGACGCTAGATAAAGGCTACGATACCGAGATAGGCGAACGCGGAGTGAAGCTCTCGGGCGGTCAGAAGCAACGACTGAGTATTGCAAGAGTATTCCTTAAAAACCCAGCTATATTAATTCTTGACGAAGCAACAAGCGCGCTTGACAATACCACCGAGCTTCTGATACAGGAATCTTTAGACGAGCTATGCAAGGGCCGCACCACACTGGTCGTTGCTCACCGTCTCTCCACTATAAAGGGAGCAGATGAAATTGCCGTTGTAATGGACGGCAAAATAACCGAAAGAGGCACGCACGAGGAGCTTATATCTCTCGGAGGCACTTATAAAAATCTTTATTCGCTTCAGTTCAGAGATAACGATTTTATCGAATAATGTATATTTAAGTTGTCAAAAATGCGTTAAAAACAAAAAATCTGTGCTTGGAGTTTTCGGCTCTTGCACAGATTTTTTATTTTTATTTAACGATATTTCTTGCAACGTGAACTCCGCTTGCGGAAGCGTGGGAAAGCGAATGAGTTATTCCGCTGCCGTCACCTATAACGTAAAGTCCCTTGTGTCTTGATTCGAGATTTTCATCTACCTCGACCTCCATATTGTAGAACTTTACCTCTACTCCGTAAAGAAGCGTATCATCGTTTGCCGTTCCGGGAGCAATTTTATCAAGGGCATATATCATTTCTATAATTCCGTCAAGTATGCGCTTGGGAAGAACGAGGCTGAGGTCGCCCGGCGTAGCCTTAAGCGTAGGAGTGATAAAGGCTTCTTCTATTCGTGTGGGCGTTGACCTATGACCGCGTATAAGGTCTCCGAATCTTTGTACTATAACTCCGCCACCAAGCATATTACTGAGGCGCGCAATGGATTCTCCGTAGCCGTTCGAGTCCTTGAAGGGCTCGGAAAAATGCTTTGCTACAAGGAGTGCGAAGTTAGTATTTCCGGTTTGCCTTTCGGGATTTTCGTAGCTGTGTCCGTTTACGGTTATTATTCCGTTTGTATTTTCGGTAACGACAGCGCCTCGGGGATTCATACAGAAGGTACGAACTCTGTCACCATACTTCTCTGTGCGGTAAACTATTTTACTTTCATAAAGCTCGTCAGTAAGATGCGAGAATATTTCCGCAGGGAGCTCTACACGAACTCCTATATCAACTCTATTTGACTTAGTGGGAATATCAAGCTCGTGACAAACTTTCTCCATCCATTTGCTGCCGCTTCTGCCAACGGAAATTATACACTTATCGCAGGTGTGGCTCTCATTTTTACACTTTATTTCATAGCCGCCGTCAATGCAAAGCACGTTTTCTACAGGCGTATCAAAGAAGAAATCCGCTCTGTCCTTCATATAATTATAAAGATTTTCAAGGACTACGTAGTTAATGTCCGTTCCGAGATGTCTGACAGATGCATCAAGAAGATGCAGGTCGTTCTGCATACATTCTTTTTTGAATTTTGAGCCTGCGGTAGAGTAAAGCTTCGTTCCCTCTCCGCCGAAACGCATATTTATGTCGTCAACGTACTTCATAAGAGAAAGCGCACGGCTTTTGCCTATGTATTCGTGAAGCGTTCCGCCAAAATCATTGGTTATATTATATTTTCCGTCAGAAAAAGCTCCTGCGCCGCCGAAGCCGCTCATAATAGAGCAACTCTTGCATCCAATGCAGGATTTAATTTTCTCTCCGTCTATGGGGCAACTGCGCTTACTTAGCGCGTGTCCCGCCTCAAAGACAGCTATTTTTAACTCAGGGTTTCTTTCGAGCAGCTCATATACGGAAAAAATGCCGCCCGGACCTGCTCCGATAACGATTACGTCATATTTCATCTCTGCTACCTCTTAGTTTTAATCAACCTTAGATATTATACAACACCCCCCACTTAAAGTCAACCTATATTTTTTCTATTTTTGTTACAGCTATCAAAAATCCTATTTGCAAAAAAGAAGGCACATATGATATTTCTATGTTTTAATATGATAAAAGCATTGCATTTTCATAAGAACTGTGATATCATTTCAGTGATAAAATACTTTGAGCGAGGTTATTATGATTAAAACAAAGTACGAACAGACAAAAACCTACGAATATAACGAGTCGGGAAAGGAAGCCTTCTCTCTTCTCAATTTAAAGGAATTTCCGGGTATAAATGATAAGATAAAGCAGTTTTCCTACGTTGAAATTGAGGTTGGCGAGGAAGTGCCGTTTCACGAGCATCACGGAAATGCTGAAAACTACTATATCATATCAGGTAAGGGACTCTATAATGACAACGGCAAGGAAATTGAGGTAGGTGCGGGAACTATCACCTTCACTCCTTCCGGTGAAGGTCATGCACTCAGAAATATAGGCGAGGATAAGCTTGCGTTTATCGCGCTTGTTCTCCTGAATTGAGGTGTTGATATGAGCTTTGGCAACGTTTTGATTTTCGGTGACAGCTACTCCACCTTTAAAGGTTGGATACCGGAGGGGCATATCTCTTATTATCCGCCCGTAATTGAAAGCCGTCCTATGATAGCGAACGTCGGAGACACCTGGTGGCACGCTCTGATAACCGAAACGGATTCTAAACTTTTACTAAATGAAAGCTGGTCAGGTTCTACTATAGGATATACAGGCTATGGCGGCGCTGATACCTCTAAAACGTCATCGTTTATTACACGCCTCAAAAAACACGCCGCCGAAGGCTTTTTTGAAAAAAATAAAATAGACACGGTTTTCGTATTTGGCGGAACTAACGATTCCTGGTCTGATGCTCCCGTAGGAAACATAAAATTTGAAAACCTTGAAGAGAAGGATTTATACTCTGTTCTTCCTGCAGTTTGTTTCTTTCTGGGAGAGCTAAAAAAACTTGTGCCGAGTGCTAGAATTATATTTGTAATCAACAGCGACCTAAAGAAAAAAATCACCGAAGGAATCGAAAGCGCTTGCAATCACTTCTCTATAGAAACGGTTAGGCTTTTCGAAATTGACAAAAAATCGGACCACCCTACCGTGCTCGGAATGAAGCAAATCAAAGAAATCTTATCAAAATGCAAATTATAATTTACAAAAAACATCTTAAAGGTCTAAAATTATGAGCAATAGAATATTTACAGTAGCAATCCTTGGAGTTGGGGCAAGAGGAGCTGACGTTTACGGCAGAATAATGGCTAATCAGCCTGATAAATTCAAAATCGTTTCTCTGTGCGACTTAAGAGAGGAAAGGCTTTCCGTTTTTGGAAAAGAGTTTGGCGTATCCGAGGACAATCGCTTTACAAATGAAGAAAGCTTTTTTGAAAGAAAAAGAGCTGATGCACTTATAATCGCAACGCAGGACGCAGATCACGTTCGCCACGCGATAAGGGCATTTGAGCTCGGATATGACGTTTTGCTTGAAAAGCCTATCACAGACAGTGAAAAAGAGTGTAAGAGACTTCTTGCCGCGCAGAAAAAGTATAATAGAAAGGCTTTGGTTTGCCACGTGCTGAGATATGCCCCTGCATTTGTCAAATCATTTGAGCTTATCGAAAAAGGTGAGATTGGCAGGCTTGTTTGCATAGATGCTCTTGAGCGAGTGGGATACTGGCACCAGGCACATAGCTTTGTAAGAGGCAACTGGCGTTCAACCGACTATACCGCTCCTATGATACTCGCAAAATGCTGCCACGACCTCGACCTGCTGCAGTATTATGCAAAGGCAAAATGTAAGAGCATTTCCTCAGTAGGCGACCTTACCTATTTCACTTCCGAAAATGCACCCGAGGGCGCTGCTGACCAATGTGTAAGCTGCAAGCACTCCGATTCTTGCCCATACAGCGCAAAAAAGATTTACATTGATATGTGGAAAGAGAACGGCTCTCCCGAGGACACCTGGCCGTACAATATAATTGCTCAGGCGCCTCTCGATGAAGACAAGCTCCTGCACTCCATAAAAACTACTCCATACGGCAGATGCGTTTACAGATGCGATAATAACGTTGTCGACCACGAAATAACCGAAATTAACTTCGAAAACGGAGTTAAAGCTAATCTCACGATGACCGCTTTTACTTACAAGGGCGGCAGAAGGCTTCATTTCTTCGGAACACTAGGAGAGCTAATACTTGAAGAAGAAAACGACACGCTTACGCTTAACCGATTCGGCAAAGAATCCGAAGTAATAGATATCAGCATTAAAAACACCGGTGGATATTCTCACGGCGGCGGTGACATAAATCTCATTTTGGAGTTTTACGATGTGCTTTGCGGTAAAGAAAACGCGTCAACATCTCTCGAGGCTTCGTTCGAAAGTCACCTTATGGGCATATATGCCGAAAAATCCCGCCTTCGTTGCGGTAAAAAATATTCGGTTCATTAAAGTAAGAATTTCAAAACAGTATATTTCGGTTTTCGAAAAATATTTTATATACAGAAAAGAGCCTTCGTAACGGCAGGTTCTCATAAGGATATTAAGTTAAATCCAAGAGAAAATGCCGATTGAGAGTGGCTGAACAAGAAAAATCCAACATGGACGATAGGTCTGTGTTGCTTATTAAACCAAAAAAATTACAATTCGAGCAAAGAAAAAACCATTTATATATTGAAAAACTAAAGAAAAAATGATATAATGACTGTGTATAATTTAACAGGAGACTTTAGACAGTGAACAAATTATCAAAATTTGTTTTTGCGGGAACAACGAATACTGATTGCGTGCTTTATAATTCTGCCAACGCATCTTTGGTTGTTCTCCCCAAAAATACAGTTGTAGACAATGACATTAAAGGCATTACATCCGAAGAATATGATATGTTGAAAGAAATGGATTTTTTCGACTCTAATGATGAGGAAAAACTCAAAAATCTTATTGAAGCAAGAAATTCAGTTTCCGACACTTTAATCGTAACAATTAGCATGACACAAGCATGCAATTTTAATTGCTGCTACTGTTCGCAAAACAACTCAAAAGATTCCCCGATCATCTCTCAAGCTGTACTAGATGCAACAATTAAGTATATAGCAAATTGTGTAACAAAATATGGATACAAAACTTTAGCTGTTGATTTTTTTGGTGGCGAACCATTGTTAGCAGCAGATAGAATCTTATATTTTAAAAATAGCATAGAAAGAGAAATGCCTAACTTGAAAATATCCTATGCTATCGACACAAATGGTTACCTCTTAAACTATGAATTTGTCAAGCACTTTAAACAGTTATATATTAATTTAACTTTATCCGATCAATCAGATCATGATGCAAAAAGAGTTTTGCATAACGGAAACGGAACATACGAAACCATTGTAAGCAATTTGCAAGATATCGCTTGTTGGTTGGATGGTGAGGATCGTGCAGTAAGATTACGGTATAACGTAGGAAAAGACAGAAGTAAGTTTAAGGAGTTCGTTTCTAAAATAAAGGAAACACTTCCAACATTGTGCTATATCGAAATAGCTCCAATTATTGATTTTATCTATAATGAGCATAAGGAAAATTTGACATATTCTGAATTTAATGATTGGTATATAAATGAAGCAATTGATATTCTAATCAATAACGATATTATCGTTGATTTTCCTAATCCCATTTACTCAAAATGTAGAGCATATGCCCCACATGATATAAAAGTATTTCCTGATGGTAAATTAGCAACTTGCAGTTCCTATGAGTATAGTATGAGAAAATCAAGCATATTTGATATATGTGATAACATCGATGATGTTTTTGAAGTATTCTCTACAAAGCAAAATGACTGCTTGGATACTGAGTGTTTGAACTGCAGATGCGTTTTCTTATGCGGAGGAAAGCTTTTCTGCAAAGGTGATACTCCATGTCAGTTTTTAAATTATGATTTGGAGAAATTTCTTTCCAAATATGCAACATTTTTAGAAGACGAAAAAAAGTCGAGCTTATTCGCAACTCTTTAGTCTAAAGTGATTTTCTGCATGTATTTTCAGAAGAGAAAATAATAATGAAACGAAAGGAGTAACTATCATGAAGATTGTAAAAAAACCTGTGGATGTAATTGATATCAAAAAACATCACTCATGCAATAAAAGTGACAATCATCCAAATTGTCAAACCAAACATAGTAATTGACATTGATGTTAGTCCAAATCAATTGAAAGGAGACTCGTACTATGAAGATTGTTAAGAAGCCTGTAAACGTAACCGACATTAAGAAGCATGGATGCGGCAAGAGTGACAAGCACCCCAGTTGTCAGTCCTCCCGTAGCAACTAATATCGACAGCCCCCGTGATCAATATGGTTATGGGGGTTTTGTTAACGAAAAGCAATTCTAAGCAGGAAGGAAATACCATGATGAATGAATATATAAATTCGAAGAAAGAAGAAATTATATTATTATCATCATTTCTTAATGACGTTCTCGATGAAGATGCCTTGTTTAGCGGAGATCTGATCAATATAAAAAGAGAAATTCGTGCGAAATTAATATCAGAATTCATTTCCGATAATCCTGATATAGTTAATACAAATCGTAATTTTTGCGAATATGAAGATTCTCCGTTTGAATACATATATGGGTATCAACGATTTGATATGAAGATAAACTGCAATCGTTTTTTTCAAAATTTTTATTTCATTTCAAATGATATATGCCAAGCATTTTTTACCAATTCAGGAATGTCTGCGATATATAGTTTTCTTTCATCAATATCTATGATTGACGGAGTTTCCGTCACAATTTTAGGTGATACTTATGTTGAAACCCAAAAGATAATAGATAAATACAAATTTTCTTATAGTCAAAATTCTAACTTTCAAATTTTGTATTTAGATACTGCAAACAACAGTTCGCTCTTTCATATATTAGATAATACAGATTTGAGCAATTATCACATTATAGCAATTGATACAACCTGTTACGATTACGATGATTTATTCAGATTGTCAAAGTATTATTCTTCCAGTTCGTTATTTGTTTTATTGCGAAGCCACATGAAACTAGACATGTTAGGAACAGAATATGCCAAATTAGGATCAATTGTATATTTTAAGAAAAATGACACGATTTCTTGGGAGAAAAATTTAATAACAGAAAACAAGGAAATTCTTTCTTTAATAGGTGGCTTTGCTTATCCAGAAGATATCCCTGTCTTCTGGAAAAACAAAAAATCATTTGAACTCAATGCAAAACGAATAAGACAAATAAAAGGCAATGCTTTCATAATGTATCAATTATTGGTTCAAGAATTGAGGTGTAAAGTTGTATTACCCTATCATCAATTGTTCCTGTTAATTGATTGTGCGGAAAAGGATTCTTTCCGTTCTCTTCAGCAAAAGTTATTTGATTTTGCTCATAAAAATGAGGATATAACATATTCTGGTAGTTTTGCTTTAGACTATTTTGCCATTGATGCCTATATGGGCGAAAAAGAAAAAGTGTATATAAGAGTTTCTCCGAACGATTCGTTTAAGGAAGATATTTTGAACAAAACTACTAGAATTGTTAACTATATAAGAGGATTTTATGAAGGTTGAAATTGTAAAATGCATATCGGATAAATCAGAAAATCTACAATATTTAAGAATAACAAATCATACATTTCCGGAATTGTGTAGTGCGATTTCGGCAGTAACACAAAGTGTACAATGGATGTTTCAAAATGCTTTTTATTCGTTTGAAAACGGAGAAACGATAATAATAGTTGACGATAAGCTTGAAGTGAAATATTTCGTAAGATTGTGTGAATTTATTGTTGATTTATGTAAACAAGATGATAGCATATTAGTTGAGAAAAAAATTTGCACAAGTTGGAACTATACTGTTATAGATGATATCGCTAATATTGATTTTTTGGAATTTGTTCGAATATAAAATACGACATTGAGAGGTTCTTTGTGGAGAATCTCTCTTTTCTTTTTTTCAAAATCCGTGACAATCCGGGAAGCGAAATAACGGTGTTTTAGACCGATTGTGCCAAAATAAATATTATTTCCAAAAAGCGAAAAAATTATTGACAAACGCAAGAAGTAGCGTCCCGAACCTGAATGGTATCGTGTTGAGAACACGCACGAAGCTATCATTGACAAAACGACTTGGGAGCTTGCTCAAGCAGTTTGCCAAGGCAAACGCAGAAGAACAGCAATGGGCGGCATCGACAAGCACAGCGGTCTGTTATACTGTGCAGACTGTAATTCAAAGCTGTACTTCATTCGAGGAACAATACTCAAACCCGATGCCTACGGATTTATTAGAAGCCGATACAGAAAGCACATGGGTGAGAAACAATGCACACCTCACTCCATCAGAGTAAAGGTGCTTGACGAGATCATCCTTGAAGAAATCCGCAAGGTTACCTACTACGCATGCGCACAAACTCGTGAGTTCGTCAGCTTTATAAATCAAAAAAGCTCTGCGGAAAATCGCAGAGAGCTGAATGCAAAAATGGTAGAGCTTGCGAGTCTTGAAAAGCGCAACAACGAGCTGAACGCTCTGTTCAGGCGACTCTACGAGGACAATGTTCTCGGCAAGGTCACCAACGAACAGTTCCGTATGCTCTCAGGTGGTTATAACACCGAGCAAAGAGAAATCACCGAGCGACTTCCAATAGTAAAGCAAGAGATCGAGGATCTGAAAGCGGCGGCAACCAATGTCGAAAGATTTGTGGATATATCAAACAAGTACACAGATTTAAGGGAGCTGACTCCCGAAGTGCTACGCACATTCATAGAGCGAATCATTATCCACGAAAGAACGGCAAAGCACAGCAAAACTGCAACTCAGCAGATTGATATCTACTTCCGCTATATCGGAAAACTTGCACCCGAACAAGTTGCCTAACCCCACAAAACGGAATAGGACGGACAGTCGAAACTGTCCGTCCTACATACCGAGTACCGCCTATACGCAGTTAATATCCTTATGAGAAACTGCGAAATATCCGTCGTTTTTCTTTTGAAAAAAATGCTGTTTCTACTGGCAAAAAATTTATCGCATGGTCAAAAATT
>JAZNZE010000007.1:0-3393 GCA_045594785.1 Eubacteriales bacterium
AAAGAAAAGAAGTGGATGCCGAGCCAAGAGGAGTTCTACATCTATAGTCATTCTTCGGTAGTTCGCTGAACGTAAAATAAGCCGATGAGGTTTCTTTTGATTCCTCATCGGCATTTTCTTATTTTTCTATTTCGCCTTTCCAATCAAGGATACCGCCAAACTCAACGATGTTGGTGTATCCGAGCTTGACGAGCTTTTCGGACGCTTCCTTGCTTCGTCTTCCGCTTCGGCAATATACGAGTATCAGCTGCGATTTGTCGGGAAGCTCGGGAATCTCTGCCGTGCCTATGGATTCATTCGCAACGTTGATTGCACCTGGGATATGACCTTCGGCAAACTCGTCAGCTCTTCGCACGTCGAGAATTATATAATTCTTTTCCGTCTCCATCATCTTTACGGCTTCCGACATAGTTATTTGCTTATATCCTTGAGAATTTCCGGGAGCAGTACATGCAGTGAGAAGCAATGAAGATAGTATTATGGGAAGAAGTCTTTTTATCTTTTTCAATTTTTTGTTTCCTCTCTTTTCCGAGCGTTAGTGAAAAGGACATCTTTCTTTAATACACTGATTGTTTTTCTTTGAGTGCACACACTTGATTTCGGAGGTCTCCATTTCTACGCAAAGGTGTTCTTTTGCAAACTCTACGGCTTTTATGATAGAAATATACGAATCACGCTTACAGCAACGGGGGCCGCCAACCTCACCGATTGCACCGAGGGCACACGATGTCATCTTATTCGACAATCCCCAAGATTCGTTTGCAAGAGGTGTTGAGCCGGTCACAATGGACACGAACATTCCCGCGCTCACGCCTGCACCGCAAGCTCCCCAAAATCCGCATGCACCGCCGGGAACTTTTTTTCCGCGAGATTGCATCTCGGAAAGTGCTTTCACAAGGTCAATATCACCGCCTGCGTTTTTATATGCGGTAAGCAGTGCCGAGCCAACCAGAACGTGATGCTCGGGGCCGTGCATATGACAGAATGGCAGAGCCATCAGTTTTTGAATGATATCTATCGGGTTCTTTGAAGTTTCCGTAAGGCATACACCTATTATGCTGTCCATTCCTTGCGTATGGCATTCGTTGCATATGTAATGACCGTTTTCACAATCGGTCTTGCTGTTTTCTTTTTTGTGGCAGATGGCACACTCCATCAGCTCGTCATGCTCTGAATATTTCAGCGGTGCACCGCAGATTAAGCATTCGTCTTTCATCTTCATTTCCTCTTATAATTCAAAACAAGATTTCCGTTTTCATTCTCCGATTTAACAAGCTCAAAATTTGCAATGTCTGCATCCATAAATAGCGGCTTGCTGTCCTTGTCTGCCACAATAGGAGCAACCACAAGACTTAATTCATCAACTACTCCTGCTCTCTCGAATGCTCCGTTGATGATACTGCCGCCCTCGAGGAGCAGAGTGTTGCAACCGAGGATATTCTTCAGCTTGAACAAAGCAAGCTCTACGTCAATAGATTTCTCGCCTGCGAAGATATACGGAATCTCCATAGATTCAAGATAACCGAGATAGCGTTCATCGACGTCTTCCGAAAGCACCTCGATAATCTGCGCTCCGTCATATCCCGGATCTCCGTCGGGATCAATGATTCTTTTCGATTTCCAACCAAGCTTGCCGTGGGTATCAAATGCAATAGCATAGAATCCACTGAGATCGTCCGCAATGAAATCCATCTTTTTATCCATATCGTGATGCACGGGATTGTACTGAGAGAGATCGGGATACCAGCCACCCGTAAAGCTACCTTCCATCGTAACGCGGCCGCAGATAAAGCCGTCTGCTTTCAATTCTCTATTCAAACGGTAATAGATTTCGGTTGCTTCAGCACACTCCGGCTGAAACAGAAAGTCGCCCGTGACCTTACCGTCAATGCTTGTCACCATGTGGCATATTATGTATGGTCTATTCATTCTAACACCTCATCAAATTCTTGATTTCCGATGAATTTATTATATCACAGAAACGGAGATAATACAAGTCGGTAATCTTTGTTTAAGGCTGCGTAATTTTTAATCACTATCCCTCTCAAAAACTGGCGCAAAAAGGCGGGGTTTCGGGGCGAAAAACTCGCTACAATCGCCTGGAAAACTATTTGAGGGATACTTGCCTTAGCTGACTCTTATTTTCGACACGGGGCGAATTTAAGGCTTTTTTGATGCACCTTCCATATAAACGGCTTCGCTTTGCAAACTCCGAGATTGCAAAAACCTAGACGTAGCAAGGGATTTTCGGCTATTGGGAAAGAACAATAAAAATACAAATCAGTCAAAAAGCAAGGATTTTTTCGCATTCTGTGCAAGTTTTAAGGGATAGGCTCTTAGTTGAACCTATCCCTCACGCTTATTTAGTTAACGTTTCAATTGCGATTCTCATACCGAGCTTGAATGCGTAGCAGAATATACTCCTATGCGGTGCAAGCGCAAACGCTTGGTGCTATGCACTACGTTCGCAAAATGCGAACCACCGCGGAGCAATCTGCACTCGCTCGCTGACGAACAAGCTCGTCGACTTGCTTCGTTTGATTATCTACATGCGAGGAATTTAATGAGCGAGTATTTTGACACGAGGTACTTGCGTTCTTGGAGTGTGGCAAACAGTCTTCCTTTTGCGATATGCCATCTTATTGTCCTCTCCGAGTAGCCTATAATTTTCGCTACTCGGTAAACGGATAATGCGTCGGGGTATATCGCAAGTCTCTTTTCAAGTATTCGCTCGAACTTGTTTCTATCCTTTCTGCTTAAGTAGGCGAACACGCTTATTTCTGCACCGCAGGCTTCTTCAGTCTGCGGTGCATCTTTATTACGGGAGGAGAATTGCCCTCGGATAAACTCCTTCTTGCTTTCGGTTACGCTTTGCTTCATATACGCCCTCAAATCCTCTTCGCTCACGTAGTATCTGAGGTGAGTTGGAGTATCTACAATTCTACACGGTATGACACCGTTTTGTAGCATCCAAGCTGCTTTGCGTTTGCTGATATGTAGCCTTTGCCTTAACTGTTCAAGTGAGAGTTCACCGTTTTTCTTCATTCTTCCGTACCCCTTATTCTGAAGCCGTAAGAGAGTCAAATTCACGAGGTTTGGAAAGATAGATTTTCCCTAATCCTTCGCCGAATTTCTCTTAAATATGGTATATTTCTCAACAAATTTGGCTTGGCTAAGTAAAAATCTATTCTTTCGAAACTGTTTCACACTTTACGACTGATAAATTTTTGATGGATTTTGCCGAGACGAGTCGCAGCAAAGTACGACTTTGCAAGGCTTGGCGCGACGAAAGACGCTAAAATTTATTGTTGCAAGGCTTGTAAAACAGGCTTCCTTATAGCTGCATATGAATAAAACGCATTGGTTAACCGTTGCGCTCTCAGAGCGTGACAA
>JAZNZE010000008.1:0-40839 GCA_045594785.1 Eubacteriales bacterium
TCTTTCACCGCGAGAGAAGGTTATCTCATAATCAAATTCTCCGGTTTCTTCGTTATAACCGAACTGATAGGTCTTATAACGGATAGCCTTGCAGGAATCCTCGTCAAGCTGCCAGTAATCAGCGTATCTTATCTTATAAGCACACTGCTCGGGGTCGGTTACAGCGCAGACTATGATATATGAATCGCAACCAAAGTAATAATTATTTGCATAGATATCGTTAATATTATGCTGATAACCGGTGATATAGTCCTCGACCCACATCTCGCACCAAACATTGCTGGTGTTACAGTAGTCGTGCTCAAGGCTTAAGTAACTGCCGTATCCGCAAGCGCACTCATAAAGCTCTGCATATCCACCGCAAACGTTTTCAAGCTCGTAGGTTTCGGTTACGTAAGTGAAATGATCGTAACGCTCTTCTACGTCTACGTTCTGGCATACCTTACAGGTCTGGGTAACAATTATACCAGCATAGCAGGAAGAGCCTTCACCGTTCTTAAGCTCAACCGATACGGTATTATCGTGAACGGTTCTGGTGATAACGTATTCCTTATTGAAAATAAGTGCTTCTCTGCCGGAGATATCTATCTCGTAGTAACAGGTTTCAGCGCAGTTATCGTAATCGCGTTCCGTATAGGTGGTAACGGTATATCTGAGGCCGCAGGAAGAACAGGTATAATTATCAACGTAATAGGTCTTTCCGTCTTCTACGTACTCATTATTTGTATGATTATCGTAGCAGGAATAGCGATGAGGTTCCGCACTAGCACCGCAAGCGCAGGAGGAGAAATAGAAGTTACCGTAGCACACTCCGTATTCGCTAAGCTCCACGTAATCTCTAATAACCGTATAATGATTATAAGTCTCTTCAAGACTCATAATCTTTCCGCACTCATAGCATATTTGACCGTAAAGAACACCGTCTTCACAGGATACAGAGCCGGGAAGAAGAGACGTAAAGTAACCGCTTCTGCTATGTCTGCAGCTTTCATCGGAAAGTGCTGCTCCAAAGAAGCAGTCGATTTCACCGCTCTTATTTTCATTCAAGAATGCGATGCGGTAAACGTAGGTTGCACCCTCGGTAAGAGTTGCGGTTAACTTAAAGTTGTTAGAGAAGCCTGCTCCGTCATCATCGCTGCTGATACGAATATATTTACCGTCAATTACCTGATAAAGCTCTACGTAGGTATCGCCTCTTGTGTTACTCATTATGGTGTACACAGCGGTAGCATCGGGAGTAACTACGAAGTCGTAGCAATAGCCCTCGTACTCGTCACTATATTCAAGAATCGCGGTAGACATATTAAGAACTATCTCTTCGCCGCACTTTTCACAAGCGGAAACGAATGCCGTTACTCCGTCTATTTCGGTAAGAGCGAGAGACTTAATAAGATGATTCTGATAACGGTATTCCTTATAGAACTGGTAAAGCACTTCACCGTCAAGACTTACTGCAAAGTCCTTGGTAGAGTTCACGTAACAGCCGTCCTCGACATCGGTAACTCTGTCAAGGATAGTAAGAGTACAATCAGCGCAGGAATAGGTCATGGTAGCTTCATCATAGGTGAAGTTGTGTTCATCATTAAACTCAACGCTGAAGTTCTGACCGCAAGGGCAGCCGTAAACACTTACGTAATGGCTTTCACAGCAAGCGGCTTCATCGCTAAGCACGAAGAGCTCATAATGGCTGTGATAATTGCCGGAGTCTTGATCGGTATCACCGCAATCCTTACATCTATAGTATACGGTGTAGCCGTCCTCACAGGAATCACCGTTCAGCTGGAAGGAACGTTCGTAATCATGAGCCACTCCCTGCCAAGTTCTTTCGTATCTGTAAATTTCCGAGCCGTTTATGCTGTAAACTTTGATTTCAAAAACCTCATATCTACAGTTTTCGTCCTTTTCGGTTTCTACAGTACCCTCAAGCTTTGTAGCTCCGCAGGTAACGCACGTGTACTCGTAAAGTCCTTCGGAGTTCAGCACACCGTCAGTTTCCCAGTTGCACGAATTGTCCTCTATTCTTTGATATCGAACGTAACCGCAAACAGAGCAGTATTCTTCCTCAGCGTATCCGCCGCAAAGACCGTGATTGGAGAAGTTAACCTCTTCGGTAATGTATCTATGGCTCCAGTTATGATATCTGTTGCTGTAGCCGCATTCGGTACAGGTTTCTATAACGTAGTAACCGTAGTTACAGTTCACTTCGCCTTCAAACTCATAGGTATACTCAAGGCTATGCTCAGTAACAGAATAAGAGTAATCGTATCTGTAAATTTCTTCGCTGCCCTTAGTATAAACGAGAAGCTCGCGGCGCACGAAGCTGCAGTTTTCATCCTTTTCGCTTTCTACGACACCCTCAATCTTTTGCGTCTCGCAGGTGGGGCATGCGTATACCGCGAAGCCGTCTTCATTATCTTCTACGTATTCCCAAGCACAAGCTTCATCGTCTACGTAATGGCTGCTGTACATACCGCAAGCAAGGCAGTATCCGTCCTCAACGTATCCTCCGCAAAGTCCCTTTTCGTAAAGTTCGATATAGTTGCGCACCCAACAGTGTGAGCTACTATACTCTCTTTCGACCTCACCGCAAACGGTACAGGTTGCTACAATATAGTAACCGTAGTCGCAGTCCTCTACGCCCATAAATTCGTAGGTAATCTCAAATGTATGGTGCTCGTCAACTTCTGAATAGGTATAATCGAAGATAACGGTTTCTCCCGCCTTAACAGTCTGCCTAAAGTAGTCAAACGAAACGCAGTCGTTTTCAACCTCTACCCAAACGTCATATACGTATACAAGACCGCATACGGAACAGGTAGACGTGGAAATCTTATGGGTGATTCCGTCCACAACCGTTTCGGTTTCAACGGGTTCGCCAATCTGGCAGGTGTTTTCATAAATATCGCCGTAGAGAACTATGCCGCAAGCGCCGCACTTATATCCGGCAATAAGACCTGCGCAGCCGTTATGGTCGGAAAGCTCAATTTCGAATTCTACCTCGTGATGATAGTCTCTGTAATCAACGATGAGGCAAGAGCAGTCTTTACAAACTGCGAGTCTCCAGTAGCCGTCCTCACAAGCATCACCGAGCATTTCATACTCGTTATCATAGTCGTGCTCGTGGTAATCATATTCGCGATAAACGTTTCTGTAAACCTCTTCACCGTCTCCGTTAGTGATAACGAAAACGTAAGCTTCGGTTACAGTACAGCCGTCACGGGTAATTTCATAGCCTTCAAATCTGGTCGCTCCGCAAGTAGCGCAAACAAGGGTCTCACCATGTCCGTTCGCGGTCTCGCTGTAAGTCCAGCTGCAGTTAGAATTAAATCCATTAAACTCAGCGTAATGACAAATGGTGCAGTAAGACTCATAAAGCGTTCCTCCGCAGAGGCCGTGCTCGCTAAGGTCTGTTTCTCTGTTTTCGTACCTGTGACCGTAGCTTCTCCAGGTTTCAGTCCAGCCGCAAAGCTCACAGGTTTCAGTTACGTAGTAACCGTCTTCGTCGCAATTGTCACCTATAAGCTCGTAGGTACGCTCGGTTTCGTGGTCAGAGCCTGTATAAGCGAGCTCAGTATAGGTAAAGAGTACGCTGCCGTCCTGAGCGTATACGTTAATTTCTCTGTATACTTCATATTCACATTCAGAAAGGCTATTAAGCCACTGCTTTTCCTCGACACGAAGTCCGCATACAGCACAAACACCTACACGAACCGCACCGATTTGTTCACCGGCTTCATTATTAATTACGTTGTTCGTGTATTCAAGAGCGCAATTAACGTTAAGAGAGTCATAGTGCTTAACGTTATGGCAGTTAGCGCAGGCATAAACGATAACCTTTCCTCCGCAAGCATTGCCAAGCTCTATTTCGCTTATCTCTGTGTCACAGTAATAAACAGTGTATTGGATGCTAGCGTTGCAGTTCTTGCAGGTCGTGGTAACGAGGCATCCGTCTTCCTCGCAAGAATCACCGTTAGGAGTATATACGGTTTCAAACTCGTGATGAGAGTTCTCTGCGAATTCATTAGTCTCTTTATTGTGGTAGAAGTAAACTTCTTCGCCAAAGCTGTAAATTCTCTTCTGAACGTTATCGAAGGCTGCAATATAAAGCTCAACGTAAGGCTTCATTGCATCTTCCATAGATTGCACGGTCTGTTCTGCAAGAGTAATTTCAACTTCCTTGGTGGTTCCGTCTTCGTAAACTATAGTAAATCCGTTCTCGGATTCCCTAAGCTCAACGAGCTCACCGGTATATACGTCACGCATAAGCGTTACGTCTTCACCGTCTACGTAGATAGTGAGAATTCGGAAATTGCACCTTCTCTCTGCGTAAGCGAAGGTATATTCGGTCCAGCCTGCGCAGTCGGCTGCGTAGTAAATTCCGGTAGGATTATCGAAGATAGTATAATATGCGTAAACCTCTATGCCCATATTGTAGCGATAGTATTCACCCTTGTAGTATACTTCTCCGCTAAATCCGACATTGTAATCATTAATGTTTATCGGGTCACCGAGCATATCCTCTTCGGGTTCTGCCGCGATGCCGCCGTCTATCTCGTGAGCGATATCACCCCAAGTAACGTTGATTTTATCGTTAATGCCGATATTAACGTTAACGCTGAAGCTGAGCTCGTTGCCCATCATCTCAAGCTCAAAGTTGTCAGCAACAAAATCTATATCGGTAAGAACACCGTCAGAATCTGTCGAGAAAGAAATCTTAAGAGCTGAGAGCATATTAATGAGAGAATCTACTTCTTCCTTAGTAAATCCATCGGGAGCTTCAAGGAGCTCGTAGAAGGTGGTTTCAGAAAGCAAGCCAAGAATCTGCTCGTTTATCAAATCGGTATAAACGCTCGCGTCAGCCGTCTCGAAGATAAACATTCCGAGAGTAGTATCTGCAAGAAGCTCGGATTCAAAGAAGCTATTCATAATAGCTATGCCCTCTTCAAGCTCTTCCTCATCAAGACCAAAGAGCTCGGCATTCTCGCGAACGAGGGCGATTATCTCGTCAATGTCAAGACCGAGGTCAGCAGCGTAAGCCTTGATTTCAGCGGGCTTAAGAGCAAAGAATTCAAGAGCAAAATCTGCAATTGAATCAACGAATCCTTCACCGAAGTAAATGTCTATCACCTCAGCGAGAGGCTTAGTTGCAAGATTTTCGTTGAGAGCGAGAAGCTTGTCGTAATCAAGAGTTGCTACGTAAGAGCCGCCGGGCTGGAGCTCGAACGTAAATATCATATTGAACAGACTCTCGATAAGAGCGTCAATGTCGCCCTCGTAAAGAGTGATTATGTCGTCTACCATAGGAAGAATCTTTTCGGTTACGAACGTGATTGCTTCCTCGGGTATTTCGTCAGCATCCATCTCATAAAGCAGCTCTTCAAGGACTGCGTCAACTGACACCTTAAGGTTAAGAGTTTCGGGGTTACTTTCAAGACCTGTGGTAGCTATGATGTATACGTATCCGTTAGCTATAGTAGCCTCGAAGCCATATACTGCGTTAGCATTATCGTAAGGTCCGTTATAAATGAGGATTTTACCTCTGGCAGCACCGGATATCTCATCGTTTTCGAAGTAGAGCTCAAGCTCTGCAACGTCAACCTGAGTGATGCTTCCTATAATAGAGTCTCCTTCCTTCATTACGTAGGAAAGATTGCTTATTCTTACGGTAAAGCCGTTAACACTCTTCCAGGAATCAACGAGATTGATATAGTAGGTATCAACGTATATCTTACCGCAGACGGTACATACGTTATTTTCATAAGTATGCTCACCGGTAGGATTAACTACGGTAACGTGGGTCTTTCCACATACGCAGTACGCGGTGCTTTCACCGGCAGCTGCACAGGTAGGAGCCTTAGTTACGGTATCGTTAACGTAATTATGGTCTGCAACGTCCTTCTTTTCACCGCAAACACACTCGTGCCAGTGAGAAGTTCCGTCAGTCTTCCACTCGGAAGAGAAGGTATGATTTGCCGTTCCGGTCTCAACAACCTTCACGTCAGAGAAGGTCTCAGTGCCGAGAGCTACGGAGGCGGTATAAGTAGTTCTTACAAAGCTGGAGCAAACGCCGTTAACAACGTTTACGGAAACTATTGCGTCAAGCTGAAGAGTGTGAGTTTCATCGTTTTCGCAAACAAAGCTTAACTTTGCAGTGCTATTATCTGCTGCCCAAGTCCAACCGGTAGACTTGTAATCGTGACCGAGTGCTCTTACGTAAGAATCGGTGTAAGAAGTATCACAGTTCTCACAGTCGTGAACGGTATAACCTTCGGTCTCGCAGGTTGCAGCTACTACGGTGTTTTCATAAACGTGAGGAAGCTTATCGCTCGTTTCGGTGTACTCAAGAGTACAGTTTTCTCTCGAACAGCCCCATTTGGTAAGTCCGTTTACCATACAGGTTGCTTCCACTGTCTCAACAACTTCCCAAGCGTGACCAAGCTTATTTATCTTGGTTCTGTAGGTATGGCCGCAGTCGCTGCAGGTATGAACGTCATATCCGTCAGCAATACAGGTTGCGGGAGTGGTGGTAGTAACGTACTCGTGTCCGTCAGCAACAACAAGGTTTTCTATGCGGGATTCGTGGCAACGAACGCAGAGAATCTTGTCGTAGGAGTCAGCAGTACAGCTTCCTACTACGTGCTGTACAACCTCACTATGACCGTAAAGAGCGCATCTCTCTGCGGGAGTAAGCTTGGTTACGGTGTAGTAAGAGAAGTGGCTGGTTTCAAACGTTACGAAGCCGTTAGCGTAGGTAGCGTGCATAGAAACAAGCATATGAGAGGTATCTGCACACGCATCGCCGTTTTCGCAATTTTCTACGTTACATTTGTTTCCTATGTACCAGATAGCGATACTGTCAACGTCCTCGCCGTCAGCAAGAGTGTAAGGAATAGTTACGGTTACGAGACCGCCCTCAAATTCGTGCTGAGCCGTACCGCCTACAGTCATCGTGAAGGAGTAGATGGGCTTATCACCAATCTGCTGCTTCTGTTCTTCGGTAAGTTTATTCTTTTCAGCTTCTTCGTCTTCGGGACTAAGCTTACCTGCGGAAAGCGATACGTCAGTAGCGCCGGCAAGAGTTCCGCCTTCTCCGGTAAGTCCGGAAACGTCAAGAGTAGCGTCCTCAAACTCAACTCCGGAATCGGTAAGATCGTCAGAGGTGAAGACGTCATTTGCAGTAGCTACCACGGTAGTCTTAGTAGCACCGCAGGTACCAACGGTACAGGTGTAAGTCTTGATATTTCCTTCTACAGTTCCCTCGTTCCATACGTGAAGCGCGGGGTCTGCGGGAATGTCTTCGGTCTTAACGTTACCGCATTCAGAACAGGTATAAGTTTTTACACCGGGTTCGGAGCAGTTTCTTTCGGTGGTAATTACCGCTGTGTACTTGTGCTTATAAACGGTCTCGCCCTGCTCTTCAAAATCGCATCTTGAGCATACGGAGAAGTAAATAAGCTCGCAGACGGTCTGTCCGGCTCTTTCTTCAAGAGAAATGTTATGGCCGAGAGCAGTTCCGACTTCCTCGGAATAGCTGTCGTCACAGTTATCACACTCGTAGTATTCAACCCTTGCTTCGTCACAGGTTGCTTCGGTCGAGGATATCATCTGATAAGCGTGACCGAGAGCCGTGCCGTTTTCGAAAATATCTTCTGCAGCCGCGCTTATAGCACCGCAGGCACAAGACTTTCTGTAGGTCGCGGGAGCTTCGCAGGTCGCGGTAGTAACAAGAGTTTCATGCTTTACGATTTCAAGCACGTAGCTATGGTTAGCAAGCGAGCCGCTCTCAAAGGTATCAGCGTTGCTCGTGCTTATAGCACCGCAGGCACAGGTCTTATAGTAAACTGCCTTAGAGGTACAGGTAGCCTCGCTTTTAAGCGTGGTTGCATCAATAACGGTTTGGTTTACGTAGCTGTGAGCGATGGGGTTACCGCTCGTAAAGGTCTCGGTAGTTCCTACAGCACCGCAGGCGCAGGACTTGTAGTATACTGCTGCGCTTGTACAGGTTGCCGCAGTCTTAAGCGCCTCAGTCTTTACGATAGACTGATTGTAAACGTGGCCGGCAGAGGCAACCGTAAAGGTATCTTGCGCGTTAGTGCTGATAGCACCGCAGGCACAGGATTTGTAGTAGACCGCAGGGGTCGTACAGGTTGCAACGCTCTTAAGAGCCTCGTTCTTTACAGTTTCAACGGTATAGCTATGAGCTAAGGGATTACCGCTCGTAAAGGTTTCGGTAGTGCTGATAGCTCCGCACGCGCAGGACTTATAATATACTGCCGCGCTCGTGCAGGTTGCCGCACTCTTAAGTGCTTCAGTCTTTACGGTTTCAACGGTATAGCTATGAGCTAAGGGGTTGCCGCTCGTAAAGGTTTCGGTAGTGCTGATAGCTCCGCACGCGCAGGATTTATAGTATACTGCCGCGCTCGTGCAGGTTGCCGCACTCTTAAGTGCTTCTGTCTTCGCGGTTTCAACCGTATAGCTATGCGCTATGGGATTACCGCTGGTGAAGGTATCGCTTGTGCTAACCTTTCCGCAGACGCAAGACTTGTAGTAAACTGCAGCGTTCGTACAGGTTGCCGCAGATTTCAGCGTCTCAGTCTTTGCAACCTCTTGGTTGTAAGTGTGAGACAGAGGTGCTCCTTCGGTTTCGGAGCAGTGCTTACAAGTCTTAGGCGCAGTACAGGTTGCGTCCTGCCATTCGTGGTCACAGCCCTTATCGCCACAAGCCGTAAGGCCGAGCAGAGCAAACACGATAAGCAGAAGAGCAAGAAGTGATAACGCCAATTTTCTGTTTCTCATAAGAAACCTCCTTGAAAAATTTTTAAAACTTGTTTTTGTGTGAATATATCTAACACCACGCTCTCCCTTGCCAAAGAGAGCCGTGTGGTATTACAACATAAAAATTGCTCACATAAAAGTTAGTTTTGTACCTTTATTATACTATGTATAATCATTTTTTGCAATATTTTGAACTAAATTTTAAGGTGTGCTAATTATGAAAAATTTTTTAAGAATTTTTGGATATTTTCACTAAAGGTAAAATTTGGAACAGATTTCTCTGCCCTTCCTCGCACAAATCCTACTAAGCTTTTTTCAAAAATACTCTTGACAAGCAATACTATGTGTGGTATAGTATTGTGTGAAGAGTAGTATTCTGCAAAACGCAGTATTACCGTGATAAAAATAAGGAGGAGATTATATGGACGTACAAATGAAGCGCGGTCTGCTTGACGTGTGCGTGCTTGCCGCCATCAGAATGAATGACGGAGAGTCTTACGGCTATCAGATAATCAAGGATATGAAGCCTTACGTATCAATGTCGGAGTCCACGCTATACCCCATTCTCCGAAGACTTGAGGCGGCAAGCTTTCTGAGCGTAACCACCGGTGAGCACAACGGAAGGCTCAGAAAATATTATCGGCTAACCCCTCTCGGACTTAAAAGAATCCGAATGTTTACCGAAGAATGGAAGGAAATTATTTCTATTTATCAGTTCGTCACAGAAGGAGGACAAAGACAATGACGAAAATGAATTTTCTATACGAGCTTGACGAAAAGCTCGCCGGTCTTCCAAACGAGGACCGCGAAAGGTCAATTGAGTATTACTCAGAAATGATAGACGACAGAATTGAGGACGGGCTCAGCGAAGCCGAGGCGGTTGCTGCCCTGGGAAGTACAGACGCCATTGCCTCTCAGATAATATCCGAAATTCCGCTTCCAAGACTTATAAAGGAAAGATTCAAAGCAAAGAATTCGCTCGGAGTATGGAGTATTATACTTTCTGTATTCGGTTTTCTTATCGTAGGAATTCCCGTTCTGGCAGTTCTGTTTTCGGTAGTGATTTCGATTATCGCAACGGTTTTCGCGGTTTCAGTTTCGCTTTTCGCAGTTCCGATAGCTCTCCTCGGCTGCGGAATAGGCGGTATCGTTGCGTTTTTCCCTCTGGTTTTTTCGGGAGATTCGGCTGTCGCGTTCTTCCTTCTCGGCGCTGCCTTTATATGCCTCGGACTCGTGATTCCCTTCTTCTATCTTGCGGTTTACGCAATGAAAATTGCAGTTCTTACCCTTAAGGGCACGGCTTTGGCGATTAAAAAATGCTTTATCAAAAGGAGATAAAAATAATGAGAAAGGTTTTGATAATAATTTCCGTTTGCCTGATACTCCTCGGAGTGCTGATAACCGCTTTGGCTCTTGCGACAAACGGATTCAATTTCAGAGAAATGAAAAACGAAAATTACAAAAGCGACATTTTTACCGTTTCGGAAAGCTTCACCGATATAATAATTGACGATGAATTCGGAGCGTTTGACGTTAAACTCAAAAAAGCTGCGGCTGAAAAAACAGAGATAAGCTATACCGCACCCGAAAAAAGCGAAGTTGTTTACGAAGTAAAGAACGGAAAGCTTATAATAACATGCAAGGATAACAGAAAATTTTTCGAGAAGCTGTTTTCTTTCGCTTCCGAGACCGAGCTGACACTTATGCTTCCCGATGCAATTTATAACAGTATTGAAATAGATACCGCAAGCGGTGACGTGAAGCTGAACGACATCAGCGCCGTTTCGGTTGATATTGACACATCAAGCGGAAACGCGAGTCTGAACAACGTGAAAACGGACAGTTTGGAAATAGAAACCTCCAGCGGTGACGTATTTATCACGGAAGTAAAATGCAAGGTTATGGATATTGACGTTTCCAGCGGTGACGTTACAATACGCTCCTCGGAAACCTCGGAGAAGACCGAAATCCAGCTATCCAGCGGTGACACGGAAATAACAAGCTCCTCGCTGGGAAGTTTTTCACACAGCAGCGCAAGCGGTGACGCCGAAATATCCGATTCAACATTTATAAGACTCACGAACAAAACTGCAAGCGGAGATATTGACCTTGAGGACGTAACGGTAAGCGGAAGGCTTGATATAGAAACCTCCTCGGGTGAGGTAGATTTCTCCAGAATCGATGCTGCGGAAATTTATATAGATACCTCTTCGGGTGACGTTGAAGGAACACTTCTTTCGGCAAAGAATTTCGAGACTCACACAGGCAGCGGAAACGTCAGAGTTCCTGCACCGGACGGTAGTGCGGGAATATGCAGAATTAATACCGGCTCAGGCGATATTGAAATAAGAATAATCGGTTAATATTTTTTCAAAACTTAATAAACAAAAATGGCAAAACCTTACGATTTTGCCATTTTTGTCTATATTTGTTTACTTTTTAGGTTTATTCCGCATCAGAATTGCTTTTTGCGTTTCCTGCAGCCTTTCCGCCTACGAAGCCTGCAAGCATAGCCGAAATATCTATTCCGGTAGATTCCTTTACGCCGGAAACAACCTGGTCTGCGCTCTGCATTACGTCTCTAACAAGCTTTGTGGAATTGCCGTCTCCGTACATCACTATCTTGTCTGTCTGAGCAAGAGGAAGCGCTGCATTCTTAACAATGTCGGGAAGAGAGTTGAGGTACATTTCAAGCACAGACGCCTCACCCATTTTCTTCTGAGCCTCAGCCTTTTTCTCTATTGCTTCAGCCTCTGCAAGTCCTTTAGCTCTGATACCCTCAGCCTCCTGCTCCATAGCATAGCGGAGAGCCTCAGCCTCTGCCTTTTTAGCCTCGGCAGCCTTAAGTGCCTCGTACTGACGGGCTTCTGCCTCGCGCTGTCTCTTTATGAGCGCAGCCTCAGCTTCCTTCTCAGAACGGTACTTCATAGCGTCTGCCTGCTTTTTGATTTCCGCATCGAGCTCGCGCTCCTTGATTGCGATTTCCTTCTCGGCAAGCTCAGCTTCCTTTTCTCTTCTTGCAATGTCAGCATTGGTTTTCGCTACCTCGATGGTTCTTCTCTGCTCCTCCTGCTGTATGGAGTAAGCCGCGTCAGCCTCTGCCTTCTTCGTATCAGCCTTAACCTTCATATCAGCCTGCTGAACTGCAAGCTCCGCATTCTGCTCGGCTATCTTCTTTTCTGCCTCAACCTTGACAGCGTTTGCTTCCTGCTGTGCGTTTGCCGTAGCTATTGATATGTCGCGCTGAGCGTTTGCCTTTGCTATCTGAGCGTTCTTTCTTATCTGCTCAACGTTGTCGATACCCATATTTTCAATTGTTCCGGCACCGTCCTTGAAGTTCTGAATATTGAAGTTAACTACCTCAATTCCAAGCTTCTCCATATCGGGAACTACGTTTTCGGTTATCTTTTTAGCAACGCCTTGTCTATCCTGAACCATTTCCTTTAGTCCGACAGAGCCTACTATCTCACGCATATTACCCTCAAGCACCTGAGTTACGAGATTTATCATCTCCTGTCTCGTTTTGCCGAGAAGCGCCTCAGCCGCTCTTTTTAAAAGCTCCGGGTCGGACGAAACCTTTATGTTCGCAACACCGTCAACCGTTACGTTTATAAACTCGTTGGTAGGCACTGCCTCAGAGGTTTTTACATCAACCTGCATTACGCTAAGCGAGAGCTTATCTACTCGCTCAAAGAAGGGTACTCTAATGCCGGCTTTACCGATAAGTATTCTCTTTTTGCCAAGACCCGAAATAATAAATGCGGTATCCGGCGGCGCTTTGAGATATGCAAAAGCTAAAAACAGCAGAGCAAGCAGTACAACTGCACCAATAATAATTCCAATTACCATAATTTAGACCTCCTAATTAATAAAATGATTTTTTGTTTTGATTTTGCGTGGGCGCACCCAGCGCTAAGAGAGATTTTTCTCAGCTTTATGAAAAAAGACCTTTAGCGCAAAAAAGTTACACTAAAAGTCTTGTTTAATCTTAAAATCTGAGATTATGCACACACCGAGCTCTGCAGATGCCGTCCTGACGGTGCGTGCCCACCGAACTCTCGGTGAACTACTCCCTTTTACGTATATAATTATATCACGTTTCTTGACAAATGTCAAGGAACTTGCAATGATTTTCACAGATTTGTATACTTGCATAATTTCATTTTTCGCTTTTGTATAGATTGCATAAATTCGTTTTTTAACGCTGTATCTATACGCAGAACGTTTTCTTCCTATCAATTATTATGCAAGTCAGCCATGTGTAAGGTTATGAAATCCTAATCTTTCTTCACTCTCATATAAGCAAGAAGGAATATTGCTACCTGAATCGGAACACCCGATATAAACAAAAGATATACGTTATACGCGAGGAACTGAAGGTAAATAGCAGTCAAAAGCGACCAGCACAGAAGCGAGGCAAACACAATGCCGAAGACCTCATTTCCCCATTTTACATTAAAGCATGTACACAATAGGAAGGTGATGGGAAGAAGCCATATAAAAATAAGCCAGTTTCGGCTTTCGTCCATCTTGAAGGTGCTGCTGTAAATGAATATCATTATTCCAAGGTACCAAAGGGCCGCAACCATAAGAATCCATACGGCAATTTTTCTTCCAAGCTGTGTCTGCCTGGATACACTGGATTTATACTCTTTAGCATCGTATTCCTTGAAAAACACCGATATATCTACCTCGTAAAGCTGCGCGAGCTTATCGAGCGTTTCTATATCAGGATTAACCTCGCCCGTCTCCCAGCGTGATATGGCTTTATCGGAATATCCTATCCTTTCCGCAAGCTCCATCTGTGTCCATTTGCGCTCTTTTCTGAGCTTTACCAGGTTTGTTCTTACAGTCTCTTTCACGTTTGCCATAATTATCTCCGTCTTTTTACAGGTCAAAACTCTTTGCATTTTATGTAAACTATAATTTACATCATTTTTCGAGTTATAACCAATTTTAGCATATTTCCACCAATTTGTCAAGGGTTTTGAGAATTTCTCGCTCACCGAGACGCTGCTTTTTTGGGTTCTCAAAAACCGAGATTGTCTCCTGATTTGGAGGACATAATTGTAGAATTACTTTTTTAAAATTCTCTTGCAATTTCGTTTTAATGATTTTATAATACTTTTGTGCTGAAAATCGCACAGATGCTGCAAAGAGGAGGAAGAGAATAATGTCTAAAAAAAGCAGACTGCCCATAAAGACAGTCTACTACTCTGACGAAACAAAAGACGAGTTTTCAAACGCTAATATAAAGGCAAAAAAAATTGACAGAAATTACGTCTATATTTCAAAGTCTCCCTTTTGGCATATAGCTCGTTTTTTTGCATACAGAGTAATAGCTACCCCAATAGCCTTTCTCTATTCAAAGCTCATACTTGGTCAAAAAGTAAAAAACAAGAGGGTTATGCGAGGTTTAAAAAGAAAAGGTTATTTTCTCTTTGTCAATCACACCCAGCAAATAGGCGATGCCTTTATGCCTAACGTTGCACTGTTTCCCAAAAGCGTTTATATGATAGTGCACCCCGACAACGTTTCTATGCCCGTACTGGGAAAAGTTACGCCTTATCTCGGTGCTATACCCACGCCGACAACAATTTCGGCTATGCGCAATTTCCGCAACGCCGTTGAAAAAAGAATTCTGCAAGGAAAATGCGTTACAGTCTATCCGGAGGCACACATATGGCCTTACCATATAGGAATACGCAGCTTTCCTTCCACATCTTTCGCGCTCCCCTGCGACTTTGACGAGCCATCATTCGTAATGACTAACACTTACAAAAAAAGAAAGCTTTTCAAAAAGCCGAGAGTAATATCCTATATTGACGGCCCTTTCTACCCAAATCTAACCGTTCCAAAAAAAGAAAGAGCCGAGGAGCTAAGGAACAGAATCTATAATAAAATGAAGGAAAGAAGTCTTCTTTCCGATTGCGAATATATTCGCTATCTACCTAAAGAATACAAGGAGAAAGAAAAATGATTAACCTGCTTTTTGCGGGAAATGACAAGGTATTTGACGGAGTTCTGACCGCGTCACTTTCCGTTGTTAAAAGGCTCACGGCACCAAGACCCTTAAATATTTTCATTCTTACAATGGATATCACGAGACTGAATCCGAAATACACCGCAATGAAGGAAGAACACAGAGCTTTTCTTGAAGCCGCGCTTCAAAAATTCAATCCCGAAACCAAGGTAACGCTTTACGACGTTACAGAGCTTTACGACAGAAAGCTCAGAGAAAACGCGAACGAGGGCTGCTACTGCTCCCCATACACCCTTCTCAGACTTCTTGCAGACCTTGTGCCTCTGCCGGACAAGCTTCTTTATCTCGACTGTGACGTTATGCTCTGCAAGGACGTTTCGCTTCTTTACGATATTGACGTTTCGGATTATGAATATGCCGCAACGACAGACCACTACGGAAAATTTTTCATACATCCGAGATACATAAATGCCGGAGTGCTTCTTTTCAATATGGAAAAATGCCGAGAAACACGCCTTTTCTCAAAAGCAAGAGAGCTGATAAGAGTAAAAAAGCTTATGTTTGCCGACCAGTCTGCAATAATCCGCTCCACAACAAAAAGAAAGCACATCTCTCAGAGATTTAACGACCAGAAGTTTTTATACAAAAATACCGTTGTGAGACATTTTTCTAAGAGACTTTTTTATCTGCCATATCCGCATACCGAAAACGTAAAGCAATGGCAGGTTGACAAGGTGAAACAAAAATTCGGATACACTCAGTTTGATGACGTATTTGACGTCTATCTAAAGCTTAAGGAGGAATTTAACAATGAACAAGCCTGACGTAAATCTCTTTTTCGCTTGTGACGATGGATACATTCCATTTCTCGCAGTTACACTCGCTTCTATAAAAAAGCACAGAAACGCAAATCGTAATTACAATATAACAATTCTGAATACGGGAATTCTTGAAGAGAACAAAAGCAAGCTTGTCTCTTCCCTTACCTGTGCCGGATTCTGTATTGAATTTGCCGATATCTCCGCCTCGGTAGAAAAAATATCCGAAAAGCTTCATACCAGAGATTATTACTCAAAAACCACCTATTACCGCCTGTTTATACCCGAGCTTTATCCAAATATCGACAAGGCTCTTTACCTCGACTGTGACCTTGTGCTTCTCAGTGACATTGCAGAGCTTTATGACGTTGACCTCAGAGATAATCTTGTCGGAGCTATTTCGGACGGCTTTGTAAAATCCGTCAGCCGTCTTCACGATTACGTTACCGAGAGAATAGGCGTACGCAGACCCTCAGATTACTTCAACGCAGGCGTTCTTCTTATGAACCTTAAGGAAATGAGATGCTCAGAGTTTGAAAAAAGGTTTACAGAGCTTCTCACCGAAGTAACCTTTGACGTTGCTCAGGACCAGGACTACCTGAACGTTATCTGCAACGGAAGACGTCTCACTATCGGCGAGGAATGGAACTGTATGCCCGGATTTTCCGACTGCGAAGGCAAAAAGAAGCTCATACATTTCAATCTTGACAGCAAGCCCTGGCACAAGGACGGCGTGGAATTTGCAGACGTCTTCTGGGAATATGCCGACCTCTCCTGCTTTGGCGAGGAAATCAGAGAAATACGGAAAAAATATACGGAAGAAGAAAAATCAGAGGGTGAAACAAGAAATCTCATAGACGTTGCCGAGGAGCAAGGAAGAGACGATGCCAAAAACCGCGAGATAAGAGAAAAGCTTGCGAGCATATGGATGTAACGATGGAAAACGAAAGACTAAAAAAGATAAAAGAGCTCGAAATACTGAGACAGTTCGACCGCGACATTGAGGACGACCCGCCCGGCAGAGAAATAAAGCCTGACGAAATAGAATACATAAAAAAGAGCCTCTGGCAAAAGATAAAGACCCGTTTTGCATTCTTCCTTGCCTATCGTTATGCCACAAGAGCTACGAGAAAAAAAGAGCTTATAATAAAGGACGTGCTGGGTGCGGAAAACCTTGCGGGTGTGGGCGGAGCTATGCTCACGGCAAACCATTTCAGCCCTCTTGACAGCTTTATTATGCACCGCGCCTTTGACGCCTCTAAAAGAAAAGGAAAGCTTTACAGAATCATAAAGGAAGGAAATTATACGTCATTTCCCGGCTTTTACGGCTTTCTTATGAGAAATTGCAATACATTGCCGCTAAGCTCTAACAGCGCTACAATGCGCAAGCTTCTTCGCGCTGTTGATACTGCGCTAAAGGCAGGAGACTGCGTACTCATCTATCCCGAACAGAGCATGTGGTACAATTACAGAAAGCCAAAGCCTCTAAAACCCGGGGCGTTTGAGCTAGCTGTCAGAAGCGGTGTTCCTGTCGTTCCCGCCTTTATCACAATGGCAGACTCTGACGTTATAGGACCTGACGGTGAACCCGTACAGGAGCATACGGTTCATATTGGTGCTCCTATCTTCCCTGACGAGTCTCTTCCCAAAAAAGAAAGAGCTCAAAAAATGATGCAGGAAAATTTTGAATACAATAAATCGGTATATGAGAGAGTTTACGGTATAGAGTTAAAATACGAGGGTGAAAATTAACCTTAGTTAAACCCATTTTAAAGTCTTGACATTTGTACCGTTAAATGCTATAATTACAGATAAAATAACAGAAAGGTTTTTCGTGTTATGGAAATTGCAGATTTCGAATATACAGTTGCGCAAAAGCACGAGGGTAAATGGAGAGCATACAGATGGCTTATGCTAATAGGTTACCTTGCTTTTGCGGCAGCATATTTTATTATTGCAACGTCAATCCGGTTTCCGCATATAGTAGCCATTCTTCCTATTTTTCTGTGGATGCTTGTTTTCTTTACATGGAAGTACGTCAATCCGGAGTATAAGTACCAAATAACAGAGGGACACCTCCGCTTCATTCTTGTTTTCGGCAAAAACGGTAAAAAAGGGAAAGAAATTCTTAAAATCAAGCTTATTGATGCTATGTATATTATGCCTCTCGAGGATGCTCTGGGAAAAATCAAAGATGTTGAGCCTAAGAAAACTTATTCGGCTCTCCCCTCCCGCATTTGCCCCGATTCGTACATAATTCTTTACAAAAACAGCAAAGAAGAGCCTGAGGCTTTTATATTCAAGGCAACTTCCGATGCACTTAAAAGCCTTAGATTTTACAACAAAAATACGGTTATGTCCGAAACTGAGGTATAGCTAAAAAAGGCTTATAATTTCAGCAAAATTACTTTTAATACAGTCGTTCTTCTTTGCTTGTAAGCAGACAGACACGTACTTCGTATACTATATCTATGCGAGCGGACCTTCTGCTCGCATAAAATTTATTTTGGAGATTTTTATGTCAATAAACAAACAGTCCTTTGAATCAGAGCTTTCAAGGATATTCAAATTAAACGGACTCGGTTCTCTTTTAGATAAGAAAAAAAGCGAGCTCTTCTATCTTCTGACGGAAAGAATGCTCGAGGAGAACGAGAAATACAACCTAACCGCAATTACCGAGCCTGAAAAAATTATACTTAATCATTATGCAGACTGTGCGCTTCTCTCGGCAAAGTTAGGAAAGGGCGCGAAAATAATAGACGTTGGCTGCGGAGCAGGATTTCCAACCATACCTTTAGCTATAGTTAGAGAAGACCTTTCGATTCTCGCAATGGACTCAACCGCAAAAAGAATTAATTACGTCAGCGAGACCTCTGCTCTTCTCGGTTTAAAGAATGTTACGGCTGTAGCTATGCGTGCAGAAGACGCTGCAAGGCTTATCGATTATCGCGAAAAATTCGACTTTGCCACCGCACGCGCAGTTGCTGAAATGAGAGTGCTTTGCGAGCTTTGCCTGCCTTTTGTAAAGGTTGGCGGCGAGATGCTTGCTATGAAGGGAAAGAATGCCGAATTTGAGCTTTCGGGAGCAAAGCGAGCTATTTCTCTGTTGGGCGGCGGAGATGCCTCTTTTGAATCGGTAACCCTTACCGGAGGAGACGAGGAATTTTCTCACCCGATAATTAAAATCAAAAAGAAAATGAAGACACCCTCTACATATCCACGTCCATACGCACAAATATCAAAAAAACCGCTCTGATAATTTTTCGCGCGACAGGCTATGACATTACCTGCGATTTTCTTATGCTAAACTAGAATAAAAAAAGAAAAGGCAGGAAAGAAAATGAATATGTTTGACGAAGCAAGAGCGCTTGCTGATATGCTTAAAATGAGAGATATGACGCAGTCAGAGATTGCTTCTCTTCTCGGTGTCAGCCAATCTTACGTGGCAAACAAGATAAGGCTTTTAAGGCTGCCTCACTCGGTGCGCGAGAAGGTTCTCTCTGTCGGGCTTTGCGAAAGGCAGGCAAGGCAGCTTCTGAGGCTTGACACGGAAGAAAATATGCTCTATGCAATATCAAAAATCTCATCACGCAATATGACTGTTGCCGAAAGTGAGACGGTGGTGGATATGCTTACTGAACGCGAAGCGCCTAAAAGGCTTTCAGGTCTTGAAAGGCTGGAAAGAATCAGCTCTTTCGAGGAATTTATAGACGAATCTGTAAAAAGCCTTATTTCTATCGGGATAAGCGTGGACAAGTCTACCGAAATACACAATAAGAAAAAATACATTACCATTTCGATAAATGAAGCTTAAATCTGACGGCAAACGCCGTACAAGGAGGATATATGGACTACCGTATTGAACGGGATTCGATGGGCGAAATCAAAGTCCCTTCTGATAAATACTGGGGAGCGCAAACACAGCGAAGCCTTGAAAATTTCAGGATAGGTACAGAAAAGATGCCTGCCGAGATAATTTGCGCTTTCGGCATAATCAAGCTTGCTGCCGCAAGAGTAAACGCCGCACTGCGCCCGCAAAAAATGACTGAGGAAAAGAAATCTGCTATTGAAACTGCTGCAAAAGAAGTAATATTAGGTAAGCTTTTTGAGAATTTTCCGCTTGCGGTATGGCAGACGGGAAGCGGAACTCAGTCAAATATGAACGCAAATGAGGTTATAGCCTCAAGAGCAAACGAAATCCTTGGAAAGAAATCCATTCACCCAAACGATGACGTAAATATGTCTCAATCCTCAAACGACACCTTCCCCACAGCTATGCACATATCTGCAGTTTGCGAAATAAAGAAAAGACTGATTCCTGCGATAGAAGAACTTATAAAAACCTTCAGGACGCTCGAATGGGAAAACGAGGATGCAGTAAAGAGTGGAAGAACACACCTTGAGGACGCAACTCCCATTACATTCTCTCAGGAAATAAGCGGCTGGAGAGCTTCGCTTGAAAAGGACGTTGAAATGATATCGTCATCTCTCATCCCGCTCTCAAAGCTTGCTCTCGGCGCTACCGCAGTAGGCACGGGTCTCAATGCCCCCGAGGGCTTTGACAAAATGATAGCAAGTGAGGTTTCGGCTATAACAGGTATAGAATTTGAAACAGCAGAAAACAAATTTCACGCACTAACTTCCAAAGACGAACTTGTTTTCGCACACGGTGCGCTTACGGCACTTGCTGCAGACCTTATGAAAATTGCAAATGACGTGCGCTGGCTTGCCAGCGGACCCAGATGCGGCCTTGGTGAAATAACCATTCCCGAAAACGAGCCCGGCTCATCAATAATGCCGGGAAAGGTAAACCCCACCCAATGCGAAGCCGTTACTATGGTTGCAGTACAGGTTACAGCAAACAACACGGCTATAGCATTTGCTGCCTCACAAGGCAACTTTGAGCTAAACGTATTTATGCCGGTTATTATATATAATTTTCTTCAATCAGTAAGACTTCTCAGCGATTCTATAAACTCGTTCAACAAGAACTGTGCGGTTGGAATCAAGGCAAATAAGGCAAAAATGAAAACTTATCTTTACAATTCCCTAATGACGGTAACCGGTTTAACCCCTATTATAGGATATGAAAATGCAGCAAAGGTCGTCCATCTTGCTCACGAAGAAAGCATAACCTTAAAAGAAGCAGCCTTAAAGCTCGGCTACCTTGATGAAAAAACATTTGACGAAAACTTTCACCCCGAAAAGATGATATAAACAAACATCAGAGAGGATTCTCTAAAAAGCATTAAAATATTATTCCGTCAACACTTGATAAAAGCGTGCTAAAAAACAATCGCGCGCAAATTCAAAATAAACAAAAATGCAGAAGCAAAATTTAACGCTTCTGCATTTTGTTTAATTTTACTCTCTTTTACACAACTTAATATACTATCACCCCAAATTTCACCTTGAGCGAGGAAATTTTGAGGAGAATTTTTCGTTCTTCGCCCCGAAGGTGTAGTTACCTACACCGAGCTTGGTCGAAAACGGAAAATTATACCAAAATTTACCGTTCAATCATTCAAGAATTGCTTTGATTATTCCAATACTATTCTTTCCGAGAACCTGAATAATATCTACAATAAGCTGTTGTTCGTTTACGGGAATCTCTGTGAAAACAAGGGTAAGCGTTCTGGAGTCGGTAATTGTTGCCTTTATTCTCATATAGACGTTTTCTTTGCCAAGAACCTTTATGGTGGCAAGAATTATTCCGTGCACACGTTTTATTGTATTCTTATCAATGCCACCACGTTGGAATATAAGATGAACCGTCTTAGATACGTAAGAAACTTTTTCCTGTACCGGTGCTGTTTCCCCGCTTACCTCGCTTTCGCGAACCGCATTCAGCTCGGCTTCGATTCTCTCCTGCTCAGCCTTGGCTTCGGCAGCTCTCTGAAGTTGCTCGGCGGCTCTTCTCTCTTCTTCCGCGCGTTTTTCGGCTTCTATGCGGTCTCGCTCCTCCTCGGCACGTCTGTTTGCTTCTCGCTTTTCACTATCAAGTATAGCAAGCCTTGCTGCCTCCGCAAGAAGCTCCTTTTCTCTCGCCTCAGCGCGTTTTTGTGCCTCAAGTTTGGCTTTAAGAGCTTCGGCTTCTTCGTTCTTTCTGCGCAGCTCTTCCATTTCCTCGCGCATCTTTTCTTCAAGCTCGCGGCGAATCCTTGCTTCAATCACACTCTCGTCAACTGCCGCAGTCTCAGCCGTATTCTCAGGTTCAACAGCTTCCTCATTGGGTTCCGCTTCTTTTACAGCTTCTGCTTCTTCCGTTTCTTCGTTTTCTTTGGCAGACTCGGGTCCTTCACTTGAAACATCGTCAATGCCGCTGAACAAATCCGAGAGTGTTTCAGGTTCTTTTTCCTCTTCGAAAAATTCCGTCTCCTCTTTATTATCGGCATTCTGAGGTTCTTCTGCCAGCGTGGATACGCCAAGCGCACCTCGAAGAAGCTCGCTGAGGTCAGCATTTATACTATCGGCAAGAGCCTCGGGCTCGCGTGAAAACTCAACGTCAGATTTTCCAAGAAGAGCATTAAGACGTTCGGTTATCTCATCCCTTTCCCTCTCCTGTGCAGCAGGAATCTTTACGCGGCTTACCTCTGATACTGCAGAACTCGGCTCGGGCGAAGGCGCGGCAACGAATGCGGGCTCAACTATTTCTTCTTTGATTTCGATTTTCTCTTCCGCATCTTCGGCTACAGGCTTAGAAATCGTTATCCTTTCGTACTTCTCAACTTCTCCGCGGCGAACAACTCTGCGCATCATCTCTCGCCATTCGGTCACGTTTTTTCTGCCCATACTCTGTTGATATTTTTCAACAGATTCAGAGGTAAGATATCTGTATTCCTTTTCTTTTATCTTGCCTGGAACGTCCTCGGCAAGCTCGAACCTTATCATACTTCTATCAACGTTATCCGATATAGTATAAGTACCCTCTCCGTCAAGACGGGTCCAGCTTACCCAAAGGTCGCGTGCAGAGCAGGCGCGCGCTTTGATGCGAAGGCGGCGGTAGGTAGTATTACCTACTATATGCTCCATATAAGTACCCGGGGCAAAATTCATTTCGATAACAACCCCGCTTCCCGCAAGTCCTCCTATCAAAAGCTCGCTTTCGATAATCTCGGTAAGCTCCGCGCTAAGCAGGTCTATAAATCCCTGTGAATACTTGCCTGCAAGAAAGGTTTTGTCGTCCGTAGCAGCATTCATAATAACGGGCATAGTGTTTCCCTTTGAATATATAGGCTTACCCTCTATCTTTGAAAGAGCCTCCTCGGGAACATTTTGCGGAAAACTGAAGGTAAGAAACTCCTGTCCCTTATAGGTAAAGGGATTAAAGTTATCGTAAATGCGGTAATTGGATACCTGCCAGCTTATCCACTCGGTCTTTGCCACGCCCGAAATAACGAGAGTGAGCGGATAGTAGAAAATTCCGCCTATACGCATACCGTCTCTCAGGTGGTCCTCGTAAAACTGAACGCATTCAAGGCTCTCACCGTACTTAAGCTCAAGGCTCGGCAAGAGATTTTCATTAAAGCTTTCTATAAATGCAGGGGTAATAGTATCCCTGATTATTTGATTGTGTAAAAAATCTACGTTCATACTGGCGGCCTCCGATTTTATCTGCTATATGCTGAAAATATTTTAACATACATTTTTAGAAAATGCAATAATTTTAAGTCGAATACGTAACTTTTTTTGAAACAAATTACCTTTTCTGCTCAAAAATAGCTCCCACTACTTGAAAAGAAAGAATTTTTGTGCTAAAATCTTATCATAAATATCCGAGAGAGGCGCTTATGAAAACAATAGCAAAAATTTATACGCCGTACAAGGAAAAATTCGGAATACCGAGACAGGCAGGAATCGCTAATTCTATAGTATCCAAAATCGTTTTTGAGCCTGAGTACCGCAGAAAAGAGGCGCTGGTGGGTCTTTCCGGATATTCTCACATATGGGTTATCTGGAATTTTTCCAAAGCTGAAAGAGATGAATTTTCACCTACGGTCAGACCTCCGAGACTGGGCGGAAACAAAAGGGTTGGCGTTTTTGCTACACGATCCCCGTTTCGTCCGAATCCGATAGGGCTATCCTGCCTCGAGCTTGTTGAAATAAAGGAAAGTGAAAACGAAGGCACGGTTCTCTACGTAAGAGGCGCTGATATGCTTGACGGTACTCCTATATACGACATTAAGCCGTATCTCCCTTTTGCAGACTGCCATACGGATGCTAAAGGCGGCTTTGCCGAGGAGGTTTTCGATTACTCAATTCAGGTTGACTTTCCCGACACGCTTCTCGCACTTATAAGCGAGGAATACAGAGAGCCTCTCAAAAAAATTCTGGCAGAGGATCCGCGCCCCTCATATAAGAAGAGCTCGGATAAGGAATACGGCATGCTCTTTGCAGATTACGAAATTTTCTTCGCAGTAAAAGGAGAAACACTTACCGTAACTAAAGTCGTCACAATCCCACAAAGTAAAGAAAAATGCAAATTTTAGTTTGCAAAAATACCCATTTCTTTTTAAGGAGGCTGTTTTATGAAAACCGCTAAACCGGCAAAAAGAAAGCGCATAGGATCTCTGAAAGAAAAGCTGACACCAAAGAATATAATCGCTTTCATTCTATTTTTAACACTTGTTTTTTCTGTTATTTTTTCTCTTGTCAAATTTCTGCTCGCCCCGGAGGAAATAATTGAGGGCGAGAAGTATGAGAAGGTAAAGAGCGACTATCTTCTTATGCTTACACAATGCTTTCTCGGACTTGTCGTTATGTCGCTTCCCACAATAATAACTCATAAGCTCAGACTTATGGTACCGAATGCAATGTGCATTCTCTACTACATATTTCTTTATTGCGCGATTTTTCTCGGAGAAATCTTTTCATTCTATTATTTAATTCCTCATTGGGATTTGTATCTTCACGCAATGTCCGGCGCTATGCTCGGCGCGCTTGGATTTATACTTATTGACTGGTTGAATAAGGACGAGCACGTAAAGCTCTCTATGAGCCCTGTATTCGTCTCCGTATTTGCTTTTTCATTTGCACTCGCAGTAGGCGCTCTATGGGAAATATACGAATTTTCATTTGACACAATTCTCGGTCTCAATATGCAAAAATTCAGAAATGAAGACGGAAGCCTTCTCATCGGCTCAGACGCTCTTAAGGATACAATGGAAGACCTTATAATCGATGCAATATCCGCAGCAGCAGTTGCTATTCTAGGCCCTGTGACCAACATAAAGTTTAAGAATCGGAAGAAAAAAGAAAAACAGCTTACCTCGGAAGACCAAAACCCCGAGTTAACTGATAATTAAAATAGCGGCACTTGATAATAATTCAAGCAAAATCAAAGAAAAGTTACGCGAAGCTCTGATTTTAATGAGTTCTTAATAAGGCAGCCCTTTGAAAATCAATAAAACGTATAAGAGCGAAGATATTCAAAACAGAATATCTCCGCTCTTTTTTCGTTCTCTTATTATTGAATGCTGAATCCCGTTTTGTTTACTGCTTTTATAAAGTTGATAGAAAGAAATGTTACTATATTATATACATAGTCTTTTGACAAAAAATCATTTTTTTACAAAAGCTCGCAGATATAAACGCAAGCCAGTCTATCAGCCGCTCCTACCGCAAGATACCTTCCGTCAGGAGAAATATCACAAGACGAGAGAACAAAGTTAGCAGTCGTACCCACGTCATCGTCAGCCACGTCACAGCACATATATCCGAGATATTCAAGACCGCATTCCTCTGTGAATCTAAATACGTTTCCTACGTCCTCGTCATCACCGCCCACTCCGTAAACGACACCGGTATTTAAATTAGAAGAAAGGTCTCTGACAGGTCCGTTAGAGATTGCGGGGCCCATCGAATAAACGCGGCCATCGGGAAACACTTTGGCAAGGAAGCCGTCAGCCGTGCCTACAATAACCGAGCCGTCTATCCATTCACAGCTTGCAGTAACGCCGCTTCTCCACTGCCGTCCCGGGTAATGTGGCATATTTTCATACTTTTTCGGCATTGGCTTTACTATTTTATTTACCTCGCTATCGCTTGCCTTACCAAGTGAGACGAGCTTGCCGTTTTTAATCTCAAAGGCGTAGTTTTCTCTATCACCCGAGATACCGCGCACGGTGTTGCTGTCAATAAATTTTACCGCCTTCACTTTAGCATCGGAAACGCTGTCGTCTGTGAATTTATCCCAAAGCCTTACCGGATATATTTTCTTTGCTTTGAAATTCGGTGCGTAGTTGGCTATTTTGATTTTAATATCTTGCCAATGCTCAGCGAAGGGGTGATATTCAGGGTGTCCCGGTCTATATACCAGCATATCGCGGCACATCTCGCCTCTTTCGTACATACACTCTCTGTACTTGCTAAGGTCTATTGCTATAACATCGGGTGAGTTGTGAGAATGATTTGTGGATACCGAGTAAAGAATATCCCTCTCCTTGTCTATAACAAAGCTGTCGGTATAGGTCTGCACCCTCTCGGGCGTTCCGAAAAGACCTAAGAATTCAGGGCTCTTCCCCGCAAATATATCCCATCTGAAAAGGCCGGACGGCGCTTTATAGTGCTCGTCTTCCATTTTTCTGAAGTTCATAGTAGAATACCACAGCACACCGTCCTTATCGAAATCCATACCCGCAACGAAGGAGTGACCGTCATCGATGTCTATGTATTCATCGGCATAAATCAAATCACCGACCTTTGAAAGCTCGCCCGTTTTTGTGTCGTAGCAGGAAAGCAAAGTAGTGTTGTTTCCGGTCATATACATTTTACCATCGGGCCCCGTTACACAGGGACCCATATAAGTAAACGGAAGTGTGCTTCCCTTTTCCAGCTTATCACAGAACAGCCTTGTGCCTGTGTGTTCAATTTTTTGCGTATCAATATTGTATCTGATAAGAAAACCGCTTTTTGTAGAGAAATAAAGATTATCGTCAGGACCTTTTACTATCCTGTAAGAACGGTATTCACTAACCTGCCCCTTATCCTCGCATTTTCTCGTCTTGCAGTCAAATCTGTAAAGGTGCCCTCTCATCCAACCGAGCATATAATAAGCATCGTCCTTCGCGGAATATACTGCTCCGTAAATGCTTTCTCTCGGCGCGGGAATGCCGAAGAGCTCCACCTTGCCCGTTTTGGGATCGTATTCCATAAGCTCACCTCCGGGAAATCCCTCGAACGGATTGGACACAAAGCTGTAAGGAAGCCAGGCAGGATGAGCGGGTGCTTTATCCGTGCTGTGAGTTACCATTATCAGCTTGCCGTCAGGCTTCTCGTTTATAGAGGTGTGGAATTTACTGTCCCTTAAGTATCTGTCGGACTTTAATAGGTAGTCCTTTGTATAAAAGCACATCTGTGCCTTATTCGTTTCAAAGTCGTATTTGTAAAGCTTGGCAAACTCGTGATTTGCGTGCTCTGAGCAAATGCTGAAATAAAGCGTTCCGTCCGAAGCCAGATGAGCGTCCCAGCAAGCGTTATGAAGCGGCTCGTCCGTTATTGCCTGCTTTACCGCCGTTTGATTGATAACACGAAAGTCATCAGGTCTATCATATTTTACTATGTAAGTTTTATCTTTCATGCGAAAACCGTCTCCTTTTTATACTTTCACGATAATTATAAAATAAAAAGATTGCAAGAACAATGTTACTTGCAATCTTTTTTTGTCAGAAACACGCATTTTTAACTATTAGACCGATAGTATTCCTTGGGAGATAATCCGGTTTCCTTGGTGAAAAAGTGGCTGAATTCGTAAACGTCAACAAAACCGAGCATCTCAGCTATTTCACCTATCTTAAACTCGTCTGCATTTATCATACGCTTTGCCATTTTTAAGATTATTTTTCGCTTATATTTCATAGGTGCCATGCCAAAGACCGCGTTAAAATCCCGTCTTAGCTGTGACTGACTGATACCTGCTAGATTGGCAAGCTCCCCAACGTTAATTTTTTTGTTATAGTTTTGCTCAATATACTTTACAGCGGGAGCTATATTTTTCTTAGCCTTTTTGACAGTATCAATTTCACCTGCCTTTTCACAAAGCGAAAAGAGCCTGTATAGCTCAGAGATTGTTTCATGCTTAGACGAGGTGAGGGACGAGGCATAAGAGGAGATAAGAGCTCTCATAGACTGCTCAAAATCAGCCCTGTCAGAAAATCTGAGGTGCGTGGGACGTTCAGAAAATCGCAAAGCCTCTCCCGTTTGTGCATCCTTTATTTCGAACTCAATCTGCAAGGTGCATAGCTCTTTTGCATTTTCGGTGCTGATTGTATATTCATAAGGTGCATAATTTGCGGGAAGATAGAAAGCTTCTCCTCCCCTTGCGGTAAAAGCACCGCCCTCAAAGGTGTAATCGTATCTTCCGTTTGCAACGTAAAGTATCGCGTTATAAGGTCGCTTCTTTATCGAAGCCTTCAAGACTTTGGGACTGTAAAGCGTGGCAAGGCATATATTTACCGTCACCCTTGACGAGTCAAAATCAAACACCGTTTTCACCTCTCTTGCAGCGTACGAAAATAAAGGAGAAAGCGTTTTTTGCTTAATACTCCGCGTTTCCTACCGTTCTGGGATAGGGGAGAACGTCACGGATATTTGAAACGCCCGTGAGGTACATAATAATTCTCTCAAAGCCAAGTCCGAAGCCCGCATGCTTCGTTCCTCCGTACTTGCGAAGGTTCATATACCACCAATAGTCCTCTTCTTTAAGTCCGAGCTCTGCCATTCTCGCACTGAGAACGTCAAGTCTTTCTTCTCTCTGTGAGCCACCGATTATCTCGCCTACTCCGGGAACGAGAAGGTCCATGGCGGCAACCGTCTTTCCGTCATCATTCTGGCGCATATAGAATGCCTTTATTTCCTTTGGATAGTCTATAAGAAATATAGGCTTCTTATAAATCACTTCGGTAAGATATCTTTCGTGTTCGGTCTGAAGGTCAACGCCCCAGTATACCGGGAATTTAAAGTCAGCACCCGATTTAAGAAGAATTTCAATAGCCTCGGTGTAGGTAACCTTTGCATAGTCCGCATCTCTGAGTGCGGTAAGTCTTTCAAGCAAGCCCTTGTCCACAAAGCTGTTAAAGAATTCAAGCTCTGCCTTGCAATTATCCATTACGTGATTGATAATATACTTTATCATATCCCAAGCAAGCTGCATATCATCGTTAAGGTCAGCAAATGCAATTTCGGGCTCTATCATCCAGAATTCAGCAGCGTGACGCGCGGTGTTAGAGTTCTCTGCTCTGAACGTAGGTCCAAAAGTGTATATGTTACCGAAGGCCATAGCATAGGTCTCACCTTCAAGCTGACCGGAAACGGTAAGGTTTGCGCTCTTACCAAAGAAGTCCTGTGAGAAATCAACCTCTCCGCTTTCCGTTCTGGGAGGATTTTCAACGTCAAGGGTAGTTACTCTGAACATCTCTCCCGCCCCCTCTGCATCCGAGCAGGTTATGATAGGCGTATGAACGTATACAAAGCCTCTGTTATGGAAGAAGGAATGGATTGCATAGGCAACCTCGCTTCTTACTCTGAAAACCGCTGAGAAAAGGTTGGTTCTGGGGCGAAGGTACGCCTGCTCACGAAGAAATTCAACCGAATGACGCTTAGGTTGGAGAGGATAATCGGGAGTAGAAGTGCCTTCCACGTAAATCTCGGTTGCCTTAAGCTCAAAGGGCTGCTTTGCTCCGGGGGTAAGAGTGAGAATACCCGTAACGACAAGAGCTGCACCTACATTCTGAGAGCTTATCTCGTCATAGTTATTTATTTTATCTCTTTCAAATACTACCTGTACGCTTTTGAAATATGAGCCGTCATTAAGGTCGATAAAGCCGAAAGCCTTCGAGTCTCTGAGGTTTCTGACCCAACCGCCTACCGTAACGGTTTTGCCGCCGAATGCGGCACTGTCGCTGTAAATTTCTCTTATGAGAGTTCTTTCCATTTTCGAATTCTCCGTTTTAAATGTTATAATACATTAGTATAACACACAAAATGTCTTTTTTCAATGCTTTTTAAAATATTTTTAATAAACGAATAATCTCTCTATAAGCTATCCGACATAGAGCTCGCATCAGACATCAAAAGTCAAACACTGAAGAATGGGGCTGCTATAACGAAATAAACAAGGAGAGAGAGAGCATCAACTGCAGTCGTTATGAACGGTGAAGCCATAACCGCAGGGTCAAGACCTACTCTCGCAGCAAGGATAGGCAAGGCAGAGCCGACAAGCTTTGCTATAATTACGGTAAGAGCGAGAGTTACGGCAACCACCGTAGCCACAACAAGCGTAACCTCGGAATTCTGCATAGCAAGACGGTCAACGAGCATTATTTTGCCAAAAGCAACAAATCCCAGCACAACGCCACAGAGTATTCCTATACGCAATTCCTTCCACCACACACGCAGAAAATCCGAGCGCTTAACCTCGCCCAGAGAAAGTCCGCGCACAAGCGTAACCGATGACTGATTGCCTGAATTTCCGCCCGTGTCCATAAGCATGGGAACGAAGAGGACGAGAATGCTTGCCAGCTTCTGCTCAAATTTTGAAAGAATTGTACTCGACACCGTTGCCGATATCATAAGTATAAGAAGCCAAGGAATTCTCGCCTTGAATACCGTAAAGGCAGAGGTTTTGAGGTAGGGCGTCTCTGTAGGAGTTATAGCCGCCATTTTAGAGATATCTTCCTCGGTTTCTTCACCGAGGACGTCTATAGCATCGTCTACGGTTACTATTCCCACAAGCCTCTTTTCCGCATCAACTATAGGAAGCGCAAGAAAGCCGTATTTCTCGATTTTTCTCGCCACGTCCTCCTTGTCATCTGTCGTAAGACCGTAGATTACAGCGGTCTCCATTATCTCTGATATCCTTGTATCAAGAGGGGAGATAAGCAGGTCCTTTGCAGTTACTATTCCTTCAAGATGACGGGACTTATCCGTTACGTAGCAGGTGTAAATCGTTTCCTTATCTATCGCCACGCGTCTGAGGTGAGTAAGAGCTTCTTCCACAGTCATATCACCGACAAGCCTGACGTATTCGGGAGTCATAACAGTTCCCGCCGAATCCTTCGGGTAGCCCAGAAGCTCGTTTATAGCGCTTCTGTCCTCCGGTGATGAGTTTCTCAAAATCTTCTTTACCACGTTTGCCGGCATTTCCTCGATAATGTCAACGGTATCGTCAAGGTAGAGCTCGGAAAGCATTGCCTTAAGCTCCGTGTCCGTAGAAGCTCCTATTATACGCTCCTGCGCATCACTCTCCATAAGTACGAAAAGCTCAGATGCCGTGTTCTTAGGCAGAAGACGGAAAAATTTAGTCTGATATTCATCCGGTATATCCTCAAAAATTTCTGCTGCATCTATCGCAGGAAGCTCGGATATCTCCCGCAAAAGCTCTCCGTAGCGGCGCTCGTCAAGTAAACGGATAATTTCGTCTTTTTTAATTCTGATTTCATTCATTTTCATTTCCTTTCCAACGAAGCACGAAGGAGAAGAAAATCTCAAAAAAGCCTAATGGCAGCAGCGTTTTGGCAACAAAAAAAGGCGCCGAACGCCACACGTGCTTCGGATATTGTTATTCGGTTGTCGGTCGTTATTTTCATTTCGCCCGTCCACGTCCATACGTTCGTCCTCCTTATTTTTGTAAAATATCAGGTTTTAATACCTTTTTCGCTTCATTATAAAACATTAGTTAACACTTGTCAAGTATTTTTTTATTATTTCTACGTCTGCCGCGCCCATAAGTATTATCGCTCCTTCCGTCTTTTCAAGAATACCCGGTAAGCGCTCTATGCTATCGCAATATATTCCGCCTATATCTATGGCAAGCGTTTCGGAGCTTATGCCCGAAATTTTCTTTTCCCGCACACCGTCTATATCAAGTATAACCGCAAAGTCTGCTTTCCTAAGCGCATAGACAAAGCTATCCCACAGTCCCTCGGTTCTCGAATATGTATGAGGTCTGAAAATCACTGTTACCTTACCGCCCTCCGCCTCTTTCACGGCAGAAACAGACGCTGAAATTTCGGTTGGGTGATGTGCGTAATCATAATAAATTCCTCTGTTTTTATACGCTCCTATCGGCTGAAGGCGGCGCTCTATTCCGGTAAATGAAGAAAGAGAGTGCGCAGCCTCGCAGAATTCAACGGAATACTCCATAGCCGCAGCTATTGCAGCTGTCGCATTTGAAATATTGAATCTGCCAAGCATAGAGAGCGTTACCTCTCCAAGCTCAAAACCCCTCTTAAAAAGCTTAAACCGCATGGCACGCGGCTTATCCGATATTACCTCGTAACGATAGTCTGCACCCTTATCCTCACCGAAGCTTATCACCGTTTTTCCCGAGCGGTGCGCAAGCGAAAGAAGAGCTTTGTCATCTGCGTTAACGATTACTTTATCCGAAAGCTTCATAGCCGAAAGAAATGAATCCGAAAGCATATGCATATCCCTGAAATAATCGGTATGGTCAAGCTCCATATTTAAAAAAACTGCAGCAGTCGGTGAAAAGGAGAGAAAGGAATCTTTATACTCGCACCCTTCGTATACGAGATAATCAAGCGAGCCTATGGAAAAAGGCAAATCAGCTCCGAAGAGCGAAGCACCCGAAAGCGTTGTAGGCGACAAGGCAGCATCGGAAAAAATTTTTGATATCATAGCAGTAACCGTGCTTTTTCCGTGACTGCCCGATACACCTATTCTGCGCTCATAGCATTGCATAACCGCGCCAAGATATGCCGACCTTGTAATTTCGGGGATTTTTTTATCTCTTGCATAAGCTCGCTCACTCTGTTCATATGGCACTGCGTGTGAGTATACGACAAGACGGGTATCCTCGGGCAGAGCTTCTCGCTCTCCTACGCATATATCAGCCCCTGCTTCTATCAGCGCTTCAGTAAGAAAGCCCTGCCTTCTGTCGCTACCCGAAACACGAATTCCGAAATGACGGCTGAGGCAAAAAAGCGAGCACATACTGACGCCTCCTACCCCGATAAAATACACACGCCCCCCACCTTCGCTGATAATATCGAGAATTTCTTGATTTGTTAAGACAGCTTCACGCTCCGACATACAACTGTATTTTTCCTCCCTTGTTAATTTTTTGTACATTTTTTATTTCAAGAAAATAAACAGTTAATTTTTATTTTCTTATTTTTGTTTATGAATATTCTTCATAATCTTATTGTATAATATATTCAGTTCAACAAAAAAGTTTACATCAAGGGAGGAATACCACCATGCAAATCACCGACATCAAAATCAGAAAGTTTTTCGAAGAAGGTCCTATGAAGGCTATCGTTTCGGTAACCTTTGACGATTGCCTTGCGGTTCACGACGTTAAGGTAATATACGCGAGAGACAGATTCTTTATCGTTATGCCCTCAAGAAAAAATCCTGACGGAACCTACCGTGACATAGTTCACCCCATCAATTCGGATTTCAGAGCCGCACTTGAAGAGGCGGTTATTGATGCTTATCACGTTCAGCTTGTGGCTTCCGAGCATGATGAGGAAAACCTGGATAACACCGTAATTATTTAAATACCTAAAACTCAAAAAGGGAAAGCTTTTGCAGCTTTCCCTTTTTGCTTCAGACCGGAAGAATTCATTATTTGCTCGGATTTTTATAAAATAGGCGCTCAGGGAAAGCTTTGCATGCCCTGAGCGCTTTAATTCATATTGATTTTATCTATGTAGCAATTACTCGGTTACGGTAGCCTCTGCTGCGGGAGCTTCTGCTGCGGGAGCTTCAACTGCTTCCTCTGCTACAGCTTCCTCTGCGGGAGCTGCTTCAGCTGCTGCCTTCTTTGCTGCGCGATTCTCTGCTGCGCGGCGCTTGGATTCGGAAGAACGCTGACCTCTTGCCACCTGTCTGTGAGCTGCCATAACTTCCTTCTGAAGAACAACGAGATCCTGCTGCTTTTCGGTAAGAGCTTTCTGAGTCTCGGCGGTCTTCTCTGCAAGAGCTACGAGAGCCTTGTTAGAATCAACGGTTTCCTTAACAGATGCGTTAAGTGCCATCTGATTTTCAACGAGAGCGTTGATTTCCTCAACGGAGATCTGCTGCTGCTCGCTAAGTGCCTGCTGAGCCTCTGCAACGAGCTTATGATGCTCGAACGCAACGGTCTGCTCTGCAACAAGAGCCTCCTGCTCGGTAATAACGAGCTTCTGTCTAACCTGAATACCCTGAATCTCACGCATCGTAGTACGCTGAGTTTTGGTAAGGTCGTTCTGAACCTCGCTCGCAGCCTTCTGCTTGTCAAGGATTTCAACCGACTTAGCAGTAAGTGCGTCAATAGCTTCCATAATTTCCTTCATACCGTCTATAAGCTCGGCAAGCTTACCTACAACGAAGGACTGCTCGTTAGCTACGGTATTAAGAGCCTCGGTTCTACCCTCAACGTCCTCTGCGGGAGCTGCCTGAGTAACTACTACGGTTGCAGGCTCTGCGGGAGGAGGCGTAGGAATAGAAATAGTCTCTGCATATTCCTGAATCTTCTTTTCGATAACGCTTGCGAAGCTCTGCATGGTAGCATTTACAGCCTCGGTAACAATCTCGGTAACGTCAAGATCAATGGGAGCAATATTGATTTCTCTCTCAGCAACCTCAACCTCGGGAGCTGCTTCCTTCTTAGGTGCAGGCTGTTCCTGCTGCTGAGGAGCGGGAACGTACTGAGGATAGGGTACGTACTGAGGATAAGGAATGTACTGGGGATAAGGCATATAAGGAGAGAAGGGATACTGAGCCTGAGGACACTGCTGAGGCTGAGCGCACTGCTGAGGCTGAGGCGCAGCCTTAGGTGCTGCCTTGGGTGCTTCGGGAGCCTTAGGTGCTTCGGGAGCCTTGGGTGCTTCTACAGCAGGAGCTTCGGGAGCTTTGGGTGCTGCAGGAACGGGCTCGGGAACAATCTCGGGTTTAGCCTTCTTCTTTCTCATAGGGTCGGTTTCAGCAAATGCTGCGGAAACAATCTGGTCGGAATTCTTTGCAACTTTGCTGAGACTTGCGTTATGCTTATCGTAATACTTATCGAATCTTGCTCTTTCTTTGTCAGCTTCTTTGGGCTTATCAGCGCTGTGATAGAATCTGGAAAGATAATCGCTCATCTGCTGAAGCTCAACCATCTGCGCATCGATAGTATCGTCAACAGCCTTGTAGTCAAGAGCTGCTATAGCAACGGTCTTCTTAGCATCCTCAAGCTTCTCCAAATTCTTAGTCGTAGGCTTCTTAGCCGCTTTCTTTGCAACAGGTCTGAGCTTATCGTCAGCCTTAAGAAGCGTCTTTACCGCTTTGCGATAATTCTTCTTTTCTTCCTTTATGCTTTTTTCAGCTGCCGAAATTTCTGCTTTAAAGCTTTTTTCAGTCTGCTTTAGCTGTTTTTTATCTTTCGCCATTGCCGTTTCTCCTTGAAAAATTTTATTAATTTATTATATTATAGCGAAGCTTTTCAATTTCGTCAAGGGTTATTCGAAAAATTTTTTATATTTTTTTGCTTTTTTCTTCAAAAGTGTGCAAAAATGTAAACCTTAGTTTCCAATTATCGTGTTGCCGTTCAAAAGAAGATAAGTGTACTTTATATTTTTTCAAGCAAAAGTCTCAAAGCGTTTGCCCTGTGGCTTATTTTATTTTTTTCCTCGTCCGTCATTTCTGCAACCGTTCTGGTCTCACCATCGGGAATGAATATGGGGTCATACCCGAATCCGCGCTCTCCTCTTGGATTATCGGTTATAGTTCCGTACATATACCCTTCGGCAAAAAGGTGTTTACCGTCAGGATAAACGAGCGACATCGCGCAGGTATAGTGCGCGCTTTTATCTTCCTTGTCCTGAAGATTTTTGAGGACGAGATTATTATTATCCTCATCGTTACCGTGACCGCCTGAATATCTTGCGCTGAAAATTCCGGGCGCGCCCCCAAGAGCGTGCACGCATATTCCGCTGTCATCAGCAAGGGCGGCAGCTCCTGCTATCTCGGCAATCTCACGAGCCTTCTTGTACGCGTTTTCAAGGAAGGTTTTTCCGTCCTCAACCGTCTCGTGATTTATGCCGGCTTCTCTGAGCGATACTATCTCGTCAAATTTGTTTTCAAGTATTTTCTTGATTTCATAAATCTTGTGTTTATTGTTAGATGCGATTATTAATTTCATAGTTTTGTTTACCTTTTTATCCTTAAAACTGCCAAAGAGGAACAAAACAACGCTTGCTCCTCTTTGCCGTTTTTATCATTTAATCAGAACAGTCCGTATATTTTTCCGTTCTCGTCAACGTCTATTTTCTCAGCTGCAGGAACCTTAGGAAGTCCGGGCATAGTCATAATATCACCGGTGAGAACTACTACAAATCCCGCGCCTGCGGAAACCTTTACGTTTTTGATAGTAACCGTAAATCCATCGGGTGCACCAAGCTTTGTCTGGTCATCGGAGAAGGAATACTGCGTTTTTGCCATACACACCGGAAGCTTATCAAATCCGAGCGCAGTAAGGGCCGCTATCTGCTTTTTAGCGGCAGGAAGAACACTGATACCGTCACCGCCGTATACTTTTTTAACTACTGCAGAGATTTTGTCTTCTATAGTTCCGTCAAGCTCGTAAGCAAAGGTAAAGTCCCCCTTTTCCTCTTCGCAAAGCCTTACAACCTCGCGCGCAAGAGCCTCGCCGCCTTTGCCTCCCTCTGCCCAGACGGTAGAGAGAACAACGTTAACTCCAAGCTCCTTACATTTTTCTATAATGAAGCTTATTTCCGCATCGGTATCGGTGGGGAATCTGTTCACCGCAACAACCGAAGGAAGCTTATATACGTTCTTTATATTTGATACGTGGCGAAGAAGGTTGGGAATACCGCGCTCAAGAGCCTCAAGATTTTCCGAGCCGAGCTCGGTTTTTGCAAGTCCTCCGTGCATCTTCAGCGCCCTTACGGTTGCAACTATTACAACAGCCGATGGGGTAAGACCTGCATAACGGCACTTTATATCAAGGAATTTCTCTGCTCCCAGGTCTGCACCGAAGCCTGCCTCGGTAATTGCATAGTCTCCAATTTTAAGCGCGGTCTTAGTTGCGATAACAGAGTTACAGCCGTGCGCAATATTAGCAAAAGGTCCTCCGTGAACGAATGCAGGAGTACCCTCGAGCGTCTGAACAAGGTTAGGCTTGAGTGCGTCTTTAAGAAGAGCCGTCATTGCACCTTCTGCCTTCAGGTCCTTTGCCGTTACGGGCTTTTCGTCATAGGTGTAGCCTACTATAATTCTGCCAAGTCTTTCCTTGAGGTCGGTAATCGAGCTTGCAAGACAGAGAACCGCCATAATCTCGGAGGCAACCGTGATATCGTAGCTATCCTCTCGCGGAACACCGTTAACTCTGCCTCCAAGACCGTCTGTTACAAATCTGAGCTGACGGTCGTTCATATCAACGCATCTGTGCCAGGTAATTCTTCTGGGGTCGATATTAAGGCTGTTACCCTGGTAGATATGGTTATCAAGCATAGCAGCAAGAAGGTTATTTGCCGCGCCGATTGCGTGGAAGTCTCCTGTGAAATGAAGGTTAATATCCTCCATAGGTATAACCTGGGCATATCCGCCGCCCGCAGCACCGCCTTTAACTCCGAAAACAGGGCCGAGGGACGGCTCTCTGAGAGCAACCGCTACGTTCTTTCCTATTCTGTGAAGTCCGTCTGCAAGACCTATCGTGGTCGTGGTTTTTCCCTCTCCTGCGGGAGTGGGGGTTATCGCGGTAACGAGTACAAGCTTTCCGTCAGGCTTATCACTAAGGTCGCGCAAAAGCGAAAGGTCAAGCTTTGCCTTAGCATTTCCGTAAAGCTCAACGTATTTTTCGTCAATTCCCGCGTTTTTTGCTATTTCAAGAATATGCCTTGGGGTAACCGACTGAGCTATTTCAATATCCGTCATCATATGGGTATCCTCCGTAAATACTATTTACTTAATGATAAAATTATACAATAGTAAAAGAAAAAAGTCAATATTTCGCTCATTTTTTACGAAGTTTTTTATCTTTACAGGTGCTATTTTTTATATAAATAAAAAAGAATAAGTTTTTTTCAAAAAGGACTTGACTTTACAGAAGATAAGTTATATAATATATTGTGCAATTTTGGGAATATAGCCTAAACTATGCCCAAAATACAAAAAGCTATTTCTATCCATAGCATAGGAGGTATCGATGAAGCTCGATTTAAGGCCATTGCTTCTTGGAGAAAGACTCCTTGAATTCGACTATGAATTGACTGTCGATATTGACTCCGAGGATACGGCAAGCTTTCTTTACGGTGTGAGTTTTCCTTCTCCCATGAAGGTAAAGGGTGATATCACCAACACCGCCGGTTATATGCGGATGCATCTTACCGCTTCCCTTGACTACTCTGCAAGGTGCGCAAGATGTCTTACCGAGGTAAACGGCAGTTTCACCTTTGACCTTGAGAAAACGGTTGCTCCGAGAGAAGTGCTATCCGATCTTGACGAGGACAGGCTGGATGACTATGCAATTATTGATGACGGCTTTCTTGATATGGACAGCCAGATTACCGAGCAGCTGGAGGTTGAGTTTCCTATTCGCTTTCTCTGCCGTGACGATTGCAAGGGGCTCTGTTCAAAGTGCGGCAAAAATCTGAATGAAGGCGATTGCGGCTGCGATAAAAAAGAAATCGATCCGCGCATGGCTCCGCTTCAGAAGCTGCTCGACCAAATGAAAAATAATAAATAAAGAAAGATACAAGAGAATGCGTGCTAGCAGACTCACATAGGAGGTTATTACAATGGCAGTACCAAAGAGAAAAGTTTCTCACGCGAGAAAAATGAAGAGACGTTCCAGCGTTTGGAAGCTTGAAGCTCCCACCAATCTCGTAAAGTGCCCCCAGTGCGGCGAGGTTAATCTTGCTTACCGCGTATGCAAGGCTTGCGGTTACTATAAGGGTGTAGAGGTTGTTGCAAAGGCAAGCTCTGAGAAATAATCAGCCGTGTCATAACAGGTTGAACTCGACAAGAAAAGGCGTTTCGGCATGGTTCCGAAGCGCCTTTTCTAAAACTTTCAAAAAAACAAAATCCCTTTAACATAATATGAAGGAGAAAATTTATGAAAAGCAATTCGCTTAAGGCGGGTTTTTCCCGCGTAAACGTCACCCCCTCGGTTAATACACCGATTATAGGCTATTACGTAGAGCGCAGAGTTGAGGGCGTTCTTGACGAGCTTGAGGTTAACGCGGTCGCTTTTTGCGCGGCAAGCGGCTCGGCAATTCTTATGAGCGTGGACAACTGCGCTATAGGCGAGGCTCGTATAACCGCTATAAGAGAGCGCATATCCGAGCTTATCGGAATTCCTTCAGAGGCTGTATTCATTGCATCTACCCACACTCATACGGGCCCCGGCGCAAGCCTTACCTTTGGTGAAAAGGAGGAAATTCTTAAGGAATACTGGAAAAGGCTTGCCGACAAATGCGTTGATGCGGCATATCTTGCCTGGCGTGACCTTAAGCCTGCAAAGATAGGATACGGCGTTGGAGAGGCAAAGAACGTAGCGTTTATCCGCCGTTTCCGTATGAAAGACGGCTCTATTATGACAAACCCCGGCGTAAACAATCCCGATATACTCGAGCCGCTGGAAACGGTTGACGAGAGAGTAGGCGTTGTAAGAGTTGACCGCGAGGGCGGCGAGAGTATAGTTATACTCAACTTCGGAAATCACCCCGATACCGTTGGCGGAAGCCTTATCAGTGCAGACTGGCCGGGCTTTGCAAGAAAATTCGTTGAAAAGGCTATCGACAATACGAAATGCGTGTTCTTTAACGGCGCTCAGGGAGACGTCAACCACGTAAACGTTCACCCTAAGGGCGGAGACTTCAACGATATGTTCAACGACTTTGACGGCTGCTCACGCGGCTACGGTCATGCAAGACACATCGGAAGAGTGGTTGCCGCCGCGGCAATGCAGGTATACGACAAGGTTGCCTGGACCGAGGTTGACAGCGTTAGCGGAAAAATAGAAAAAATTGAGGTTCCTTCTCACAAGCCGACAAAGGAGCAGCTTCCTCTGGCAAAGAAGTACACCGAGCTTCACAAGGTAGGCCGTGACGAAGAAATTCCCTATACGGGAATGATGCTCACCACCGTAGTTGCAGAAGCTAAAAGAATGGTGGAACTTGAAAACGGCCCGGATAGCTTCACCCTTCCTATGAGCGTTATAAAGCTTGGCGAGATAGCATTCGTAGGCTTCCCCGGCGAGCCGTTTACCGAGATAGGAAGACAGACAAAGGATACAGAGGGCTACGGTCTTATTCTTCCCTGCTGCTGCGCAAACGATTCGCGCGGATATTTCCCCTCCTCTAAGGCTTACAGCGAAGGCGGCTACGAGGCAAGGGCCTCCCGCTTTGCTCCCGGAATATCCGAGCTTTTAGTTAATAAGGCAAAGGAAATGCTTAAATAATCCAAGGTATTATATAGCCTTCCAAATCTACCTTATTATATATAAATACATACAAAAAGAGCTTCCCGATGCCTACCTGCCATAGAGCAGGTAGGCAGTTATGATTGCCTATGGCAAGTTTAGAGTTATGATTGGCAGCGCCAAGTTATGATGTGCATTCGCACAGTTTCAATGAACAGAGCAATCATATCATAACGTTTGCGAAGCGGACTCACAACGGCGAGCAAAAGCGAGCCTCATAACTAAAAAATAGCATCTGTGCCTACAGATGCTGTGCTTCTCAATAAACAAAAAGAGCTTCCCGTGCGGGAAGCTCTTTTTGTCAATCAATCGGTTATACTTAATGTGTTTCTTTCTTTAATTTTAGTTAATTTTGAGTTGTTCGTTAAATAGTCTTGCTGAATTAAGTATTTTCAATCAGATACTCTCTGTAAGCCTTAGCTGCAACACCGAATTCATACATTGCCTTAGCAAGTGCATTGTCGGTTGCATTGATATAAGCCTTAACCGAGTAAGTACCGGTAATTACAGTAGGCTCAGCGCCTTCCTCGGCAGCAGGAACGGTTACGGTGATTTCGATAGCGTTTGCAGCTATGTCGTAAACTCTCGTGCCTGAGGTTATGTATCTTGTAACCTCTGTTTCGGTGTCTGTTTCTGTGATTACAGACTGGTTTACCGTAATAGCAGCTCCGCCAACGTAAGAAACCGTAACGGTAGCGCCTGCAGTAACTGCAGAATCGGTCATAGTGATAACGTAAGCTGCATTAGTACCGTCAAGCATAAACTTGATGCTCTGAACGTAGCCGGAGAGATTTGAGTAATCTACGCTTGTATCCGCGTAATCCTCTTTAGCGCCAAGC
>JAZNZE010000009.1:0-4217 GCA_045594785.1 Eubacteriales bacterium
ATGCTCCTTGACTAAAGCATCTGTACCGTAAACTATCTTCTTTTCATATTCAGTGGCTTCGCATTCGGTAATAACGCGAAGTGAAATTTTCATAGAGGTAAAGAAATAATCCTCAAGGTCGCGAGCAGCGTTCATAAGAACCGCGTCAGCACCCTTTGGTACGGTTATGCACCAATCTCCGTTAACTTCGACAAATCCTTTAGGGCATTTTTTATCAAAGTCGCGCCTGTCGGGGCGGTGAACTACCGAAAACCTCTGTCTGAACTGATAATTAATCTCTTTCATTTAGCTTTCAACTTTCAATTTTCATAGTATGAGGGAAGTTCTTTTTCAATAACGTCCTTTATAAGACCGAGCTTCCATTCGATATGAGCTTTGTCGCACATATATTCCATGCTCGGTTCATATCCGAGGCGAGAGTCAAACTCAACGAGAGGAATAGTATCCTCAGCGTTCTTCACTTCTGCGCGGCAGAGCTCAAGCATTTCGTCAACGAGCTTGTTTCTTTCTTCTCCGTGGACTGAAAGAAGCAATTCTTTTCTCTTATAAAATTCCTTTACGCCTATAGCGGTTCTCAGCGCATTGCGATAGAAGAGGCAGAGTGCAAGAATTCTGTGCGCATTCTCACGTTTTCTTTGAGGAATCTTTTCAATTGCTGCCTTTAGCATTTCACAGCCCTTACTGTAAAGGTCCTCTGCAATGCGGAATGAATAAATTTCGTAGTTGAATTTTTCTTTAGCTGTATCGGTTGCGACAAGTCTGTAGGAGGCAAGGTTGTTCTTACAGCCGTAAATCGGGTACGTTATACCGTTACCGCCGAAGTGAGCGTATGGAACAGTGGGAATCTTTACGTCCAGATTATCAAAGAGCACGAAAGGATATGCAGGACCTATACGGCAGGGGCCGTACTGGTCGGGAGCTGTGGAAATATGGTGATAGGTTCCGTCAGAGAAGTATCTGAAGGCCTCGCAAACCTCATTTTCTACTTCAGCAGAGAAATCTCTTCTGACAATTTTTCTGAGAGCTTCGTCAAGGTCAACGTAAGGCGCGTGGAATGCCCACTTAGCGAGGTCTGAAATAAACGAGGGCGAGAATCCGAAGTGGTGGGAATCCATAGTACCGACAAGACCGTAGGTGGTGTGTGCATGGCGCATTTCTGCATATCTCTTCATCCACTGATAAGGCGCGGGAATATAAGGAATTACTCCGATATCCCAGGTAAGACCGCCCGTGTTTGTCATAGAATAGAGTTTAAGTCCGTTTTCCTTGGCAAACCTTGCCTCAGTACAGAAATAGTATCCGGGGCCGTGAGAGAATATCGTGTAGTCTGCCGTTACGTTAGTTATTCCGTCACGTATAATGTATTCACCCATCTCAAAGGTTGCCTGCAGGGTTATATACTTGGGAAGTGTGTCAACGAGCGCCTTTCTTGCCTCTGCAGGAGTTCTTGCCCAGTTGTAAGACCAGAAAACAATGTCGATATCAGGCTTTCTTTTTCTGATAATGCCGCCTATCATTTCCATAAGGTCTTTGTAGTCATAGCAGGGCCACCAGCCGGGGAAGGGCTTGGGACTCCAGGGTAGGCGCTTGCCGTTTTCATCAACGTAGTCGTGTCTTCGGCATTTTAGAGTATGCTCGTCCTTTGAAGGAAATTCGCAGGATTCTCCAACGAAAACTATACCCTTGAATAAAGGACAGCGGTCGAAAAATTTGCCGTACAGATTATCGTAAAATTCGTATGCGCCCTCGTCATCGGGATGCATTTTGTTTGCAAGATAGCTGTATGCGTAAACGTCAATGCCATAATTTGAAGCTCTGTAGCAGAGGTCGTTGAAGTCTTCATATCCGTGAGGCGTCTTGTCAACGTCCTTAATGAAAACGAGGATAGCTGAAATTCCCGAATGGGCAATGTTCAAAAGATGCTCGGTGGGGTACATATCAAGACCGTAGCCCGAGTGAACCATTCTTGGATTGAAAAGAGAGGTTCTTACGGTGTCCTGCACTTCAAGAAAAGGTCCTTCCTCAAGGTTCATAAGGTCCTCAAGAAAATATCCTGCCTGAGCAGCCATACGGCTGTTATTACCGCAGAGGATAATTTCATTTTCCGCTACGGCAAAGCGATAGGAATGCTCCTTGACTGAAGCATCTGTACCGTAAACTATCTTCTTTTCATATTCAGTGGCTTCGCATTCGGTAATAACGCGAAGTGAAATTTTCATAGAGGTGAAGAAATAATCCTCAAGGTCGCGAGCAGCATTCATAAGAACCGCGTCAGCACCCTTTGGTACGGTTATGCACCAATCTCCGTTAACTTCGACAAATTCTTCAGGGCGTTTTTTATCAAAGTCGCGCCTGTCGGGGCGGTGAACTACCGAAAATCTCTGTCTGAACTGATAATTGATTTCTTTCATTTAGCTTTCAACTTTCAATTTTCATAGTATGAGGGAAGTTCTTTTTCAATAACGTCCTTTATAAGACCGAGCTTCCAGTCGATATGAGCCTTATCGGTCATATATTCCATACTGGGCTCGTAACCAAGACGTGAATCAAATTCAACAAGAGGAATAGTATCCTCAGCGTTCTTCACTTCTGCGCGGCAGAGCTCAAGCATTTCGTCAACGAGCTTGTTTCTTTCTTTACCGTGAGTATCGAGAAGGCTGTTTTTACGCTTAGCAAATTCCTTAACTCCGATAGTTGTTCTGAGCGTGTTGCGGTAGAAGAGGCAGAGCGCAAGAATTCTGTACGCGTTTTCCTTCTTTCTTTCGGGAATTTTTTCAATTGCGGCCTTTAGCATCTCGCAGCCCTTGTCGTATAAGTTCTCTGCAATGCGCAGGGTGTATATTTCGTAATCAAACTTTTTGCAGGCCTCCTCATCTGCGAAGATATTGAAGGAAGCAAGATAGCTTGCATCTCCGTAAACCGGGAAGGTTATATGGTTACCGCCGAAATGAGCGTAGGGCACGGTAGGAATTTTGAGGTCTTTGTTTTCGAAAAGAACGAAGGGATAAGAAGGACCTATACGGCAGGGACCGTACTGGTCGGGCTCTGTGGAAACGTGATGGTAAGTTCCGTCAGAGAAAAATCTGAATGCCTCGCAAACCTCGTTTTCTACCTCGGCGGAAAAATCTCTGCGTACTATTTTTCTGAGAGCCTCGTCAAGCTCCACGTAGGGCGCGTGGAATGCCCATTTTGCAAGGTCGGAGATAAACGAAGGCGAGAATCCGAAGTGGTGGGAATCCATAGTGCCGGCAAGACCGTAGGTGGTGTGTGCATGGCGCATTTCTGCATATCTCTTCATCCACTGATAAGGCGCGGGAACGTAAGGAATAACGCCAACGTCCCAGGTAAGACCACCGGTATTAGTCATAGAATAGAAACGAAGTCCGTTTTCTTTTGCAAATCTTGCTTCGGTAGAGAAATAGTATCCGGGGCCGTGGGAGAATATAGTATAGTCGGTAGTGCGGTTCTTGATTCCGTCACGTATAACGTATTCACCCATCTCAAAGGTAGCCTGAACGGTTATGTACTTAGGAAGAGAATCTATAAGAGCCTTTCTCTTTTCAACCGGAGCTCTGTTCCAGTTATACGACCAGAAAACGATGTCAATATCAGGCTTTCTTTTTCTGATAATGCCGCCAATCATTTCCATAAGGTCCTTGTAGTCGTAGCAGGGCCACCAGCCGGGATATGGCTTAACCCAGGGTTTAATAAGATTTCCGTCTTTATCCTTGTTGTCGTGCCTGCGAACACCCATACAGTTCTCGTCTTTTGAAGGAAATTCACAAGATTCACCAACGAATATTATACCCTTGAAAAGAGGACAGCGGTCAAAGAATTTTCCGTAAAGATTATCGTAAAATTCGTATGCGCCATCGTCATCCGGATGCATTTTGTTTGCCAGATAGCTGTATGCGTAAACGTCTATGCCGTACTTAGCCGCTCTGTAGCAGAGGTCATTAAAATCGTCATATCCGTGAGGTGTCTTGTCAACGTCCTTAATGAAAACGAGGATAGATGAAATACCCGAATGGGCAATGTTTAAAAGATGCTCGGTGGGGTACATATCAAGACCGTATCCCGAGTGAACCATTCTTGGATTGAAAAGAGAGGTTCTTACGGTGTCCTGCACTTCAAGAAAAGGTCCTTCCTCAAGGTTCATAAGGTCCTCAAGAAAATATCCCGCCTGAGCAGCCATACGGCTGTTATTACCGCAGAGG
>JAZNZE010000010.1:0-1622 GCA_045594785.1 Eubacteriales bacterium
ATTATGATTGCTATCACAAGAGACGAGGCTATTGCTCTCAGAGAAAAATACGGTAACGAGGTAGGCATCACTATCACTAACCGTCACAAAAAGGGTGGCCGTAAGCGCTACTACACCGAGGAGACGAACCGCGTGTTCTTCTTCCTTGAGCGATACAGAAACAAGCAGCTTCGCAAAATAAAGAAAAAGAGAGGCAGTGGCGTATGACAGAGTTACACAGACTCCCCGGCGAAAACGAGGAGCAATTTATTTGGCGCCTCGGCAGAGCTAAGGATTCTGGCGAACTCGATATGGACTGGGAAGAAGTAGCGAATATCATCAACCGTGAGTTCCGCGCAAACGAAGACGAGTACCGAGTTTCGAGTGCATACAGGAAACCTTATCAGCAAGCCAAGAGATTCTACGAATCTGGCGTCTTCAAGTCGCTTACTGGCGACAAATATCTCGAGCAGATTCGCGAAAGCACTCGCGAGCTTCAGAGAGAAAAGATAAAGGTGCAGACCGAAAAGCTTGAGCTTCATCGCTGGGAACGTGAAGATGCACGTGACGAGCTGATGGCGGAGAAATTCATTGCTGCTATGCTCCAGATGCCCGAGGTTGTTTTCCCCGAATATCATTGTAATCGAGTTTTTGGCTCCAGAAGCGGCGTACTTGCTTTTGGAGATGAACACTACGGTGCCGAATTCCAAATTCTCGGACTTAGAGGCGAGATTATCAATGAGTACAACCCCGAAATCTTTGAAAAGCGTATGCAAACGCTTCTTGATAAAACGATTGATGCGGTAAAACGCGAAAATCTCACAGATTTATATGTCTTTTCGATGGGCGACTTCACCGACGGCATTCTGCGTGTTGGTCAGCTGATGAAGCTGAGATACGGAGTCATCGAGGGCACGGTTAAGTACGCAAACTACATTACATATTGGCTTAACGAGCTTTCAAAGCACGTTACCGTACACTACCAGATGGTTTTCGGCAATCACTCCGAGCTTCGCTTCTTTAATCAGAAAAAAGGCTCGTTCAGCGACGAGAACACTGGATTATTTGTCCGTGAACTTATCAAGGCAAGACTTGATGGCAATCCCAATTTCTATATGACCATCAATCCGACGGGGCTTATCTATGATACCATTGAGGGTTACCACGTTCTTGGCATTCACGGAGAGGTGCGCAATATGGAAAATGCGTTGAAAGATTTTTCCATTACATATAACACGCCCATTGATATTCTCATTGGCGGTCATATGCACCATTATAAAGGCGAAACCGTAGGCGTTGACAAGGAAGTTGTCAATGTCCCGAGTATCATCGGCATTGACGGATACGCCATTTCTTTGAACAAGACTTCAAGACCCGGTGCCACCTTCTTAGTTATCGAAGAGGGCGAAGGCATCTCAATCGAATACAAAATCAAACTCTAAACGATAACAAGGAGATTAAGGATGAACAGGACAGATTTTTATAAGATGTTCGCTGCCGAAAACGGTGCTAATCAAGCCGAGTCGAAGGAGACCTGCATTGCAGTCTTTGACCTGCTCGCTCGTTGCATCAAGGAAAACGACAGGGTTTACATCAAAGGTTTGGGCACCTTTAGAAAGAAAGCCCTCAAGGAACGCAGAGTT
>JAZNZE010000011.1:0-107216 GCA_045594785.1 Eubacteriales bacterium
TGTCTTCCTAAGACCGCTTGGCCTCCGACTTGCCTGCTCGGGGGTTGCGGTAAGTCCTGTTCCGATCGCCCATACGGGTTCGTACGCGATAATTACGTTCTTAAGAGCCTCAGCATCTACGCCTGCAAGGTCAAGCTTTGTCTGCATAGAAACAACCTCATCGGTAATTCCCGCAAGTCTCTCTTCCTAAACCTCACCGAGACAAAGGATAACCTTAAGTCCTGCGGCAAGAGCAGCCTTTGTTCTCTGGTTTACTGTAGCATCGGTTTCACCGAAATACTGACGGCGCTCGGAGTGACCGATTACAACGTACTCCGTGCCTATCTCGCAAAGCATTTTCGCGCTGATTTCTCCCGTGTAAGCTCCGCTTTCAGCAAAGTGAACGTTCTCTGCTCCGATGTGGATATTAGTGCCCTTTGCTGCTTCAACAGCGGTAGCAATATCTACGTAGGGAACGCAAAGCACGATATCGCACTTGTCAAGTCCCTTAACCATAGGAGCGAGCTCGGTGATAAACTTTTTGGTTTCTGCGGGAGTCATATTCATTTTCCAGTTGCCCGCGATTACGGTTCTTCTCATTTTTCTCTACCTCCGAAAAATTACTTGTCCATAAGGCAGGAAATGCCGGGAAGGTTCTTGCCCTCAAGGAATTCAAGAGACGCTCCGCCGCCGGTGGAGATGTGAGTAATTCTGGGAGCAAAGCCGAGCTGCTCGCAAGCTGCTGCGCTGTCTCCACCGCCTACGATAGTGATAGCATCGCTCTCAGCAAGAGCCTCTGCAACTGCTACCGTACCCTTTGCAAGAGTGGGGTTCTCGAAAACGCCCATAGGTCCGTTCCAAACAACAGTCTTAGCGCTGAGAACCGCATCGGAAAAGAGCTTTGCGGTCTTAGGACCGATATCGAGACCTTCCATATCGGCAGGAATCTTATCTACGTCAACGTACTGAACGTCAACGGGAGCATCGATTGGGTTCGGGAAGCCTGCTGCGATTGCGGTATCAACGGGAAGCAGAAGGTTCACACCCTTTTCCTGAGCCTTTGCCATCATCTCACGGCAGTAATCAATCTTAGTTTCGTCAAGAAGAGACTTACCAACACAAAGTCCCTTTGCAGCAGCGAAGGTAAACGCCATACCGCCGCCTATTATGAGAGTATCAACCTTGGTAAGAAGGTTATCGATAACGTTGAGCTTATCCGCAACCTTTGCGCCGCCGAGAATAGCAACGAAGGGACGCGCGGGGTCGGAAAGAGCCTTGCCCATTACGGAAATTTCCTTCTCGATAAGGTAGCCGCAAACTGCGGGAATGTAATCAGCAACACCTGCGGTAGAAGCGTGAGCTCTGTGAGCTGCGCCAAACGCATCGTTTACGAATATATCTGCATAAGAAGCAAGCTCTTTTGCAAAATCAGCACCGTTCTTTTCCTCGCGTGCGTCAAATCTGGTGTTTTCAAGAAGAACTGCCTCGCCTGCCTTAAGAGCAGCAACCTTAGCCTTTGCGTCCTCACCGATAATGTCCTCTGCAAAGGTAACCTTGGTTTCGCCGAGAAGCTCGTTTATTCTGTCGCAAACAGGCTTAAGAGTAAGCTTTTTCTTGTCGCTCTTTACAGCCTTTGCAAGATAATCTGCCTTTGCCTGTGCCTGCTCCTCTACAGGAAGAGCCTCAACAGCCTTCTTCTCCTTCTTTGTAAGTCCGAAGCCCTCGGTAAAAATGTTATGAGGCTTGCCCATATGAGAGCAAAGAATAACCTTTGCGCCCTGACCGAGCAGATACTTAACGGTAGGAAGCGCCTCTACTATTCTCTTATCAGAGGTGATAACACCGTCCTTCATAGGAACGTTGAAATCGCAGCGAACAAGCACGGTTTTGCCGGCTACGGCTACGTCTTCAATGTTTTTCTTGTTATAGGTTGCCATAAATATATTCTCCTTTAATTTTATTTTCTTTGTATATATTAGCACAAATAACAGCTTTAGTCAAGAGAATTTGTTAAAAATTAAACGATGCAAAGATATTTAACAAATGTTCGTTATTTTACTTGACTTTATAGAAATTCTACAGTATAATTGTAATTGGCTATGTAATTAATGCAGTAGCACTAAACATTTAAGGGAAATGAGATGAAAAACAAGGAAGACGCAAGAGTTATCCGTACAAAAATGAAGCTGTTTGCTTCATTCAAGGAGCTTCTCTCGGAGAAGACCTTTGAGGAAATTACCATAAACGAAATATGCATTCGCTCGGACATAAGAAGAGCTACCTTTTATAAGCATTTTTCAGATAAATACGACTTTCTTGCAGGTCTTACGCGCCATCTCCGTTATAATTTCGAAAAAAAGTTCAATTCCGAAAAGGTGCTTGGCGAAAATAATCTTTTAGACTATTATCTCGAATACTTTAAAGCGATTGTCGATTTTCTTGATAAGAACGAGGAAATTGTTAACCTTATTTTCGACAGCAATATGACTTCCTCTCTCGTTTCGGTAATAGTAGAGGAAAACTACAAGAGAACAAAAGAAAAGCTCGACCACGACACAAAACACGGGCTTAAGCTTATTGCCTCAACGGATACCGTAGCCATATACCTTGCCGGCGGTATAAGCAATGCGCTTATAAAATGGCTCAAGACCGGTAAAAAAACCGACAGAAATACGCTCGTCAATGAAATAAACGCTATTATTTCAGCCGTTTTTGTCAAATAATTTATAAAAATTCCTTTTACGCTATTGCAATTTAAGAAAAAGTATGATAAAATCTTATTACGATTATTTCACGGAGGTGTTATTATGAAGCACATCAAGACAATCGAAACCAAGAATCTTTGCCAGAGCGCTAAGAACGGCGGCTGCGGTGAGTGCCAGACCTCTTGCCAGTCCGCTTGCAAAACCAGCTGCGGCATCGCTAACCAGCAGTGCGAGAGCAAGAAGAAATAATAGGTTTCATAAAAATGCCGTCACTAATGGCGGCTTTTTTTAATTATTAACGCTGCAGAAACACAACATAAAGACCTGCGCCTAAGGAGAATTTTATGATACATCAGTATAAGCTTGGCGGTTATAATATCGTGCTTGATATCGCATCGGGCTCGGTTCACGCAGTTGACGATATTGCTTACGATATTATCGCTATGTTTGAAAATAAAAGCAAAAACGAGATTATTTCTCTCATAAACGAAAGCTACTGCGGCAAAGACGGAGTTACCGCTGAGGACATTGAGGAATGCTATGAGCAGATACGCGAGCTGAAGGAAGCGGGACAGCTCTTTTCGCCCGACACCTTTGAAAGCATGGCGGGCACGCTCAAGGAAAAAACCGCCGGCGTTATAAAGGCTCTCTGCCTGCATATTGCTCACACCTGTAATCTCAATTGCTCTTATTGCTTTGCCAGCCAAGGAAAATATCACGGTGAGAGAGCCGTTATGAGCCTTGAGGTAGGAAAGCGCGCGCTTGATTTTCTTATTGAAAATTCAGGCACGAGAAGAAATCTTGAGGTAGACTTCTTCGGAGGTGAGCCGCTTCTGAATTTCGAGGTGGTAAAGGAGCTTGTCGCTTATGCGAGAAGCATTGAGAAAAAATATAACAAAAACTTCCGCTTTACACTTACCACAAACGGCATGCTCATTGACGACGACGTGATAGATTTCGCAAATAAAGAAATGAGCAACGTTGTTCTCAGCCTTGACGGAAGACGTGAAATTCACGACCGCTTCAGAGTTGACTACGCAGGAAACGGAAGCTTTGATAAGATAGTGCCAAAGTTCCAGAAGCTTGTAAACGCGAGAGGCGGCAAAAACTATTATATGCGCGGCACTTTTACTCACGCGAACCCCGACTTTCTCGAGGATATAAAGGTTATGCTTGACCTCGGCTTCAAGGAGCTGAGCATGGAACCCGTTGTTTCTGCGCCGGGTGACTCCGCAGAGCTTACCGATGAGGATAACGTAATCGTTATGGAGCAATACGAAAAGCTCGCAGAGCTTATGCTCAAAAAGCAGCGTGAGGGCGACCCGTTTACCTTCTATCACTATATGATAGACCTTAAGGACGGTCCCTGCATCTACAAGAGAATTTCCGGCTGCGGCTCGGGTACGGAATATATGGCGGTTACTCCCTGGGGTGACCTCTATCCCTGCCATCAGTTTGTTGGTGACGATAAATACAAGCTCGGAAATATATACGAGGGCGTTACAAACACCGAGGCTCAAAAGGAATTCTTCGAGTGCAACGTATACGCAAAGCCCGAGTGCCGTGACTGCTGGGCGCGTCTTTACTGCTCAGGCGGCTGCGCTGCAAACGCATACCACGCGACAGGCTCGGTAAAGGGAGTTTACAAGAAGGGCTGCGAGCTCTTCAAAAAGAGAATGGAATGCGCTATAATGCTTGCTGTAGCAAAGGAATTTGAACAATGACGGATACTCCGATTTCCGCATTTTTAACCGAATATCAAGAAAAAAACGCGGTAAGACTTCACATGCCCGGTCACAAAGGCGCGGGCGGCATAGCCGAGAGTCTTGATATAACCGAAATTGAGGGCGCAGATTCGCTTTTTGAAGCTGACGGAATTATTGCGAAAAGCGAAAAAAACGCAGGTGAAATTTTCGGTGCGGACACCTTTTATTCAACGGAAGGCTCTTCCCTCTCCATAAGAGCTATGCTTTACCTCGTCTCATTATATGCAAAAAGAAACGGTAAAAAGCCTCTGATTGCAGCGGCAAGAAACGCTCACAAGGCTTTTACAAGCGCGGCGGCACTCATAGATTTTGAAATTGACTGGATTTCCGCAAACGATAGCAGCTATCTTTCCTCAAGATTCACAAAAGAGGATATAGTCAGATATTTTGAAACGGCAAAGCAGCTGCCCATAGCAGTATATCTTACCTCTCCCGATTATCTCGGATTTTTGTCGGATATCAAGGGGATTTCAGAGCAATGCCGAAGGCGAGGCGTTTTACTTATAGTTGACAACGCTCACGGGGCGTATCTCAAATTTCTCTCTCCCTCGCTGCATCCTATTGACCTCGGAGCTGATATCTGCTGTGATTCAGCGCACAAAACGCTCAGCGCTCTGACCGGCTGCGCATATCTTCACCTATCAAAAGGCCTGCCGCCGTTCTTTAAAGAAAAGGCAAAGGACGCTATGATGCTTTTTGCTTCTACAAGTCCGTCCTATCTTATGCTTCTTTCTCTTGACCGTCTTAACCCCTATCTTTCGGGAAAGTATTCCGAAAGCCTAAGCTTATTTATTAAAAAAACGGCAGTCTTAAAGGCAGATTTAATTTCACACGGGTACACCTTTGCGGGCGATGAGCCTATGAAGCTTACTATCAGATGCAAGGAATACGGATATACGGGAACGGAAATTGCCGAGCACCTTTCGTCAAATCGGATTTTTAGCGAATTTTCAGACCCGGACTATCTCGTTTTAATGCCCTCTCCCGAGAACTCTGAGGGGGAGCTTATAAGACTTAAAGAGGTGCTCTTGGCGCTGCCTAAAAAAGCTAAAATCAATTTGGCGCCGCCCTGCCCTCATATACCGAAAAAAGAAATCTCGATAAGAGATGCGGTTATGTGCGACAGCGAGAAATTGCCTGTCGGTGAGTGCCTCGGAAAAATCGCTTCAACGGTCACTCTCGGCTGCCCGCCTGCAATACCGATTGCCATTCCCGGCGAGGTGATAGATGAAAAAATTATTGATGCGTTCAAATATTACGGCATAAGAGAATGCGCGGTTGTAAAAAAGCATTAATAAATAAAAAAGAAGAAATCCGCAGAATTTCTTCAAAAAATCAATAAAATCACATTTTTAGAGCGAAGATACTTAAAGAAAAGCATCTCCGCTCTTTTTTTATTCGGCCGGATAGAGAGCCGTTTTATTACTTGTTGGTATCTATATAGGGAAGATATGCTCTAAGATAATCAAGCCCCGAGAAAAGCGTGGTAAAGGTCATAACCGCCATCATAACGTAGGAAAGAATATGATTTTCGTTAAAGAAAGGAATTATAGGCTCGATTATGATTATTACCGTGCCGACCATCTGAGAAACGGTTTTAAGCTTTCCGAGCATACTTGCCGCAACTACAATTCCGCTCTTGCCCGCAACTACAAGACGAAGGCTGGTTACACCAAGCTCACGAAGAAGGATTATAAGAACTACCCAAACGAAAATCATAGCCGGAATATAGAACTCCTCACCAAGAAGCAGAAGCCATACGAGAATGGTTATCTGAGAACCGATAACCATAAACTTATCGGCAAGCGGGTCGATAAATTTACCGAAGTCGGTAACGAGGTTGTATTTTCTCGCTATCTTTCCGTCAAGCATATCCGTAAGACCGGTGATTACAAATATTATCGCGGGAACTATAGAGCCCCATATCTCAATATTTCTCATAAAGAGAAGGGCTGCAACGAATGCGGGAACGAGGCACACGCGTATAAGGGAAAGAAGATTAGGCAGATTCAAGGTTGATTTTTTCATTTTTTTCACCCTCCTTAATTTATAGCTTTTCCGACTACGTCATAGTCGAGAGCTTCTGTAATTTTTACTTTAACGAATTCACCGGCTGCGCGTCTTTTCTTTGATGAGAAATAGACCTTGCCGTCAACATCGGGAGCATCGGCATAGCTTCTTCCGTAATGAATCTCCGCAACCGTATCGTATCCGTCACAAAGAACGAGCAGCTCCTCACCGATTTTTCTCTTGCTCAGCTCCTCGGATACGGTAAGCTGAGTTTGCATAAGGATATCATATCTGTCCTGCTTTACCTGCTCGTCTATTTCACCGTCAAGCTCAGCAGCGGGCGTTCCTTCCTCAGCAGAATAGGTAAACGCTCCGAAGCGGTCAAATTCGGCTTCCTTTATATACTCGCAAAGCTCGGAAAAATCCTCCTCGCTTTCACCGGGAAAGCCTACCATAGCAGTCGTACGAAGGACGATTCCCGGTACTTCTGCGCGCAATTTCTTTACGGTTTCCTTTATGAGAGCCGCACCGCCGTGACGATTCATTCGCCAAAGCACACTATCGGATATATGCTGAATCGGAATATCCATATATTTAAGAAGCCTCGGATTGTCACGAAGCTCGGTTATAAGCTCATCGGTTATTTTATCGGGATAGCAGTAAAGAAGTCTTATCCAGGGAATATCGGTCTGCTCACATATAGCGCGAACAAGCCTTGCAAGACTGTACTCTCCGTAAATATCGAGTCCGTAGCGCGTAGTATCCTGAGCTATAAGATTAAGCTCTTTAACTCCAAGTGCTTCAAGCTCACGCGCTTCCTTTACTATATCCTCTACCGTACGGCTGCGAAATCTTCCCCTGATAAGAGGGATAGCACAATAGGTACAGCGGTTATCGCAGCCCTCGGCAATTTTGAGATAAGCCGTGTGGTCTGCTGTGGTGAGTATTCTGTCTCCGCCAAGCGCCGAAGTCTCTTTATCCTTAAATGAGGTGTATTTTTCTCCGCGCATAACCGCCTTGCAAGCCTCGGCAATGTCGGTAAGGCTTCCCACTCCGAGTATTCCGTCAAGCTCGGGAAGCTCTTCCATTACCGCCTCGCGATATCTTTCCACAAGGCAGCCGGTTGCGATTATATGGCGGCATTTGGCGTTTTCCTTCAGCCAGGCAATATCCAGAATATTGTCTATGGATTCCTGCTTTGCGCTTTCGATAAAGCCGCAGGTATTTACTATAACGATTTCCGCCTCGGTCTCATCAGGGGTTATTTCAAAGCCGCTGTCGTGCAGAACTCTGAGCATAACCTCAGTATCTACGAGATTTTTTGAGCAGCCGAGCGAAACGAATCCGATTTTTGTCATATTTCCTCCGTGGATTATTTAAACAAACGTCTGAATCGGTGTCTGTATTTTTCGTTGTAAAGCCTTACGAGAAGCGTAAGCAGCCTGTCGTAAGCAAAAAACGCAACGTTAAGCACTGCGTAAAGCGCAATCTTAAGAATAAGAAGGTCGGTTTCAAAAAGAGGAAGCCCGAATATGAAATCCATAGCATACATAAGACCTATTATACAGGCGTTAACGTATATCAGCTTCAATGGAAACCAAAACAGTCTTTTAAGCTTTTCGATATAATATTTCAGTATCGGAAATACACCGAACACGAAATACATAAGCCAGACCGTGCTACCCGGAAAAAACAGAAACGTAATAAGCGAGGTGGTTATCCATACGAGCCAGGGATAAGGCGAGCCTACCTCAATAAGTATAATCACGACAAGAAACGAAGCAAGCGCCGCGAGAGCCATATCAACAAGCTCCCACACTGCTCCGATTGCCATAAGAGCCGAGCCGAGCGCCGTTGCCATTGCGCTTATCGTGATTTTTTTAACCGGCCTCATATGCAACGGATAAGGTCGCCGCCCAGACACTCACAAAGACAGTCCATACAAAGAAGATTTGCGCAGCAATTGCAGGCTTCGTCAGAGCTTGAACGGGCAGGTGCACCGTTTGCATAATAGGAGCTGCCGTAATTTCTGGCGGTATTGTTGAACATCTCTTTAGCCTTCTGATATTCAATGTTCGAGGGGTCCATATTGCAAGCTATTTCAAGCTCTCGCATAGCATCGTTTTGTCTGTTTCTATGCATTAAAAGAACGCTCGCAAGATAGTGCCACTCGGCAGTTCTTTCAGCCTGAGGTATATTCAAAAGCTGCTTTTCCGCATCTGCGAATTTTCTTGAATTGATGGTTCTTCTTACTTCGGCATACACACCCTCCGAGGTATACGAGGAGCTCTGAGAATCAGAGGTCTCGCCTTCCGAGCCCGAAGCACGCATACGCATTATTTCGTCATACGCCTGGTTGATTTCCTGCGTTTTCTCGTTTGCGAGGTCCTTTAAGGGATTATCGTCACCGTAATTATCCGGGTGATATTTGCGGATAAGAGCTTTATATGCCGCCTTTATCTCCTCATCGCCGGCTTGCTTTGAAACGCCAAGTATTGAATAGGGGTCTTTCACTGTTTTATCTCCTTTTCGTTTAAGGTTTGACTGTCGGGCTCGTCAAGAAATTCAATCCTCTTTATTAACCCGAGATATATAATATTCTTAATTATGCTTTCTATTACTCTGCGCTGACCGAAGGGAAAAAGATTGACCGCGCCTTCGATTTTTTTGCATTCAAGAACAAGAGCGCATTTGATGGTTCTCTTATTTTCCGGTGATAGCCGCTCTGCTCCGTATGCCTTCACGTACGGATTATATTTTCCGCTTCTGCGGTCATCCTCGTAGTCCTCCGCCGCATCTGCAGCATATATAAATCTTCCGAGATGATAGCCTGCCGTATAAAGAACCAATCTGTCACTTCCCGAAAAGCCGTACGCAAATATTTCTCCAAGCAGCTCACCGAAGAGTGACGCCGGATTATCAACGCTTTCCTCCCCTGCCTCTTCCATTCTGTTTATCGCAGAAAGCTTCTCACTGCAGACGGTCGAAAGGAAGTCAAGGCGAGCCTTTTTCGTTCCTCTGCGAAATATCGGACGGGCACTTGATACAAGCGCCTTTTTCAAAAGCTTTTCATCGCGGATATCGTCAAGCGTTTTATAGTAAGTCAGTATCGCGAAAGCCTTTGCGGTATAAGCAATTGCCTCGTTTTCCCGAAGCATTCCCTTTTTTTTCATAGGATGCGCTATGCATCTGCGCTTTTCTACGCCTATATCGGAATCAGGAACGAAAAGCATTCTCACGAGCGCCAGAAACACGCTGTCGTAGGTGAGAGCTACGTTTGAAAAAAAGCCGGTGTGCTTTTTCATAGCACGGCAGATGCCGCAATAGGTAGCCTTGTAGAATTCGTGCTCCTTGACGAGAAGCTCGGAATGAACAGGCTTTACGTAACCGAACATATAGGCCGCCTTTCAAATATAAATCAGTCAGTAACGATTAAAATCAAAGCCGTACGCATTTTTTAAAATTAAGACAATGCGCCATAAAGCTTACCAGTCTATTATAACATATAAAATCCCTCTTGTGTTAACTTTTTATAAAATTTTTTAGTATTTTATTTTATTTTTACCAAACTAAGACTTTTTTAATTATTTTTCCCAGCAAGATTATAAAAAAATGAAGTTTGTACGATAATAGGAAAAAGGAATGGTTACTATGCTTAAAGAAAACAAAAGATATTTTCCGAAAAGGTTTGCTCTGGTGCTTCTGCTCTTGACGATATGCGCTCTCGGATATGCGTTTCTTACGCTTATATTGCGGGAAAAATTTCCGCCTGCACGGCTTGTGTTACACCTTCTAAAAATACTATTTGCGCTATCAGTCGTATCTTCAAAGCTGAGCGCAGAGTCAAAATGTTCTTGGGTATTTTTTATACTGATATTTCCTTATGCCGCGATTCCAATATACCTTATTTTTTACCGAACGAGATTATCGAAAAAAGAAATCAAAAGATTAAACGAAATATATCGACAAAAGCCAAAATCAGATATTTTCGCAAGCAAAATGACATTGAAATGTAACGCAAACTTTGCTTTTTTGCGTGAAATTGCGGATTTCACCAATGCAAAAATCTATAATAATACATTCGCAAAATATATACCTGACGCCTCTTTGATGCTCGATATGCTGCAGCGTGACGTGAGGGGAGCGAAAAGATTTATATTTCTCGAATTTTATACGGTAGCTTCGGGAAGTGTCTTCGGAGAGCTGCTCTCTATTCTTATCGAAAAAGCGTCCTTAGGTGTAGAGGTAAGAATAATTTACGATGAAATCGGAAGCCTTGGAAGGCTTCCTGAGGATTTCTCTTCTCTTATGAAGGCTTACGGAATAAAAGCCGCGGCACACGCCTCTCTCGGCGGAACGTTCCCCGGCGCTCTGAACAACCGAAACCACAGAAAAATTGCTGTAATTGACGGTGAAATTGCCTACACAGGCGGAATAAACCTGGCAGACGAATACGTTATTCCGAAAACCAAGTTTGGAAACTGGAAGGACTGCGCGGTAAGAATTGAGGGTGAGGGAGTATGCGCTATCACGTATACCTTTCTTTCTGATTTCTCGGTAATAAGCGGTGAACCTCAGGATTTTTCAAAATACTATAAATACAGAAAGCGCATATGTGAGGGGCAGGCTCTGATATTTGATGACGGCCCGCTTCCGATTTACCGAGAAAAAAGCTCAGAGAGAATCATTTTATCTATGCTCAGCGCATCGGAAAGATATTTTACCGCAACCTCTCCCTATCTCGTTTGCGAGACGGAAATGATTTCTGCGGTGAGAAGCGCGGTCAGGCGCGGAGTAAAGATAAAAATAATAATTCCGTCAAAGCCTGATAAATTTTTACCGTGGATTCTGACGCGCCATTACGCTGCGCTTTTATCCGAGGCAGGCGCTGAAATATACTCCTACACGCCCGGTTTTCTCCACTCAAAAATCTACTCCTCTGACGGAAAATATCTTATGTGCGGCTCGGTAAATCTTGATTACAGAAGTCTATGGCATAATTTTGAGAATGGCGTGCTTTTTGCTCATCACCCTGTAATTGCAGAGGCGGAGCGGGATATTGAGGAAATTTTATGCTCATCCGTTCCGTACAAAAAGAAAAAAGAGCGCTTGCCTATGAAAATTTTAAGCGCGGTTATGGAGCTTTTCGCTCCGCTTTTCTAGACGCGTCAAAGACGGGAATACAGCTCCGAAAGTCCTCGGTAATAGCCTTTATCTACGTGCAAAATCTGCTCTTCGCTCACTCTGTACGCCCAATTTCCAAGGCTTTTACCGGGGGTGTTCATTCTTGTGTCCGCACCGAAGCCGAGAACGTCCTGGATAGGAAAAATAATCAGTCCCGCAGAGGACGCAAAAAGTGTTTTTATAATGAATCTCACGCCTTCGTCTATGCTATTACCCGTGTAAGTGCAATACTCGAAAATTTTCGCACGGGTATGGCTATCGCACTCAAAAAGATATCCAAGCAGAGTGTTATTATCGTGCGTTCCGGTATATGCTACCGAATTGTTTATATAATTATGAGGAAGATGCACGGAATTTTTATCACCAAGAAATGCAAATTCAAAAACACGCATACCCGGTAAAGAAAATTTTGATATCAGCTCTCTTACCGAATCGTTTATATCCCCGAGGTCCTCGGCGATGAGAAGCCTGTCGCCAGCCTCCTCGCAAATAGCTTTGACAAGCGCGCCTCCCGGTCCCTTTTTCCATTTTCCCTCCTTGGCACTCTTCCCGTTCGGAATACTCCAATAAGCGTCAAAGCCTCTGAAATGGTCTATGCGCGCTCCGTCAAAAAGCGACAGAGTGTGTCTTATCCTCTCGCGCCACCAGGAATATCCGTCTGCCTTCATTTTTTTGTAATTGTAAATCGGGTTTCCCCAGAGCTGCCCGTCTCTCGAGAAATAATCGGGCGGTACTCCCGCAACCTCTTTGGCATTTCCGTCACTTCCCAGCAAAAACAGGTCCGGATTTTTCCATACGTCAGCACTTTCACGCGAGACGTATATGGGAATATCTCCTATTATTTCGATTCCCTTTTCGTTTGCATATTTTTTCAGCTTCTGCCACTGGCGGCAAAATTCATAATGTAAAAACTGCCATAGCGGCTCGCTCGCGCCCCTATCTCCCTCTCCGAAATTCAGGTGCGGCATATTTCCGTATTTATCCTTGAGAGATAAAAAAGCTGCAGCTTCTGCTACTTTCGGATTTTCTCTCATAAAGACCTCTGTTTTTTCTCTTACCTCACTTTTTTCAAGAGCTCTCTCTGCCGCTTTAAAAAGAAGCGGTATTCTTTCTTTTTTCAGCCTTTCAAATTCACAAAGATATTTTTCTTTGCTTTCGCAGTCTTGAATCTCGGATTTGGTTATATACCCCTCTCGATAAAGCGCCGGAAGGTCGATAAAATAGGGGTTTAAGCTGAATGACGCAGGTGATTTATAGGGTGAATTAAAGTCGTCCGTAATACAAAACGGCAGTGTCTGCCAAACTCCAAAGCCACATTCATAAAGAAAATCAACGAAGGCGTAAGCCTCTTTGCCAAAAGAGCCGACAGAATAGTCGCCCCATAGCGAAGAGGGGTGCATAAGAACTCCGCTTTTTCTTTTCATTTATTTCCTTTCGTAAAAAACGGCTGCCTCTTGAAAATCAAAAGACAGCCGATAAAGTTATATTTGATTTTTAATTTTTGGAAGGCGTATCAAGCCCCTTGCGTGTAAGGGAGATACGGTGCTTTTCTACGTTTACGTCCTTTATTCTTACCTCGATAACGTCTCCTACGGAGAAGAGGTCAGAGGGACTCTTTACGTATCTGTCACTCATTTCGGAAATATGAAGAAGACCGTCATGGTGAACTCCGATATCAACGAAGCAGCCGAAATCAACCACGTTTCTTACCGTTCCCTTAAGAAGCATATCGGGCTTAAGGTCGGTGATTTCAAGAACGTCAGTTGAAAGAACGGGCGCGGGAGCATCGTCACGAATATCTCTTCCGGGCTTTTCAAGCTCACCGATAATATCCTCAAGGGTAGGTTCGCCGCAGCCAAGCTCACGAGCGAGCTTTGCTATACCGTACTGAGTTGCCTTGAATTTAAGAAGAGAGAGATTATTGCTGCTGACGTCCTCGGTGGTAAATCCGAAGCGGCGGAGCAGCTCTTCCGCAACTGCGTATGATTCCGGGTGAACACCGGTGGAGTCAAACACCTCTTTAGCTCCGGGAATACGAAGGAATCCTGCGCACTGAGTAAACGCCTTTTCTCCTATCTTCGGAACCTTAAGAAGCTGCTTTCTTGACTTGAACTCTCCGTTTTCCTCTCTGTAGGCAACTATGTTCTTGGCAGCGGTTGCGTTAATTCCCGAAACGTAGGAAAGAAGAGAATGAGATGCAGTATTAACGTCTACTCCTACGGCGTTAACACAGTCCTCAACTACACCGCCGAGAGCTTCGGTAAGTCTCGCCTGCTTCATATCGTGCTGATACTGACCGACACCGATAGCCTTCGGCTCGATTTTTACAAGCTCCGCAAGGGGATCCTGAAGTCTTCTTGCTATTGAAATAGCGCTTCTCTGCATTACGTCATAATCCGGGAATTCCTCGGTTGCAAGCTTAGATGCCGAATAAACAGATGCACCCGCCTCCGAAACGATAGTATACTTAACTCCCTTGGGGCATTCGGGGTCGCGGATAGTGTCTGCTATAAAACGCTCGGACTCACGCGATGCAGTTCCGTTTCCTATAGAGATTATATCTACGTTATTCTTCTTTACAAGGCGAAGAACTATAGCCTTTGCTTTATTAAGGTCTGCCTCATCGGGCTTGCCTTTAGAACGGAATGGATATATAACCGCGGTGTCCATAACCTTACCTGTCTTATCAACAACGGCAAGCTTACAGCCGTGACCGTAGCCGGGGTCGTATCCGAGCACGGTTTTTCCCTTGATGGGAGAAACAAGAAGAAGGTTACGAAGGTTCTCCGCAAATACCTTAAGTGCACCCTCAGATGCATCGTCAAAGAGTACTGTTCTGATTTCACGCTCAATTGCCGGGAAAAGAAGTCTGTCATAAGCGTCTCTGAGTGTATTCATTATAAAAGGAAGGGCGGGAGACTGCTTGTTGGTGACAACCTTGCTTACGAGCTGAGCAATTCCGTCCTCCTCGGGAAGCGTTACAGCAACCTTGAGAAAATCCTCCTTCTCTCCTCTGTTAATAGCAAGTATTCTATGTCCCTTAAGCTTCTTTATAGGCTCAGAGAATTCGTAATAATTCTCGTACACCGAGGTTTCCTCTGTAAGTCCCTTTGTGGTAAGCGAGCCGTAGGCAACCGTATATTCGCGGAGCATTTTTCTTATTTCCGCATTGTTTGAAACGTCCTCGGCTATTATATCAGACGCGCCTGCGAGAGCCGCTGCAGCATCAGGCACTTCCTTGCCTTCCTCTGCGGATACGAATTCTTCGGCATACGCCTCGATTGAAGGCTCGTACGAATCCTTCTGCTCCATAATATAGTTAGCAAGAGGCTCAAGTCCCTTGCTTCTTGCAATAGATGCTCTTGTGGTACGCTTAGGCTTAAAGGGTCTGTATATATCCTCAAGCTCTACAAGTGTTGTCGCATTGTTAAGCGCGAGTGTAATTTCGGGTGTAAGCTTCTCCTGCGCCTCAATAAGAGAAGAAATCTCAGCTCTGCGCTCTTCAAGCTTGCGCAGATACTGAAGCCTGTCGAAGAGGTCACGAAGAGTTGCATCGTCAAGACTTCCCGTAACTTCCTTACGGTATCTCGAAATAAAGGGAATCGTATTCCCCTCGTCAATAAGAGCTACGGTATTTACGACCTGCTCTTCCTTGATGTTAAATTCTTTTGCTAAAGTTTTTACGATATCCATTTTTGCTCCAATATTTTACGTTACTGACCGAAAACGGTCCTTAATATTTTATCACATTTTTTTCTGTTTGTAAAGAGAAAATTCACTGCTTTTGCGAGTTTTCAAGAATTTCCCTCTCCTCATCGGTTAAATGACGCCACTGCCCCCGCGAAAGCTCGGTATCAAGAGGTATTTCGGAAAATCTTATCCTTTCAAGAAAGGTTACCTTATTGGAAAGAGACGCTATCATTCTCTTTATTTGATGATATTTTCCTTCCGTAAGAATTATTCGCCCGCCCATTCTGTCCCGGTCGGGAATCAGAACTGCGCTCTTGCATTCGTAGCCATCGGCAAGAACAATGTTATTTTTGAATTTTTCCTCAGCTCCCTCGGAAAGAGGCTCTGCGCATCTGAAATAATATTCCTTTTCCACGTGGTGCTTCGGTGAAAGAAGCCTATGCGCAAGAGGACCGTTATTCGTAAGTATCATAAGTCCTACGGTATCTCGGTCAAGTCTGCCTACGGGAAAAAGCTCCATACGGCGAAGCTCATCGGAAAGAAGCTGCGTGACAACCGGTAATTTTGAATCCTCGGTGGCGCTGACGTAGCCCTCGGGCTTATTAAGCATAACGTAGGTATATTTACTGTAAGAAATTTCCCTGCCGCAGAAAACAACCTTGCAGCTTTCCGGGTCTATATGCTTAGAGGCATCGCGAAATGGCACGCCGTCAACCGTTATAAGTCCCTTCTTTGCAAGAAGAGCCGTTTCCTTTCGTGACGACACGCCCATTTCAGACAAAAACTTATCAAGACGCATTCGGTATGTCCTTTCCAGAAAAAAAGCGCTCGCACGAGCGCCTTTTATTTTTATTATTTCTGCACGAGGTGAATTGCAAAGCCTGCTATCTCGTCCTTGAAGTATACGAACTTAGGCTTACCGCTCTTTTCATCGTAGGTGATGCTTGACTCGTCAAACTCAAAGCCCATTCTCTTGAAATATGCCATTGCTCTGTCAACAAAATAGGTAGAGATGCCGATGTGACCGTGCTTGCCGGGACCTTCCTTGGTCATAAATTCAAATGCGTTGCCCGCAAATACAGACTTGGAGGTTTCGCGAAGAGGCATACCGAACATAAGCTCGAAGAGCTTTGCATTCTTCTGACCTTCCTCTGCGCTGTCGGCATTAATTCCGATGTGAACGAATTCAAGACCGAGCATAGCCTTAACTGCATTCTTGGTAAGAGCGGTTATCTCGTCCCACTTCTTTTCCTTGATAAGCTCATCCTTTACCATAAACGAACCGCCGCAAGCAACAATCTTGTTAAACTTCAGATACTCGAGAAGGTTATCCGCATTGATTCCGCCCGTAGGCATAAAGGTTACCTGACCGTAAGGAGCAGCCATAGCCTTAAGCATCTTAAGACCGCCTGCAGCTTCTGCCGGGAAGAACTTTACCGTAGTAAGTCCAAGCTCGAGAGCAGCCTCTATATCGGAGGGGTTAGAGCAACCGGGAAGCATCGGAACGCCCTTGGAAAGACAGTATGCAGTTACCTTAGAATTAAGTCCGGGAGATACGATAAACTTAGAACCTGCCGCAATTGCCGCATCTACCTGCTCGGTGGTAAGAACGGTTCCTGCACCCACGAGCATCTCGGGATATGCCTCGGTAATATTCTTGATTGCCTCTGCGGCACACTTGGTTCTGAAGGTGATTTCAGCTGCGGGAAGTCCGCCATCGATAAGCGCCTTTGCAAGAGGAAGCGCATCATCGGGATTTTCAATCTTGATTACGGGAATAAGGCCTATTGTATAAAGCTCTTTAATCATATCGTTATTCATATCAAACGACTCCTTTTATTAATATTAACATTATTATACTATAGTATTTAGTTTACAACAATTGCAAAAATTGCTCTAGAGATTGCAAATGTTGCTATATAAAATCTTTGTATACGACACACTTGACAGCACTCACAAAAAGAGGTATAATATTTCTAATAAATTAGAAAAGAGGCTTCAAATGAGCAGCACCGTAATTTTAAAAACGGTAGGCGTTTATACCGAAAACGATTACCTTTTCCAAAAAATCAGCCTGGAGCTTTCGGGGCTTTCAAACGTTCTGCGTTTGAGTATCGGAGCGGCAGAGGATTGCGATATAATTCTGGTTGACGCTGACAATCCCGTTTTTTCGTCAATAGCCGGTCTTCAAATGAAAAAAGAGGGCGGAGATATTTCTCTTCCCTTTCGTATAGGCTCGCTCAGAAAGCTTTTTGAAAAAGAAAAGAGAGCCTTTATAGAGCTTATCGATTCTCGGAAATCTGTCAGAATTGGCAAGAAAACGCTAAAGCTCACCGAGCTTGAATACGCTCTGTTCTCTCTTCTTGTATCCGCAAAGGGAAATTACGTCAGCCGTGAGGAGATTCTCTCTTGCGTATGGGACGGCAGAGCTGATAAGGGAATTATAAACGTCTACGTTCACTATCTCAGGGAAAAGCTGGAAAGTGACGGAGAAAAAATCATTCTTTCCTCAAGAAATTACGGATACAGAATAAATGAAAAATATATCGGAGGTGAGGCTGATGCTTAAGATAATAGAAGGCTCGGCACATTCGGAAGCTCCGAAGCTGATAAGAGAAGAAATTATGAGAACCGTTTCCGCAAACAAAAGAGCTGTGCTCATAGTGCCCGAGCAGCAGACGGTTATTGCCGAAAAGGAAATGGCAGCACTGCTTCCCGAAAGCGCACCGACAGTTTTTGAGGTTACAAACTTTACGAGATTTGCGAACTCCGTTTTTCGCGCCTTAGGCGGTGTGGATAAGGAATACTGCGACAGCATAAAGAGCGCTCTTATAATGTGGAGAACCCTCTCGGAGCTTGCTCCTACCCTTTCGGTGACTGACGGAAAGAAGGATATAAACTACGGTATGGTAAAGCGCGCACTCGCGACCTCAGGCGAAAGTGACGGACTTGCCATTACAACGGAAGAGCTTATCGAAGCAAAAAAGAAAATAGGCGAAGGAAAACGACTCACAAGTAAGCTTGACGACCTCATAAAAATTACGGCACTCTATAAGAGACTGCTTAGCGAAAAATATTCTGACGTTGGTGAGGATATAGCGGCTGCGACAAAAATGCTCAGAGAGAACAGGGACGCTTTTGCGGATACCTATTTCTTTATAGAAGGATTTACGTCATTTACCGAGCCTCAGTACCGCCTTGTTGAGTTATTCACCGAAGAGGCTGACGTGACTATACTTCTCGATATGCCGAAATCCATGAAAGAGGCTTTTGAGTACTCAGAGATAAGTCTGACAGAAAAGCGGCTCACGGCTTCCGCAAACAAAAGTGCTACGGAAATCAAGCTCGTACGGCTTGACGGTTTAAAGGAAGGCAACGAGGCACTATATGATATTTCACGTTATTTGTGGCGCAAGACACCCATAATTGACAACATCAGTTTACAAAATCCTGAGGATTTGAGAATTTTTGAAGCAACAACCCCTTACGATGAATGTGATTTTATCGTTTCGGATATCAAACGAAGGGTAATGCTCGGTGCTGCGTATTCGGATTTTGCCGTCATAGCGGCAGATATATCAAAATACGCGGGAATACTTGACGTTTCAGCAAAGGAAGCCGGAATTCCTTTGTTTATTTCCAAGAGCCGTGACGTCTCATCATTTGAGGCTATAAAGCTTATATATACCGCGCTCAGCTGCGTTACCGGAGGATTTGCAAGAGAGGACGTAATCTCTTACGCAAAATGCGGACTTTCCGCAATAACGCGTGAAGAATGCGACCTTTTTGAACTCTACGCGGAAAAATGGCAGATAAGCGGAAGACGGTTCACCGACACTACTGTATGGAATATGAATCCTGACGGATATTCCGTATTCCGAACCGAAGAGGCTGACGCAGAGCTCGCTCGCCTGCAGGCTATCAGAGAGAAGCTCATTTCTCCGCTAATTGATTTTCGGGAAGAGCTTGTCGGTGCGCTTACGGTAAAGGATTACGCTGACGCGCTGTATTCCTTTATAAAATCCATTTCACTTTACGAGCGCATTTGCGCGCGTGCCGCGGAGCTTTACTCCTTAGGCGAAGCCGAGCTTGCAGAGGAAAGCGAGCGTATATACAAAACGATATGCGACTGCCTTGACACCTTAGTCGAGGTTTCGGGAGAATGTAAAACCGATGCAGAGGGCTTTATAAGCCAGCTCAAGATAGTTTTCTCTGCCGCCTCCGTTTTGAAAATTCCTTCTGTTTCGGATTCGGTTACAGCCGCATCTGCAAAGATTGCAAGGCTTACCGAAAAAAAGCATATTTACCTCGTAGGTGTTAACAAGGGTGAATTTCCCGAATCAATAAGCACCGATTCTTATTTTACAGAAAGAGACAAGGCTGAGCTTCACGAAGCAGGCCTCCCCTTTGAGCCTGACCTTATTATCAAAGAGGCAAAGACGCTCTATTACTTTACAAAGGCATTTCTTTACGCAAAGGAAAGCGTTACAATTCTCTACTCGGCAAAAAATACCGATTACCTGCCCGAGAGAAAATCCGAGGTTATAGACAAAATAGCCTCAATTACCGGCGGTAAGGTTTTGCCTGTAAGAATATCCGAAATTCCACAGAGCGAGCTCTCCTTTTCTCCTGCACAGGCACTTCTCTCGCTTGGAAAATTCAAAGGAAGAGAATATGCTGCGGTAAAAAGCTCGCTTGAAGCCGCCGGCTTTGCCGAGAGCGTAGAGCTTGCCGAAAGAAGCGTTGAAAACAGTAAAATGATGCTCACGGACAAAATAACCGAACGCATATACCGTGACGATATTCTTCTTTCACAGTCAAAGATAGACAGCTACAACACCTGTCCTCTTGCATATTTTTGCCGCTACGACCTTGGACTTTCTGAAAACGAACAGGCTGAATTTGATGCAAGAAACATCGGCTCTTTTATACACGCTATCCTTGAGAATTTCTTCGGCATTCAAGCAAAGAGCGAAAAAAAGCTCGAGGAGCTTACCGCAAAAGAAAAGGAAGAGATGATAAGAGCTTCGGCAGAAAGCTACCTTGAACGCATTATGCCTGAAGGAAGAAACGAAAATATCCGCTCCGCGCTCCTGATAAAAAGACTTGTAAGAGCCGCAGCTCCGATTGTTGACGGGCTTTGCGAGGAATTTGCCGGCTCAAGATATCTTCCGAAATATTTTGAAATGAGAATAGGCGGAAGGGACGAGCTTTCTCCCGAGCTTCTGACCATTACTGACGAGGAAGGAAAAAGAACGCTTATAAAGGGCTCTATAGACAGAGTTGACACCTATAAATTCGGTGATGACGTGTACGTCAGAGTTGTGGACTATAAGACCGGTCAAAAGGCGTTTAAGCCTAAAGACCTCGAAAGAGGCAAAAATCTTCAGATGTTCCTCTATCTTTCCGCCGTTATAGATACCGAAAACAAGGCTCTGCGCCACGATATAGGTGTCGGTGAAAACGGCAGACTTATACCTGCAGGGGTTATCTACGTAAAATCCGATTTAACGGATATCAAGATTTCTCACTCCTCTGCCGAGGAAGAAGAAAGGGCGGTAAAGGCAGACCAAAAAAGACAGGGTATGCTTCTTGACGACAGCGTAAGCATATCTGCTATGAATTCAAGCTTTTTACCCATAAAAATAAAAAGTGACGGCAGCGGATACTACAAGGGAAGCGAGGAGCTGATTTACTCTGAGGACGGCTGGAAAACGCTTAGAGACACGGTAGAGACTGCCGTAAAAAAAGTGACCAAAAAAATGAGAAGCGGCACTATCTGGGCTGAGCCTATGGTCGAAAAAAATTCTTCCCCGTGCCAATACTGTAAATTCAAACCAATTTGCAGAAACGCAAAAATCTGACAAAAAAACAGACAAAAAAGCGAATATTTATTTACAATATGAAGCAAAATAGGCATAGTAATTTCTGAAAGGCTATTTCTATGATGCTTACAAACAATGTCAAAAGACCTTTTGGCATAAGAGATAAAATCGGTTATCTGCTCGGTGATTTCGGCAATGATTTTACCTTTATACTTTCGTCTTCGTTTCTTTTAAAGTTCTATACTGACGTTATGGGTGTTTCTGCCCTTGTCGTTGGACTTGTTATAATGCTTGCCAGATTTGTAGACGCCTTTACTGACGTTGCTATGGGAAGAATCTGCGACCACCGGAAGCCTACGAAAAATGGAAAATTCAAGCCTTGGATACTCAGAATGTGCGGTCCTGTAGCGCTTTCTTCCTTTCTGATTTATCAGTCGGCATTTGCCGATTATTCTATGGCTTTTAAAATTTTCTGGCTTGTTATCACCTACGTGCTTTGGGGCTCGATTTTTTACACGTCAATAAATATTCCTTACGGTTCTATGGCATCTGCAATATCAAGAGAGCCTGACGACAGGCAATCGCTTTCCACCTTCAGAACCATGGGAAGCACTCTGGCAGGCGTTATAATCGGGGCAGGAATTCCGCTTTTTGCTTATAAGACCGTAGGTGAAAACACCGTGCTAAGCGGAAAAGCGTTCACGATAATTGCCGGAATATTCTCTATTTTGGCGGTAATATCTTATATCCTTTGCTATTTTCTGACAACCGAAAGAGTTACTCCTCCCGTTCCCGAAAAGCGAGAAAAAATGCCCGTGAAGCTTCTGTTAAAAAATCTTCTTTCAAACAGAGCTCTGGTATCAATAATAATCGCATCGGTTCTTATGCTTCTTGCTCAGCTCACCTTGCAGTCAATGGCAAACTACGTTTATCCGAATTATTACGGCAATCCGACAGCACAGTCGGTTTCCACCTTTGCTATGATGGGCTCTATGCTTATTGCCGCAGCCGTTGCGAAGCCGATTGCAAGAAAAATCGGAAAGGCGGAAATGAGCGTGCTTTCCAATCTCTTTGCTGCAGGAATTTGCCTATTACTGTTTTTTATACGCCCGAAAAGCGTTTGGGTTTACGTAGGACTTAACCTGATTAGCTGGCTTGGGCTCGGTATATTTTCTATGGTATCGTGGGCGCTAATAACAGACGTTATAGACTACTCGGAAATACGAAACGGCGTGCGCGAGGACGGCTCGATATACGCGCTTTATTCCTTTTCAAGAAAGCTTGGGCAGGCGGCAAGCGCAGGACTCACGGGTCTGCTTCTCTCTCTGATAGGATATTCCCAGCAAACAGCCTTTTCAGATTCGGTTCTCAGAGGAATATTTACTATTTCAACGCTCGTTCCGGCACTTGGCTTTATAGGTCTTTCGCTTATACTGTGGTTCTGGTATCCGCTTAAAAAGCACGCGGTAGAGCATAACGTTGAGATACTGAGGGCAAAGCACGAAAACGGAACTGAATAAATAACAAGGCAATATTAAAGCAGGGAAAGAGGCAAAGCCCTTTCCCTGCTTTCGTTTTATTATGACTAAAATTAATTCTCTTTTGACAAAGAATTAATACATTCCGTCCATTCCGCCGGGTGCGGCAGGAGCTACGGGCTTTTCTTCCTTTTTCTCATATACTACAGACTCGGTAGTGAGAACGGTAGATGCGATAGAAGCTGCATTCTGAAGAGCCGAACGGGTTACCTTAACGGGATCTACGATACCCTTTTCAAGCATATCGCAGTAAACCTCGTCATAAGCGTCAAATCCATAACCTACCTTGCCGGATTCACGAATCTTAGCTATAATAACAGCACCGTCAAGACCTGCGTTATCCGCAATCTGCTTCATAGGAGAGGTAAGTGCCTTGGATACTATCTTCGCGCCGGTGCGCTCGTCACCTTCGAGGCTGTTAACTACTTCCTCAACCGCATCGATTACACCAACGAGAGCCGCTCCGCCGCCTGCAACTATGCCCTCTTCCACTGCAGCCTTGGTTGCATTGAGAGCGTCCTCTATTCTGAGCTTCTTCTCCTTCATTTCAACCTCGGTAGCTGCACCGACCTTAATAACGGCAACTCCGCCTGCAAGCTTTGCAAGTCTTTCAAAGAGCTTTTCCTTATCAAATTCAGAGGTGGTTACTTCAAGAGCCGAACGAATCTGTCCTACTCTTTCGTTAATAGCGTTCTTATCTCCGCCGCCACCTACGATTATGGTGTTTTCCTTGTTAACCTTTATCTGTCTTGCGCGTCCGAGCTGAGCTACGGAAGTATCCTTAAGCTCAAGACCGAGCTCGCTTGTGATAACCTCACCGCCGGTGAGAACTGCGATATCGCGAAGCATTTCCTTGCGTCTGTCACCAAATCCGGGAGCTTTAACCGCAACCACGGTAAAGGTGCCGCGAAGCTTATTAAGAACGAGAGTTGTAAGAGCCTCGCCCTCTACGTCCTCAGCGATTATAAGAAGCTTCTTGCCGGACTGAACTATCTGCTCAAGAAGAGGAAGGATTTCCTGGATAGAAGAAATCTTCTTATCGGTAATGAGAATAAGAGCATCGTCAAGAACTGCTTCCATCTTATCCGTGTCGGTTGCCATATAGGGAGAAAGGTATCCGCGGTCAAACTGCATTCCCTCAACCACCTCAGAATAGGTCTCCGCGCTCTTGGATTCCTCAACGGTAATAACTCCGTCACTGGTTACCTTTTCCATAGCGTCTGCAATAAGCTGACCTATCGTATCGTCTCCTGCGGAAATTGCGCCTACTCTTGCAATATCCTCGGTTCCGCTTACCTTCTTAGCCTGCTTCTTAAGCTCTTCAACAGCAGCGTCAGCAGCCTTTGCAATACCCTTTCTGAGTACCATGGGATTTGCGCCTGCAGCAACGTTCTTCATACCCTCGTGAACAAGCGTCTGAGCTATAAGAGTAGCGGTTGTTGTACCGTCACCTGCTGCATCGTTAGTCTTAACGGCAACCTCTCTTACGAGCTGCGCGCCCATATTCTCTGCCGGGCATTCAAGCTCGATTTCCTTTGCGATGGTAACACCGTCATTAGTGATAAGGGGCGAGCCAAACTTTCTCTCAAGAACTACGTTTCTGCCCTTGGGGCCAAGCGTTATTTTAACGGTATCCGCAAGCTTATCAACACCTCTGAGAAGAGCTGCTCTCGCATCGGTACCGTAAAGAATTTCCTTTGACATAAATTTTTCTCCTATTCTATTATTCTACTACCGCAAGTATATCAGACTGGCTTACTATATTATATTCTACGCCGTCAAGCTTAACCTGCGTTCCTGCATATTTTGCGGTTATAACCTTTTCACCGACCTTGAGCGTCATTACGACCTCCTTGCCGTCAACAAGCCCGCCGGGACCTACTGCAACTATTTCGGATACCTCAGGCTTTTCCTTTGCGCTATCGGGCAGAATGATTCCTGCCTTAGTGGTTTCCTGCGCTTCCACTCTCTTTATTACGACCTTATCAAGAAGAGGTCTGAGTTTCATATTTAATTCCTCCGTATTGTTTTGATTTAGCACTCAAAGCCTATGAGTGCTAACACTCACGAGATATATTCTATACTAATATATCCAAAAAATCAATAGTTTTCCTTATTATTCACAATTTATTAACATCTATATAAGCTCTTTTTTGAGGCGCGCAAGTATTTTCTTTTCTTCTCTTGAAACCTTGACCTGCGACAGCCCCATAATACGCGCTACCTCGACCTGCGAGAAGTCTCTGAAATAGCGAAGGGTTATAAGCTTTTTTTCCTCGGGGGGAAGCTTTTCAAGCGCCATTTTAAGAGCCAGCCATTCAAAGCTTCGTTTTTCCTCGTCCTCGTCAAAAACAAGGTCGGCAAGAGAGGTTGAATCGTCCTCGTCGTATGCGCTCTCGGAGAGCGAGCGAACCGGCGCTGAGGAAAAAAGAGCAACCGAGGCGTCCTCGGGTGAAATTCCGACAGCCTTTGCCACTGCGGAAATTGAAACCTCCTCGCCTGCCGAAATTCTTCGCTCTCGCTCTGCGTTCAGAAGAGCTGACAGACGCTTTTGCTCTCTTGAGACCTTAATAATTCCGTCATCTCGCAAAAATCTTCTGATTTCACCGAATATAAGCGGAACTGCATATGTTGAAAAAACGCAGCCCTTTTCGAAATCAAAGCTGTTTATAGCCTTTACAAGACCGATGTTTCCAAGCTCGCAAAGCTCGTCAAACTCAACTCCTCTGCCCGAAAACTTTCCTGCAATTTTTAACACCAGGGGTCTATTCAGCTCGCAAAGCTCCTCTCCCGCCTCTCGCCTGCCCTCGCGGTATTCTCTGACAAGCTCAATATTTCGGTCAAAACGGTTCTTTTCTTCGGTTTTCATTATTCTCCACGACTTAGGCTAGGGCTTTAAAATTTTTCTCATAAGAACCGTTGTTCCCTTACCGAGCTTTGATTTTACGCTCAGGGAATCGGTGAAGCTCTCCATAACGAGAAAACCCATTCCGCACCGCTCGTCCGTGCCCGTCGTGTACATCGGGGCGCGCGCCGCCTCAACGTCTGCTATTCCACAGCCGTTATCCGATATTTCAACGGTTATTTCTCTGTTATCATAAAGACGCGCGGATATGTAAATATAGCCCTCTTCGCTATTTGCTAAATAACGGTAAGCGTGTACTATACAGTTCGTGACCGCCTCGCTGACGGCGCATCTTAAATCCCCGATTTCCTCAACGGTGGGATTTAGCTCTGCGGAGAATGCCGATATAATTGCTCTGCAAACGCTTTCGTTTACGCTTTTTGCCGGAAGTCTAAGCTTCATTTCGTTTATTATTCTTTTCAACTGTTTCACCATCCTTAAGTCGCATCAGATATAGACAGATTTTTTATTTTTTCAATTCCGGAAAGCCTTATAAGCTTCATAAGCGTGCCCGATAGCCCTTTTAACCTAATTCTGCATCCCAGCTCCTCGCATAGCTCCGCTCTGCCGAGAATCAGACCGATACCGGAGCTATCCATAAAGCTTACGGCAGAAAAATCCATAACCAAAAGCCTTGGTGAATACTCAAAAAGCTTGATATCGGTTTTTTCTCTTATAGGTTTGGCGGCGTGATGGTCTATCTCACCGGGTAATATTACGGACAGTGTGTCCTCTCTTGTAAGAAATATAGCTTCACTTCCCATTTTTACTTCCTTTCGGGGCGCTCCCTTTTGTTGCTACTAGCATTCTAGCATACCGATAAGTGAAAATTCTGTCGCTTATCGTCACAGAAAAAAATAATTACTTCAGGTATAGCCTTTTTGCGATATTTCGCTTTACCTCGGTTTTGTATTGCTTATACATTGCCTCCGATAAATACTCAACCCGAGATTTTGCATAGCCAATCGATGCGCCTATTTCTGCGATAAAAAGATCTGCTCTCCCCTCTCCGACAATTTCGGCTGCCGCATCAAAAAGCTTAAAATTCAGATATCTTAACTCGTTATCAACCCTCCTTTCCGCTTCTCTTTTAAGAATTATGCTTTCGCGGCGCTTATAATCTGCGCACAAAGCACGCACGAGAAAGTCGAGAGTGTCAACTATAACCCTATTCTGCATTTTGCCTCCCCGAGCTCCTCCTCTAAAAAGGTCAGCTCTTCTCTGAGCTCGGTAAGCTTTCCGTAAGCGCTCTCTGCCTCACCCAGCAGAGCTTCAAGGTCATAAAGCCATTCCGAAGCTCCTCTCTCCTGCGTTTCCGAAATCATACTTAACAGCAGTTCCCTTATAGAAAAGGAACGCTTTACCTCGCCTATCTTATTCCGTATCTCCGAAATATCCGCGCGGATTGAATCGGTGCTGCGATATAGAAAATCAGGCTTTGGCGAACACAACACGTTTCCTGTTTTCAATTTTTTCTTTCCTTTCTTTTGTCACTTTTTAGGTTATTCGATTCAAAAAGTAACCTATTACGCAACTATTGTAGCAAAACATTTGTCACTTGTCAAGTGATTTTTCAAACTTTTTTGCATTTTTTTTCAAAAAACTATTGCATATCAAGTTACTTTATGTTACAATATAGGTGACAAAACGACAAAACTCCAACAATACTATATAGTAAATAGGAAGGAATTTGAAAATGCTTGCCAACAATTTAAAGAGACTGAGAAAAGAAAAAAAGCTTACCCTTGAGGATATAGCAGAGGCGCTTGGCACGAGCAAGCAAACTATTCACAGATACGAAAACGGAATCATAACGAACGTTCCTCCCGAGAAGGTGCAGAGCCTGGCAAAGCTACTGGAGGTAACGCCTGCCGAGCTTATGGGCTGGGAAAAAGAGAGCTTGCCTCCGTTTGCAAAAGGAGTAATGCCTATATCTATGAAACGGCTTCCCATACTTGGCGAGATAGCCTGCGGTGAGCCGATATACGCATCTGAGGAGCACGAAAGCTTTGCCTCGGCAGACGATAAGCTTGATGCAGACTTTTGCCTCAGGGCGCACGGCGATTCTATGACGGGCGCAAGAATATATGACGGCGATATCGTTTTCATTCGCTCTCAGAATGCCGTGGATAACGGTGAAATTGCCGCGGTTATAATTGACGATGAAGCAACGCTTAAAAGAGTTTATTTTTACCCCGACCAGCAAAAGCTTATTCTCTCTCCGGAGAACCCCAAATATGCTCCGCTCGTCTATATGGGCGGTGAGCTTGAAACAATAAAAATAATCGGAAAAGCCGTTGCTTTTCAAAGTGCCGTAATCTAAAAGCACAGCATATTTTTCCGGCATAGGCATAAAAAATCCCCCGGTAGAACCGAGGGATTTTTTATGCATTTTTTAGTTTAATAAGGTGATGCTTCACCGACACTTTTTAAAGAGAAGCGTAAGGCTAATTACCAAGGAAGGAAATCGGAGCTGAGAAGCTTAAGAACTGCTTCCGTGAAGAAGAAATCTCCGTAAATTATAGAGATATGAACTCCTGCTTTTTCAAGAGTAAGTCCTTCTACGGGATAACGGACGGTTCCGAAATCAAGCATATGGTCGTTCTCGGGATCGTAGTTCGTAAACTTTTCGTCCATCGCTTTAAGAATGTTTACGGCTGCATTTGCGTACATACCGCCCTCATTCTCGGAAACGTGCTTTGCAATCTCGATAAGTCCGCAGGCTGCAATAGCGCCGGCAGTTGCATCGTAATACACGGGCTCAGAGGGAGCGCGGAAGTCAACTCTGGGAAGCCAATCGTCACAGCAATTTGCAATAAAGTAGTGAGCTACTCTCTTTGCTGCAGCAAGATATCTCTCGTCCTTAAGATGTATGTAAGCGAGAGTAAAGCCGTAAAGCGCCCAAGCCTGACCTCTGGACCAGGACGAGCCTGCCGCATAACCCTGACCGCAGCCGTTCTCTTCTATCTCGCCCGTTTCCCTGTTGTGCTTTATAACGTGCACAACCGAGCCATCGGGACGAAGATGGTCGGTAAGCGCCATTTCTACATGCTCTCTTGCGATTCTCACGAATCTATCGTCTCCTACCTGCTCGGAAGCCCAGTAAAGAAGAGGAAGGTTCATAAGACAGTCGATAATGGAAAGATTATGCGCGCTGCCGTTCCATGCTCTGATAAAGCCGTGCTCGCCGCAGAGAACGTAACGCGAAAGAAGAGTTGTTGCAGCATAGAGATTTCTGATTCTCGAAGCAGGGTCGCCCGTAAGAGTATGGCTTGCGCCGGTGAGTATGTGCCACATAAAGCCTACGTCATGGTGAAGCTCGTCAAATCTCTTAAGACCTGCGTCCATAAGAAGCTCGCTTGCCTTTGCGGTTTTAAGATATTCTTCATTCTTAGTCTGATTATAGAGAAGCCAGTTAAGACCGCCCCAAAATCCTGCAGTCCAGCTGATAGGGCTGCGGTGCTTATGAATGCCGTTTTCGTCCACTCCGTCAGGAAGCTTATCTCTGGAACGGAGAGTTACCGCAGACATTTTCTTATCTATTTTGGCAAACGTATCCTTTGCCCATTCCAAATTCTCATTAAGGATTTCTTTATAGTTTTTCATAAGGTTTCACCTTTCTAAAGCTATGCCGCCATCGAACGCTTTGCCGATAGCGGCATTTTAGTAAAAATCTTTATTTTTCCTAATTTTACGCGGCAAAAAATTACCAAGGGAAGAAATCGCTATTCATTAACTTGAGAATAGCTTCGGTGTAGAAATAATCTCCGTAGATTATAGAGATATGGACTCCTGCCTTTTCAAGAGTAAGTCCTTCTATAGGATAACGAACCGTTCCGAAGTCGAGAAGGTGGTCGTTTTCGGGGTCGTAATTTGCAAATTTTTCGTCCATAGCGTGAAGAAGCTTGATAGCTGCGTTCATATACATTCCGCCCTCATTCTCAGGAAGAAGCTTTGCAAGCTCGATAAGTCCGCAAGCTGCGCAAGCGCCGGCAGTAGAATCGTAATATACAGGCTCAGACGGAGCGCGGAAGTCAACTCTGGGAAGCCAATCGTCACAGCAGTTAGCTATGAAGTAATTAGCTACTCTCTTTGCTGCATCAAGATATCTTACGTCACCGAGGTGTATGTAAGCGATAGTAAAGCCATAAAGCGCCCATGCCTGACCGCGAGACCAGGAAGAGCCGTCCTCATAGCCCTGACCGCCAAAGCTCTGAACGACAACGCCGGTTTCTCTATCGTGCCTTACACGGTGGATAACCGAGCCATCGGGACGGAGATGGTCTGTGAGCGACATTTCCACGTGCTCTCTTGCGATTCTTGCAAATCTATCGTCTCCTACCTGCCGAGACGCCCAGTAAAGAAGGGGCAGGTTCATAAGGCAGTCAATGATAGAATCGTTCTCACATGGCTTCTCATTCCAAGCTCTTATAAAGCCGTGAGCCCGGTTGAATACGTAGCGCGAGGTAAGAGTGGTTGCTGCATAGAGGCTTCTTACTCTCGATTCGGGGTCGCCCGTGAGAGTGTGGCTCGCGCCCGTGAGGATATGCCACATAAAGCCTACATCGTGATGCAGCGCATCGAATTTGCGGAGAGCATCGTCAAGGAGATTTTCGCTTGACTTTGCGGTTTTGAGGTAGTCCTCCTTCTTCGTCTGATTGTAGAGAAGCCAGTTAAGACCGCCCCAGAAGCCAGAGGTCCACCAGGTTGCGCTGCGTTCCTTATGAAATCCGTTCTCGTCACAGCCGTCAACAATCTTGTCCCTTGAGCGAAGAGTTACGGAAGACATTTTTCTGTCGATTTTTGCAAATACTTCCTTAGCCCATTCAACGTTCTCGTGAAGAAGCTCGTTATAATTTTTCATTATAGAGTTACCTTTCTGCCGATGATCAGGAGGGCTGCTTGCCAAAGTATGCCTGGATACCGCCGTCAACGTAGAGAATCTGTCCGTTTACGAAATCGGAAGCCTCAGATGCAAGGAATACTGCAGGTCCTGCAAGGTCTTCGGGATCTCCCCATCTGCCTGCGGGAGTTTTTGTGTCGGTAATAAAGCTGTCGAAGGGGTGCTTCGAACCGTCAGCCTGGGGCTCACGGAGGGGAGCGGTCTGAGGAGTTGCGATATAGCCAGGACCGATACCGTTGCACTGAATATTGTACTGACCGTACACAGACGCTATGTTTCTGGTGAGCATCTTAAGTCCGCCCTTTGCAGATGCATAAGCGGAAACGGTCTCGCGTCCGAACTCACTCATCATAGAGCAGATATTGATTATCTTACCGTGACCCATCTTAATCATAGTGGGGATAACTGCCTTGGATACGATAAAGGGAGCGTTGAGGTCAACGTCAATTACAGCTCTGAACTCAGAAGCCTTCATTTCAATCATAGGAATTCTCTTGATAATACCTGCGTTGTTTACAAGAATATCGATGTTTCCTACTTCCTTTTCAATCTTTGCTACAAGCTCGTTTACTGCGTCCTCATCGGTAACGTCACAAACGTAACCCTTAGCGTCAATGCCTGCTTCCTTATAGTTTGCAAGGCCCTTGTCAACAAACTCCTGCTTGATATCGTTAAATACAATCTTTGCGCCTGCGGCAGCCATTCCCTTTGCAATTGCAAATCCGATGCCGTAAGATGCGCCTGTGATAAGAGCAACCTTGCCTTCAAGGCTGAAATTTCCGGTGTATGCCATTTTTAATTTTCTCCTTATATATACAAAATTTAATTATCTAAGTTCCTTGGTTTCGATATGGTCCATATCGGTGAATTCCTGGTTCTCACCGCACATAGCCCAGATGAAAGAATAATTCTTAGTGCCTACTCCGCTGTGGATAGACCAAGAGGGAGAGATAACCGCTTCCTCGTTGTGCATAATGATGTGTCTGGTTTCCTTGGGCTCGCCCATCATATGAAATACAGCATCGTTTGCGCCCATATCAAGATAGAGGTAAACCTCCATTCTTCTGTCGTGAGTATGGCAAGGCATTGTGTTCCAGTTAGAGCCAACCTCAAGCTGAGTAAGTCCCATAGCAAGCTGGCAGGACTGCATTACCTCGGGGTGTATGTACTGATTGATAACTCTCTTGTTGCAGTCTTCGACAGAGCCGCAGGGTACTTTACGAGCCTTGGTGATGTCGATTTTAACTGTGGGATAAGTGGTGTGCGCAGGGCAGGACGTGATGTAGAACTTAGCGGGATTAGTCTCGTCACAGCTCTTGAAGGTAAGATCCTTATGTCCCTTACCTACGTAAATACCGTCACGGGGATTCATTTCGTACTCCTCACCGTCAACGGTGATAATTCCCTTACCTCCGATATTGATGCAACCGAGCTCACGGCGCTCAAGGAAATAATCGGCTGCAAGCTCCTTGCCTGCTTCAAGCTTAAGGGTAAGCTTAATAGGCATCATACCGATAACTATAATTCTGTCGGTATGGCTGTATACCATTCTGATATTGTCCTTTGTAAAGAGGTTCGCAATATGGAATTCCTCTCTGAGTCTGTCAGTCGTATAATATCTGACGTCTTTTGCATTAGAAGCGTCTCTTACTTCCATTCCTTCGTTCTCCTTTTTAATGTAGTTTCCGTAAACGGATATTTGTGAGAGCGCCGCAAAAGAGAGCGAACCGTCTTCAAGGCGCTGCTGTTTAAAGCCTGTTAATTTAACGTACTCGGTCTTTTTGGGCTCAAACTCAAAGGTCTGACCCTCCTTAGTACCGATAAGGTCTATATGTACCGTGGATTTATCAGAAAACTCAAGCTCGGCTTCCTTCCAATAGGTGTCGTGAGGAAAATCTGCGCGAAGATGAATTGTCACCTTAGAAACCTCAACCTCAGCACCGAACTCAACCCAGTATTCAAGGTCCTCGCGAAGTCCGCCGCCCCAGGAATGATAGGGATAGCAGCCGTGACCGATATTGTCGGTAACACCGTCTATTGCATTACGCTCAAAGAAGCAGGGGTCTTCACGCGTAACGAAATTTGCAACTGCGTGAGGAAAATACTTCGGAACGTTATGCATATCGTGAGAGTTAAGAGAAATATTTCTTTCTCCGTAGATTTCAGCCTCGCAGGGCTCGGAGCAAATTATTCTGTGGTCATCACCCGAGAATGCACCGGGAGCGTAGCACGCCTTCCTCTGATAATCAAACGGAATCGGGAATTCGAAAATTCCGTCAGGCACGTAAACTATGGACTCTGCCATCGTGGAGTCAAGCTTCATTTTGACAAACTCACAGTAGTCAAGCTCTATTCTCCATTTGTCTCCGCGCTCATACTCACCGTTATAGTGAACGTCAATCTCCTCGCCGAACGCCTTGAATTTGCATTCGCCGTTTTCGGATAAAAGTTTAAGCTTCAGAATAGTTATCACCTCTTTTAAACTATAATACCATATAAAACCAAATAAATCAATAGATTTAAAAAATTAAAATTCATTCTTCAGGGAACGGCTGAAGAGCTTTTCCATTTCCTCGGTAGGAGAGCTTCCATCGTATATAACCCTATATACCGCACGGCAGATAGGAAGCTCAACGGAATGCTTTTCGGATAGCTCCATAAGCGCCTTCACCGTATAATAGCCCTCGGCAAGCCCGGACTGCTCCTCGCCCTTTATGAGCGCTTCACCGTATCCTCTGTTATGGCTGTATTTTGAAAATACGGTAGCCTCGTAGTCACCCAGGTGACAGAGCCCGTAAACCGAAACAGGATTGCCGCCAAGCACAGAAACCAGCCTTGAAATTTCTCTCGGAGCTCTTGCCATAAGCGCGCCCTTGAGCGATGACAGACCGAGGCCGTCAAGCATACCTGCCGCAATTCCTATAACGTTCTTTGCCGCAGCGCCTATTTCGTTTCCGATAAGGTCGGTGCCGTAATAAAACCTTATAAGGCTGCTCGAAAATTCATCGACAAGCCTTTGCTTTGCCTCTTGCGAATCGCTGTCTATCACCATACAGTTTGGTCTGCCTGCATAGAACTCCTGAACGTGCCCCGGACCGAGCCATACCGCAACAGCATTTGTATCCGAGGTTTTCTCCCCGACAATTTCGGAAAGCCTTCTTCCCGTGCCTATTTCTATACCCTTCATACAGAGAACGAAGGTTTTATTTTCTATACCTTTATCGCGAAGACTATCCATAAGTGCTGAAAGCCCTTGCGAATCTATAGAAATAACAATTGTGTCAAAATCGGTTATTTTGTCAAGTGAAGTTGTCAATTTCACACTTTGAGGAAGCTCTATTACGCTGTTTTTGCGTGTTTTGATGAGCTGTTGCATTTTAGCAGAGCTGTCTCTGCCATAGAGAGAAACGGTGTGACCTATGCTGTCAAGATACCAGGCTATAAACGAGCCCCATCTACCTGCTCCTATAACGAAAATCTTCATTTATTTGCCTCCGAATACAAGCCGCCCAAGGTCGGATACCTCTTTAAGATAATAATCGCAATTATCTCTCATAAAGCTTTCAATTTCGGGAACGTCATATGCCCAGCCGGCAGCTGCAAAATCAACTCCCGCACCTCTTGCCATATCATAGCCGGGCTTAAGGTCGTCTACTACCAGAACCTCGCTTTTCGAAAGCGAGAAGCGCTCCAGAGCATCAAGAACGGTAAATGGACTTGGCTTGCGGTTCTGCTTCGGTATATCCCAGCCGTATATATGAGCGGGTGAGGGGAGGTTATTCGTTCTCCAGTCTCTTTCGATGTATCTCGTAAGAGAGTGTGAATCAACGATAATAATACCGCCCTCAGCGATAAATCTGACGAGAATTTCACGCATGCCCGGATAGGCTACGGGAATATGCCCCTCCACGTAATTTGCCCAGTATCTTTCCTCCTCTGCCAACTCCTCCTCGCTCATTCCGATTTCATCGCGGAAGAGAGAGATTACACCCGGGTGAAAATTTTTTACGAAATAGCTCTCCAGGGTGTAATTATCGGCAAGATGGGGATATCTTTCTCTCATATACTGCATAAAGCAGGGGTAATGAATCGTTGCCGTGCTGTTTACCACCGTATCATCGTGGTCAAGAATCAAGCATTTATACTTCATTTTTCAAATTCAAAAATGTTACAGTCGGGGTAAAGAAGGAAAGGTCGCTTCTTTCCACCGTAAGTGTTTTGCCGTGAGTGAGAAGCTCCCACGCTTCACGGCTGCCGCCAAAGGATATATCGGTAAGCCGGTCGCAACCGCAAAACACGTCCTCGTCCTCAAGCTCGCGAGTGTCCTTGGGAATTGCAATCCTCGTAAGAGCCTTGCAGCCCGCAAAGGCATCAAGCCCTATCTCGCGAACGTTGCTTGGAAGAATAAGCGAGGCGAGAGCGGTGCAGCCCTTAAACGCCCGCCTTCCGATTTTCGAAAGCCTTGCGGGAAGCTCAACCAGCGTAAGAGAGCGGCAGCCCTCAAAGGTCGATTCGTCTATAAGCCCCATATTATCGGAAAGCTTTACCGATTCGAGAGAAAAGCAGGAGGCGAATGCGTTGAACTCCACAAGAACGCAGCTATCCGGAATAACTACATCGCGAAGGTTAAAGCAAAAAGCAAACGCTGAAGCGCCTATCATAACGAGCGATTCCGAAAACCTCACCTTCGAAAGAGCCGCGCAGCCCTCGAATGCTCCCTCGCCTATGCGCTTCACGGTATCCGGCATATTTATTACCGAAAGCGAGGGGCAGGAAGAAAACGCCTCGTCAAGAATTTCGAGAAGCCCGTGCTGCATATCGACAGTCTGAAGATTTTCGCAACCCATAAATGCAGCTGCCGAAATAACCTTAAGGCTTCTCGGCAGATGAATCTCGCGCAGATGCTTAAAGCCTCTGAAAGCATTCTCTGCTATCTCTTCTATTCCCTCTTCAATGAAAATAACTTCATTTTCGGGGGTGTCCTCATAGCTGCCCGAAAAAACCACAAGGAGCTTTTCTTCCTTTTTTTCTTCTTCGGCAGATATGGGATTTGTAAACTTAAAATCCATATTTTTCTCCGTTTTTGTAAATTGTAATTTACATCAACCAAGCTTTGCAATAGCTATCTTAAGAGCTTCTCTGGTTTCGAGATACTTATTGAGCTTAGCCTTCTCGCCCTCTATAACCTGGGCGGGAGCTTTACTTACAAAGCCTTCGTTGGAAAGCTTTTTCTCAATTCTCTCGATTTCCATATCGTTCTTTTTCATCTGCTCGCCAAGACGCGCTCTTTCTTTATCAAGGTCAACGACCTCGGAAAGAGGAATATAAAGGCTTCCCGAATCGGTAGCAATCATAATAGCGTCATCGGATTCATACTTGTCCGTAATTATAAGCTCTGAGGTATATGCAAGCTTTTCTATAATCTTCTCGCACTGGCGGAAGTTATCCTCATATTTCGTTACAACAAAAAGCTTTGCCTTTTTCGAGGGCGGAACGTTCATTTCGGCTCTGCGGGCACGGATAGCAACTATACAGCCAATCATTCTGTCTATTGCCTCTTCAGCACCCGAGAAGTCAAGAGAAGCATCAAACTCGGGATACTTCGATATCATAATCGACTCGTCAGAGTGAGGAAGCGCCTGATATATTTCCTCGGTTATAAAGGGCATATAGGGGTGAAGGAGCTTAAGAATTCCGGTGAGAACGTACACAAGAACTCTCTTTGCCGTAAGCGAAGATGCGGTTCCCGATTCGAATGTACGGCTCTTTGCCATTTCGATATACCAGTCACAGAAATAATCCCATGCAAAAGAATATATTTCGGCAAGAGCTACGCCGATTTCGTAGTTGTTTATGTTTTCGTTAACCGTTTTTACGAGCTTATTGTATCTGGAAAGAATCCATTTATCTTCAACCGCAAGCTCTGCCTCCTCGGGAGCTTTGAGAAGCTCCTCGTCAGCCTCGGTGAGATTCATAAGCACGAATCTCGATGCGTTCCAAAGCTTGTTTGCAAAATTTCTTGCAGATTCTATCTTCTCGTCAGAGAATCTCATATCGTTTCCGGGAGCGTTACCCATAGCAAGAGCGAAGCGAAGTGCGTCTGCCCCGTACTCTTCAATTACTTTAAGCGGGTCGATACCGTTTCCGAGGGATTTAGACATCTTTCTTCCCTGCGCGTCTCTTACAAGACCGTGAATGAATACGGTTGAGAAGGGCTTCTCGCCCATATGCTCCATACCCGAGAATATCATTCTGGCAACCCAGAAGAAGATTATATCGTAGCCCGTAACGAGAACGCTTGTGGGGTAATAGCGCGCAAGGTCCTCCGTTTTCTCCGGCCAGCCCAGAGTCGAGAAGGGCCAGAGCGCAGAGGAGAACCAGGTATCAAGAACGTCTTCCTCCTGTCTTACGGGAGCACCGCACCTGGAGCAGACGGTGATATCCTCCTTTGAAACCTCCATATGACCGCAGGCATCGCAGTAGAACGCAGGAATACGGTGTCCCCACCAGAGCTGACGGGAAATGCACCAGTCGTGGCAGTTTTCCATCCAGTTGGTGTAGGTTTTTGTAAATCTTTCGGGAGCGAACTTTATTTCGCCCGAGGTTACAACGTCAAGAGCGGGCTTTGCAAGCGGGTCCATTTTTACAAACCATTGGTCGCTCGTCATAGGCTCAACCGTGGTTTTGCAGCGGTAACAGGTTCCTACGTTATGAGCACAGGGCTCGATTTTTACAAGATAGCCGCCTGCTTCAAGGTCGGCAACCATAGCCTTTCTTGCCGCATATCTATCCATTCCGGCATACTTGCCGCCATAGGTCTCGTTTATGCTTGCGTCATCATTCATAACCTTAATTATTTCAAGGTTGTGGCGCTTTCCTACCTCAAAGTCGTTGGGGTCGTGAGCAGGTGTAATCTTAACGCAACCCGTACCGAAATCGCGCTCAACGTACTCGTCTGCAATTACGGGAATTTCACGGTCGGTAAGAGGAAGGAGAAGCGTTTTTCCGACAAGGTGAGCATATCTCTCGTCTTCAGGGTGAACTGCAACCGCAGTATCTCCGAGCATAGTTTCGGGTCTCGTTGTAGCAACGGTTACAAACTCGTCAGAATCCTTGACGGGATATCTGATATGCCAGAATGAGCCCGGCTGCTCGGTGTATTCTACCTCAGCGTCAGAAAGCGCGGTGCGGCAGTTGGGACACCAGTTTATAATGCGGTATCCCCTATAGATAAGTCCCTTATTGTAAAGATTTACGAATACCTCGCGAACAGCCTTGGAGCAGCCCTCGTCCATAGTGAATCTCTCGCGCGACCAGTCGCAAGACGAGCCGAGCTTCTTAAGCTGATTTATAATTCTGTTTCCGTACTGATTTTTCCAGTCCCATACTCTCTCAAGAAATTTTTCTCTTCCGAGGTCGTATCTTGTAAGACCCTCGTTTACGCGCAGATTTTCCTCAACCTTTATCTGAGTTGCAATACCTGCGTGGTCGGTGCCGGGAACCCAAAGAGTTGAATATCCCTGCATTCTCTTCGTTCTTACGAGCACGTCCTGAAGAGTTTCGTCAAGGGCGTGGCCCATATGAAGCTGTCCGGTTACGTTTGGCGGGGGGATAACTATAGAAAAAGCAGGCTTTTTCTTATCGGGGTCCGGCTTAAAATATCCCTTCTCGCACCAGTTCTCATAAATTCTGTCCTCAAAATCACGAGGACTGTAATTCTTTGCAAGTTCTTTTCTCATTTTATATACCTTCCAAGATTTAATTTCAAAATAAAAAGCCCCGAAGCGACAAAAAAGTCGCTTCGGGGCGAATTAACGCGGTACCACCCGATTCAAATATGCAAAAAGCATATTCCTCGTTTCTCTTTAACGCAGAGCTACGCCGAAGTCTAATAGGAAAATCCGTTCTTTTCGGATATACCGAGGCTACCTTCACACGCTCGCCAAAGACGCTCGCACCAACCGCGCCCTCTCTTATTTGACTTCACGCACTACTCCTCCTCGGAGCGTTTTCACGCAACCGTATTTTAACATAGAAAAACGGTTTTGTCAATATTTTATTTTTATATTATTTATATTCCGGGAAAATCAGCTTTGTTTCGGTAGTCATAGTAGCGTAAGCCTCGTCTATGAGAGCCTCGTAATCAAGCTTTGAAAGCTCTGCCATAACCGCCTCGATTTTGGGCTGTGTTTTAGGGTGACGGGGTGTGAATACAGTACAGCAATCCTCGTACGGAAGAATTGAGGTTTCAAAAGTGCCGTACTTACGAGCCTGTATTACTATTTCGTTCTTATCAAGTCCTATGCACGGACGGAATACCGGGATATTCACCACCGAATCGGTAACGCCTATTGCAGCAAGCGTTTGTGAGGCTACCTGACCGAGACTTTCTCCCGTGATAAGCGCACCGCACTTATACTCTCTTGCGCATCTCTCAGAGAGACGCATCATAAAAATGCGGAGGAGAAGAGTAAAGTAGTCCTCCTCGCACTTGTCGCGTATTTCCTCCTGAATATGCGTAAGAGAAATTACGTGAACGTGAATTTTAGAGCAGAATTCGCACATCTCTTGCGCGAGGTCCATAACCTTTTCCCTCGCTCTGTCCGAGGTGTATGGGAAGGAATCAAAATGCAGAGCCTCGATTTCCATTCCTCGCTTTGCCATCATACAGCCGGCTACGGGTGAATCTATGCCTCCCGACAGAAGAAGCAGACCTCTGCCTGCGGTGCGAAGCGGAAGACCGCCTGCGCCGGGCTCCTGCCCTGCCCTTATATAAGCGTGCTCATCACGCACCTCAACGGTTACGGTTACCTCGGGATTATGGACGTCTACCTTTATACCTCTTACAAGCGAGAGGACAACGCCGCCGATATCTCTTGAAATTTCGGGAGAGGTGAGAGGGAATCTCTTATCCGAGCGCTTTGCGTCAACCTTGAAGGTACGCTTTCCGATAAGCTTCTCGGGAAGGTAGGTTTTTGCGGTTTGTACAATGCTCTCCATCGTTTTATCGCAAACTGCCGCTCGGTTAACTCCCACTATTCCGAAAACCTTGCGCGCCTCGTCATACATTCCGTCCATATCGCAAGCCTCGTCACGCGGTTCAACGTAAATAGTGCTCTGACTAAAGTAAATTTTAAAATTTCCGTGTCTTGACGCTCTGCGGCGAAGCTCCTTTATAAGAGTGGATTCGAAGCTCTGCCTGTTCGCACCCTTAAGAACTATTTCACCGTATTTACAAAGTATTACTTCACTTGTCATTTGCTTTCAAAATTCCTGATTTTCTTTTTTTGATTTTTTCCATTATGCTTCCGAATATGATGGAAACGGTCAGTATTCCGCCTGCTATACCAAGTCCTGTCTGAAGAGTTGCAAGAAGTGCCTCAAAGGCTCCGTCAAAATCAAGAAGCAGAAGTGCGCGCATTGCTCTGTAAAGCGCGCCTCCGGGGACTGTCGGAATAACGCCCGGAATAAGAAACACTATGGTTGGAGCCTTCTCGAGCCTGGATGCTATCTCTGCGTAAAGTGCGGTAACCATCGTTGATACGAATGCCGCGGGAAATACAATACCGCCCGTAAAAAATTCAACGGTATAATAAACGATAAAGGTCAAAAGTCCGCACGCGGTTGCGGTAATAAGATGCCTCGGAGCAACGTTAAATAGGATAGCGAACGAAAGCGAACCGAGAACGGCACCTAAGCTTGCTATAAAGAAAATAGGCTTGAAGAAGGTTTCAAAATCCGCAGTCATCTCGGTTACCTCAATCGGAACACCGAAGACCGAAACAAATTCAACCGAAATTATATATCCGAAGGCAATCATCAGAGCGAGAAGAATTGCCTGCAGAGTTTTCAGCGTTCCCGCAAGAAGATCACCGTACAAAAGGTCACGCATAGCAGTTCCGAAGGAAACGCCCGGAACAAGCACCATTATCGCGCCTATGATAACGTAGTCGGCACTGTCGGCTATATCCACGCTTGCCAGAAGGATAGCTACTGCAGCGGCAAAGGCTGCCGAAATTACGGTTTTTGCCATAACGTTTACACGGGAGGGCATTTTAAGGTCTATAAGCTTCATTATAAAGCCTATGAGAAAGGCAATAAGTCCATCCTTCAAACTTCCGCCAAAGAAGACGGCAAAGCCACCTGTTGCAAGTCCTGAAGCAAGACAGGTTACAGGCTCGCGGTATGCCTTTGCCTTCTTGATTTTCCTCAGCTCTACGTCAAACTCGTCAAGCGAAGGCCTCTGTGCGCATATCATTCTTGAAAGTGCGTTAAGCCTTTCCAGCATTCCGAGATTCGTTCCCGTAGATTTTATTCGGCGCATCTGCGAGGAATAAGAGCCGTCCGGCATTCTGATTGCGGCATTTATAAATGAGATTATCGAGAAAACCTCAACGTGCGCCGCACCGTATGCGCGGCATATTCTCTCAATAGTGTCCTCAACTCTGGAAACCTCTGCACCGCATTTGAGCATTCCCTCTCCTACGTCAAGCGCAAGACAGAGGAGATACTCGGCAAAATTATCTTTATATATCTCTCTTTTTTCCAAATCCGTATCACCTTGCAAATATTTATGAAAAGGACTTTGCTGACGAAGATTATTTTAACACATCAAAAGAGAAAAAGCAACCGCAAATACATAAATATTTTCAAAACGGCATCAGGCAAACTGAGAATTGTAAAGAGTGCTGTAGAAGCCGCCCTTCTGCATAAGCTCGTCGTGAGTTCCCATTTCGGATATTTCTCCGTTCTGTATAACGAGAATCGCATCTGCGTTCTGAATAGTGGAAAGCCTGTGCGCGATTATAAACGAGGTTCTTCCCTGCATAAGAGTATTCATCGCTTCCTGAATTTTGATTTCCGTTCTTGAATCCACGTTCGAGGTCGCCTCGTCAAGAATAAGCATGGGAGCATCGGAAAGAAAGGCTCTGGCTATGGTTATAAGCTGGCGCTGTCCCTTGGAGATATTTATTCCTTCATCGGTAATCTCGGTATCATATCCCTTCGGCAGTTTTTCTATAAAGCCATCTATTCTGGCAAGACGGGCTGCGCGCTTTACTTCCTCGGGCGTAGCGTTTTCCTTGCCGTAAACTATGTTGTCATACACGCTGCCGCAAAAGAGCCAGGTGTCCTGCAATACCATAGTATAAGCGCGCCTGAGGTCTCTTCTCTTTATATTCGATATGTTTTCACAGTCCATAGTAATTCTGCCGGAATCTATATCGTAAAAGCGCATAAGCAGATTTATGACCGTGGTTTTGCCGGCTCCCGTAGGTCCTACTATCGCAAATCTCTTTCCCGGCTCGGCAAGAAGCGATATTCCTTTCAGTATCCTTTTATCCTTGGTATAACCGAAATCAACATCGGAAAACTCGACACGCCCCCTCACTTCGCTTAGAGTTATGGCATCGGGAGCGTCAAGAGGCTCGGGCTCTTCGTCAATTATGCGGAATATTCTCTCGGCAGCCGAAAAGGCGGACTGAAATTCGTGCATTATATTGGCAAACTCGTTTATCGGGCCTGCAAATTTTCGGGAATACATTACGAATTTAGTAACGCCTCCAAGCGTTATAAAAAATATAGTTCCTTCAAGCACAGCACCGCTTCTTGAGTACATATACAGAATTCCGCCAAGCATCGCGATAAGCGAAATTGAAAGATTATTTATGAAGTTTACTCCCGGCCCTATCGTTGTTCCGTAATATTCTGCATCGTAATAAGCTTCCATCGTTTCGTCATTTCTTTTTGAAAAACGCTCGGAAATGACCCCTTCTCTTCCGTACGCGGAAATAGTGCGGCAGCCTGAAAGCATCTCCTCGGCATAGCCGTTCAGTTCTCCCAGCTTATGTGAGCGCGCTCTGAAAAGCGGCTTTACCTTTTTGGAGCGATACCTTGTAAACAAAATCGAAATCGGCAGGGTTATCACAAAAACCGCTATCATCGGCTTGGAAATACGCCACATAAATACAAGCGAGCCTATTACTGTGTAAAGGCTTGTCATAATCTGGACAAGGTCGTGTGAAAGCGTACTGTTTACCGTATCAATATCGTAGGATATACGGCTGACTATATCTCCGGTTGGGTGAGTGTCAAAATATCCGACAGGCAGAGTGTTAAGCTTCTCAAAAACCTCTTTGCGCATCGTATAAACGATTTTCTGACCGAGAGTTACCATTATAACCGAAAGAAAATAAGCAAGCACGGCAGAAAGAACGTAGCAAAAAATCATTTTAATAACGTTCTCGCGCACCGCATCAAAATCAACACCGCCCTCAGCGGCAATGGCGTCCACCGCAATTCCCGAATACTCCGGTCCGAGAAGAGCAAGCTGGTTTGACAGAAGAGTGAAGACTATCGCTGTGATAAAGAGCACCGGGTGAGCAAGAACGTAACGCATAAGGCGAAACAGAATTCCCTTAGCTTTTCCCTTTTCAAGCTTTTTAAAGACGGGCTTGTCCGTAGCGCCGGGATTTTCAGGCTTACGGTTAAATGACCTATTCAACGAAAGCACCTCCCATCTGCGAATCTGCAATTTCTTTATACTCAACAGAGCTTAAAAGAAGCTCCTCGTGCGTTCCCATCGCGCTGATTTTTCCCTCGTCCAGAACTATAATAAGGTCACAGGACTTAACGGAGCTTACTCTCTGCGCTACGGTTATTACCGTCATACTGTCGGTTTCTTTTGCAAGAGCTGTGCGCAGGGCGGCATCGGTCTTGTAGTCAAGAGCGGAAGAGCTATCGTCAAGGATAAGTATTTCGGGACGCGCCGCCACAGCTCTGGCTATAAGTATTCTCTGCTTCTGACCGCCGGAAATATTCGTACCCTTCTGGGTAAGGATATGACCGTAGCCGTCCGGAAAGGCGGTAATGAAGTCGTGTGCCTGGGCAATTTTTGCAGCGCGCACAACCTCCTCGTCCGATATATCTCTGCCGAACCTTATATTCTCAGAAACAGTCTTGGAATAAAGAAAGTCGTTTTGAAGCGCAACTCCGAAAAGCCCCGAAAGCTCCGCCTTATCATAGCTGCGGACGTCTTTACCGCCAACGCATATTTCTCCGCCGTCCACATCGTAAAAACGCATAAGAAGCTTTATAAGCGTTGATTTGCCGCTTCCTGTCGCACCTATGATTCCAAGGCTCTGACCTTTAGCAAGTGAAAAACTGACGTTTTCAATGTTTTTACCCCTTTTAAGATAAGAAAAGTTTACATTTTTAAAGGAAATATAGTTCTTACCGTCATTTTCTTTCTCGGGAAGGCTTTGAGTTTTTATGTCGTTTTCAACGTTAAGAACCTCTGCTATTCTGCGTGCTGAGGCTGCGCATTTAGTGTACATTACAAAGATTCTGGAAACGCTCATCATAGCCATTGAAATGAGGGTGAAATACTGCATAAAGGCAACTATCGTCTCAGGACTTGATTTCTCCGTGCTTACAAGAAATGCACTCAGCGCAACGACACCTATAATACCTGCGTTCATAAGAAGCGTCATTATAGGATTGACAGTACCCATTATAATTCCCGCGCGCCTCTCGTCTTTAGAAAGCCTTGCGTTGACCTTGTCGTAGCGGCGGTTTTCATATTCGTTTTTAGAGAGCGCCTTAATCACTCTTATGCCCTGAGAATCCTCGCGAACTACTCTTACCATATCGTCTACCGAGGTCTGTACCTTTCTGTAAAGCGGAACACCCTTACGGGAAATGAAATAAACGGTTACGAATATGAAGGGCAGTATCGCTATCATAACGAGCGCCAGTCGAGCGTCCATTATAAGAGTTATCGTGATTCCGCCTATGAGAAGTATCGGAGCGCGCACGCCCATTCTCTGCATCATGCTGACGAAATTATGTACGTTATAGGTATCCGTAGTTATTCTCGATTCAAGCGAGGGAATGGTAAATCTATCTACCTCTCTTGCTGAAAGTGAAAGGCTTTTTGAAAACAGGTCCATTCTTACCTCTCCCGAAAAGGTTGAGGAAACTCTTGCAGCCATTCTGTTTGCCGTTATGTTTCCAACACAGGCAAGAGCTGCGCAGCTTATCATAATACCGCCCCACAAAATGATAAGCCAGACGCTTTCGCGCGTTACTATATTTTTGAGAATATGGCTGAGTATATACGGAATAAAAAGCTCTATCATAGTAGAAAGCACTTTAACCGTAAAGCCTAACGCCATACGTCTTCGGTACGGCAGAAGATATTTTAAAACTGTTCTCACGTTTTATCACCGCCTATCCAAGCTTCTCTTGCGCGGGTCTCGATTTTTTCAAGCACGGTGCTGAAAATTTCAAGCTCCGCTTCGCTTATTCCCTCTGAGATTAGGGAATTCCACTCCGCTGCAAGAGCCCTGAACTCAGGAAAAACTTGAAGCATTTTCTCGGTAGGATATACGCGCAAAACACGCTTGTCGGCAGCATCCGCTTCCCTTTTTACGTAGCCGTGCTCTTCAAGATACGAAAGAGTTCTGGCTACGGTGCTTTTATTTAAGCACAGACTCCTTGCGATAGCGTCCTGCGACATACCCGGATTGCGCGATATGCACATAACGAACGCATGGTGACAGCCCGAAAGCTCACCCGAAAGTCTTTCGGATTTGTAGTTCACCGCGCATCTCGAAATAACGTTTATTCTTCTCATTAACGATGGCATTTTTATTCCGCCTTTCATTTGGTTGCATATGCAACAGTTGCGTTTGAAACTATTTTATCATAAGGTTTTGGGAAAGTCAATAATAAAAAGGAGAAAATAAAAAAAGAAAAGCTGCGATGCGTAAAATGCAAACGAATCGCAGCTCTCAAAATTATTTTCAGGACTTTCTATTTTTTAGGAAATCGCTATTTATGCCAGGTTATTTCCGAATCTCTTTACCTTTCTGGTGGTTGTCTTTTCAAGAGCCTCGCTGAGTATCTCGTAGACGCGGATATGCTTATACGAGGGAACCATTGCGTTTACCTTTTTAACAATCTCACCTATAAGCTCCTTGATTTCTTCGGCTGTAGGAACTTTGCCGAGAGTGTTTTTTAGAAATTCGTGGTTCGGGAAAATTTTCGCCTTTACCTGAGTTTTTCCGTCCTGCTTTTCCGCCATGACTATTACGTCTGCTATAGATGCAAAGGCATAAAGCCTGGTTTCAAGCTCTTCGGGATAAATGTTTTTACCGTTTTCGGTAACTATTACGTTTTTACGCCTGCCCGTGATGTAAAGTCCGCCATCGGAATCCATTCTACCAAGGTCTCCCGTGCAGAACCAGCCGTCAAGAAATACCGCTTCGGTGGCAGCCTTATCGTTATAATAGCCGAGCATTATATTGTCACCCTTAGCAAGTATTTCACCTATACCCTCTTCGTTAGGCTCGTGAATTTTAAGCTGTACTCCCGGAATTGCTCTGCCTGTGGTTTTAGGGTTAAAGAAGAAGTCGCTATTGCCTGCCAGAAGAGGCGCGCATTCGGTAAGCCCGTAGCCCTGCAAGGTGCGTATGCCGAGAGCCGAAAAATCGTCAACCAAATCGGTATCAAGGTCGGCAGCTCCTACGATAAAGAGACGGATTTTTCCACCGAGCGACTTTTTAACCTTCCTTTTAATAAGAAAAGCTATCGGAGCGGGAATTTCGGAAAGGGCTGCTGCTATGCCCTTCTCTTCAAAGACGGCAGCGTACTTTTTAGGTGCTGATTTAACGATAGCCGCTTTTATTCTGCGGTTTAGGAATTTAAGTATTTCGGGAACTACGACAAGCACTGTGGGTGAATATTCAACAAGGTTTTTCGCAACCTTCTGAAGCGATTCTGCATAAGTGATAGTGCAGCCGCGAGACAAAAGAAGCAGACAGTCAAGCGTGCATTCATAGGTATGATGAAGGGGAAGAAGAGATAGAGTTCTGTCACTCTTTTTCACTTTTACAATACTTACAGTCTGAAATATATTAGAGCAAACGTTGTACTGTGAGAGGCAAACACCTTTCGAGCTGCCTGTCGTTCCCGATGTAAAAATCAGAATCTGCATTTTATCCTTAGAAAGCTCTATTCTATCTACGCGTTCGTAATCGATAGGCGTTTTATCAGCGCATATTTCGGTAAGCTCAGGAAAAAAGATAACGGGACAGCTTTCAGAAAGCTTAAGTGCCATTTCCTCGTCAGCAAGAACGAGCGCTGCATTCGAAGCGTCAACGAAGTTATCAATATCCTCGCGCGAAAGCTCCTTATCGACAGGCACGGCAACACCAACCGTTGCGGCAGCGAGATAAGAAAGCGTCCATGCATAAGAATTCTTTCCGATTACGACAATTCTTCTTCCCTCAAGTCCTCTGCCTATAAGATATAAGCAAAGACGGTAATAGCTCTCGCGAAGCTCGGTGTAGCTCACCTTTCTGTAGCTTCCTTCACCTCTTTTGATAAGAAATGCGGTTTTATTTTTAAATTTATTAAATGAATGATTCACAAGGTCTCTGTAATTATCAAATCGTTTTTCGGTATAGCAAATTTTAGCCATTTGACTTCTCCTTTCGGGGACTGCTTTTTTGCCCCGGAGAAATTATACCCAAATATAGAGAAAAAGTCACCCTAAAGAATCGTTTTTCGAATAAACAGGCAGTTCTTTGAGCTCTACCAAGTCGGTATACCGCCTCTCCCAAAAGTAGAAATGCCCTTAAAAGACAAAAAAACGCAAACAAAAGTTTGCGTTTTAAGATTATTTGTGCGCTTTTCTGAGAAGAGACTGTTTTATATTCCAAAGTTTTTCCGAAAGGTCAACATAGTACTTGTGAGGATTTTCGAATCGTTTAACCTCGTCCCAGAGGGTATCAACCTCAGAAAGACAATAGCTTCTTATCTCGGATATTGCAGGGCTTTGATAAACGCACTCTCCGCTCCTAAAAATAGGAACGAGAAGAGGGCGAAGCGTGTAGTCGGTAAAGGTTTTCTTCTTCCAGGTCTCAGTCGGGTCGAAAATTTCAAGAGGCTTGCTCTCGTCTATCACTTCGTCATAAACGCACAGCAGGTCTGCGCTCGCTTTGCCCGTTTCGTTGTCGTATATACGATAAACCTTTTTAAAGTGTGGGTTTGTAATTTTCTCAGGGTTTTCAGAAACCTTGATTTTGGGAATTATCTCGCCCCCTTCTTCCTTCGCAACAAGCTTATAAACACCTCCGAATACGGGGTTGGATTTTGCAGTTATCAGACGCTCTCCAACACCAAACGAATCGATTTTCGCCCCCTGAAGAATTATATCTCTGATTATGTTTTCGTCAAGAGAATTTGACGCCACTATTTTACATTCGGTAAAGCCGGCTTCGTCCAGCATCTTTCTTGCTTTTTTCGAAAGATAGGTTATATCTCCCGAATCAAGACGTATGGCGCATTTAGTGATTCCTAATGGGGTGAGCACCTCGCGGAAGGCTTTAATTGCATTAGGAACGCCACTCTTAAGCACGTCATAGGTATCGACAAGAAGGGTTACGTTCTCGGGATAGGTCTTACAGTAGGAAACGAAGGCTTCATATTCGGAATCGAACATCTGAACCCAGGAATGAGCCATCGTTCCCGTGGTGGGAACGAGATAATCTCTGTCCGAAATAGTACAAGCCGTTGCCGCACAGCCGCCTATATAAGCAGCTCTGGCGCCCAGAATAGCTCCGTCCGCTCCCTGCGCTCTACGCGAGCCGAACTCGGCTACGGGTCTGCCGTCTGCCGCCCTTACAACCCTGTTCGCCTTGGTTGCTATAAGAGATTGATGATTAAGACAGAGCAGAAGAAAGGTCTCAATAAACTGAGCCTCGATAGAAGGTGCTCTGACCGTCATAATCGGCTCGCCTGGAAATATCGGCGTTCCCTCGGGAACTGCGTAAATATCACCGGTAAATTTGAACGTGGAAAGGTAGGTCAGAAATTTCTCACCGAACATCTTCTTGGAGCGCAAAAACTCTATATCGTCATCGGTAAACTTAAGCGTTTTTACGTATTCTATAACCTGCTCAAGTCCTGCCGCAATCGCAAATCCGCCGCCATCGGGAACCTTGCGAAAGAAAACGTCAAAGTAGGCTATCTCATCGGACTTTCCAAGCTCAAAATATCCGTTAGCCATAGTTAGCTCGTAAAAATCACAAAGCAATGTGTTGTTTGGTTTATTCATATCGCGTTCCTTTAATTTGAAGAATTTCTTTCTCTGTCGATATATCCTTGCAAAATAATTTCTGCCGACAGAGTATCTATAGCGTTTTTACGTTTTTTTCCGTAGGTTGCCGTACCGTCAAGAAAACGGTAAGCTGCCATTGTGCTCATTCGTTCGTCATAAAAATCTATCGGAATTTCCGTAAGCTCCGAAAGAATTTTCGCAAACGCCCTGACGGTTTCGGCTCTTACACCCTCGCTGCCGTTCATATTTTTAGGAAGTCCGATTATTATTTTTTTGCAGGAGCGCATCTCGGCTTCCTTTGCAACTCTGACTGCGGTATTTCTCATTCCGCCCTCGGATATAGTTCCTATCGGCCCGGCAAGAAGCCCCGAAACGTCACATTCAGCAAGGCCTGTACGAACGTCTCCGTAATCTACGCCAAGATATTTTCCGTGGCTTAAATCCATTTATTTTTTCCTTTCATAAGTAAAAACTATAAATTCAATCTCCGTCTCAAGAAGCGAAAGAGACAAAAGTCTTTCTCTGGCACTCGGCGGAGTTCTGTATGCATACGGTGTCATCATAAAGAGCGACTTTATTTTTTCAGCGGTGTCAAGAACGAGACTGTAAGCAATTTTTTCCTCCGAAACAAGAGAAAAACCGTCAAGAGCGCTATTTTCGACAGTATTCTTATAAGGCCTTTCATAAAGAACGCTCTTCAGACCGAAAAGGTGATTTTCGGCAGGGATAGCCATTATGAATTTACCGCCCTCACAAAGCACGCGCTTAGTTTCGGGAAGCGCGAGAGGAGCAAAGACGTTAATCAGAATATCCACGCTGCCGTCAGTAAGCGGCATATCGTAGGAGCTTGCAACTGCGAGTGAAAGCGAGCGGTTCTTTCTTGCGGCATACCTTACAGCATCGCGGGAAATATCAAACCCCGACAGCTGTACGCCTATTTTTTGATCGCTCAGACGCCTCTCCAAAAGGTCGGTATAATATCCCTCACCGCAGCCACCGTCAAGAATTACGTCTCCGTTTTTTGCATAGCGCAAAACCGTCTCGCACAGCTTATCCGCGAGCGGCAAATACGCACCCGTATCAAGAAAAGAGCGTCTTGCCAGCACCATTTCCCTATTATCACCGTGAATCCTTCCGCTGTTACTCAGAAGCAGATTATAGTAACCCTCTTTGGCGCGGTCATATGAATGACCGTTCTCACAAACCGCATTGCCTGATGGCAAAACAGAAAGAGACTTTTTGCATTTAGGACAGCAAAATATCATTTTTATTCCTTTTTTGTAAATAAATAATTACTTTTATACAACTTTATACAACGCACAAGAGCAATATGCAGATTAGGAGAAAATCCACAAAACAAGGCAAAGCGAGCCTGGAAAATGAAGCCGTAGTTACCTACGGTGATTTGACCTAATCGAAGCTTTGACGCAACATTTCCGGTTTTATACAACGCACAAGAGCAGTATGCTGATTAGGAGAAAATTTGCAAGACAAGGCAAAGCGAGTGAGGGAAATGAAGCCGTAGTTACCTACGGTGATTTGACCGAATCGAAGCTTTAACGCAGTATTGCGGATTTTATACAATCAGCATGGCATCGCCGATGTGTACGGGAAGTAAGAAGTAAAAGTGAATAGTGAATAAGTGCGGTTGATTTTCGCCACGGGCGAAAATCTTCATTACTTTTTCACTCTTACCTATTACCTTTTACCTGCTGATACGATAAATCTTTTATCGTATCAGCATCGCATCGCCAAATGAAAAAAATCGATATCTGTCTTTTACCGCTTCCTGATAAGCGTTCATAACGTGTTCTTTACCGGCTAATGCGCTTACGAGCATTATGAGTGTGCTTTCAGGGAGATGAAAGTTTGTTATGAGAGCATCTACCGCTTTGAATTTATAGCCGGGATAAATAAATATTTCGGTTTCTCCTGATGCAGCGTAAACTTTTCCGTCCTCTGCGGAAACGCTTTCAAGCACACGGCAGGAGGTCGTTCCTACGGCAATTATTCTGCCTCCGTTTTCTCTGCGGCGGTTTATTTCTGCCGCAACGTCCTCGGGCATTATGAAATACTCTGAATGCATAAGGTGCTCTTCGAAGTTATCTACCTTTACAGGACGGAAGGTGCCAAGTCCTACGTGAAGAGTTACCTCTCCGTAGCCTACGCCCTTCGCTTTAATTCTTTCGAGAAGCTCATCGGTAAAGTGCAGTCCCGCGGTAGGCGCTGCAGCCGAACCCTCGGTTTTTGCATAGACTGTCTGATAATCGTCCTTATTTTCAAGCTTTTTCGTAATGTATGGCGGCAATGGCATATTGCCTACTATGTCAAGAACCGCATATACGTTGCCGTATTTTTCTCTGTCATACTCAAATTTTACTATTCGGTTTCCGTCTTCCTTAACCTCGGTTACGGTTGCAGTGAGTACTCCACCAAAGTCAAAGCTTGCACCAAGCTTTGCTCTCTTTCCGGGGCGAACAAGGGTTTCCCACTCTCCCGTGTCGAGCATTCTGAGAAGCAGAAGCTCTATATCAGAGCCCGTCTTATTAGTTTTTCCGAGAAGGCGGGCGGGTATAACCTTTGACGAATTTACCACCAGCATATCCTCAGGGTTAAGATAGTCTATTATATCAGAAAAAATCTTATGCTCTATCGCTCCCGTCTCCCGAGACAACGTCATAAGACGGCAGCCGTCACGCTTATCTGACGGATACTGAGCTATAAGCTCTTCGGGGAGGTCATAATAAAAATCGTGAGTTGTAAGCTCTGTTTTTATTCTTTCATTTGTAATTTTAACTTCGTTTTTCACTTTTTCCTCGTTTGTATCAAGATAATATAATATAGAAAAGAATATCAGATTTATTTTTTAAAATAAGCCCTTATGCGCTCTACTGCCGCCTCAACGTTTGCCCTGGGAGTTGCAAGAATCTGCTCTGTGGGAACGTCTACACCCGAACGGTATTTTAGCCAGTCGGTTACCGCCTTATAGTCTTCCTCGCCCATTTTCTTGTATCCGAATTCAGCGGCATCGGCACATTCCTTAATAGCCTCGACAATCTCGGGCGCGAGGGCAAAATCCATATCCGCAATTCCCATTGCAAGCGCACCGCACTCCGCTGCTTCAAGCCATTTTTCAGTGGTATTTCTGTTTCTATGAAGGTCAAAGCTATACTTCATCTATTCTTCTCCGTTCGAATTTTAAAAAGATAATCATGTATTCACGTTCTTCACAGGACTCGAAATTTAACATACACTAATACTGTGTATTATTTATTATACACAACCTTACAATTTTTTTCAAGGGTAAACTAACAATATGAAAAAACAAATGATTTTCAAAGGAGTAGGCACGGCGCTTATAACCCCGTTTAAAAACGGAAGAATAGATTTTTCCGCGCTTGAGGCTCTGATAGAAAAGCAAATTGAAGCAAAGGTTTCGGCTCTCGTAATAGGCGGTACAACCGGAGAGGCCGCAACACTCTCAGACGTGGAAAGATATATGCTTTTTGAATTTGCAAGGGAAAAGAGCGCAGAACGTGTTAAGCTTATTTTCGGCACGGGAACAAACGACACAAAAGCCGCAATCCGACATACGAAAAGAGCCGAGGAAATAGGCTGTGACGGAGTTCTTGTCGTAACACCGTATTACAACAAGGGTACTTACAGCGGCGTTACGAAGCATTATGAAGAAATCGCAGGCGTGACATCTCTTCCCGTAATTTTATATAACGTTCCGTCAAGAACCGGGGTAAATCTTACGCTGCCGCAGCTTGAAAGGCTCTCGGAGACCGAAAACATAGTTGCTATAAAGGAGGCGGGAGATTCTATGGATAAGTATATTTCCCTCTCGGGTCTTACCGATAGACTTGCGCTCTACGCGGGAAACGATTCGCAGATATACACTACTCTGGCACTCGGGGGAGACGGTGTTATTTCGGTGCTGTCTAACCTCTTCCCCCGCCTTGCCGTAGAAATATGCGACAGCTTCTTCAGAGGCGAAGCGGAAAAAGCAAGACGGCTGCAAATAAATGCGCTGCCGCTTATAAGCGCGCTTTTTACAGAAACAAATCCCGCACCGATTAAGTACGCTATGAGCAGACTTGGGCTTTGCGAAAACAATCTAAGGCTTCCTCTCGCGCCTGTTTCTGAGGTATCCGAAAGGATAATAGACATAGCCTTGGAAAGCGGTTTTATAAAAGATTTTGCATAATTTATCAAAAACAAAACGGCAGAGGGAATATTATACACACCCTCTGCCAAGTTTTTATGCTATTCTTCTATTTCTCTCAATCTTTCGCGCCAATATGCCTCTTTTTGAGGATTTCTGGGAACGTGAACTCCGTCACTGTAAAAGGAAATCAACCCTTTGATAGCATAGTCGTACGATAGATTTCCTGATTTCACTAAATAGCTCTCCGCTATTCTGACGTCTTTCTCAACGCCTTTGCCGTAGAGATAGCACGCCGAAAGCAAGAATTGAGATTCGCGCATATCATCGCACTTCCTAAGCCACCTAAACGCTTCCGAATATCTTTTAGGCAGCCCCCATAAACCGTAAAAATAGCCTTTTCCCAGCTCATACTGAGCTCCCAGAATACCGTAATTTGCCGCTTGGGAAACCAGTGCTATACCATGAGAATAATCCGGTTCAACTCCGTTTCCGTATAAATAGTCGCAGCCAAGCATATATAAAGCAATATGCTCACCGTTTTCATTAATTTGCATAATAAATCTCCGTAATCATACCCCTTGCAGCATATCCATGGCTTTCGCCGCCAGCTCATAAGCCTCGTCCGAATATTGCTTAGCCATCTTATTATGTTTTTTCGGGACGAGCTTTTTCGCTGCAAAAAGGCCTGCGCCAATAGCCATCAGAACTATTTTTATTGCCCAAAGCGCTCCCGCTTTTTCCATGAAAAATGTAGGAATCAACAATCCGACAAAGAAGAATATGGCTGCTTTTTTCGTAGTATATTTAATTTCTGCGCGCGCCTGCTTCAAAAATTCATCTTCACACCTTTTTAAAAGCGTTTCCATTCGCTTCTCCATAGAATTAAGCTGCGAAATATTTGGAATTTCATGTGTTCTTTCAAGAATCACGCTAATAGAATCACCCTTTGGAGTACAAGAATTCACTTTCCACCCAAAGCATTGATACAGCTTAATTTGGCTATCGAGGCTTTTTTCATAGCATACTATCGTTTTATAATCGTTCATTTCAATACACTCCTTTAAAGTTAAATATATTGGTCTCTCTCGTATCCGTTATTTTCAAGAGAATCCTTTAATTTTTTATCAAGCCTAAAAAGCTTTCTTAAGAAAAATCCAAGCAACGCACAAATGAAGGACGGCAGATATATCACAGCTAAAACGGATATGGCAAGTATTGAATATTCACCAAATTCTCCTGTGCCGAGAACCTCAAAAACTCCGGCAACAACAAGAATAAGCGTTATTCCGAATAGCAAAAAAATCAGTTTTCTGCGTATCCAGGACTGAATTTCCATTACCACCTCCAAAAGCTTAAACAGCAGGCTCTTGCTATACGGTTCTATTCTTCTGAACGTATTCAGAACATTGAAGCGCCTTTTTGCAGTAGCTTCTTCCTTTTCTAAATCTATGTATACATCGTACGTATCAGAATAGTCTATCTCGATTCCCTTATCCGTCCAGCCAAAAGCGCGCATTTCCATTTTCGTAATAAATTCGTCAAACGGTGCGCATTCTTTTCTTTTGGTCACTACTCTATACCTCTGATTTGACATAAACATCTCCTCTCCTACCTTGGTAATAATATAAATGTCGGTAGTATTGTAACACAAAAAAGAGCTTTTGTCAACACTTATAACTAAAATTGTAGTTATAACTATCTTCTTTTTCAGTTATTTGTGTTGTATGCTAGTTATACTGTTAATAGGGGGCAAAGCAATGAACATTGATTATAAACTAATAGGAGATAGAATAAAGCGCGTCCGCAAAACCAGAGGTATGACACAGGAATTAATGGCCGAAAAGCTTAACGTTTCTATCGGATACGTAAGCCAAGTGGAGCGAGGAATAACAAAAATCAGCCTTGATCTTCTGGGCGCTATATCCACTATCTTAAATTACGATATAGCCGCGCTTATCTCTGAGAGCGCTGTAAATTCAAACGATTATATGGAATCTGAAATAATAAATGAAATTCGAAAGCTGGATAACAAGAAGAAAAAATTCGTTTTAAACTTAATAAAAATCACAAATGAAAATCTTTAAGCAAAAGCTTATTTTCCCAAACAAAAAAAGGCACTATCTACCGCTTGGTTGATATTGCCTTTTTAAGCTTTGTGATTACTCGGAAATCTGCTTCAGATATGCGTTGATAAAGCCGTCTATTTCACCGTCCATTACCGAATCAATGTTTCCGTCCTCATATCCGGTACGGGTATCCTTAGCGAGAGTATAAGGCATAAAGACGTAGCTTCGAATCTGGCTGCCCCACTCTATGTTTGCTTTATTTCCCTGGATATCCTCTATGCGTTCAAGCTTTTCGCGAATCTTTATTTCCATAAGCTTTGCCTTAAGCATTTTAAGAGCCGTTTCCTTATTCTGAAGCTGGCTTCTCTCGGTCTGACAGCCGACAACTATACCGGTAGGCTTATGGACTATTCTGATTGCGGAGTCGGTTTTGTTAATATGCTGGCCGCCCGCACCGCTTGAACGGTGAGCGGTAATTTCAAGGTCCTCGTCACGAAGAGTTATGGTATTATCGTCTTCAAACTCGGGCATTACCTCTACGGAGGCAAATGACGTATGCCTTCTTCCCGATGCATCAAAGGGAGATACTCTTACAAGACGGTGAACTCCGTTTTCGCTCTTAAGGTATCCGTAGGCGTTTATTCCCTCTACCATTATGGTGGCGGATTTTATTCCAGCCTCGTCACCGTCAAGCCAATCAACGAGCTTTACGTTAAATCCGTGCTTCTCGCCCCAACGGGTGTAAAGCCTGTAGAGCATAGACGCCCAGTCCTGAGCCTCGGTGCCGCCTGCTCCCGGATGGAAGGATACTATTGCGTTGTTCTTATCGTACGGGCCTGAGAGGAGAACCTCGATTCTCTTTCTCTCGGCTTCCGCCTCTATAAATTCGGTTTCCGAAACGACCTCCTCAACCGAGCTTTCGTCATTTTCCTCTATTGCCATCTCACACAGCATAAGAGTGTCCTCAAGCTTTGCTGAGAGGGATTCATAGCTTTCGACCTTATCCTTTAATTGCTTTATCTCTCTGAGCTTCTGAGAAGACTTGTCCGCATCTGCCCAGAAATTTTCAACAAGCGTTTCTCTCTCAAGGTCTGCGGCTCTTTCTCTCGATTCCTCTATTTTAAGCTGACTGCCAAGCTCGGATATTACCTCTTCGAGCGCGACCAGTCTCCTTTTCGCTTCTTCAAGCGCTACTATCATAAAAACTCTCCTGTTTTACCTAAAAATTGCATACTTACGCATCGTACCGTATATTCTAACATAAATTCTAAAAAAAGTAAAGAGAAAACTTGGAAATAGTATATTGATTTTTTATCCCTGTTATGCTATACTAAATAAAAAAGCGCACAGAAAGGTTAAAAAAACACTATGAAGGTTACGAAAGATACTATTATAGGTGACGTTCTTGACTTCAATCCCGAGACTGCGCAGTTCTTTGCCGAAATCGGTATGCACTGCCTTTTCTGCCCTCATTCGAGAGGCGAATCTATTGAAGACGCTTGCTTCGTTCACGGTACGGACGCTGAGGCGCTCGTTAAAAAGCTTAACGACTTTCTTTCAAAATGAGGAATTTCACTCTTGACGGAAGACTCTCTTCCGCAGCGAAATTCGTGCGGCAGGGAGCACGGTTTGCCGATATAGGCACCGACCACGCTTACCTGCCCATTTTTCTTTTGGAAAGCGGCAAAATAGACTACGCAGTTTGCTCCGATATAAACGAAGGTCCGCTCGCTTCAGCACGGGAAAATGCGCGCACGGCAGGAGTTTACGGAAAAATTGATTTCACTCTTGCCAATGGCGCAGACGCACTGATAGACAAGGATATAACGGACGTTGCAATATGCGGTATGGGCGGAGAGCTGATTGCCGAAATAGTGAGACGGGCAGAATTTCTGCGAAATGAAGGCGTGCGTTTGATTTTGCAGCCAATGTCAAAATTTTCGGCTTTAAGGCGTGAGCTTGCCCTGCTCGGATATGAAGCTGAAGAGGAAGAATATTCGGCTTCTCAGGGGAAATTATATCTTACGATTTGCGCTTCGTACACGGGAAAGGTAAAAGAAATAAGTGACGTTGAGGCTGAATTCGGTAAAGAAGAGTTTCTCACCGATATATGCGGAGCAAAAAGAAAATTTCTTGAAAAAAGAGCCGCAGCGCTCCGGCGCACCATAGCCGGAAAAGACAAGGGCGGCGAAAGCTCTTGCACAGAAAAAAAGCTTTACGGCTATCTAAACAAAATTTTAGGGAGATAACGCTATGACCGTTACCGAGCTTTATAAAAAACTATGCCAGTATTTTCCCGAAGACCTACGCTGCGAATGGGATAACGATGGAATTATGGTTTGCCCCGATTCCTCGGCAGAGGTCAAAAAGGTGCTTCTTTCTCTTGACGTTACAGAGGAGATAGTTGACTATGCGATTGACCAGGGCTTTGACCTTATAATTTCACACCACCCGCTTATTTTCAGACCGCTTTCGAGCATCAGCGAGGAAAATCACGTTTCCAGAAAGGTCGTTAAGCTCATAGCAAACGCAATTTCGGTCTTCTCGTTCCACACGAGAGCTGACAGAGCCGCAGGCGGTGTAAACGACAGACTTGCCGAGATACTCGGACTTACGAATACAGAGCCCTTCGGTGAAGACGGACTCGGCAGAATAGGAATGCTCACGGAGGAATACGAGCTTGAAGTTTTTGCCGATGCGGTAAAGCTTGCGCTTGGCGCTGACTCAATAAAGGTTGCCGATGGCTATAACAGCGTAAGGAAGGTTGCCGTTGTCGGAGGTGACGGAAAGGACTTCGTTTCAGATGCTCTGAAGATGGGAGCGGACACCTACGTTTCCGGAAGGCTTTCGTATAACGTTATGGAGGAGGCTGCCGATATGGGAATAAACCTTATTGAAGCAGGACACTACTTTACCGAGCTTCCTATTACCGAACGTTTCTCGGAAATTATAGCAAGACTTGATGCGGATATCTATACCGAAATTGCCGATTCAAATATGATAAGAACAGTTTGACTTTTTATCTGTAATTCAAAAATAGGTCAAAAAAAGAGAAATATGCACACTTTTGTTTGCATATTTCTCTTTTTAATTATATTATTTTAAATCCTGCCGATTCGTGCGCTTCTATCATTTCATCACACATCGATACTATATCGTCTATGGAAAGCTCCGCGGCTGTGTGCGGGTCAAACATTGCCGCTTGATACAAATGCTCTCTCTTTCCCGTTACCGCAGCCTCAATTGTGAGAAGCTGGCAGCTTATATTGGCGTTGTTCATGGCAGCAAGCTGAAGAGGAAGGTCGCCTATGCGGGTCGGGTGTATGCCGCTTCCGTCAACAAGACACGGAACCTCTACGACTGCCGCAGAGGGTAAATTGGTTATAAGTCCGTTATTTAATACGTTTCCCCCTATCGAATACGGTATACTAGTAACTATGGATTCCATAATATGAGATGCATATTCGTTTGACCTATTATGCTCTATATCACCGCCGTTTAAAAGCTCCGCTTTTTGCTTTTGCCAACCGTTTATCTGATTTACACAGCGGCGAAGATATTCGTCTATCGGAATATTAAATCTGTCTATAAGCTCAGGGTATTTCGACTTAATGTAATATGGATTATACTCAGCGTTATGCTCGGAGCTTTCCGTGCAGTAGTATCCTAGCTTATCCATATAATCCAGTCTTATCATATTATCGTGCTTTTCTTTTGCATTTTTCTCCTTTGCAAGCTTTCTAAGCATAGGATATAAGTCGTTTCCGTCCTTATCGCGAATGTCAAGAAGCCACGCCATATGGTTTATTCCCGCAATAAGCTCAGATCCGACAGCCAGGTCGGGTATTCCGAGCGTTTCGAGAAGCGAGGACGTACAGGTCTGAACGCTGTGACAAAGTCCAACGGTTTTCACAGCGGTATATCTCAGCATATATCCGGTCAAAATCGCCATCGGATTACTGTAATTAAGCAACAGCGCATCGGGACATACATCTTCAATATCGCGGGCAAACTCCTTCATTACATGTATGGTGCGCAAGCCTCTGAATATTCCGCCTATACCAAGCGTATCTCCTATGGTTTGCAAAAGACCGTATTTTCTGGGAATTTCAAAATCAATGACCGTACACGGCTCGTAGCCGCCTACCGCAATTGCATTCACTACAAAATTTGCTCCTTTAAGGGCGTGCTTACGGTTCTCAGCACCCAGATATTTTTTTACGACAGCTCTGTCTGAATTGTATTTTTTATTGAGCCTGTCTACTACAACGTAGGATTCTTCAAGTCTGTTTTTATCGATATCGTATAACGCTATTTCACAGTCGCTTATAGTCTTTGTCAGCAAAACGTCACCGAGAACGTTTTTGCAAAAAACCGTGCTTCCAGCACCCATAAACGTAATTTTCATTTTTCCCTCCGAATGTTGTTTTTTAGCATTACGAAACAATTATACCATACATAATGTTTATTTTCTATTGACTTTTGTGGTTTATAGATGTTAAAATGTTGCCAAAAGGAGATTTTGGCATGCTAAACGTAATCATAAACAGAAACAGCTTGATTAATGATATTTATCCTCTTTTTTCAGGACATGAAAAATGCGAGCCATCGCACTCTTACGGCCCGCATACCCGAGACTATTATATAATTCACTTTTGCATTTCGGGAAGCGGTACGCTGAGCGACAAGTACGGAACTCACAAAATAAGCGCAGGTGAGCTTTTTATCATAAGAAGCGGAGAGATAACCGTTTACACAGCTGATGAAAAAAATCCTTGGGAGTACGTGTGGCTTGCCTTTCTGGGTAACGGCTCTGATATATTTGCAACGGATAAAAGCGTATATACCTTTCCGCCAGAGCTTGCAGAAAAGTTAAAGGAAAGCGTTTTTCTAAAAAACTCTTCCCCTTACGTGTATACCTCTATTATATACGAGCTGATGCATCATTTGTTTTTTAAAGAAAACGAGGAAAAAGACGTTCCTGCGCTGATAAAAAAATATATCGATTACAATTATATGTATGAGATAAGCGTTTCTTCGCTGGCAAGAACCTATCTCTTTGACCGAAGCTATCTATTCAAAATTTTCAAAGCACGTTACGGAACGGGAATAAAGGAATATATAACGGGCGTCAGAATTAAAAACGCAAAAAGATTTCTTTCCCTGGGAATATCTGTTTCAAAATGCTCTAAAATGGTCGGGTACGATGACGAATTCAATTTTTCAAGGGCATTCAAAAAGCACGAAGGAATCTCTCCAAGCAAATGGAAAAGCACTTCAAAACGGCATTTTTAAAGGGATATGCAAACTTTCGTTTGCATATCCCTTTGCTTTTAGTTGATTATTTTAATTTTCGTCTTCAAGGAAGTACGCGCCGTAATGTGCTTTGATTTTTCTGCCACGGCAGAATTCGTTATAGTCTGCATCAAGTCCCGCCTCTTTAACTCTGTTTACCTCTTCCATATTTACAAGTGGGAAGCATATATCAAAGTTATCAAGGAACTTCGGGTCCTTTTTCTCAATTCCTGCTCTGATTTCGGGAGTAACGTCATGAGCCTCAAGACGAACCTTCTTGGCTATGCACATAAAGTCTATTACGTGCATAAGCATACTGCGCTCAAGGTCGGCATATTCGGGTCTGCCCGAAAGGTTGGTCATTTCAATCGGGTCATTAACGCGGTCATAAAGGCAGGTCTCGTTCACGAAGGGGTAGTAGGTAAACGTGTACTGCTTTGTTACCAGAGTCTTGCAAGCATCACAGAACTCACTCATATGTACTTCTCTTTCGGGCACGGTGCCGTTAGCCATTCCTATAAGCGAGCGTGAAATGCCAAAACGCTTGTCATCATCTGCAATATCAAGAGCGGTTGCGCCGATATCGATATTTCCGCAAAGGCAATCGCTGCGCGTTCCCTTCTCTACGCCCGGTTCATTCGAAACGATAAGGGGAACGAAAAGCTGCGCTCTGTAAGGCCAAGGGCCTTTGGTTACAACGTTATAATCGTTATCTACACTGCCGTGGTCGGAGGAGAACATAATTGTAGTGTTCTCGTAAAGTCCGTTCTCTTTGAGAGACTTTACTATGCGTCCTACGAGGGCGTCCACCTCACAGATAAGCTCGCAATACGCCTTTCTCTCTTTCATTCTGCGAGGAACTGCGCCCTCGGGGTTTATAACGTCCTCGTGGCTGTTAAGGAATGCTCTTCTGTATTTTTCTACGGGTGCGATATCCTGACGGGTAGAGTTGATAAGGGTAGGTATACGGTCATCGTCAATCTCGTCCTCGTGTCCGTAAGGGGGGGTGAGAGGAGCGTGAGGAGAAAGAAATCCGCAGTAGAGGAAGAAGGGCGCGTCCGAATTTTCGGGAGCCGTTCCGTCAGGCGCTTTTCCCGTCTTGGCATATGATTCTATAAAGTCGGTTGCCTTGTCGCAGCACCATCTGTCATAGAAGTATTCCTCGGGATATTTAAAGTGCATAGTGCCGTCATCCTCGGCGTATTTCTTGGCATCGGGATATTTTTCTCTGAGCATCTTCATATACTCGGAATCCGGTTTTCCCGAAAAAATATTAGAGTACTTATATCCGAGTTTTCTACCGGGTCTTACGTGGTCGGAAACTCCGACAGCCGCGGTCATATATCCCGCAGCGCTAAGCCTCTCGGGTAAAAATTCAATACCCGGGTTAAACTCCGTAGGCTCAAGGTTTGTCCAGCAGCCGTGACCCGAAACAAACTCACCCGTAAGGACCGAAGCTCTTGACGGTGCGCAGACGGTAGAGCCTGCAACAGCATTATCGTACGTAACACCGTTGCGCGCAAGCTCGTCAAGGTTAGGCGTGCGGATAAAGTCAGCTCCGTAAGGTCCTATAAAATCAGGACGAAGCTGGTCTACAAGTATCAAAACGATATTTCTCTTATTAGCCATTTTTCTCTCCTAGCTTTTTTTATTTGATTACATTATAAAACTTAAAGGTGTTAAAACAAAATGTATTTTCATACTCATTTTTTACACAAACGTCTTGCCATATCATAGAGCTCAAAAACACAGTTTTCAAAAAAGGTTTTATAAGCGCTGCAATAACGGTTCAGAAGGATTTCACCGTCTATGCTCTCTCTATGCCTTCGGCATCCGCCGCGGCAGATAGGAAAGTAATTGCAGCTGCGGCACTCTTTTGCAATCTCAAACGATTCTTTTACAAAGCTTTGGGCGGTATCCGAGCTTAAAAGGCTTTCAACCGTATCTGTCGCAATATTTCCCATTTTCCATTTGTCAAGCACGTAAAAATCGCAAGGATACGTGCTTCCGTCAGCTTCAATTACAAGATTTGAATAGCACCTGCCGCCCATGCCGCAGCATTCCGGTGAAAGTCCTGCGGATATACGCACGAAATTATCGAAATCGCGTACGCTGACGTATCTGCCGGCTATAAAATCATTTCTGTATTCGCGAAAGGTTTCAGTCAAAAAGTGAGCGTAGCTTTCATTTGTCAGAGCGTACGGCACAGCCTCGCTCTCCCTGCCAAAATCGGATACGTGAGGAATAAACTGCAAAAAACGAAAGCCGCGGTCTCTGAGATATTTGTAGGTTTCTGCTCCTCGGCTTGCTATACCTTCTGTGACAACGGTCAAAACGTTATAATCTATACCTGCAGCCTCAAGGCGCTTAACGTTTTCATATATTTTTTCATACGTAGGCTCGCCCGAGACGGTTGTGCGCAAAGAATCGTGAACAGACGGCATACCGTCAAGCGATACTCCAAGAAGATAGCGGTATTTTGAAAAAATTTCTATAAGTCCGTCAGAAATATCGTATCCGTTCGTTTGCAGCGAAAAGCTTACCGGAAGATTTTTCGTGTTATATTTTTCTACTGCTTTATGAAAATTTCTGTAAAAATTCTCGCCTGCCAGAGTAGGCTCGCCGCCTTGGAAGGTAAAGGAAACAAAATTATCTGCATACAGAAAAGCATTCCTTATCATAGCGTCAAGCGTTTTGCCGTTCATTATTCCGAAGGAACGGGTATTTCTATTCTCGGCTACGTCACGGTAAAAGCAGTATTTGCACCCCATATTACAAAGAGACGATGCAGGCTTTATAAGAAGATTCAAAGATGGCATATATAGCTCCGTTTTGATAAAAATCTGCGGATATGTGAATTTTTATTTACTTTATGATACTATCTTCTTTTCGATATATCAAGCTTTTCGAGCTCAGCCGTTACGTCTACATACGTATAAAGCGAGCCGAGACAAACTATCGCTTCTCCGCTTTTATCCGCTCTTTCTACCGCAGCGCTGAGCGCCTCTCCGATAGAAGAATTAGCCTTTGACTTAACTCCGAGAGAAGAAAGAAGCTCTGCAAAATCACCTGCCGAGAGAGCCCTCGGATTTCCCGGGGTAATAGTATATGCCGCCGAAGCTATCTCCGAAAGCCTTGCCGCGATAAAATGATAGTCCTTATCCTTAAGCACTCCCGATACAACTATTACCTTCTCCGTACCGAAGTAATGCTTTATGCTCTCAACCGCAGAGCTTATGCCTTCGGGGTTATGCGCTCCGTCAAATATTATCAGTGGAAGATGGTTTATTATCTCAAATCTTGCGCTCCATCTTGCATTTTCAAGTCCTTCGCTTATCGCCGCATCGGGAATATTCATTCCGATTTTTTTAATGAGCTCCACAGCTTCAAGCACAAGAGAGGCGTTGCGCGGCTGATAAAGTCCGAGAAGGTTAAGCTTTACGGCTCTTCCTTTATATTCAAAGCGAGTGCCTCTGAGCGTAGAGGTGAGGTTTTTGATTTCGGTATAATCGGGACGGAAGAAATCCGAACCCATTTCACCTGCCTTAAAGGCTATTACCGAGGCGGCACTCTCGTCTGTACCGCCATACAGCACGGGAACGCCCGTTTTAATTATTCCCGCCTTTTCGGCTGCAATCTTTTCTACGGTATCGCCGAGAAACGCCGTGTGGTCAAGCGATATACCCGTTATTACCGAAAGAATCGAGGTATCTATAATATTGGTGGAATCGAGCCTGCCGCCCATTCCTGCCTCCAAAACCACAACGTCACACTTTTCCTCGGCAAAATAAAGGAAGGCTATTGCGGTTATAAGCTCAAATTCCGTAGGCTTATCCTCCATAGAATCGGCAATCGGCTTTACCCTTTCGGTTATTTTCGCAAGAGTTTCATTAGGAATATTTTCACCGTTAACTCTCATTCTTTCGTTAAAGACCTTTATGTAAGGCGAGGTATAAAGTCCTACCTTATATCCTGCGGATAAAAGAATTTCGGAAAGCATTGAGCAGAACGAGCCCTTTCCGTTCGTTCCCGCAACGTGAACGAATTTAAGGCTTTTTTCAGGGTTGCCGAGAGCTCGGCAGAGCTTCTCTATCCTTTCAAGCCCCGGCTTGCAGAACGTCCAGCTTACAGAATGTATATATTCAAGAGCCTCGGTGTAATTCATTTTTTGTCCTTGCCTTTCATTATTTTATGAATTTCGTGACTGATTTTCTTGTTTTTAACGAGGTGATAAAGAAGAAAACCTTCGAGCGAGCCTACTATTACGTAGTTTAGAAGCCGCCATAGCATAAGAATTATGAGCGGCATATCGTAGAATACGGAAAGTCCGAAGCTTTTGATGATTACCGAGCCCACAAGATGCGCTGCAAAAATCACGAGAGATAATTTGAGAATATACCTGCCCCTGCCGTGCGTTTCGGGCAGAAAACGGTAGACGCCTGAGATAAGGCCTATGGCAGCCGCACCGACAGTGATTATCGGATTTATGGCATATCCTACAAGAAGACAGCCTATAAGGTCGGCAACTGCTCCGACAAGAGCGCCTACGATAGGTCCGAAAGCGATTCCTGCAAAAATTATAGGCAGATTTTCAAAGCTGAATCTGATAAATTCTCCCATATTGAAGGCAAGATATTTTCCGCAAACTATGCTTATGGCAGAAAGCAGTGCCGAAAAAACAGTTATTCTTAAAATACGCTGACCCTTTGAATAATTCATATAAAAACCCTCCCATACAGATTTTACATCTCCGTACCGAGAGGGAATACAAAATTTCCTATTGGTAACAGTGGGATGCGAGAGATATACCGCAAGGCTCGTCAAAAAACCTTTTCGTCCGCAAGACAACTCCCCGTTCAAGCGGCACTTAAAACGCATATTTCTCTACTCTGTTATGCAAACGAAACCGTTATCCGAAAATGGTGAAAATTATAAATTACGTAATTCTTCGGACGGTCTCTTTTTATTTATGGACATATTGTAGCACAATTAAATGCAAAATACAAGCATTAAATGAAAAAATATTTTAAAGCTCTATTTCATCAAGGAAATAAGCGCGGCTGTGCGCATGCCTTCCTTTATCATCGGTGACGGTTATTCTGAAGTATTTTCCACCATCATCTATCGGAAACTCTGCCTCGGTAATAAGTGAGCCAACCTTTGCAAACCTTGTTTTAGCGCTTCTGCGCGCGGTGGACATTCCAATAGATATTGCGCCTGAGGTTTTTACCTTAATCATTCCGTCTTCAATATAAAGCTCATAAATTTCAGGACCCGAGGAAGCATAAAAGTCACCTCTGAAAAGCGCATCCGTAATAGCCTCATATTCAAGCTTCTCAGCCTTTATCATAACGAATCCGCCAAGAGAATCAGAGCCGTAGCTATCCGTTCCGTAATCGTTGTGATTATCGTCAGCAGCTACAGCGTAAAGCCTTTTTCCGAGCCTCAGCATATCATCGTACATTTCGGGAACGTAGCCGTTATAGCTATGGACGACACAGTCGTGGTTGTATATTTCCATGGCGTGCATACCATCGTACTGTGTATACTGATTATAATCGTCAAGAGACCATACAGGGTGGTTGTAGGTTACGAAGAAGCCTGCCGCCTTTGCTCTTGCTATAGACTTATTTATGCATTCCGATGAGTTTGAGCGCTCCTCGGTATAGCCATCGGGGTCATATTTCTGACGCTCGTGATACTCGGGAGCGTGACCTATGTACGCACATACAGGATTCCATATCGGGTGAATATCGTTATCCTTTTTACCGGCTATAAAGCAGAGGTGGCTGGTGCGGTAATCCTTGCCGGAAGGATAGTTTGCGTTAAACTCGGCTTCGAAACCCGTAAGTGCAATAAAATCCTCGTCAGATAGCTCGTGGTGAGCAATCATAACGTCATGGTCGGTATAGGCTACGACAGAATATCCCGCGCCCTTATAAAGAGCTTTAACCTCTTCGGGCGAGAGCTTTCCGTCAGACACGTTGGTGTGACAGTGAAGATTTGCCTTGTAAAATTTTCCTTCATCTGATATAAGATATTTTTTCATGTTTTTATTTTCCGGCTCCCTTTATTTTTTCACAGAGATTTGCAACGTAATCAGCAGCGGCAACAAAGTTTCTTGCTTCTACAGCCTCGTACGGAAGTATATTACTTCCAAGCCCCACTCCAAGATATCCGTTTTTAATAAATTCGGTCATATTATCAGCGTTCACACCGCCGATAGCAACGTATTCTGTATTATCAAGAGGACCTTTAAGATTTTTTACGTAATTCATAGGCATTGACGCTGCAGGAAAGAGTTTTACCGTGTAAAATCCGTGTCTTACGCAAAGGCTGACATCAGTAGGCGTAAGCGCTCCCGGAAGCATAGGAATGCCAGAGTCTTCAGCAAAAGCAAGAACGTCCTCGTTTGTTGAAGGTGAAAGCAAAAATTCAGCACCGGCTTCAAGAGCTGCCTTTGCGCGCTCCACTGTTATTGCCGTGCCTGCGCCAAGCCTTATACTGCTTCCGAAGCGCTTTTTAAGCGCAGATATCTGAGTTAATGCGCCCGGGGAATTAAGGGCAACCTCAAAGAAATTCACACCGCCGTTTATTATAGCCTCGGCATAATCAAAGAGAATCTCATCGTCTACGCCTCTAAGTATTGCAAGAATAGGGTTTTCTTTTACAATTTCACGCATTTTCATCAGTTTTTCCGCCAAGCCTTTCGATAAGAATTTCTTTTGTGGGATAGCCGTTCACGTCACCTACGGTTTCCGTAGCCATAGCTCCTACAAGTGCTCCCATTCGCGCAGATTCAACAAGACCTTTTCCATCAAGTAAACCCGAGAGAAATCCTGCGTTAAAACCGTCACCTGCACCTACGCTGTCAACGGGAGTGCAGGGGTATGGAGGTATAAACGCGAATTCACCTTCGGATATCAAATACGCTCCGTTTGCACCGTCCTTTATTACAACGCAGCCCACTCCTTCATCAAGCAGAATGCTTGCAATGCGGGATATATCGTCAGTTTCGTAAAGCTCCTTTGCCTCACTAAGCCCAAGGAGTGCAATATCGGAAAATGCGAGCATTTCACGAAGGAGAGGGATATAATCAACTTCTCCCCAGATTTTGCGGCGAATATTCGGGTCAAAGCTTATAAGCTTTCCGTTTTCACTTGCCCAGCGCATAAGCTCAAGCACAGCCTCGCGGCAGCTTTTGCTTAGTACGGGAGTGATTCCCGTGATATGTAAAATTTTCGCATCCGAAAGGCTCCCGGTATCAATATCCGACACAGAAAGATGGCTAGCTGCAGAGTTCTCGCGGTAGTAGTAAACGGTGGTCTTACCCTCTACAATTTCTTTAATCATAAGACCTGTCCGATGCAAAGCATCTCTTTTTACCAAAGAAGTGTCAACGCCCTCTCGAGATACGGAATCAAGAACAAAGCTTCCGAGCTCGTCCTCACCAACAGCTGATATCCACGCCGCCGTATGCCCAAGGCGCGAAACACCTATCGCAGTATTACTTTCCGCTCCCGCTATTCTGAGAACGAAAGAAGATACGTCCGAAAGCCGCCCCTCCTGAGAGGGAGCTATAACCGCCATCGTTTCGCCTATAGTTATAAGTTCTGCCATAATAAGCTCCTCTTGATATTTTTAAGACAGGGCCTTACAGATTGAAAAGAGCCTATCCGTGTCAATTTTTTTCTTATTTCCCTTTACCGTCAAAACCAGATTTTCGGGCGTGAAAATTTCACACGCCCCCCGTCTTATATCCTCGGGTGTTATTTTTTCATACGCTCTTTTTCTCTCGTCTATGGTTTTATACGGAAGGCGCATAACGTGAGAGTCGTAAGCGAAGGTGAAATTCATTTCTCTTGCATCGTCATAAAGCAAATATGCGTTCGAGGTATATCCTGCTTTCATACAGTCTTCTTCAGACAGAAGGTCTCTCTTAAATGAATTAAGGATTTGCACGCTGGAGGCAACCGCATCGTAAATATCCCTCTCCTTAACCTCAAAGGAAAAGTATAGCGTTCCGATATTGCGATATCTCTCCGTAGAGCCCGAAATATCGTAAAAGAGCCCCTGTTCTTCGCTCATTTTTATGAAAAACGGAGAGTTGTATCCGGCAAAAAGATTATCGTAAATCAAGTCTATAAGAGGTGACGAAAGCCTTTTCATATCTAAATCAAAATTAAATCGCACCATTGTAAAATCCGAGTTTTTTACGGCTGCTCTGCACCCTCTTTTCATAAAATCGCACGGAACGGGAGCAATATTATCGTGCTCGGGCTCGTTTGACGGTGAAAGAACTGCGCTTCCAACCAGAGAAGCCAGATAATCAAAGTCACAGTCCTCGTAATTTCCTGTCACGTAGAAAAAGACGTTTTCCTTGGTAAAAACCCGTTTTCTGTAATCCTCAAGCCGCTTTCCCGTAATTCTGTCAACGCTTTTGTTAGTTCCCGTTATTGATTTCTCCAGAGCAGTGCCGGAGTAAATTTCGCTCATTGCAAAGGCTGACATAGAATTTTTATCATCGTTTTCACGTATTTCGGCTTTTATGCGGCGGCGCTCAGCATCTATTTCCGATTTTGTAAGAGCTATCGGAGAGAGAAGCTTAACTGCGGCTTCTGCAGCTACAGAAAACGAGCCCTTCGCTCCCGATAGATAAAACTGAACCATTTCCGCATAGGTTGATGCGTTGAATTCAAGTCCGTGGCGGTCAAGCATGGAATAAAGCTGCATTCCGTAAAGCTTATTTACGTTTCTGACAAGGACGTGCTCAAGAAAATGAGTTATTCCGCATTCGTCCTCGCCCTCATACATACTGCCGCCCTTCAGAAAGAGGGATATGAAAAAGCCGTGAAGATTTGGGTTTTTATAGCCGTATACCTTTATTCCGTTTTCTGAGGTAACAGATTTTTCCATATCCTTTCTCCTTTTTTAGCTTTTGTAAAAATTTTCTGCAATTCTCACGGTGTCCATCGCATCGGCACCGTAAAAATCCGCGCCTATCATTTCGGCATACTCAGCAGTAAGCACGGCTCCGCCTACTATGACCTTTACCTCGGGGGCACTCTTTCTGAGAAGCTCTATAGTCTCCTTCATAGACTGCACCGTGGTAGTCATAAGCGCGCTGAGTCCGACAAGCTTAACACCGCTCTCCAGCACTTCGCCGACAACAGTCTCTGCAGAAACGTCACGCCCCAGGTCACGAACGGTAAAGCCATAGCTTTCAAGCAGCACCTTTACGATATTTTTTCCTATATCGTGTATGTCTCCCTTAACCGTTGCGAGAATAATCTCTCTGCCATCGGATTTTCCCTCGGGTATTTTCTTCTTAATCTCGGCAAAGGCAATTGATGCCGCCTCCGCGCTCATAAGCAGCTCAGGCAAATAGGCTTTTCCGCTTTCAAATTCCTTGCCGATTTCATTTAAAGCGGGAATAAGCAGCTCGTTTATTACTTCAAGAGGCGCTCTTTCGGATAGAGCCTCTTTTGCAAGAGCAGCCGCTCTGTCCTTCAGTCCTTTTCTCACTGCGTAAAACAGGTCGATTTTACTTTTTTCCGGTACAGAGGCGGGCGCTGTTTTTTCCGATACGTTTTCAGATATATATTCGGCACAGCCTACGTCAAGTCCGTAAAGCACCTTATACGCACCGTAAGCATCGCTCATAGCCTGAGAATAAGGATTCATTATGGCGGCAGAAAGCCCCTTCTGCATAGCAAGAAGGAAGAATGCAGAATTAATTTTATCTCTTGCAGGAAGACCGAAGGATATGTTTGATACGCCAAGTGAGGTCTTAATTCCTCTTTCCGTAAGAGCTTCAATTGCGCTAAGCGTAACCTTGGCTGAGCTTGAATCCGAGGAAACCGAGAGAGCAAGAGGGTCAACGATTATATCCTTTTTCTTTATTCCGTACTCCTCTGCCGTTGCAATTATTTTTTCCGCTACAGCCACTCTGCCCTCGGCAGTATCGGGGATTCCGTTTTCATCTATAGTCAGCGCAATAACCGTTCCGCCGTACATTTTAACCGCAGGAAATACCGCCTTCATTATTTCTTCCTTGCCGTTTACGGAATTCACAAGCGGCTTGCCGTTGTATATTCTCATAGCAGAGGAAAGCGTTTCAGGATCCGAGGAATCAATTTGAAGCGGAAGGTCCGAGACCGACATTATAGCACGAATCGAGCGCAGCATCATATCGCGCTCGCATATTTCGGGAAGTCCCACGTTGACGTCGAGAACCTGCGCGCCCGCTTCCTCCTCTCCGAGCGCTTCGGCTACAATATAATCTATATTTGCCGAGCGCAGAGCCTCTTTGAGCCTAGGCTTACCCGTAGGATTTATTCTCTCGCCTATAAGAACCGGCGCTCCGCCGAAGTCTACCGAGTGCGTATAAGATGACACCCGTGTAAAGTTTTTTTCGGTTACGGCAGCGTAAGGGAGGTCCCGTGTCACTTCTTTAAGAAGCCTAATATATTCGGGGTCGGTTCCGCAGCAGCCACCGAGAATATGAGCTCCCGCCTCTGCCATTTTGCGCATTATATCTGCATAATCTTCCTTTTTGCAGTCAAAGACAGTTACACCTGAGGAAACCGAAGGAAGTCCGGCATTTGGGTTAACTATTACGGGAACGGAAGCGTTTTTAATAAAGCGAGGCAAAAGCTCTGCCATTTTATCGGGGCCGAGCGAGCAATTCATTCCTATCGCTGAAGCCCCCAGCCCCTCAAGCATACAAATCATAGCCTCGGGGTCTGCTCCCGTCATAAGCTTTCCTCTTTCATCGTAGACGTTGGTGACGAATATCGGCAGCTCGGGGGCTGCCTCCTTTGCCCCTATAACCGCAGCTTTCGTTTCGTAGGAATCGTTCATTGTTTCAATAAGAACAAGGTCAACTCCCTCCTCGCTTGCGATTCGCACGCTGTCTGAGAAAATTGAAACAGCCTCTTCAAAATCCATATCTCCAAACGGAAAAAGAAGACTTCCGAGAGGTCCTACGTCAAATGCAATATAGACGTCCTCTCTTCCTTCTGCGGCAGATTTTGCAATAGCAATGGCTGCACGGATAAGCTCGCGGTAGTTCTGATATTTTTTTCTGTTTATACCGAAGCTGTTCGTTTTTATTATATTCGCTCCGGCTTCTATATAAGCACGATGAAGCGATTCGATTTTTTCGGGATTTTCAAGATTCCAGCTTTCAGGCGCTTTTCCAAGCTCAAGCCCCATAGACTGAAGCACAGTACCCGTACCGCCGTCAAAATAAAGTCGGCGGCTATAGATTTCCTCGGTGATTTTTCTTTTCATTTTTCTCCTTTTATCGCAACGAATGCGCTCACGCTTTTCATAGGGGTCATAAGCAGAGAGTCAAGCAGCTTTATTCCGGTATATTTATCTGCCGAAAGTATAGACATAAGCTCCTTCTGAACCGAAAGCGGACAGTCTGCATACCCCGGGCTGAATCTCGGCTTTGTATTATCGCTTTGGCAAATCCTTCTTTCTACAGCCTCACACATAGCCTCCGTAACCGCAGAGGCTACCGCATCGAATACAAATCCGTCTGCCAATGAAAGCGCTCTTTTTTTCATAATCAGTCTATCAACCTCGCTTCCGAGAGTTGCTGCGAATATATACGTTTCGCTTGCACCGGAAAAATATGCCGAAAGAGCAGACGAGACAACGGAAATGCCTTCAAGCTCCGCCTTATCTGCGTTTATTCCGAGAATTTTCAAGCGCGCAGCCGCAAACCGCATATTTGACGCACCGATTATTTCACGGCATACTAAGCTTATATCGGTGTCAGAGGCGCTGACAGAGCGCATAAGCCTTGCCGAAAGCTCTCTGTCCGATAAAACAAGCTCTCTCGGAGATATTACTCCGAAGGTTATACTCTTCACTGCCTCACCCCGTTTCTTTTATATTTTATATTCTATCACACGCGCAAGAATTATGCAATAGAAAAAGAAAAGAACAGCCGAAAATTTTCAGCTGTTCTTTAAAATCAGACGGTTTTGTCAATCTTGAATCTCGTTATCTTTCTTGATGTATTCTTGGGGAATTCCTCGTCACGAATTTTTATTCTGTCAACTCTCTTATAAGAAACGTTCTTTGCGTTTATTTCCTTGATTGCCGCTTCAAAATGAGCTCTTGCATCGGTTATGCCGCGAAGCTCGAGAGCGTCCTTATCGGGATATATCTCGGCAACTATAATATCGGGGTTTGAGCCGTCCGAGGAAGAATCCTTGGATTCACCCGCATAAACAACGACCTCTCCTACTCCGTAAACACCCTGAATATCGGTTTCGATTTCCTCGGGATATACGTTCTTACCGTTAGAGAGAATTATAAGATTTTTAAGCCTGCCTGTGATATAAATCCACTGGTCTTCACCTTCAAGCTCTACCTTTCCGTAATCGCCAGTGTGGAAGTATCCCTCATCGTCAAATACAGCTGCCGTTGCTGCCTCGTCCTTGTAATAGCCAAGCATTACGTTGGGGCCCTTGTAGCAAATCTCACCCTCACCGTTTTCATCGGGGTTATGAATCTTTACGTGACCTCCGATAATAGGAAGTCCTACGGAGCCCTGCTTTCTGTATTCGTTACGGTTGCAGGAGATAAGCGGTGCGCACTCGGTTATTCCGTAGCCGTTAAGAATGGTTACGCCTATTGATTCAAAGAAATCTATTATGTTCTGGTTGAGCGCTGCGCCGCCGCATATTATCATTTCAAGCTCGCCGCCGAAGTTTGAAAGCACGCTCTTGCCAAAAAGCTTCTTGCGAAGGTCAATACCAATTTTTCTGAGGAAGTTAGAAAGCTTAATAAGAAACTTAAGTCCGCCAAGCTTGCCCTGCTTCTCAGCAGCCGAAAGAATTCTCTTATAGAAGGTCTCAACAAAGAGAGGAACAAGGACAAGGTGAGTAGGCTTGAAGCTTCTCAGCTCTTCCATTATGTATTTGAGACCTGCGGATATGTATATTTCGCAGCCCTGCGCAAAGTGACCTACGAAGTTTACAGTCGAGCCAAAGGTGTGATGAGGAGGAAGAACGCACATAGTGCGAGGGGTTATATTAAAGTTATACATTCCCTGCTCCATATCCGAGCAGATGTTCCTCGTGGTAAGCATAACGCCCTTACCCTTACCTGTAGTTCCCGAGGTGAATACTATGCTAGCAAGAGCGTCAATATCAATCTCGCGCTCGTAATAGGAATTATCTCCGTCTTCGTATTTATTCTTTCCCGCTTCAAAAACCTTTGCTATGGGAAGTGCAAAGTCGGCTGCTGCCTCTCCCCACTCAACGAAATTTTTAAGCGTAGGAACAGATTCGCGAAGCGCAGTTATCTTCTGCTCGCTTACGGTAGAAAATACTACTGCCGAGCATTCTGCGGTGTTCATTATAGACGCCATATCCTCTACGGGAAGCTCCTTATCAATCGGAACGACTATTGCTCCGACACTCATAAGCGCAAAGTATGAGAACGCCCACTCGGGTGCAGCTTCGCCCACAAGCGCAACCTTCTCACCTGTCACGCCCATAGAAATAAACTCCGTTGCTATTGAGCGCACGTAGACGCGGGATTCTTCAAAGGTGAAAGTGGATACAGCTTTATCTCTCGGATTCTTTTTATAACGAAAAGCAACCTTATCAGGATACTTGTTTGCAACGTTCTCGGTCATTTCGCGAAGGTCTTTAAAATGAGTCGTTTCATATAAAGGATAGTTAGATTTTCTGTTTTTGAATGCCATAGGTTATTATCCTACCTTGTTTTAATGTAGAATTCATGCCTCAAACTTTTGTCAGAAGCTATTCTCGAATAATATTTTATCACTTTTCAAAATAAAAGTCAATAGCGTGCGAAATGTTACGCTATTTTTGTTTTGTCGGCAGATTGGGTTTTTAAAATAGCGATTGACTTTAGGAACGGCAGGTGATATAATGATATAGAATTTTTAAAAAAGGAGACTTCTGCCGTGCTGCCCGAGAAATTTACAGAAAAAATGAAAAAGCTGCTCGGTGAAAGCTTTCAGAGCTTTTCTGACGCGCTCGAAAACGAAGCCGCTGTGAGAGGTCTCAGAATAAACACGCTGAAATGCGAAAAAGATGCATTTCTTGCCGAAAATACACTTCCGCTCACTCCCCTCGGATACACGGACACGGGATTTATACTTAACTGTGAAGAGCAGGTAGGCAGACTTGCAGAGCATCACTCGGGAAGAATATATATGCAGGACCCCGGCGCTATGGCGCCCCTTTCGGCAGTAAGCATACCCAAGGGCGCAAGGGTTGTAGACCTATGCGCTGCCCCCGGCGGAAAAAGCGGTCAGGCGGCGGCAATGATAGGTGACGAGGGATTCCTTCTCTCAAACGAATTCGTTCCGAAAAGAGCGAAAATTCTGGTCGGAAACCTTGAGAGATTGGGCGTAAAAAATGCCGTTGTAACCTCTATGGACACGGCTGAGCTATGCGAATTTTTCACCGAATATTTTGATTACGCTATAGTAGACGCGCCCTGCTCCGGCGAGGGAATGTTCAGAAAAAACAGCGTTGCGGCAGACGAATGGAGCGAAGAAGCGGTAAGTCTTTGCGCAGAGCGTCAGAAGAGCATTTTAAATAATGCCGCCCGTCTTATAAGAGAAGGCGGATATATAGTTTACTCAACCTGCACCTACTCCCCGGAAGAAAACGAAGAGGTGATAGACGCGTTTCTAAGGTCTCATCCCGCGTACTCACCCGTTCCTCTTTCCAAAGAAACGGTATCCGCTACAGCAGGCCCCATAACCTCCAAGGAAAACGAAAGCAACGTAAAATACGCACGCAGATTTTATCCTCATATTTCAAAGGGCGAAGGGCAATTCTTGGCAATACTAAAGAAAAACTGCACAGATTTGACAACAAAAGTTTGCAAAGATGCCTCGAAACAGCTCTCCAAAGTTGAGAACGATATAGTTAAAGATTTCTTTAAAACGCATCTTGCATCAGAGCCGGAAGCAAGGCTTCTTAAGGTAGGGGAAAACATAGTGTTGCTCCCCAAATCCATTCCCGCCGTCCCTGCTCGCTCGGTATTTATGGCAGGCGTTTTGGTAGGCGAGATACAAAAAGGAAGGCTTGTTCCCTCCCATCAGCTCTTTTCTGCTTACGGTAATCTTTTTAAGACTAAGGTAGAGCTTTCAAAAAACGAAAAGGCTCTTTACGACTACCTTTCGGGTGAAGAAACCGATGCGCCCGAAGGGGCAGAAAACGGATACTGCACAGTAACCTACAAAGGAAGCGCGCTTGGCGGCGGAAAAATAGCTAACGGGAAAATTAAAAATCACTACCCCAAGGGGCTTAGGAACAGAAAGCTGTAACACACCAAAAATTAAAAATGAGTTCAAAAAATAACTATAGAAATTAAATTAAAAAGGAGATACAATATGTCAAAAATTCTTGCAAAGGTAGGCGAGCTTACAGTTACCGAGGCAGAGGTTAACGAATTTATTCTCTCGCTCGGTCAGCGCGGTCAGGCCTACAATACACCCGAAGGAAAAAGAGCTGTTCTTAACCAGCTCATAAGCAACAAGCTTCTTCTCCAGGACGCTCGCAGAAATCTTTACGAGGGAGAGGCTGCATTCAGAGAGCAGCTTGCAAAGCTCAAGGAGAGCATGCTTATTAACTACGCCGGCGAAAAGGCAATCGCATCGGCAAGAGTAGACGAGGCTGAGGCGCGCGCTTACTTTGACGAGCACAAGGCAGAGTTCACAACCGAGGAAAGCGTTAACGCTTCACATATTCTCGTAAAGGAAGAAAACGAAGCCAAGGAAATTCTTGCAAAAATCAACGCAGGAGAAATTTCGTTCGAGGAGGCTGCGAAGCAACACTCCACCTGTCCTTCAAAGGAAAACGGCGGAAATCTCGGTGATTTTGGAAGAGGACAGATGGTGCCTGAATTTGACAAGGCCGTTTTTGAAATGGCTGTCGGCGAGATAAGCGCAGAGCCTGTAAAGACACAGTTTGGATACCATATCATTAAGCTTAACGATAAGAAGGAAGCAAAGCCTCTGGAATACACCGAGGTTAAGGAAGACCTTAAAAACATGCTTCTCAGCGAAAAGAGACGTAAGGCTTACGAATCTAAAATCAACCAGCTCAAAATTATGTACCCCGTTGACATACTTTAATGGAAGAATCAGAGCTTACAAAAAAGCGCTTAACCGAGCTTTTAAGAAAATCAGAAACAGCTCCCTACTTTATATTCACCGATTTTCTCGGACTTATGGAGCAGGCAATCTTTCACGAGATTAAACGCGATTTCAGAGGCGCAAAATACTCATTTTTCGGCGGTGCTGACGGCACTGAACGTATTATGATACGCTTCGGAGACACGGAAGAGCTCGGATACGAAGAGCCTTTTCCTATAGCTACGCTGAAAATCGAGCCTGTAAGCGCAAAATTTTCGGAAAATCTCACTCACAGAGATTATCTCGGCTCACTACTCGGACTGGGAATTGAACGCTCAACTCTCGGTGATATCATTATAAGGGGAAAAACCGCCTACGTCTTTGCAAAGGAAGACATCGCAGATTATATTATTACTTCACTTGAAAAAGTAAGACGTACTGACGTAAAGCTTTCCCGCGCCGAAGCTTTGCCTGAGGGGGAGCTTTACAAAACAGAAAGAAGAAGACTTCAAGCCGTGGGAGAGAGAGTTGATGCGGTAATAGCCAAGCTCTTCTCTATCTCGCGTGACGATTCGCTGTCGCTATTCAAAAAGGGGCTGGTATTTGCAGACGGAAGACAGGTTCTCTCCGCCTCTTACGTTCCGAAGAAAAACGAGCTTATCAGCGTTCGCGGTCACGGAAGGTTTATTTATCTCGGCTATGAAAGCCTTACGAGAAAAGGAAAATTAAATATAGAGGTAGACTTATACGTCTGACCGAATATAATTTTCAAAAACAAAATATAAAAAAGGTTGCTTCAAAATATAACGAAGCAACCTTTTTTAGTTCCATTAAGGTATAAATAATTGTATTTTTTTAGTTTTATAGTCCTTCTCCCTGCTGTGAAACGAGAATACAGCCTATGCTCTGCGCATCTACCTCAAGCTTTACATGGGCGTATCCGTTTTCTATTTCAACCTCGAGAGGACGTTCTTTCCAGACGTCATAATAGACGTTCCCATCAACGTGAGGAATACGGAGAGCCTCGCCTCTGTAGGTTCTGTAGGCTCTGTTATAAACTGTATATACCGTTCTGTCTTTTCCGGGGAATTTGTTTATACAAATTGCCGGTGATAAGCTTTCTATCATCATTTCGGGGTAGTCCGAGGAGAAGCAATCGGCATACCTTTTCTTTATGGCGTAAGCCTTACAGGTAAAGTCGTTTCCGTCACTTTCAAGAAGGTCCCAGAATGAATCGTATTCAGCCTCGCCGTTCCAGAAGATAAACTTATGCGGCTGCCATGAAAGATTTCTGAGCGCCATAGGAAGAACCAGCTGAACAATCTTAGGAAAAGCAAAACGATACGCATCGGTCATAACCCTGCCGAGATTACTATCAGAATCCGCAGCGCGCCAGGAACGTTCTATCATTTCGGTTATCGAATCGAGGAATCCGTAGGTTATGTTGCAATCAATATATCTTGCATTGATATCCACCGCTGCATACTCTCCGTATAGAACAAGCTCCTCGGGAACTGTATCCTTGAGCCTCGATATAAACTCCCTGTCGGTTTTAAGAAGGTTTGACGGTACTTCGTGTCCGTGCCCTTCTGCATAACAACGGTTTTCAATTCTCAGGCTGAACTCGTCTACATAAAGAATCGGTACTCCAAGCTCGGAGTAAACTCTCGGATACTTATCAATCACGTACTGCCTCCAGTCATTGCTGGCGTGACACATACGGAAGGAATCGGCAAGACGAATGTTATTGCCTTCCTCGTTTACAACCTTGAGATGCGCAAATTTTTCAAAATCAGGATAGCTTTCGGCAAAAAGCGTGGGGTGCATATACATCGAAGAATAAACCCCGGTTTTCTCCTGGAACTCGTCAAGAGCCGCACGGAATCGTTTAAGACCACCGTAAATATCATAGTCATCACCGCCGTAGTTCCCCCATTTGACGTGCTTCTTTCCGTTCTCATCATATCGGCAAGTCCACTGCCACATATGAAGAATATCGGGGTACGTACCGGAAATAGACTTCTGCTCCTCCAGTATATCAAGGAAGTTAAACTTAGGGTTCTCACCCTTTTCATGCCATATGGGAAATTTAGTCATTTCAGTGGTTTCGAAAAAATCGGTTATCTCGGCAAGAAGCCAGAAGCATTCTCTGTACCATTGCTTATTCTGACACTTGTAAGGCGTGTACCAGCAGTCAAGCCAGGACTTGTAGGCTTGCATAGCTCCTCGCTTACCGTCAGATGCAGCCATAAGAACGGTTTCTGAGGATTCAAAGCATGCTCCTGCTGCGATACCGGAATACATCTCAGGATATTCGACAAAAAGACATGCCTTCCCCTCTCTTTTTTCAAGGTGATAAATTCTGACTACCGTTTCTCTTTCCCTTGTCAGAAGTCCGATTCCACCGACATCACTTTCGCTGTAGAGCGACATAAACTGCATAGGAAACGAAGGTGAGGATTCTTCGCAAACAACCACGGTTTCATTTGAATCAATATTCTGATATTTAGGAACAAAGTAGTAAAGGTCTTCGCTGTTTTTAGACGTAATACTATCTATGTACGGGAAGAAAACCCCTATTTTTTCGTCTTTTTGACTATCATTGTTTACTTTAAGAAGGGTTACAAGATTGTTTTCCTCTTTGATGCTTATTCCCACAAGAAAAGAAAATGCCCCACTCTCAAGAGTTATAATCGCCTCGTCCGAGGATATGTTTACAGAGCGTACAGCCGGAACAATAAGCTCGTCTCTACCCTCGTATTTGAATTTAATAAGAGAGCTGCTTTCGCATTTCATATCCTTCGCATAAGCGTTTTCAAGTGAGAGAAGTCTAAGGCTTTCGGCAATGTCAAATTCAGTAGTGAGCGCACCGTTTTTTATGGTTAACCTTTTGCCGTTAAGGCTGATGTGCTTTTCAGAGGATAGCTCTACCGCTTCTTTTTTTATTTTTTCGGGAATTAAAAGCTCAGGGTAATTTCCTATCTCGTTTTCATTCACACTCACGGCAAGAAGAGAAAAATCGCTGTCGAGCTTTTTATTATGAAACACTATAGATTCAACCTCGGCATAATCCGAGCCGACTGCATAAACGCTGAGGTCACCGCTAACCGAAAATCTGTTTTCAGAGAGGTTTTTCGGAAGAGCCTTATCCCTTCTTCCGTCAGAGTAAACTATCTCTACGTAAAAGCCTTCAACGTCATCAATTCTAAGGGGTTCGGTAACCTCTTTTCCGTAAGTGCCGAGAATATTTCCTTTGGTTGCAAACGTATATCTCTGATATCGCTCACCGCTCATACCGAGAATAAAATATATCTCGCTTACTCTTTTGCCTATTTTAACCTCGGTCCTTGAATCACGGCTTATCGGACGGCATATCTTTCTCCTTGCCTTGACACCGAAATTAGTTATAATATCTTCGTTTTCAGGAGGAGGCGGTGGGTTTATAACAGCATTTTTTTCATCGCAGCTTACACGAAACGCAATTCCGAACGGAGAAATATTTTCCTTGTCGAATGCTCTTCCTGCACCGATTTTTATCTCATTAATTTCCGGATTAAAGCTACCGTTAAATAAATGAGAAATATCTATTTCTGAAATCCCCTTCTTTCTCTCCTGCTCAAAGGCAGAGAGAGACACAGGGAGTTCATTTGCCGTACAGGTATAAAGACTATACACGCAAAGTTCGCACGTTTTCGCACGGTCAACAGAAATCTCAATTGTAAGAGAAGTGTATTTGCCCTTAGGCACGCTCGCACAAACGGTATATTTTCTGCCGTCTGTATTACAGTCGTCATTTGCTATAAGAGAAACCGTTTCTCCGTCTTCTCTCAAAAGGTAAAGGAGCGGAGTACGGTATGCCATGCCTCTGTAAAGACCTAAAAGTGAATATTCAAATACTATTTCGTCAAGAAGCTCAAAGTCAAGTTCGGCTGTAAACCTTGCCGTTGCGGGTTCAGTTCCGCTTTTTGAAACTAAAAGTTTAAGAAGGTTGTTTTCTGTTAAAATCCGTCCCTTTTCGCTAAAAAAGTAAAGTTTAGTTAGATTTTTCACAACTTTTTCCCTCCTTAAACAACAAACGTATACTTTCCACCCGATACAGAAAATTCTTTCTTTCCCTCTATTCTTACAGTAGCCTTAACGCCCTCGGGAACGTCAAGCTCGTAGCGTACGGTATTTTCATCAACGTATGACCAACCGCCAGAAATTCTTCCGAGCTCGGTTTCTACCGAAGCCTTGGCAAAGCCTATGCGGCGTTCGGGGTGAGGGGTGAAGGTTATTTCGCGGTAAGCTGTGCCGTTCTCGGGAATATCGATACCCACCATAACACCGAATATCCAGTCGTAAACCGCTCCGTATGCGTAATGATTGAAGGAATTCATATCGGTTGACCAGAAGGTTTTATCCTCTCTCATTCCGTCCCAGTGCTCCCAGATTGTAGTTGCGCCCATATTGACCGAGAAGAGCCATGATGGACTTTTTTCCTGAAGGAGCAGGTCGTAAGCAGTATCCACACAGCCGTTTTCCGAAAGAGCGTGCAGGATATGGGGTGTACCGACAAAGCCGGTAGTCATTCTTCCTCCGTATTCATCTATAAGACCGAGAAGTGCATTTTTAAGTCCCTCTCGCTCACATTCCTCACAAAGTCCGAAGCGTAAAATAAGAGCTATAGCAGTCTGTGTCAGAGGCTTTACAGGTCTTTCCTTTGTGAGTGCGTCAGCCTTCATATAGAGCGTGGGGAGTCCGTCCTTCATAAACGCCTCTCGAAATGCCGCTCTAACCTTTTTATATAAATCCTCATAGTAGCTTACGTCCTCTCCAAGAACCCTGCCCGCCTTGATAACAAGCTCTGTCGAATATGCGAAATACGCGCTTGCGATAAGGTCGGTTTGCGTAGCCCCTACGTACTGGTCTGCTCCCGCATCGAGCGCAACCCAGTCTCCATAGTGAAAGCCGCCTATATAGAGATATTCGTCTTCACCGAAGGAATGCATATATTCAACCCATTTTTTCATCATTGGGTAGTGCTCTCTGAGCAGCTCTTTATCTCCGTAGGCGCGGTAGAGCTCCCAGGGGCAAATCGTTGCCGCGTCTCCCCAAGCTGCCGAAATTCTGCTGACTGTTCCGTAAGGCGCAGGAACTACTCCGGCAACAGAGCCGTCAGCCCCCTGCTCGATAGCAACGTCACCGAGCCATTTTTCAAAAAATTTCTTGGCGTTATAATTTATAAGAGCCGTACGGCAGAAGACCTCTGCATCACCGGTCCAGCCAAGCCTCTCGTCACGCTGAGGACAATCGGTAGGCACGTCTATATAGTTGCTTATCTGTCCCCATATGATATTAGAATACAGTTGGTTTATTTTGGAATTTCCGCATTCAAAGCTTCCCGTTCTTTTCATATCGCTGTGAATTGCGACTGCTGTAAAATCCGCAAGATTGATTTTTTCTCCGGGATACTCGTCAAGCCTTATGTACCTAAAGCCCTGGAAGCAGAACGAGGGCTTGAAAATATTCTCTTTGCCGTCAGAAACGTAAACATTCTCGTTTTTCGCGTCACGCATATTATCGGTATAGAAATTCCCGTCATAGTCAAGGATTTCTGCGTGGGTTATCGAAATTCTGTCTCCCTTATTACCCTTGTACCTTATCTCAGCGTAGCCTGCTATATTCTGACCAAAGTCAATTACTCGCTCTCCCTTCGGAGTGATTATGAGCTTTGATGCCATAACGCGCTCACATTCAACGATGTTTTCGCCAATCTGAGCTACAAGGCGTGGTTTTTCGCTTTTATCCTCTACAGCAAAGCATACTCTTTTTATCTCTGCGGTTTTATCCACGGTTTCTCCGTTATAAATTTCAGATGAAATAATTTCAGAGGTATATACCTCCCAGGAAGAATCACTGACAATCTCTTCCTTTCTTCCGTCATCATACTCAAGGACAAGAGAAAAGATTACGGCTATATTTTCGGTTGTGGGGTTAGGACGAACCTTTTCGCCCGCCGTAAGAAATCCGAGATTCCCAAGTGCCCAGCCCTTGCCGCATTTCATAGCTACGGTATTATTCTCGGAAAGCATAGAGGTCAGGTCGTAGGTCTGATACTGAATACGGCTGCCAAAAGATGTCCAGCCGGGTGCCATTATGGCATTGCCCACCTTCTTTCCGTTGAGGTAAAGGTTATATACACCGAAAGCAGTTGCGTATGCTATAGCCTTTTTCACCTTTCCCGAGATTGAAAATTCCTTCTTGAATATGGGAGAAATATTCTCCATTGACTGTTCTGATTTTATCCATTTTGAGTTTTCAAGCATTTTTCGTGCCTCCCAAGCTTTCTATTGACTTTATTGTACCGCTTATGCTAAAATAAATCAATAGCGGTTTTTTAACTTAAATCTGTTCTGTTTTTAACTAAAGGAGAAAATTATGAAATCTCTGCTTTTCGGAAAAAATCTTATGACGGATACCCTGATAGACCTGCGCACCTGCACGGATAATGCAAAGCTTCATCACCACGAATTTTTTGAGATTGCCTACGTTCTTTCGGGAAGCGCCGAGCATACGATAGACGGCAGGTCTATGATAATATCCGAGGGCGATTTCTTTTTTATGAATCTGAAAGCCAGCCACGGCTATAGAGCAATAGGCAAGGATTTAAAGCTTATCAACTGTCTTTTTGTTCCGGAATTTCTTGACAAAACACTGAAGGGAGCAAAAACCTTTGCCGAGATAATGAACGGCTATCCCTCAAAATTCGAATATACTCGGTTTTCAGACAGAGTTGCCTGCAGGGTTTTTCATGACGGTGGCGGATTCGTTCGTACCCTCCTTTTAAAAATGCTCGAAGAATTTTCCGAAAAACGAAGAGGAAGGCTTGACGTAATAAAGAGCCTGCTTCTTACCCTTCTTATTTCTATTGCAAGAGAAGACGAGGAGGAATACGAGGAGATAAGCCGCGTTGGAATGATAAAAAGCTATATTGCGGATAATTTCACCGGTTTGCCCTCTCTTACCGAAATTTCGGCAAAGCTGGGAATAAGCCTTACCTACGCAAGCCTGATATTCAAAAAGGCAACAGGGTCTAACTTCCGAGATTACGTAATGAGGCTGAGAATCGAAAAGGCATGCGACCTTCTCAGAACAAGTGACAAAACGATAGCCGAAATATCAGAGCTTGTCGGATACTCCGACCCGGCGTTTTTTTATAAGTCCTTTAAAAAGCATCTTGATATATCTCCGGCAGAATATAAAAATCAAAGAAGGGCATAAGCGCTTTTTATAGGCAAGCAAAAAAGAGCGGTTTTTCTGCAAAATTCGGCAGAAAAACCGCTCCTTTTGTATTTGTCAGTCAACCTTGACGCTATTCATTATTACGTCAAACAAATCCTCGTATTTTTCTATATCGTCTTCGTAGCAGGAGAGCGTAACGTGATAAAAATATGCCTCCCCGCGAATAACCATATGTTTGTAATACTCGCTCTCGGATTCTCCGTCATCATAATCGAAAACGTATTCAAAGAGAGTTGAATCGGTTGAGTCTTCATATTTGTAAGGAATCTTAAAATCCGGGTCGTCAACCTTATTCTCAAGAAAAAGAATGTAGGTTTCGGTATATTCCTTTGGAGTAATATCCGGAGGAAGAAGCATATCCTCGGTGAGCGTTGATTCATCGAATGCATTGAAAAAGAAGTAAGCATCTCCGTTAGAATAGGTCAGGTCACCGTACGGAAGATTGCGCCCCTCAAAATCACTCGGAAGCGAGTAATAGATGCCAAGCTGATAATAGTGAACAAGGTCAGACGTATCAATCGTTTCGCCATCTCCGCAGGAAACGGCAGAAAGTAAAACAAAACACAGAATTATTACAGCTAATAGTTTCTTCATTTTTTCACCTTTTTGTAATCTTTTATTTGCTTATTCATTAAAAATATACTCAAAAGTCAGATTCCGTTCACTCCAGAAGTAGCCATTCGTATATCCTGAGCCAAGGGGAATGAAAACCTTAAAGTCCTGAGCCACACCGACAAAGTCGAGAGGCGGAGATATATCCTCCTCGGTTGGATAATAGATATACATTTCCTTTAAATTTTTTGCGCCAAGGAACGCACCGTTTGCAAAATGACGGATATTTGTATCCTCGGTAATTATGAGTCTCTCAGCAGAAGAGCCGGCAAACGCGCTCGGACCGATTGCCAAAACCTTATAGCCGTCATAGCCTAAGGGTATTGTGAGCGTTTTCTCGGAAAGATACTTATCGGCAACGCCAACTATCATATAAGCTCCGTTCGCCATCTTTTCATACTTAAATATTTCTGAATTTTCGTCTTCTCCGAAAAATCTGACGTCCATCTCCGGAAGAGGCGGCGGCTCGGGAATTTTTTCATCTACCGCCCGTGGTATTCCAAGCTCAAGAAGAATATCGCGCGTAACATTTACGGTATGCTTTACAGCTCCCGCGCTGTTAAGGTGGAAATTTGAATCGTAAAAGTATCCTTCCTCATAGATATAGTCCTCAATGCTTGCGGCAATAAGAGTACAGTCGATATTTTCTCTGAGGTATTCCTCAAAGGCGTATCTTTCGGCTTCGCTCTCCGAGCTTTCGTTAAGCCCAAGTCTGTTCATAGGGCAAAACTCAAAATATACGCTTGCACCCTTTGCCTCGCAAGAGGATATGTATTCGTTAAGGTAATCGAGAAATTCTAAATCCACTATATTCTCGGAAAGGTTAATTTCAAGGTTTGGGTCATAATACTGCTGCATCACATTCTCGGCCCTGTATGCACCGATGTCACCGTACTCATTAAAGCTTTTAGAGTTATAAATTCCGTCATAGTCGGGAGAGCCGAAAAGCTTATAACTAAATTTTTCTGCCGCAAATCCCCAGCTTGCGCCAAGGAGAGAGAGCGTGTGCTCCTCGGGAATATCAAGAAGATACTGCGGAGAAGCGTCAAGCGCGCGCAGGGTGGTAGAGGCGCTGAAATAAAGCGACAGAGTTTGAGCGTCAAGCTCCGGAGCTATAATAACTATATCTCCCTCTGAAATTGCCTCTTTGGAGAGGTCGAGCATAAGCTTAGTTCCGAGAGCTGCGTAAAGTCCGAGATTGACTACCGGCATTTCAAGATATTTTTCCAAAATCGCACTGTCGTATCCGAATGCCGCAGAAGAGCCGCCTATTATAACGAGCTTATCTTCCTCAATTGAGTTCAGCCTGTCAAGCTTATCGTCAAGAGCGCCTACAAAGCTTTCGTCAAACTCGGGAGAAAGAAGAAATGCCACGGTAAATACCGAAATAAACGGAAGAAGAACCGCAAGAATCAGCGCTGTTACTTTGATACTGAATTTTAATTTTTTCATAAGCCCCTCCTAAAACGCAAAGTATATGAAGGTGCTTATCATATCCTTGGAGAAAAGCAGAAGCCATACGATAAGGATTACCCATATTACGTATACGAACGAGCCGCCAAGAAAAGCAGCCTCAGAGCCGTCAGACTCTCCCTCGTATGTAACGAGATTATCAAGGATAAGAAGAACCAGAAATGCGGATATGATAAGAAGAAGGTTTACCGTTGAAAGTCCTATGGCGTCTAATGCTTCGGAAAAGCCTACGTGCGCCGTAAATAGCTTTTTAAAAAGAAGAAACGCTTCTTTTATGCTGCCTGCACGGAAGAAAATCCAACCGACAGATACTAAAATAAAGGTGACAAGTCTTCTCAGCGCTCTGACGGTAATGCTTTTTTCGGTAAGTCCTATTCCGGAAAGCAAAAGATTTCTTTTCCTATAAGTAAGAGTGCCGACAATCTGATATATTCCGTGAAGCGCTCCCCATATAACGAAGGTCCACGCTGCACCGTGCCAAGGTCCTGACACAAGAAATACTATAAAGAGGTTTAAAAGGTGACGCCACCTTTTGCATCTGTTGCCGCCAAGCGGTATGTAGAGATAGTCGCGAAACCAGGTAGAAAGAGAGATATGCCATCTTGACCAGAACTCCTTTACCGTTTCGGCGCGGTAGGGGTGGTCGAAGTTTTTCATAAGCCTGATACCCATTATTCTCGCGCAGCCTATCGCTATATCCGTATATCCCGAAAAGTCGCAATATATCTGCAAAGCAAAAAGAAGGGTAGCTATTATTACGGTAAGAGAGGTTGCTTCTTCGACATTACCGAAAACCGCATTTACATAAGGCGCTGCAAGGTCTGCAACGCATATTTTTTTGAAAAATCCGAGAAGCATAAGTTTGCCTCCCGCCTTAAAGCTTTCACCTGAAAACTTATGCTCTTCCTTAAGCTGAGGTATAAGGTTAGAAGGTCTTTCGATAGGACCTGCCACAAGCTGAGGAAAGAAGGATACGAAAAGCGCGTAAAAGAAAAAGTTTTTCTCGGTTTTTACTTCCTTGCGGTAAACGTCAATAACGTAGGAAAGCGTCTGAAACGTATAAAAGGAAATTCCAACCGGAAGTATAAGATTGAGAAGAAACGGGTCCTTGCCAAAAAGGAGCGCAATGCTCTCTGAGAGAAAATCAAAATATTTGTAAAAGAACAGCACGCCAAGGCAGACTACCAAAGCAAGTATGAGAAAAAATTTTCTTAAAATCGGGCGCTCGCTTCGCTCTATTATCATTGATGAAGCCCAGGAGACTAAGGTTGTTGCAAATATAAGAAGAGCAAGAGAGGGGCTGTAGTAGGCATAGAAAAAATAGCTTGCAATAAGAAGCATAGGCCATTTACAGACCTTCGGAAGAAGAAAATACAGGAGAAGAACGGTAGGATAAAAGATTAAAAATTCAATAGAATTAAAGGTCATCCGTTTGCTCCTCCCTTCTCCTTATTTTGTGAAAAAGAAAAGCAAAAGAGAGATAGATAAGCAGGCTAAGCATAAAAGAAAGCGCCATAAACTCAAACGAGACCTTAAGAGCCAAAAGCTCAAAAACCAGAGCTATATGCAAACCAAGGTTTACGTATGTAAAAATTTCAGCGATTTTTTTCTTAAACACACTGCTTCCAAAATGAAGTATAATTATAAGTGCAGCCGTTATCAAAAACAGAATTTTTACTGCCTGCATACCTTCTCCTTTCGGTTATTTTATTTAAGATACTCCACCTTTGTTTTAGGCGTGCCGTCAGAGCCGTCCTCAAAGAGACAGCCTTCAAAGCTCCTTCCTTCGTCATAGATACCTTTTACCGAGCTGATACCGAGAATTTGCGCAATGTCGCGGTAAAGCCCATAGGTTCTGTAGGTTCTGCCATAGTCGTTTACGTGATAGGCGCAATCGTAGAAATACTTGTGGTCGTAAACGTAATCCTTTGCGCTTCCGAGAAGACCGTCAAAGTGATATACGCTCGCTATAAGAGTATCGTATTCGGATATTTTTTCAGCGCTTCTCGCTTCGGAGACTACAGCGGCCGCATCGGTTGGCGCAAACGCAAAATACACCCTTGCTCCCGTTGCCTTTACCTTATCTATCGCGGCATTTATGATTTCGAGAAGCTCAGGACGGTCAAGGCTGGTCCAGGTAGGATTAGTCAGGTCGGTGTAATCCTTATTTGCCGCTTGGTTTTCAAGGTCAGACCAAAGACCTTCGTAAATTGATTTTATTCTGTTGTTAAAGGTTACGTAGTACGCATCCTTATATCCGTGAGGCTCCAGCTTTCCGCGGTTTACGTTAAGATAATCACCGTATCTGTTAGACCATTTATCGTTGCAAATTTGCTCGTATCTTACACCCGCGCGGGTATACCTTTCGGCATTCAAGGCAGCAAAGGCGGAAAAATAGCCCGTATATTTTGAAAAGTCAATATACCTATATAGATTATTTACTCCTTCAAGGTCAAGAAGCATATTCTTGTTAATAATATTTTCTCCGAGCATAAACGCGGAATTCTCCGGAGCAAAAACTACTATGTCGTTCTCGTCAGTATAATGCGCAAGCGCTTCCATATAAAGATATCCGGGACGGGTTCGCGTTGTGCCGTAGTTTACTACTCTGTACTCTCCGTCAAGAAGCTCTTCGAGATACTCTGTTCCAAGGCCCTGATAGGTTGACGAGCCAGCAACGAATATTATCATCTTCTCGTCTATTGCCGAAAGAACACGGCAGAACTTGACCGCAAATGCTCCGTACTGGTCCTTTGCATACCTCGGAGCTGTGGTTGCATTTACGATAAGGTTTTTAAAGGAAGCGTACGTGGCATCATCAAAAATAGCATCGCTTACACTGTATATACTGTCAGGGAAATAAAGCGTTGTAAGAGAGGTGCAGGATACGAAAGCACCGTCCTCAATCTTCTGTACGGTCTTAGGTATAACCACCGTTTTTACAGATTTTTCTTTGAAAGCGCCCGCGGCTATTGCTATAACGGCTTTATCTCCTATTTTTTCGGGAATAACTACCTTTTCCGCATCGGCAAAGTATCCGGTGATTATTACACCGTTTTCAACCCATTCGGAAGCGTGTATTGCCGTAGAAGGCTTTTCGTAAGTGTAGTCCTCATAGTCGAAAAGAAGAGCGTCACCCGCCTCCTCCCATATACAGTATAACACCGCTTCACCGCTCTCGGAGACAGGAAAATATTTTGAACCGAGGCTATAGGCTTCTCCGCTTCCGTCAGGCTTTGTGTTATATTCCTTAAGAATATATCCCGCCTTGGTAAAGCTTCCGTCATCCCAGAAGGTTGAAGCACATTCTGCGTAATTAAAGTATTTATCAAGAAGAGTTACCTTAACTCTGCCAAGGTCATACTTTGCAGTATAATATTCATTAGAGGTCATATTTACGGTAGAGGTATTTACAACCCCGCCGCCCAGGTCATAATAGAATACGTTAGAATCGCTGTAGTTAGGGAATATAGCTACAAACGAAAGATTATCGGCAAAATCTCCGCTTATGCGGAATTCAAACTTTCTGTCAGTGCTTACTATAGCACCGCCGTTTGCCGCGCTCTTTTCAAAGCTCCAGCCGTCAAAATTTCTGGTTTTATCTCCAGCCTCTACGGTTACGAGCGTTCCTGCTGCCAGCTTTGAATAAGAGCCTATGCTGCTCGTGTCCTTAGAAGTTCCGTTAAAGACGTAAACGTAGCTGTTGCCGACCTCATCCTCTTCAAGCGGCTCAACACGGAAATTTACGGTTATTCTCTTGGTTACGTTTTTTACGGTAAGCTTTCCTGACTCCTGGTCATACTCACCTGCGCTCGTTGAAAGAAAAGCGTGCGTCTCTGCTATCTCTATATCAAAAACGGCATCTGTACCCTTTTCAACATCAATCGGATTTTCACTTGTAACCGTAAAGCCCTCTCCGTTCGTAACCATAACGCGATAGTAGGTTTTCTCGGAAGAATTCCCGCCGGTTTCGGTGTTATTTTCGTTCCCGGGCTCTTCTGGGGTATTCGGCGTTTCGGGATTTTCGGGCTGCTGAGAGCCTTGATTACCGTTCGGATTCTGGGTTGTCGTCCCCGTCATACACGAACAAAGAAGAAATGCCGAAACGAGTGCCAAGAAAAGAATAAAACATAACCTCTTCATATCATAAAACCTCCAAAAATTTACTTAGTAATTATCTCGGGGGCATCGTTAAAATAAGCATTATCCGCATATTCTAAAAATTTACTCAGATATGCTTCCTTATTTTTATCGGGTGTTGCATAGGCAACAATGAAATAAGCATTGAAGGAACGGTAAAAGGTTACCGTGTAGAATATTTCGTTTTCCTTTATATTCTCGGTATAGGTGTAGTAGGGCACGTCACCGTGCATAAGAAGCTTATCGCTTTTCTCGCTTTTGGTCATAAAGAATGCGGCAAACTGCTTTGCGGTATAGGTTTCCTCTATTCCCTGCTCTACCGCGGCGTCAAAGGATATCCTTACAAGGCTTATTGCCACGTCCTCCTTTGAAAGAAGCAGGTCAAAATCCTCGCTTTCCTCCTCGGAAAAGCCTTCGTCAAGCACAAGAGTAAGCTCACAGTGAGTAAATTCTCCCGCATTTCCGTTATCACCGCAGGAAATCAAAAGACAGAATATAAAAGACAAAATCAGAAAGAGAGAAAGAAATCTTCCTTTCATTTTTTTCTCCTGTTTATTTTATTAATTCAAGTATTTCAAGCGGGCTTTCAACCAGAACGTCAGCGCCTGACGCAAGAAGCTCGTCACGGGTTCTGAATCCCCATAAAACTCCTGCAGTCAGCTTAGCTCCCGCAGCCTTGCCCGTCTGCATATCAACTCCGGTATCTCCAACGTAGATAACCTCGTCAGCCGAAGCTCCAAGCTCCTTATATATCTCAAAAACTCCTTCGGGAGACGGCTTGAGCTGTACTCCGTCTCTGCCCCCGTGAACCACCTCAAAGGTGCCCGGAAAGAATGACGGAATGATATTGCTCGTTGTGTCGTCCGGCTTGTTGGAAAGCACCGCAAGTCTGACGTTTTTTTCCTTAAGCGCAGAGAGAAGCTCGGGTATTTCAGCGTAAGGCTTCGTGAGATAAATTGTGTTAAGATTGTATTCTCTGTTGTATTCCTTCAACACGCGAAGGTAAGTCTCTTCGTCTGTGATGCCGCGGCTATCCATTACCCTCTTTATAAGATTTTTAGTACCGTTGCCAACAAAATACTTGCACTCATTCTCGCTTATCTCGCGTATACCCTCGCGTCTTAGAACGAGATTAATGTAATGCGTTATCGTGGTGCAGGTGTCAAGCAAGGTTCCGTCAAGGTCGAAAATTACATATTTTATCATTTAAAAAAATCCTTATATCTTCTTAAGTTTTGCAAACGTTGCCATAAGCTTTTTATTCTGTCCCGAATCAAAAGCAACCTCGTAAAGCACGTCTCCTCCCATATCTCTTGCAGAGAGAACAGTTCCCTCTCCGAACATAGCGTGGCTTACGCGCGTACCCGGTAAAAGCTTCTGTATACCGTAGTTTCCCGCGCCTCTTTCACTTCTTGAAGGAAATATATCCACAGGTCTGCGAAGCTCGGGAGAAATCGGTGTTCTGTCATTTTTTTGACGACTTTGGTTTACATATCCGTAGGAAACAGACTGCCTTGGCGGCGCTTTTCTTATTCCTTCTCGGAGAACGAGGGAGCTCGGAAGCTCTTCCCTTATAAAGACGGAAAGAGGATTGAAGCCGGTTCTTCCGTACATAGTTCTGTTCTTTGCGTGAGTAATATAAAGCTTATTCTTAGCTCTGGTTATTGCAACGTACATAAGACGTCTTTCTTCGCTCATCTCATCAGGGTCGCCCATATTCTGCTGCGATGGGAAGATTCCGTCCTCCGTTCCTGCAAGAAACACCGTGGGAAATTCCAGTCCCTTAGCTGCGTGAATAGTCATAAGAACGACAGCATCTGCCGTCTCATCGTATTTATCAACGTCACTGACGAGCGAAATTTCTTCGAGGAATCCCACGAGAGTTGCCTCCTCACCGGCATCGGAGCATCTCTTTTCATATTCAACCGCCGCTGAGATAAATTCTTCTACGTTCTGAATTTTTCCTTCACCCTCAAAGCCCTCGGCAGTAAGCATTGCCTTGTATCCGGTATCAGCGAATACCGTTTCAATAAGCATAGAAGGAGAAAGGGCGCTCTCGCGGAAGCTATCCATCATTTTTACAAACGCAATCAGCTTCTCGCCCGCCTTGCCGAGCAAGGTATACTCCGAGGCATTCCTCATTATCTCGTACATAGAAAGCCCCGTGCTTTCGGAAAGCTCTTCTACCGCATCTACGGTTGCGGTGCCGATTTTCCTTTTAGGCTCGTTGATTATTCTTTTAAGGCGAAGACTGTCACCGGGAGAATTGATAACCGAAAGGTATGCTATAATATCCTTTATTTCCTTGCGGTCGTAGAATCGCATTGAACCGAGAATCTTGTAAGGAAGGGCACTTTTCGTAAAGGTTGTTTCAAGTGAACGAGCCAGCTCGTTTACACGGTAAAGAACCGCAAAATCCGAATATTTCTTTCCCTTTTCTTTAACACCCTTGATTATTTCGGATATTATGTATTTTCCCTCATCGTTTTGGTCGAAGGCTTCGTAAAGAGTAATTTTTTCACCCTCACCCTTATCACACCAGAGGCTTTTTGCGTGGCGGTCTCCGTTATTTTTTATTATAGAGTTTGCAGCGGAAAGTATATTTTCGGTGGAACGGTAGTTTTGCTCGAGCTTTATTACCGTTGCATCGGGATAGGTCTTATCAAAATTAAGTATGTTTTCTATTGTAGCGCCTCGGAAACGGTAAATGCTCTGGTCATCGTCTCCGACTACCATTATGTTTCTATGGGCATCTGCTAAAAGCTTTGTCAGAACGAACTGCGCATAGTTGGTATCCTGATACTCGTCAACCAGCACGTATCTGAATTTGCGTTGGTAATACTCACGCACGTCATCGTTATTTTCGAGAAGCTCAACCGTCTTCATTATTATATCGTCAAAGTCTACGGCATTGTACTCACCGAGCTTTTTCTGATAAAGCTTATATATTCTCAAAATATCACGCTCGCGCGGGTCTCCTTCAAGCTTAAAGGAATCTACGCCTTCAAGCCTGTCCTTTGCTTTACTTATCTCATTCGCAACCGCTCTGGGAGCAAGACGCTTTTCGTCTATCCCCAGCTCCTTCATACAAATGGATATGAGCCTGCGTTTATCGTCAGTATCGTAAATGGAAAAGCCGCTCCGGTAACCGAGCCTTTCACCGTATTTTCTGAGAATACGAAGGCAGACAGAGTGAAAAGTACCCGCCCATATAGAATCCGAAACAGAGGGGTCGGAAAAAGCCGATGCAAGTCTCGCCTTGATTTCCCCTGCAGCCTTATTCGTAAACGTTATGGCAAGAATTGCCCAGGGTGGACACGGCTCGCAAATGAATTCGGGCAGAATTTCTGCCATCTCGGAGGCAGGCATATCCGAAGCATTTTCAAGTGCACCCACTAAGCCTTCGGATAAATCCTCGGGAACTGCCTCGGAAAAATATGCGTTTCCGTATTTAATTAAATAGACGATGCGGTTTACGAGAACGGTAGTTTTTCCGCTGCCCGCGCCTGCAAGCACGAGAAGCGGCCCTTTTGCAGTAAAAACGGCTCTTCTCTGCTCTGTATTCAGCTTTTCGGAAAAGACCTTGTCAAAAAGCCCTCTCTTTGCCGAAATATATCTGTTTTTTAGCTCATTCATACGGTTTTTCGTCTTCCGGATTCTGTTTTTTTGTGTGTTCGTAAAAAATACCATTCAATTATTCAAGGTGTGACATTTTTTATTCGTTGCGACACTTTTAAAAAGTGTTTTTCAGCTCGGTGAAAGTTCTAATTTTCCTATTTTTCCAAAAATTGAAAAATAATTTTTTTCGGATTTTCCACATTCGAAAGTGTTGAAATTGTGGAAAACTTTTTGTCGAAAGAGTTCGATTTTCCAAGAATTTGTCGAATTGCTCCTGAGTTTTCAACAGGTTATCCACACTTTAAGCCTTTTGAAGCCTAAAATCAGGTTTCTTCTTAAATTCTTCACTTTTCCGTTTTGTCAATACCTTTTTTAAATTTTTTCAATTTTTTTGAAAAAACATCTTTTTTTAAAACTGCTCGGTTTTTTCAATGGTTTGAGTTCGTATTTTTTACTAAGTTTTGCTTTTTTATAGTATTTTTAATGCTTTTTAGGTTTTATTCCTGTATTTCTTGCGCTTTTTTGTGCAAGATTGCCGATTTTTGATTTTTTGACTGTCGCTTTTTTGCTTTTTGGGGAGCTTTGAGCTATTTTTTTACCCTTCTGCGCACCTGATGCTCCCTTCACGGAAGCACGCGAGGAAATCTTTTTCTTAAGCTTAGTGCGAGGAGTAAAGCGTGCCTCGCTTCCCTGACCGAAGGCGTGGCGTACCAGACATTCCGGACCGTTTCCTATAAGATCCTCTCTGCCTGCCATTCTGAGCGCCTCACGCACGAGATTTGCATTTTCGGGCTTTGAGAACTGAAGCAACGCTCTCTGCAATTTCTTCTCGTGATAATCAGTCGTGACGTATACCTTCTTACCTGTCATCGGATGAATGCCGGTATAGTACATTACCGTAGAGATAGTTCCGGGAGTGGGATAAAAGTCCTGAACCTGCTCCGGAGAGTATCCCCATTTTTTAAGCCAGAGAGCCATCTCCACCGCATCCTTCATAGTTGCACCCGGATGGCTTGACATCAGATACGGAACAAGATACTGTTCGAGTCCTGCGTCCAGACAAAGCTCAAAATATTTCTTTTTGAATTTTTCAAACACGTCAACAGAGGGCTTACCCATCATAAAAAGGGCGTTGTTTGAGCAGTGCTCGGGGGCAACCTTGAGCTGACCCGAGACGTGATTTTTTACAAGGCGGCGGAAGAATCTGTCATCGCCGTCATAAAGAAGGTAATCAAACCTGATGCCCGAACGGATAAATACCTTTTTGACGCCCTTGATTTTCTCAATTTTCTCGAGCATATTCATATACTCGGTATGGTCCACCTTAAGATTTTTGCAAGGGGTGGGAGCAAGGCACTTACGCGAAGGACAGACACCGCTCTGCGCCTGCTTATCACAGGAAGGATATCTGAAATTCGCCGTAGGACCGCCTACGTCATTTATATAGCCCTTAAAGTCGGGCATTTTTGAAATAATTTCCGCTTCTCTTATAACGCTTTCTTCACTTCTTGAGCGCACCTCTCTGCCTTGATGGAAGGCTATGGCGCAGAAGTTACAAGCTCCGAAGCAGCCTCTGTTATGAGTTATCGAATGCTTGACCTCGGTTATAGCAGGAACTCCGCCAAAGGCTTCGTAATCGGGGTGATATTCTCTTGTATAGGGGAGCGCATAAACTCTGTCAAGCTCCTCGCGGGTAAGCGGAGGCATCGGAGGATTCTGCACCAGCATCTTATCACCGTAATACTCAATTATAGCCTTACCGCGCACCGAATCGGTATTTTTGTACTGAACGGCAAATGCCTTTGCGTATGCCGCCTTATCTTCCTTAAGTACATCGTAATCTCCAACCTCAATGGCGTCAAAAAAGACCTTGTCGTCTCTTTTGGCGAGGTATACGCAGCCGCGTACGTCACGAATTTTCTTTATCGGAACACCCTTATCAAGAAGAGCTGCAATACGCCTGAGAATATTTTCACCCATTCCGTAGGTAAGGATATCCGCGCGGCAGTCAACGAGTATACTCCGCCTCACCTTATCGTCCCAATAATCGTAATGAGCAAAACGGCGAAGCGAGGCTTCAAGTCCGCCTATGATAATAGGCACGTCACCGTACGCCTCTCTTATTCGATTGCAGTAAACTATGACGGCTCGGTCAGGCCTTGCGCCCATTTTTCCGCCTGCAGTATAATAATCGTACGAGCGTTTTTTCTTTGAAACGGTATAATGCGCAACCATTGAATCTATATTTCCCGAGGAAACGAGAAATCCAAGCCGCGGTTTACCGAATCTTTTAAAATCCTCGCACGACTTATAGTCCGGCTGAGAAAGAAAGGCTACGCGAAATCCGTCAGCCTCCAGCACTCTCGAAATAATTGCCGCGCCAAATGACGGGTGGTCAACGTAAGCGTCTCCCGAGACGTAGACGAAATCTACCTCGGACCACCCTTTATTCCGCACGTCAGTCATATTGACGGGAAGAAATTTTGTTCTGTCAGTCATATCAAATTGTAAAAGTGTCAAGAGAAACCTCGGTCTGCTCGCCCGATTCCATATTACGAAGCTGAGCCTTGCCGGTTTCTATCTCACCGTCACCGATAATAAGGGTATAGCCTGCACCTATCTTGTTTGCATACTTCATCTGTGCCTTGAGGCTTCTTCCTACTATATCGCACTCTGCGTAAACGCCGCTCTTTCTGAGCCTTTCGGCAATTGCAAGTCCCTTGACTGCCGCTGCTTCTCCCAAAGCCGCAATATAAACCTTAGGCTTTGCAGCCTCAATCTTATCAAGTCCCAGCTCGCGCATAGCGAGAATAAGCCTGGTTATGCCCATTCCGAAACCGATGCCGGAGAGTGCGGGGCCGCCAAGCGATTCAACAAGACCGTCATATCTTCCTCCGCCGCAAACGGTGGACTGAGCGCCAATTCCCTCTGCGATAAATTCAAATACCGCACCGGTGTAGTAGTCAAGTCCTCTTACTATGGAAGAATCAACAACGTAGTCTATCTCCATCGCGTCAAGGCAGGATTTGAGCATATCAAATTTCTTCTCACAGCTCTCACAAAGATGGTCGGTTGTTTTTGGAGCTTTCTCTGCAAGGGCGTGGCAATCGGGATTCTTACAGTCAAGAAGACGAAGAGGATTCTTCTCAAGACGGGACTTGCAGTTATCGCAAAGAACCGCTTTATGCTCACTGTAATAGTTAATGAGCGCCTCTCTGTATGCAGGGCGGCATTCCTTACAGCCAATCGAATTGATATGAAGCTTTACGTTCGTAAGTCCAAGTCTTTTGAGCACCGAATGAGCAAGAGCTATAGCGGTAGCATCAGATGCCGGATTTTCAGAGCCGAAAAGCTCTGTTCCGAACTGGAAAAATTCACGGCTTCTTCCCGCCTGGGGCTTCTCGTGACGGAAGCAGGATATGATATAGTAATACTTTAGCGGCATCGGGTCGGAGCATTTTCCGTTTTCAATTATAGCTCTGGCAACCGAAGCCGTTCCCTCGGGACGAAGAGAAATAGAGCGGTTCTCCTCCCTGTCGGCAAAGGTGTACATTTCCTTCTGCACCACGTCAGTCGTATCACCTACTCCCCTTACGAAAAGCTCCGTATTCTCAAAGGTGGGTGTGCGTATTTCACCGTACCCGTATTTCTCCGCCTCCTCGCGCATTACACCCTCTATGTATCTGAAAAGCGGGGTTTCTGAAGGAAGAATATCCATCGTTCCTTTAATTCTCTGAATCATTTTGTTTATCTCCTGTGGTCTTATTGTCATCATTATATGCGGCAAGAAGCAGCATTTCAAGCCGCTCGGTGTCTCCTATCCATTCGAGCATACCTATTACAGCCTCAAATCCGGTTGCAAGGCGGTAATCCTTGCCGGAAGCCCTTTTTGGCTTATTGAGATGAGTCGAATTCTGAGCGCGTCTGAAAACGGCAAGCTCGTCATCTAAAAGAAGTCCTTCAATTTTGCCGTATGCATCTGCCTGCGCCTCAGCGGTAACGTATTTCAGCGCTTCACGGTTTAGGTCTGCAGCTTTTGTCAGTCCCCGTTCTATAAGCATTCGCCTGACGTAAAGCGAATGGCGCGCATCTCCAAGATAAGAAAGAGCTGCTACGCTCGGGAGCGCTGCTCCGTTTATTTTTTCGTGCATTTCATAACTCCGATAAAATAATAAAATATTATTACATATTATTATAACATACATCAGTATTAAAATCAATAGGTTTATTTGTCGAAATATTTTCACAAAGCCCTTGAATTTGATAGTACAAAATGATATAATAAATAAAAATAACGTTTTTAGGTTTGTTATGGAAAATTACGGCTATATAAAAAGAAATTACGATGCGCTGAAAAATGAGCTTGCCGATATTGCCGCCTCAGTCGGTGTTCCCGTGCCAAAGCTCGTTTGCGTTACGAAAAGCGGAAGTGACGAGGAAACGGTTGAGCTTGTTCGCGCCGGTGCAAAAAGCCTCGGTGAAAACAGGCCCGGTGAGGTTAAGCGCAAATCCGAGCTTATCGAGGGACTGGGGCTCACGGCAGAAATGCACGAGATAGGCACTCTTCAGCGGAATAAAATAAAGCTGGTTGCTCCCTGCACCGCTATGATACACTCTGTTGACTCGCTAAAGCTTGCCGAGGATATCGGAAGGCACGCTGAAAAATGCGGAAGAATCATACCCGTTTTAATTGAGGTGAACAGCGCGGCTGAGGAAAACAAAAGCGGAGTTCTCCCCGAGGATACCGAAAGGCTTATGACCGAAATTCTCGGAATAAAGGGCATATCCGTCAACGGACTTATGACTATGGGGCCCGTATCCGAAAATCCAGAGGACCTTCGCAAATATTTCAGACTTACGAAAAAGCTCTTTGATACACTCGGTGAAAAATACGGTTTTGGCGAAAATCCGACACTCTCTATGGGAATGAGCGACAGCTACCGCGTTGCAATCGAGGAGGGCTCTACTCTCGTTAGAGTAGGAAGAAAATTATTTGTAAAGTAAAAGCAAAAGGAGATAAAAAATGTTTGATAAGCTTGCAGAAAAAATGAGAGCAAAGAACAGAATAATGAACGAGGAAGAAATAGAATTCAAGAATCTTGACGAGGCTACCGAAGCTACCTTTGAGAGACCCGCTCCCGTTGAGGAAAAGCCCGCTCCCGCCCCCTCTTCAATCGAGGGAAGCAATATTGAGCTTAAGGTCGTTCGCCCCGAATCATTTGACGAGGTAAGCACGATTGCCGATTATCTTATCGAGGGCTGCACCGTGGTTCTCAATATGGAGCTTATGGACAAGGCGACCACTATAAGAATGCTTGATTTCCTTAACGGCGTTACTTATACCAAGGACGGCGAGATAAAGAACGTTGCTCCCGGCACCTACATCATCACCCCAAGCGGAATAGATATCCGCGATTAACAGTATTGGCGTATTCGCAAAAGCGGGTACGCCAAATAAATATTTTAAGGATTTAAAAATGAAAAAGCTTTCGGTAAAAAAATACACCTTTTTCAGTGTGATAATACTCCTGGGAATAGGCATAGACCAGATAACAAAGCTTCTTGCGGTAAAGTTTTTAAAGCCGATTGATACCCTGCCGATTATTGAAGACGTAATTCACCTGACCTACGTTGAAAACCGCGGCGCTGCCTTCGGTATGCTATCCGATTCAAGATGGGTATTTATGGTGGTTTCAAGCATTGCTATCGTGGCTATGCTCGCCTTTCTCTACTCAGGTATGGCGCAAAACAGGCTTTATGAAATTTCCGTTGCTATGATAATCTCCGGCGGTATCGGAAATATGATTGACAGAACCGCGCTAGGCTACGTTGTGGATATGATAGATTTCCGCATTATAGATTTTGCGGTATTCAACGGAGCTGATTCCTTCGTTTGCGTTGGCGCAGGGCTTCTTATACTTGCGCTTGTGCTTGACATTATAAAAGAATCAAAGCTCAAAAAGGAAAAAAAGAAATGATTCTGACGGTAACCGAAGAATACTCGGGCGAGCGTATAGACAGCTTTATTGCAGAAGAAACCGAGCTTTCCAGAAGCGCCGCTCAAAAGCTTATTGAAAACGGTGATATTACGCTTAACGGCGCACCCGTGTCAAAAAAATACGCTGTAAAAGAGGGCGATGAGGTTGCTGTAAATCTGCCCGAAGCAAAGGAATGTGAAATCGAGGCCGAAAATATTCCGCTCGATATCGTATATGAGGACGAGGACATTGCGGTTATAAACAAGAGGTCGGGTATGGTCGTTCACCCTGCTCCCTCAAACTATTCGGGAACGCTTGTTAATGCGCTTCTGTATCATATGAAGGATTCTCTTTCGGGTATTGGCGGCATTATGCGTCCCGGAATAGTACACAGAATTGATAAGGACACCTCGGGACTTCTCGTTATTGCAAAAAACGATTTTGCCCACCAGGCGCTCTCTGCCGACCTGGAGCGCCACAAAATCGTAAGAGAATACCATATGCTTATAAAGGGCGGCTTCAAAGAAGTGAAAGGAACGCTTAATTATCCTATAGGAAGACACCCTATAGACAGAAAAAAGATGGCGGTTCTTCTCTCCCCCGGAGCGCACGCAAAGGAAGCGGTAACGCATTACGAGGTTATCGAGGCATTCGGAGAGGTGAGCTACGTTAAGGCTTATCTTGAAACAGGAAGAACACATCAAATAAGGGTGCATATGTCATATATAGGACACGCGCTTATCGGTGACGAGGTTTACGGAGGCGGAAAAATCCGTTTTGAAAAGCTTCACTCCTCGCTTCTTGACGGACAGATTCTGCACGCAAAGAAGCTCACTCTTACCCACCCGAGAACTAAAGAAAAAATGGAGTTTTCTGCTCCCCTTCCCGAAAATTTCGAGAAGCTACTGAATATTTTAAGAACACGAAAGGACTAGAATTATGATTGTAACAAAAATCACTTCATCTCAGGAAAAAATCTTCGCAGACGAAAGAGTCGTAAGTTATCCTGAGCTTAAAAAGCTCACCGCTCTTAAAGGCGAGCGCGTTTCTATTCAGTATATGTTTACATACGAGCAGGGCGGCTCGGATATTATGGATAACGTAATAAGAGTAGAACCGAAAATAACAGGCTCACTTGCTCCCTACATTCATTCGGTAAGAGATATATATCAGGTTCCCGTTGTTAAGACTGTAAACTGGGAGAGAGGCGGAATTGATAATAACTATCTCCGCACCGCGCCCGGACTTTTCCCCGATGTTCTTACCCCTCTTCAGTACGGCGGTAAGATTTCGATTTCTCCCTGTGCACTTTCTGCTCTCTGGATTGAAATGAGAATTCCCGAGGATATCAAGGCAGGAGAATACGAGCTTAAGATAACTCTCGACACAGAAAAGCACGGAAAGCGAGAAAACTCATTTACCCTTGAGGTAATCGACGCAGTTCTCCCAAAGGAAGACATATACTTTACTCAGTGGTTCCATTCCGACTGCCTTGCGGATTACTACCGCGTTCCTGCATGGTCAGAGGAGCACTGGAGAATAGTTGAAAACTTTGCGCGAGTTGCAAGAGAAAACGGAATAAACACCCTTCTTACTCCCATATTCACCCCTCCGCTTGACACCGCGGTAGGCGGTGAGAGAACCACCGTTCAGCTTCTTGATATAACCAAAAACGGTGACAAGTACACCTTCGATTTCACTCGTCTTCAAAGATGGATAGATATGTGCGACAGAGTAGGAATCGACTACTTTGAAATAGCTCACCTTTTCACCCAGTGGGGTGCTGCTCACGCACCGAAGATTATGGCAACCGAGAACGGTGAGTATAAAAAAATCTTCGGCTGGGAAACCGATTCCACAGGCAAGGAGTACAATACCTTTATCCGTCAGCTTCTTACCGAGCTTATCGCATTCATGAAGAAGGGTGGAAACGACAAGCGTTGCTTCTTCCATATTTCAGACGAGCCGCACCTTGATCATCTTGAAAAGTATAACGCAGCAAGAGAATCGGTTGCCGATCTGCTTGAAGGCTACACTATTATGGACGCTCTCTCGGATTTCGAACTTTACAAAAAGGGCGCTGTAAAGAACCCCATTCCATCATTAGACCATATCGCGCATTTCCTTGAAGCTAAGGTTCCTCACCTCTGGACCTATAACTGCATGGGACAGAACATCAACGTTTCAAACCGTTTCCACTCCATGCCCGCATGGCGTAACCGCTCTGTCGGTATGCAGATGTACAAATTCAACATCGAAGGGTTTTTGCAGTGGGGATATAACTTCTATAATAACCAATGGTCAACCGATATGATTAACCCCTATCTTGAATGCGGAGCAAACCTTATCTTCACGGGCGGAGATGCATTTTCGGTATATCCCGCTGCAGACGGAACTGCGTTGGAATCTGCAAGAATTATAGTATTCCACGAGGGTCTGCAGGACATAAAGGCTATGAAGCTCTGCGAAAAGTATTACGGCCACGACAGAGTTGTTGCAGAGATTGAGGCAGTGCTCGGTGACGAGCTTACATTTGAACGCTGCGCACTTTCCTCGCACGAAATGCTTCACGTAAGAGAAAGGATAAATCAGCTCATAAAGGCTGCTTTGTAATCTATACAATTCCTAAAAAGAAAACTCGAAAAAATCGAGTTTTCTTTATTTTTGTAAACTTTAATTTGCATTTTTGCGCATTTTGTGATATATGCAAAAACACCTTGCTGCTAAAATACAGCAAGGTGTTTTTGTTTTGATTTGAAATTTATTGAATTAAAACGAGTACAAACGGCAGTTATTCTGCTTCTGATGGCAGATTTACCATTGTCGGTCTATGCTTAAGCGCAGGGATAAGCTTTTCGAGCAGGTCTTGTGTTTTAAACTTAACGGTCGAAGTATTGATGCAGGGGTGACAGCCAAAAAACTCAGCCTTTAATACGTCCTCGTCAATAAGAAGCGTTACGTCACGGTCAAGGTCGTTCATAAGTCCCAGAACGGTAAGCGAGCCGGGGGTTATATCAAGCAGCTCTTCCATAAGCTCGTGAGAGCCGAAGGAGAGGCGCGATGAGCCTATCTGAGCAGATATATCCTTAGTTTTAAACGGTTTGTCACCCGGAATCAGCAGAAGATAAAACGCTGTTTGCTGGCGGTTTGTAAGAAAGAGATTTTTGCAGGTTTTAGCACCTAGAGCGGCATCTATTTCGAGGCAAGCCTCCATAGTCATAGCTGCATCGTGGTCGGCTCTTTCATACTCTATTCCGAGCGAATCCAAGAGGTCGTATGACTTTATTTCCTTTTTCAGTCTGCCTTCGACCGAGGCAGGTCTTCCTTTTTCTATTATCATTGTGCCTATGCTCCAAGCTCGTCAATAAATTCTTTAATTCGGCGAAGCGCTTCCTTGATATGCGAAAGCGAGTAGCAATATGACGCGCGGATAAAGCCCTCTCCCGAATCACCGAACGCTGTTCCCGGAACTACGGCAACCTTTTTCGAATAAAGAAGCCTTTCACAGAACTCCTCGCTGGTCATTCCCGTGCTCTTGATTGAGGGAAATGCGTAAAACGCTCCGAAGGGCTCTCTGCATTCAAGCCCGATATCGTTAAAGCCTTTTACGATTATGCGTCTTCTTCTGTCGTATTCCTCTATCATCTGAGCCACGTCCTCGTCAGAGGCTCTGAGAGCTTCGATAGCAGCGTACTGAGATGTTGTGGGAGCGCACATTATTGCATACTGGTGAATTTTTGTCATAACCGAGCAAAGCTCCTTCGGAGCGCAAAGATAGCCAAGACGCCAACCTGTCATGGCAAACGCCTTAGAAAAGCCGTTTACGAGTATAGTTCTCTCCTTCATACCCGAAACTGACGGTACGCTGACGTGAGTTTTACCAAAGGTAAGCTCCGCGTATATTTCATCGGAAATAACGGCAATATTGGTGTCCCTAAGAACCTCGGAAATTGCCTCAAGATCTTCCCTGTCCATTACCGCACCCGTGGGATTTGAGGGATACGGAAGAATAAGCAGCTTGGTGCGCTCGGTTATTGCAGCGCGAAGCTCGTCTGCGGTGAGCTTGAATCCGTTTTCAGCCTTCGTTTCTATTATTACGGGCACGCCGCCTGCAAGACGGGTTATCGGCTCGTAGCAAACGTATGACGGCTGGGGAATTATAACCTCATCACCTACCGATATGATTGCTCTTACCGCAAGGTCTATTGCCTCGCTGCCTCCAACAGTGACGAGTATTTCACCGTCAGGGTTATATAGTGCGTTATATTTTCTGTTTACGTATTTTGAGATTTCACAGAGCAGCTCTTTAAGTCCTCTGTTTGCCGTGTAGCCTGTGTAACCGCGCTCAAGGGTACGTATACCCTCATTTCTTATTCTGCGAGGTGTTTTGAAGTCAGGCTCACCGACACCGAGGGATATAACCCCCTCCATGCTGTTTGCTATATCGAAAAACCTGCGTATTCCCGAGGGTTTTATTTCGCTCGGGGTCTTTGCAAGCATTTTTGTGTAATCTATCATAAGGAAATCTTAACCCTTCTATCCTCATCGTCAGAGCAAAGCTCGACAGAGAATTCTTTATACTGTCTCATAATGAAATTTGTTGCAGTAGAGGTAACCGAATCGATAACAGCAAGCTCCTTTGCAACGAACATAGCTATCTCCTGGAAGGTTTTACCCTTTACTATAACCGAAAGGTCGTACGCTCCGGACATAAGAGCAACCGATTCAACCTCGGGATACTCGGATATTCTCTTTGCAACGTCCTCAAAGCCAAGTCCCGCAGCAGGCATAACCTTAAGCTCTATGATTGCGCTTACACGTGCGGTATCCGCCTTAGACCAGTCAATAATACCCTTGTAGCCTCTTATAATTCCCGCGCTCTCCATTTCAGCTATCTCGGCGGCAGCCTCATCGGTGCTCACACCCGCGGCGGCTGCAATATCCTCAATGCTCATTTTCGCATCTTTTTCGATAAGCTTAAGAATTTTCGTATTCATAGTAGCTCCTTTCAGACATACCGTCTGCACAGTATAATTTTAAAATTAATGATAATTATACACTTATGCGAGGATTTTGTCAAGGTTATTTCGGGTCGGTATTGCATTTTTTTAAAAAAAGGAGTATACTATAGGAAAAGAGAGGTATATTTTATGAGTAATATTTGGCACGACATTTCACCTAAAAGAATTACACCTGAGGATTTCATTTGCGTTATTGAGATTTCAAAGGGCTCAAAGAAAAAGTATGAGCTTGATAAGGAAACCGGTCTTATAATGCTCGACAGAATACTCTATACGTCAACTCACTATCCCGCAAATTACGGATTTATTCCAAGAACCTACGGTGACGATAACGACCCTCTTGACGTATTGCTCCTCTGCGCTGAGCCGCTTGAGCCGATGTGCCTTGTGCGCGCATATCCGATAGGCGTCATCTCAATGATTGACAACGGCAGAAACGATGAAAAAATTATAGCTATTCCTTTTGACGACCCGAACTATAACCATTACAAGAATATAGACGAGCTTCCAAAGCACATATTTGATGAAATGGGACATTTCTTCACCGTGTACAAGAATCTCGAAAACAAAACAACCGCAGTTAACGAGGTCAGCGGAAGAGACGCTGCAATCCGAATAATCAAGGACGCAACCGACAGATATATAGAGGATTTCTGTAAATAAGACATCAATTTTGATAGAAATAAAGTTTTTTACAAAATTGCAAAAGTTTTTTCAAAACCTCTTGACAATTGACTTTTCCTGTGATATAATATCCAAGCGAGATTTCGGCAAGACCGATTTTTTGGCGGATTAGCTCAGTTGGCTAGAGCGTCCGGTTCATACCCGGCAGGTCGTTGGTTCAAATCCGACATCCGCTACCACTCGCGGCCCGTTGGTCAAGCGGTTAAGACACGGCCCTTTCACGGCTGTAACATGGGTTCGATTCCCGTACGGGTCACCAATCCCAAGAAAAGCACCACAATTGTGGTGCTTTTTGTTTTTCTTGGGATTCGTGTCCCGTACGACTTCGAACCCACTCGCGCGAACACTCTGCTCCCTTCTTAACCTTGTCTCTCTATATCTTTCTTCTTCTCAAATCGCGCGAATTGGGTTCGAAACACAGCCTCGCCGTTTCTCTGCGAGAAACCTTGCAGGGCGAGGCTGATTCCCGTACAACCGCTTCTGTGGATGCCTATCTCTTTTCTGTTGTACCTTGCACAAATCCGGGCATTCCTCGGAAAACTCTAAAAGCCTTTTCTTTAGCTTCGTGTTATATGTATAAATCGTGGTTATTGGATCTGCTTCATTGAAGGAGATTTCCGTGATTTTATGCCCTCAAAGATCAACATCAAGGCGTGTATATTTTTGTTTTCAAAAGTGTTTCAGTTGCTTCAAAACGGTAATAAAAGGTCAGTTATCGGGAAGCAATTATCTATTTGTAAATATTCAAAATAAATATGTTGACAAACTCGTCTACATGTGGTAGACTATATGTGTCTACAAATATTAGACGGAGGTTTTTATTATGAATGAGATTAGACTTGGCGCTATAGAATCGAGATTCGCGGATATCGTTTGGGAGCGTGCTCCACTTTCTACATCGGAGCTTATTAAGCTTTGCGAGGCAGAGTTTGATTGGAAGCGTACTACGACCTACACCGTACTTAAAAGACTTTCCGAACGCGGCATTTTCAAGAACGATAACGGAACTGTTACTGTTTTAATTTCAAAAGACGAGTTTTATTCTATGCAAAGCGAAAAGGTTGTCAAGGAAAACTTTGGCGGTTCGCTCCCTGCCTTTATAGCTGCTTTCACATCAAGGCAGAATTTGAGCGAGGACGAGATCGCAGAAATTAGAGCCATTATCGAAAATATGAAAAGGAGCTGACGATGGAAGATTTATTCATACACGTATTGAATATCAGCATCACGGCTAGCTTCCTCGTTTTAGCTATCATTCTTTATCGTTTATTTGCCAAAAAAGCACCTAAATGGGTTTCTGTTTTGCTTTGGGGATTTGTTGGTTTAAGATTGCTTTTCCCTTTCAGTATTGAAAGTGCTATGAGTCTTATTCCAAGCAAAAATACTATACCTACTACTATTACTCACGATAGATATCCCGCACTTGATACAGGATTCGGCAGTGTTGACGAAATCGTTAACCCCATTCTTTCCGGTTCAATGGAAGCTCGTCCTGAGTATAGCGCAAATCCTATGCACGTTTGGACAACTGTGCTCGGTTGGATTTGGCTCGCGGTTATGCTCTGTATGCTTATCTATATGACGGTATCTTTTATTTATCTGCGCATAAAAACAAGGGTTAAGGTGGAACGTGAGGATAATGTATATCTTTGCGATTATGTAAAAACTCCGTTTATACTCGGAATCATTAGACCGCGCATTTATCTTCCTTCGACCATGTCCGACAAGGATTATTCACACGTAGTAGCACACGAAAGAGCACATATAAAAAGACTTGACCACATTTGGAAACCCCTAGGGTTCCTGCTTCTCTCTATTTATTGGTTTAATCCGCTTTTGTGGGTCGCTTATGTTCTTCTTTGCCGTGATATTGAGTCGGCTTGTGACGAGAAGGTTATTTCCAATCTTGGCGACAACGACAAAGCTGATTATTCCGAAGCTCTTTTGACACTCGGCATAAAAAGCAGAGTCATTTCTGCGTGCCCTCTGGCTTTCGGTGAAGTATCGGTCAAGTCAAGAGTATCGGCTATTTCAAAATATAAAAAGCCTGCAACTGTTGCGATAGTTATTTCTCTTGTAGTTTGTACAATTTTTGCCTTTT